>NZ_JBHSXI010000007.1:0-21670 GCF_042662525.1 Halorubrum trueperi
CAACAACCTCAAGAAGCTCGCCAAAACACTATGATCCCGCTCCCGTACCGCATTTTCAATAGAGCAGTTCAAAGTGGCGCTCAATTCGTGATTCGTTGATTGGATGTGAGTCAGTCATCGGCTTCAGTCATCACCTGCTGCTGTCTCGATATTTGTTTCGTCGAGATTGACTTTCGATTCGGTCAAGTCGCTTTCACGCCACGTGCCGCGCCGGTACCATGCGTAGGCGATGATCGCTCCAGCGACGTTCGAGACCGCGAATGACAGCCAGACACCCGTCTCTCCGAGCGGGCCTGCGGTGATCCACGCGACCGGGAAGCGAATAACACCGAGCATTAACACGGAGATGGCCGCGGCAGTGAGTGTCTTCCCGGCTCCCCGGAAGCTTCCCGTGTAGGCCCGCGTAATCCCGATGAACCCGAAGGTCAAGGCGACGTAGCGAAGGAACTGCGCAGCGATATCGACGACCTCGGGGTCAGTCGTGAACACGTCGGCGATAGGTGCGGCGACGAAGAAGACAACGACCCCCGCGGCCGTGAGGACGCCGAAGAGGACTTTCGCCGCGAGTCCCGCCGCTTGTTCTGCCCGGTCCGGTTTGTTGGCCCCCATGTTTTGCCCAGTCATCGTCTCCACCCCACGGGCGACGGCGACGGCCGGGAGGAAAATCACCGAAAACACGCGCGTCCCGATCCCGTAGGCGGCGACCACGGTGTCCGGGAAGAGTGCGACGATGACTAACAACAGATTCATCGAGAGCGCCCGTCCAGTGCCCTCGATCGACGCCGGCAGGCCGATGCGGACGAGCCGCCGGAGGTACGAGAAATCCGGCACCATATCCTGCAGGTGAATCTGGACCCCGCGGTTCCCGCGGAACATGATCGCGAGGCCGACGACCAGCGCGAGCCCGCGGGAGAAGACGGTCGCGATCGCCGCACCCGTGATCCCGGACCCCGTGTAGCCGGTCATTGCGAACAGCGTCGATTCGAGGCCGCCGAGGCTGAGCATCGCAAACAGCGGATTGCTGTCGAAGCCGAAGATCAGGAACGGATCGATGACGATGTTGAGCACGACCGAGCCGAACATCACGAGCATCGGCGTGATCGTGTCTCCGTACCCGCGCATGAGGGCGACGAAGACGAAGAAGCCGAACATGAACAACAGGCCAAGTGAGATGACTTCCATGTAACTCGTCGCCAGCGGCAGCACGTCCTGGGACGCGCCCATCACGTCGAGGAACGTCTCGACGAGGAAGTAGCCGACGCCGCCGAGGATGACCGAGGCGATAACTGCGAACGTCACCGTCTGCGAAGCGGCATACTCGGCCTCGCGCTCCTCGTCTGCACCAGTAAACTGGGCGACGAGCACGCTGCCAGCGACGGAAATCCCCATCCCGAGCGAGATGAGCAAGAACACCATCGGGAACGCGAAGCTGATCGCCGCCAGTGCGTCGGTGCTGTACTGGCCCAGCCAGAACGTATCGGCGAGGTTGTAGGCGGTCTGGAAGAGATTGGTGACGACGATCGGCATCGACAGGAAGAACAGTGGCTTCCCGATGCCACCCGACGTGAGGTCGAACTCTTCGGGGCCCTTGAAGAGCGAACGAATACGGCTGAACAGCGCCATTACTGCGCGACCTCTGGTTGCTCATCGGCGAGCAGATGTCGCTCGATGTGTCTGGTCATCGTGACGTAGAGTTGCTCAGAGGATTGGTTGATAGCGATGTCTCGCGTGTGTGCACCGGTAATCGTCGTTGTGAGATATTCCGCGTCGTGGGTTGGCTCGATGGTGTCGTCGAACCCGCCAGCGTCCACACCAGCCGCGAGTATCGCCCGCAGTTGTTCGGACAGGACCTCGTCGAATTCGGTGAGGCGTTCCTGCAGCGTCGGATCGTACGGGGCCTGCGCCTTCAGTTCGAGCATCGCTGTTCGAAATTCTCTCAGAGACGGATCAGCGTCGGTACTGAGTAATACCTGGAGGAGCGCGTCAAGCTGTTCCTGCGGCGTGTCACCCACAGGAGAGTCCACTCGGTCGATGAATCGCTCGAACAATTCGTCGAGAAAGGCGGCAATCAACTGGTTTTTGGAGTCGTAGTGGTAGTGAATTGATGCCTTGCTCGTGTCCGCTTCGACAGCGATATCCTGGAGTGTAAGGTTTGCGTAGCCATGCTCGCAGAGAGCACGGTATGTCGCATCCAGTATCTCGGTGGCTGGATCGTCTGCCATGTGGTCGATAGGCTACTTACTAACCAGTCAGTCAAAAGCCTTTGGAAGTACAAACCTGACTGAGAAGTCGCCGTTATTTCCGCCCAGACTACGTGCTACAGGAGAGATACTGTGTGGCCGATTCTAACGAGTATGTCAAAACTGTTATTGGGAGCAGGACGAACATTCTACTAATGGCAGACCTGCCGGATCGGGCTTCGTCGGATTCTGACGAGGAGATTATGCGTGCGACCTATCGCGCGCTTCGAGACCACGGATACGCTGATCTCACGATCAAACGGATTGCCGAGGAGTACGGGAAATCGACCGCTGCCGTTCATTACCACTACGACACGAAAGACGACCTACTTGTCGCTTTTCTTGACTATGTCCTTGACCAGTTCGGCGAGACGATACACGAGGTTGAGACGATCGATCCCGAACAGCGACTCGAACTCCTGCTCGACAAGTTACTCGTTGCTCCGGAGGACCATCACGACTTGTTGATCGCAATGCTCGAGATGCGGAGTCAAGCACCGTACAATGAGGCGTTCCGCGACCGGTTCCAACAGAACGACGAGTACGTCCGGTACATGCTCAGAACCGTGATCGATCATGGTATCAATGAAGGCGAATTCACCCCCGTTGATTCCGAACACGTCGCACGGGCGCTCATGACCATCGTTGACGGGGGGCGTACTCGGGCGGTCGTTCTGGACGAGACGGATACGCTCGCAACGGCCAGACGAACCGCAGATGAATACGTGAACGCCGTCCTCAGAGCTGACACAGACGGGAGCGGAGAGACCTAGTACAGGTTGCCAGCTAGTTACAGGTCGCAAGGGAAACATTCTGGTCCGTGACTTCAAGCAGGGGTTCAAGACGGCACGGGAATATCGTTCACCGCGACTGCCCATTGGCCGGCAAACAGTATCGCGTTGTATATGCCGTGGACGACGATTGGAACGAGGACGTTACCGGTTCGTTCGTAGAGCCCGCCAAGGATGAGGCCAAGGAGTATCGTCACGACGATATATGTGAGTTTGCCGCTCCCGGCCAGCGCGGCATAGTGGGCAACACCGAAGAGACAACTGGCGATGACGATGGCCGGGACTGCCCCGTAGGCACGGCGGAACAGACCCTGAACCACGCCACGAAACACTAGCTCTTCGCCCGGACCGACGAACAGAAGCGTAATCGGAATCATCACGAGAAAGAGTTCCGGATTCCGTTGTCCCATCGTAACGACAGTGTTCTGTGCTTGCTCAGCACCAATCGCAGTAATGACGATGCCGACGAGATACACCGCCACGAACAACCCGACGAGACCAGTGACTATCCAAGCGATATCGCGGAGAGTTGGCATGCGGACACGAACGAGGTCCCCAACGTCGGTAACGCGGAGGTAGGCTCCGACGACAGCGATGAACCCGAGGTACTGAGTAATAGACGTTGCAGCGAGCACTGCTGTCGACGGTGGGCTGAGACTAAAGCCCATTAGCGCCATTCCGAGCGTCACCGGGATGCCAAGACCAATACCCAGTGCAAATGCCAACACGATGACGATCAATGCATGCGCAAGCACCCGTGCCTGTTTCTCGACGGATACTCGATTACTCATGTGTAGAATTCGTTCGCCCGGAGCCTTGAATCAGAACCTGCCAGCTACTGCCGAACTCGCCCCATGCATTGCCATGGAAACACACAACACGGGGGAGTGGATTGGTAAACCGGTCAGAAATTGCCGTTTCAGCGTTCATGTCGCCCATCTCGATCGTTCGGAAAGCCTGCTCCTAGATCCCCGATCTCCGTCGTACACCAGTGACAAAACTCCAGATCTGAATCGAGTTCCTTCCCACAGTTCGGACAGTGTGTAAGCTGTCCATCCGGAGTAACGGTCAGCCGAGCGACCGCATTATGAGCGTGTGCGAGAAGATACGCGTCGAAGACGCTGAGACTCCCCACAATCAGAATCGGAGCGATCGCTAGGGGATCGACGGCGTTCCAGTTTGCGAGTGCCTCGACGGCCGCAGGGTCAACGAAGAGGACAGTAACCCCAAACAGAACGCCGACCCAGGCAAGCCCACGCCCCCACCGCCGGAGGTAGAGGTGCCCGAACCCTGTCGCAACTGCTCCGAGCAGCGCAGCGAGCCATGGCCGCTTTCGAGAGATCGACTGGCTCATAGTGAAACTAACCGGTTGGTCAGCCATAAGTCTTCTTGACCGTTGAAGGACTATAACTCGGCCATCTATAAGGGCGCTATATCCGCTGTAATCCGTATCTCTCTGCATCATCTGCCTAACGATCCCGTCAGGTTATAGAGAACCACTTTTATAGCCCTAACTACGTAGTGCCCCCTATGCGACACTTCGGACTCAAAGTACGGATGGCCGTAGTCGGAGCCATCCTCGCGGGATTCTACCTCGTAGCCGTCGCCGTAGCGATGGTGGCGTTCGGCGAGGGCATCCTCCCGATTGCCATCGTCGGCAGCATCCTCTTGATCGGAATCCAGTACAAGGTCGGCAAGTGGGCCGCGTTACGGAGCGTTGGGGCCGAGGACCTGCCCGAGACCCAGTACTCGCAGATCCACCAATTCGTTGAACAAGTCTGTCGAGACAAGGATATGGAGAAGCCATCGCTGAAGATCGCCGACATGGGCGTGCCGAACGCGTTTGCGGTCGGCCGCCGCGGCAACGGCACGGTCGTCATCTCCCGGGAACTCATCCAGTTGCTTGACCGCGATGAACTAGAGGGCGTCATCGCTCACGAACTCGCGCACATCGACAATCGTGACGTCATCACGATGCAACTCGGCCAGGGTATCGCCTCCATCGTCGCCATCGTCGCCCAGTACATCGTGCTGTTCACGGGCGACAACGACCTCGCGGACTTCTTCCTCGCCATCGTCGTCGGGAATATCGTCCAGTTCTTCGTGATGATCTTCGTGCTTGCCATCTCCCGGTATCGGGAATACGTCGCCGACGCCGACGCTAGGGATGTCATCGGGCAGGGTGAGCCGCTTGCGCGCGCTCTCGAGAAGATCCACCAGGGCAACCAGCAGGCCCGCGAGTCGGCGAACCAGCGTACCCGTGGACCGGCCAGTCAGCGCGGCCGCGGGCGGGGCAACCAGCGCTCCCGCGACCAGGGCGTCGACCAGCAGGTGAGCGCGCTCTGTATCTCCAGTCCCGACCGCGGCTTCCTTCAGCAGATCATCTCCACGCACCCACCCATGGAGAAGCGCATCCAGCGGCTCCGCTCGTAGATGCCCGGCATCCGCGAACTCCTCGCGGTCGTCCTCGGTGCCCTGTTGGGCATTGCGTTGATCACCGCGCCGCGAACGGCCCTCCGGTTATCCGTATTCGTCGGCCCGAACCGCCGGCGTCGTGGCGAATACGGTATGGAAGAAACTGTCTCCAACAAGTGGACGTGGGTCGTACGTGCGCTCGGTGTCGCGTGTCTCGCTATCGCCGTGTTTATCACCCATCAAACGTACCTCTGATTTCGCTTTCTTCTGCTTCCCTAGGAACCGACCCCCACGTCTTCCACGTAGACGAGACCGACATACTTATTCGACTGACTAACTGATTAGTAACCACCGATGGAGTTGTCGCTATGGCGCTCTGCCGGCAGATGTGGTCATCACGTCCGTAGTCGGCGAATCGCCAATTCAGCGCGTAGGAGCGGGACACGACGCGTTCGGGACGATTCAACAGGAGTTCGTAGTAACCGACCCATTGGATGGTCCCGCATGGTGTGCGGATCCTCGATATCGTCGACACATTTCTGGGAAGACCACTCGCCCACACCCCAGCCAATCGCAAGGGTACCTCGATAATGGTCGAAACCGTCAGCATCGATCTCCTAAGCCTGTTACTCGTTCTAACTGTCGCCTGGATATTCGGTGGTGTCGCCGAGCGGTTCGGATACCCGACGATGATGGGTGAATTGTTCGCCGGGATTGCTTTCGGTCCCCCGCTTCTCGGCCTGTTGCAACCGTCGAACCTCTTGACCGTCCTGGCAGAGCTCGGCGTCTTTCTCCTGATGGTGTACGTAGGGATGGAAGTCGACCTCAGAGAGCTGTTCCGGCTCGGACCGCAGTCGTTGTTGATCGCGTTCGGAGCGTTCGTCATTCCCTTCGGCCTCGGCTATGCCGCGGGCGTTTGGCTCGACGTGTCCACCGATGCGGCGCTCTTCCTCGGCCTTGCTATGGCCGCTACCTCCCTTGCGACTAAATCCCGCATCCTTGCTGACCTCGAGTTACTCGATACCCGCATTGCGAATGTATTGCTCGGAGGTGCGCTCGCATCCGACGTCGGCGTCCTCATCGCGTTCGCGGGCGTCGACAGCTACGTCACTGCCGGCGCGCTTGATCCGCTGGAGATCGGCGTGATTGTGGGGAAGGCGCTCGGGTTCTTCGTGGTCACGATTCTGCTCGGATACTGGTTCCTGCCACGAGCCTGGATGCACATCGAGCGGTACCGCAAACAGTACGGATTCGTCGACAAAACCACCGCGTTCATGTTCGCTCTGTTGGTCTCGCTTCTGTTCGCTCAACTGGCGACGCTGGCGGACCTGCACATGGTCATCGGCGGGTTCATCGCCGGGATGTTCCTCCGACAATCCGACGTCGAACCATCCCTGTACGAGCACATGCACACGGTTATGTACGACCTCGCGATGGGGTTTTTCGCCCCAGTGTTTTTCGTGACAGTCGGGTTTGACATTACATTCGATGTCTTCTTCGAGTCGTTCGGAATCCTCGTCGCGCTCGTTGCCATAGCATTCCTTGGGAAGATCCTTGGCTCGTGGCTGTTCGCCTTGCCGACATCGCTGACCTCCCGTGAGGGGCTCGTCGTCGGCTTCGGGATGAACGGGCGCGGGACCGTCGAGATCATTATCGCGTCAGTCGCGCTATCGGCCGGTGTCATCGATGCGCAGCTGTTCTCGATTCTCGTGTTCATCGCCATCTTCACGACCGCGTTGGTCCCGGTCACCGTTACGTGGGGCGTACGACTGCTCGAACGTGCGGACGAGCTTGTTTACGTCGATAGTGCGCAGCTGGGTGACCATTGATCACCTCCCACGGCTAAAGCGCTGTCTCTTACCCATAACTCAACGGCAGCGAGAAAAATTAACCAAAATCGACCCGAGATAAAAAAATTGGTCAGGGGGAAGTCATTATTGACGTCGAATTCAGATTCTCAGAGAGTTGGGTGGCTGTGACTCCGAGTAGAACAGTGAACTCACGGTGAGTTTCGCTGAATGAGCGGCTCTGGCGCTCATTCAGCACCGAGTTCGTAGCCTTCTGCCCACATGCGCAGCTTCTGGAGTCCTTTCCACATCGTCTCCCAGCCTGGTGGTGGATCAGATCCCCGGTCCAGGTACCCGCCAAGCTTCGCTACATGGACTGCGTACGCTTTGCCGCTCTGTTCGTGCAGTTCTGGAAATTTCGTTTCCAGAACTGCGCGTTCGGCGTCGCTCAACAAGATTTCTGGAGCAACCGACTCATCTCCACGGGCTAGCTCTCGTAACTCCAGGACCTTCCACGCAATTACCGAGTAGACACTCAGCAACACCTCCATACGCTCCCACGTCTGGAGTTGACGCTCTTCGATTTTACAGCCACTCTTCAACACTTTGTGCCAGTCTTCGATTCGCCAGCGGAGACCGTAGTAATCGATGAGAGTCAATACGTTATCGTATTGTTCGACCGATTCAGTGGTGAGTAACACCCACTGAATCGGGTCATCAGAGTCGCTGACTTCGTCGACTCTCACGACGTTCACCTCAACTGCACCCTCTTGATCTGGATTATTTCGTGGCGCACGCAACTGACACGTCCCAGTTGCGATCGACACTTTTGCTGTCCTCGCTTCTCGTCCACCTGCTTGCTGAATCTCGATGGATTTGCGACCTCGCTCGGCGAGGTCGCGACTCCAATCAAAGAGTTTCCCTTCGTCACCGTCTTCTGTCAAAATCCGCCGGTTTTGATTCGCTCGGACCAGAAACCCGGCGTTATCCATCTCTTCGATGACTTCCTGGTAGAACGCGAATGCGTCTGCGCCCCGATCATGGATGAACAGCGGACGAATTTCATCGGCAAGCCAGTCTCTGGCTTGCCTGTCCCCTCGAATCCATTTGTCCTGCTCGCTTTCGAGGAGAATGGGCTCTTTTTTCCCATTTGCGTCGTACTTCTCGCTGGCTTGCTGGTCTTCGATCAGCGCCTGCTGATCGATGACCCCGGTCATTCGATGCGTCTGCGGATGAATCCCGATTGATGAGTGGAGTTTGATCCCTTCGAGATCCGTCTCAGAGTTACCAATATCGCCGAGTCCTTCCTTGGATGGATGCCTTGGAAAGACAAGTTCGGTCGTATCGGAAACAATCAACAGTTCGTCTAAATGAGCGACTCGTGATCGTTGTTCCTGCTTGTGAGCGGAGAGAATCTCGTTCGGTTCCACACGGTCGTTATCGCAGAATCGGTATGTAGCCTTTGTGGACGGCCAATCCTCGCAGGATGCGGGGATGGACTCGGCAGGCGAACTGCCGAGTTCATCCCCAATCTGTACAAGACGACCAGTGAGACGCTCATCTCCAAACTCGGCTGATCGAAACTCCGTTCGAATCCATCCAGAGACGTCCATGTCACGGAGCTGTCCATCTTCGTCGAGTTCTGGCCTCCATCCTCGTGAACGATGCCCCATCTTCCGGCGTTAGTTCGTCAGCTACGGCGTTAGAACTTGTGGGTAAGAGACAGGGCTAAAGCGGGGGATTCCTCCGCGGGGATGAAGTTGAGACTACAGCGGGATTAGCGGGGCTGTGATGCGTTGTCTCACCCGAATCGATGAGTAGAAACGGATTCAGATCGCTTTCTGAACGAGCGTTCTTATTAAATATACAACCAATTTGAGGTTTACCGAGACCGCAGATAGTGTAGCCACTCAGACGCCGCGCTACCACGGGCAGAGATCCTCGCAATCAGATCCCGGTTCCCTTCTTCAACAGTGTCAGCGTGTTGTCGGCCGTCACGATCGGCGAATATTCATATTCACCGGTCAACTCGACCTGTACCAGCAGATCGATTGCTCGCCAGGTAGAGTACAGCAGACAGGCGAACGCGAAGTAGAAGAATCGAAGCCCGAAATTCTTCGACATCGTCGCAGCCATGAACCGTTTGATCGGCCTGTATCTACCCTCGATCTCCCAGCGATACCCGTACTCAGTGAGGAAGCCACTCCCGCAATTCGTCATGAACACCGGGTATTGCCGGTGGTCGTCGTGCTCTGAGTCCCCCTTCTGCCGATAGAAGCGTCGTCTCGTGCCACTCGTTCTCCCCGAGATGGAGTTTACGGTTAGTCTCGTACCGGTCTTGATCATATCGAAGCAACCGTTTCGCCTGCGATTTCTCGCTGGTCTGCATCCGCTTCGGGACGACCTAGGAGAGACCACGCTGGCTAATCATCTTCAAGACGTGCTGGCTATCGAACTCGCGTTCCATCAGGACATTATCGACGTGGACGAACTCTTCAGCCGAATCCAACAAGTCCTTGACAATCCTCCTGCGTGACTCGCCTTTCCGTACTGGCCGGGCATCGAGGACGATTGGGACAGCGTTGCTGACGAGCTGGACTGTTGCCTACTGGTGGGCGTACTCGTTGGTCTGTTCTTTCGTCCCGATTATCTCGTCTTCGTGGCCCGTTCTATCGCCTGTGAAGGGGTTGGCTTCAGCGATGTTGATGGCAACGAGACCCACACGAAAGAACTCCTCCGTCTCTGCGACCTTGCCGATGAGGTGCCGTATCGCCTGCCGATTCATCTCTCGAATCTGCTGGATAGAGAGATCTCGAATGTGGTCGCGGTGGGCGTATCCGAGTGGTGTTCGATCTTATTGTAGAAATGCGTCTTACCGCCACAGATCTTCCGTTAATCGACTTGGCGAGGGCGACCCCAAGCAGCGAAATCGAAGATGATTATTTTCGCTCCAGGTTCGTGACCGTAGTCTCGCCGTGACGGATGCAACTTCGAGACTGGAGGGAAGTATCCACCAGTAGTGCTTCACAAAAGAGAGGCGGATCTCAAATGTCGAACCGCTGTTCGAGCTGGAGTGCGAGGTAATCAGAGACGGCGACGAGATATACCGTTCCCCAGGCCGCGACGATTACCGCACCGACGGCGTCGAAGATCAGATCGACGATCGTATCGTCGATTCCGTGTTGTGCGAGGACGGGATCGAATCCCAGCAGCAGTGCGCTCCGGTCGATCGCGAACTCGAGCAGTTCCCAGACGACGCCTGCCGCTAGGACGAACACAAGCGTGCACGCGAACATCGCCCACGGCGGGAGGTGGATCGACGGCGTGTGGATGTAAATCGCCCGCAGCGTCGCGTACCCCGCGGCGGCGACGACCGTCGCGGAAAACGTGTGGGTGAGCGCATCCCACGGTGGGAGCAGTCCGTACAGCCCGGCGGTGCCGAGGACGTGGAGAAAGACGGCGCTCGTGATCCAGAGTGCGAGGCCGGGCTCGACCGGGAGGCCGAAGTCTCGCTCCAACAGCGCCGGCACGAACGTGATCGCGAGCGCGACGCCGGCGTTGACCAGGAACGGCAACTGGCGCGTCCAGAGCCCGTAGCCGAACGTGAGCGCGAGGAGAACCTGCATCCCGCGGGCTAGCTGTCGCTGTCTCTTAATCGACAGGTTCAACCGTTCGCTGAGAAGCGCCGATTCGGTAGGCGTCGCCCCCGTGAACGGCAGCGTCTCGGACGTTCGACTGTCGGACAGATCGGTGACCCGCCGGAAGTAGTAGAAGAAGATAATCCCGGCGAGCACGCCGGCAACGGTCACGTACACGAACTCGACCATAACCGCGGTATTGATGGCGGCCTGCGTCCGGCCGTCGAGCAGGAACGACGTACTGAACAGCACGTCGGCGGTCCAGCGAAGGACGTTTAGGAGCGCCGCCATCGCGAGCGTTGAGAGGACGGTGAGGACGACGGCGAACCACGGGACAAGTCGGAGGGCCGTGAAGTGGTGAATCTCGACCACGAACAGGAGTCCGAGCGTCGCGAGCGACAGGCTCGGGACGATACCGGTCCCGAGGGAGAACGGAACGACGGTGTCCCAGAGAATCGGGAGACAGACCAACAGGAGAAAGAACCACGGCGGTATCACCGTCGGATCGCGGAGCGCGACGGCCGGCCCGACGACGATCGCGAGCGCGACGACGCTAAACAGCACCGCCCCGTAGCGACGGGTCACGAGCCCGCGGTACGCGGTGCCAGCGAGAACAAGCACGAAGAGCCACGAGAGCGCCGTATTTAGCGTTGACCTGTCGAATATTCCATTGAGATGATATTTTTCATTCATAGGTTACTGTTGTTTCCGTGCCGTTCGTATTGCTGTCGGATTTCGGGTGCCGACAAAATTTAGATTATCGGGTCGATTACTCCGCGATACAAGAACGTTCATCGTTAAGGTATCTATCGTGTTTGGCGGCACTGTCTAGTTAACAGCTGGCGATCTCCCCCGCCCGGCGGATCAGTTCGTGGTTGCGCGGCAACACGGACGACCGGCCGTTCCTTGACACCTCGCAGATGTTCGACGTCGAGCACGCGGCCGCCGAGTTCGTCACGGAGACCGACTCGCCGTTCTTCCTGTGGGTCCACTACATGGACGCCCACATCCCGTACGTCCCCGCGCCACGGTACATCCGTGAGGTATCCTTGGATCTGCTGGGCACCCACCGGATGCTCCATGCGCACACGCGGACCGGCCTGGGGTGGGACGTCGGCGAACGGACGCTTGGAGACCTCCGGACGCTCTACCAGGCGTCGATCCGGCAAATCGACGCCATCATCGGCCGGCTCATGGAGACGCTCGTCGACAACGACGTCGCAGACGAGACCGCGGTCGTCCTGGCCGGCGACCACGGCGAGGAGTTCCAGGAGCACGGCCATCTCGCCCATTACCCGAAGCTGTACGACGAGCTGATCCGGATCCCGCTCGTGGTCGATGTCCCCGGCTCAGAGGGCCGCCGAATCGATGGGCAGGTCGACCTCGACGCCGTTCCACCGACGGTAGCGGACCTGCTGGACGTCGATGCCCCCGCCGAGTGGCAGGGCGACTCCCTCACGCCCAGCGTCTTCCACGAGGACGCTCCGACCGACGAGCCGGTCGTCTCCGTCACCGTCCGCGGCGCGGACGTGACGGCCCAGCCCATCCCCCGGTCACTCGACGACGGCGACCTGCTCGTCAGCGTGCGAGACCGGGACTGGACCTACGTCGAGAACGTCGACGAGAGGACTCGGGAGCTGTACTACCGGCCAGCGGATCCGACCCAGCAGGACGACCGTTCGGCCGATCCGACCACCGAAGAACGGCGCGTCATCGAGCGCTTCGGATCCATCGTCGACGACCACGCCGCGACGCTCCGCGGACAAGCGGGGGAGACGGCGACCGGCAACGTCGACGATGACCTCGGGGCGCGGCTGTCAGCCCTGGGGTACCGATAGATGGTCAGGAGCTTCCTTCGCAACCTCTCAAGCGGTCCGCTCGCGCCGCAGCTCCGTCGATTCGTCCTCGTCGGGACGTTCACGGCTGGCGTCCAGATGGTCCTGCTGTGGCTCCTCGTCGACATTGGTCGGCTGAACTACCTGGTCGGGGCAGTGATCGCCATCGAGATTACGATCGTCCTCTCGTATGTGCTCAACAACGCCTGGACCTTCAGAGAGTCGCGGAACACGGGCTGGGAGGAGTACCTCTTCGGCTTGCTCAAAACGAACGTCGTACGCGGAACGGCAATACCCATCCAGGTCGGGGTGTTGTTCGCTCTCGTCGAGTGGGCGAACTTTCCGTATTTGGTCGGGAACGGGGGTGGTATCGTCGTCAGCGGGATCTACCGGTATGTACTCGATGTACGGTGGACCTGGGGATGACCACGATGCCGTCCTCGCTCTCGTTCGGGACGTCTTCCGGTTTCTTTGCGGGCGTTGCCGAGGCGCTCGTGGAGTCTGCGACGGGCTGGCCCGCATAGGGTTCGTCTTCCTTTACTTGTTTCTGATCGCGTTCGCGCTACCCGGCCCCGACGAGACCGTGCTCGCGGTGCCGCTCGACCTCACCCTCCCTGGGTGAGCCTGGGTAGCTTCTTACTTATCAATGCGATCGGCAGTCGGAGCGGGCCCCACCGCCTCGCCGTTCATCGGACCGTGTCGTCGTCGAACTCCGCGTGCTCAGCCCTGTCGGTATCGCGCGCTCCACCTGGGCAGCGAACGGCGATAGAGGCCGACGCCGATGAGGCCGAGCCCGATGCCGCCGGCACCGAGCGCGGCGAGAAGGCCGGATGACACCGGGGCGAGCGCGAACCCGACGACGAGGATGGGGACGAGTGGAACGACCATCGCAGCTCCGAAGACGGCGAACAGCGCCGTGTCGAAGAGGAACTCGTTGGGAGAGAGCCCGGTGAGGTAGACGGTAATCCCGAAGATGTAGCAGGCAACGCCGACGAGCAGGACGGCCCCAACGAGGACTTCGAGCAGCGGCCCGCCGCGCCAGGCGACCGCGAGCACGTAGAACGCGAGGCCGACGACGGGACCAAGCAGAAGGAACGCCCGGAACTTCGCGGCGAAGACGGCCGAGACTGGCAGCGGGTGAACCCGGTACGAGTCGACATCGTCGGACTGGGTGAGCCAGTTGTACGTCGTGAAACCCGAGAGCCCGAGGATCGCGCCGAACGAGACGCCGACCGAGGGCGAGACGCCCGTGATCTCGCCGGCCAGGTCGACGAGGCTGGCGGTGACGCCGAGGAGGATCGCGGCCGAGAACAGCACCTTCCAGAACCCGCCCGAACTCCGGTGGACGTCGAGCAGCGTCTTCGTCGCGACCGGGTCGCCGATCCGGCGCCACCAGCGACGGAACGACGGGCCGACGGTGCGCGCGGGCCGCCGTGCGCTCGCGTCGAACGTGAGTGCGCCGACGAGGAAGACCCCCGCGATGGCGGCCAGCGTCGCGCTGACTCGCGGGAGCGACCGGTCGAGGAACACCCCGTAGGGCGTGTAGGCGACGACATCGAGTCCGCCAAGGACGGCTACTCCAATCGTCGCGCCGAGTGCGGCAACCAGAGTACGTCCCGGGATCCCCTGACGAACGAGCCCGAGTACGGCGATGGTCGTGCCCATGCCGAGGACGAACGTCAGCGTCAGCGTCGCCCACAGGAGGAGTGCGGTGCCACCGGTGGGGACCAGGCCGGCGATGCCGTCGGCCGTACTGACCGCCGCTAAGGTCCCCAGCGACATCGGTACGAGGAAGAGTACCGCGTAGTAGACGAGATCCTTGACGACGAAGATACCCAGCAGCCGGTCCTGGGAGAGCGGGAGCGTCCGGGCGCTAAAGACCAGTAGTGTCAGGTCGCCCAGCAGGTTCCGGAGGGCGTCGCGGCCGACGAAGCCGATCGACCCGGTGTGCAGACCGAAGACGAAGACGAGCGCGTGGAGGCCGGCGAAGACGGTCCCCGGATCGGTGCCGGTCGCGACGAGGAGCCATGCCGCGCCCGCGGTCAGCGCGGCGATCAGGACAGGGAACGCGGCGAAATGGCCTCCGCGGAAGAGCCCGTCCAAGAATCCACTTGGCCGAGTACATCGGATACGCGGGTGACCCTACCTCCGACTTACCATTGACAAAAACTACGACGGGTTGTGACTATCGCGCTATCGCGTCGGCGACTGCGTGGCTGTCCGGCCCCCGGCCGGACCGCCACAGCTTCAACAGGTTGTGCGTCGCTGCGAACAACGACCACTCGGCACGTGCTCCCGTCTCTCCACGCAACAGGAATCTATCACACCCCCGTGTGACGTGCTGGCCGAACACCGGCTCCACGGTCTGACTTCGCTTGCGGTAGATTTGTTGCCCTCGTTTCGTTCGCAACTTCCGCTCCATCCGTTCTTTCGGGCCATACGAGTCGGGGATCCGCCCCCGGGGCGGAGCCGCCTCTCGCAGTTCTTTCCGTCGCTTCCAGTCCTTGGTCGTAGCGATGAACAGTTCCGTCTGCTCATCTGCTACTTGCGCGTTCGCGTTGCTCCAATACCCGGCATCGGCAAGCGCCCGCTCCGGGCGCTTGTCGTTCACCTCCTCACAGATCTCCAGCATCGGCTTGAGCTGCTGGACATCGTTTGCGTCAGTCGTCACATCCTGCGCAACGATGACCTGCGTGTCACAGTCCACCATCGCCTGGCCGTTGTAGCCCTGTTTCCACCCGTTGCGGGTTTTGAGCGTTTGACTCTCTGGATCCGTCGTGTTCGCCTTTGTGTCGTCCGGAAGCGCCACCTCCTCCGGAGGTGTGGGCTTCCGGCCACGTTTCTTTTGACCTGATTCTTTCTCTTCCCGCTCTCTTTGACGAATTTTCTCGGCCTGCTCCTCCTTGCGTTGCTGTTCCTTGGCGTTAAGCCGTTCCTTGGCTTCTTGTAACCGTTCGAGACGATCCTCTTGCTCCCGGAGTTCCTCCGGGAGCTCGTCTCCTCGGTTTTCTGGTCCATACTCCTCATCTTCGGCCGCGTCGATCTCGGCAGCTTTGTCGAGGATAGCTTGGATTTCCTCGGTGATCTGGTCACGAGTCCGATTTTGGTCGAGGGCAGCGTCGCCCTGGACGCGACGGCCGTCCAGGGCGACTTCGCCCATCTCGGCCATGCCAGCTTCCCGACAGAGACGAAGAATCTCAACGAAGAGATGCTCGAACTCCTCGCGGTGGTTCTTGCGAAAGAGGCTGATCGTACGGAAGTCGGGCTGTTGATTCGCGGCAAGGTAGCGAAACGCGACGTCACGTTCGAGGAGCCGATCGAGTTTGCGGGAGCTGCGGATACCAATACAGTAGCCGAAGACGAGGACTTTCAGCATCATTACGGGATGGAAGGACGGCCGCCCGCGGCCGTCCTCCCGGTCCTCCGGATAGAAGGGGTCAAGCCGGCCCTCGTTGTCGAGATGATCGATGACATCGGAGACGTAGCGTTCGAGGCTATCCTCTTCGACCCACTCCGCGACGTTCTTTGGCAGGAGATGTTGCTGATCTTGGTCGTATTGAATGAAGTTGAACGTCACGAATGAATCCTTACGCTGTACAAGGGTTTCTACTAAATGAAATTTACGTCATGTGTACACAGTGCTCGTAGACTCTGAGGTATTCTGCCGATGTTTCTTGGACAGGCTCGGAAGAGGTGGCTATGCATACGCCACTCCTCGCGGAGCATGGCGACGAAAACGCGGCGGGTCCGGCCGTCAGTCATGGGTTGCCACACCCCGCTCGACGCTCGCGTCGACCCGGTCAAGGAACACGTCGAGCAGCGTCTCCTCAGCCGGGAGCTCCGACGGGCGGACGTCGGCAACGAGGTCGCCGCTGTACATCACGCCGACGCGTGTGCACAGCTCCGCCGCCACGTCCACGTCGTGCGTGGTGACGATGACCGTGTTGCCAGCCTCGCGGTACTCGCTCAGGAAGCGCTTGACTCGCTCTTGGACGATGGGATCGAGGTTCGCCAGCGGCTCGTCGATGAACACGAGCGTGGGCTCGTGGAGGAAGGCGGCGGCGATCATCGCCTTCTGTTGTTGGCCCCGGGAGAGGTCCGTCGACATCGTGTCGAGTTGCTCTGCAAACCCGAGGCGGTCCGCCCAGGTCTCGACCTGCTCGTCCACTTGCTCGTCGGGGATGTTTCGGACTGCGCCGACGAACTGGAAGTACTCCCGCGGCGTCATGAAACTCGGCGGCGACTCCTTCTCAGGGAGGATGCCGACCCGCTCGCGTACTGCTGTCGGATCGGCGACCGGGTCGACGTCGAGGACCGCGACGCTGCCGCGCTCGGGCGTTATCTGACCGGTGAGTATCTCCATCGTCGTGGTCTTGCCGGCCCCGTTCGGCCCGAGGAGGCCGAACAGTTCGCCCTCGGCGACGGTCAACGAGAGCCCGTCGACCGCGGTCACGTCCCCATATGTCTTGGTAAGGTCCTGGATCTGGATCGCTGTCACGGTTGTCTTCCGACAATCCTCGCCCGGACGGTATAAGTGGTGGTCAGGATTGATAGCTTATTGACTGGTCGGGACCACGCCGAGAACGTATCAACGCATCCAATACCTTCGACACCGAGGGGCTTCACTCCTCTAGTGACTACTTACGTACTGACCGGTTAGTCAAACCCGATCGAGAACTCTCATGGCTGCAATCGAGATTGACGGATTGACCAAGACATTTGGGGATACGACCGCGGTGGACGACCTGTCCTTCACGGTCGAAGACGGCGAGGTGTTTGGCTTGCTCGGACCGAACGGTGCGGGCAAGTCGACGCTGATCAACATGCTCGTTACGCTCTTGCGGCCGGATGCCGGAACTGCAACGGTCAACGGCTACGACATCACGGAAGAGACCGCCGCCGTCCGCAACAGCCTCGGCATCGTCTTCCAAGAACCGGCGCTCGACGAAGACCTGACTGGCGAGGAGAACCTGGCGTTTCACGCGCGACTCTACGGCATGAACAAACGGGAACGTGAAACCAACATGGGCGAGGTGTTTGAACTGGTCGGGCTGACCGACGAACGTAACGGTCTCGTCGGCACGTACTCCGGCGGGATGAAACGCCGACTCGAAATCGGACGCGGACTCCTCCACGAACCAACCGTCCTCTTTCTCGACGAACCGACAGTCGGGCTGGATGCACGAACCCGCCGGGATACGTGGGAGTACATCCAGCGGATGAACGAGGAGGCTGGCGTGTCGATCGTTTTGACCACCCACTACATCGAGGAGGCCGAACAGCTCTGTGACCGCGTCGCGATCGTCGACGACGGCGATATCGCCGCGATTGATTCGCCCGCGGCACTCAAAGATTCACTGGGCGGCGACGTCGTCTCGCTGGCCGTCGACGGGCCCGTGGCGGACGTGTGCGACCGCCTCGATGCACGACCGTGGGTTATCGGGTACGAAACCAACGAGGCCAGTGTCAATGTCACCGTCGAGCGCGGTGAGGCGCGAATCGCCGAGCTGGTACGCCTGGCGGACGATGCCGGCGTGGCGATAAGGTCCGTCGACATCCATCGGCCGAACCTCGAAACGGTCTTCCTCTCGCTCACCGGCACGACGATCGAAGAACGCGAAGCAACCGGTGACAGTGAATCCGGGACGGACGGCGAGTCGGAGAGACAGACTGGTTCGATGACGAGACGGACCCGGACTGTGACGTCGGAGGGGACGGAATGAATTTGTTCGATCCGCTGAGTATCTACGCGCTCTGGTTACGCGATGTCAAGCGGTTCCTGCGAACACCGTCTCGGATCGTCGGCTCGGTTGCGATGCCGCTGTTGTTCCTCGTCTTCCTGGCGTTTGGATTCAGTGGTGTAGCGATTCCCGGGCTCCCCGAGGGTGTGGACTACCTCCAGTTCCTCGTCCCCGGGATGGTCGGGTTCACGATGCTGTTCGGGGCGTCCTTTGCCGGGCTCTCGATTCTGTCTGATCAGGACGTCGGGTTCCTGAAGGAGATTCTCGTGGCCCCGGTCAGCCGCACGTCGATTGTCCTCGGCCGCATCGCCGGTGGCTCAACCACGGCGCTCGTCCAGGCGATCCTGATTCTCCTGCTCTCAATCCCGCTCGGCTTCCGTGTCGTGAGTCTCCTCTCGCTGCCGTTGGCGCTGGTATTCCTCCTCCTGATTGCGGTCACGTTCGTCGGGTTAGGCGTCGCGCTCGCCTCCCAATTCAGCGACAGCGAGGGATTCGGCCTCGTCGTCCAGTTCGTCATCTTCCCGCTGTTCTTCCTCTCGGGCGCGATCTATCCGATTTCCAGCTTCCCGACGCCGGTCCAGTTCCTCGCGCTCGTCAACCCCCTGACCTACGGCGTCGACGGCCTCCGAGCGGTGCTGGTCGGGGCCTCCGAGTATCCGCTCGCGCTCGACTTCGGTGCACTTCTCGTTTCCTCCGCGGTCACGGTCGGAGTCGGGACGTACCTCTTCGAGCGGGTCGAAGCAGTCTGACGGTCGACGCCCGCGTCGTCGGCCGTTTTGTCCCGGTTGGCTGTTGGGAAGCTGACTAGCTCAGCAGGGCATCCCGGTCTACTCGTCCGACAGTTCGACGCCGTCAGTCGGTACTTACGCCGGGTGACGGGCCTCGCTCGGGAGCCGTGATCCGCCGGACTGCTCGCAACGCGAGCACGGCGATCGCTATCTCCAACCCGCCAGCGGCGAGGAACGCCGGCAGGTAGCCGTAGAGTTCCGTGATGGTTCCGCCGACGAGAAACCCGCTCAGCATCCCGAGGCTCCCGAACACGTTGAACCCGCCCATCGCCGCACCGCGTTCCGACGCTGGCACGATGTCGGTGACGAGCGCCATCGTCGTCGGAGAGACCAACGCTCCACAGATACCGACGAGAACCATCAACCCTGCCGCGATACCGTATCTCGGTGCGAAGACGACAGCGATGATCGTCACTCCGTACAACATCGACCCGACGATGACTGGGAGGAATCGGCCGATCCGATCGGAGAGCGACCCGACTGGATACTGCAACACCGCGAACGGGACGAAGAACAACGCCAGCGTGAATCCTGCTGTCGCAGCGTCGATTCCGAACGCGTCTCTGAAATAGGCGACACCTGTCAGTGCGAAGAATCCAGCAGTCAAGCGGTCGATGTAGCCGAACGCGAACGGGACAAGCAACGTCGGGCGAGTTCGGACGCGTGCAATGACTGTGCCGACCGGGAGCCCGCCGCCGGCGCTCCGGTCGGGTACCGTCCACGCCAGGGCGGCCGCACTAGCGAGCAGCACTGCCCCGCCGTACAGGGGCGCGAGCGGATCGAGACCTGTGAGTTGTCCGCCGACGACTGACCCGAGTGCGGCTCCGAGTCCGATAGCCGTTCCGGCCGCGCCCATATTTCGGCCGTGTCCCCCCGAGAGGTCCATCAGCATCGTGATCGAAAGTGAGAACGCACCGATCGTGAACGCCCCGCCAACGACGCGTAACAGTAACACGGCCCCGAAACCGAGACCGAGGGAGGGAGCGAACGCGACCGCCAGATAACTCGCTGCACCGCCCGTAGCGCCGAGCACGACGAGTGGGGAGCGAGTGCCGAGCGAATCACTCACGATGCCCCACAGGACGGCACAGACGACGAACGCGCCGAACTCGGCGGCCAAGAACCACGTCCCCGCGAGAATGCTCTCGCCGCCGCCCAGCACCGAGACGATCTCGTCGAGCCCCGGATAGAGAAATACCTGTGACACGAGGACGCTCCAGACGACGAGCGCAAGTCGGGATCGGTCACTCATTGGGACGAACTCCTCGCAGCGCCGCAGTTTGACCGCTAGCATTGCTCCCGTGGATTCGGCTATACCTGGCTGGACAGTCACCCGAAGACGGGAGGGAGCGAATGAGACAAGGGGACACCGAAGATCACTGATTCTCGGCGTCGACTAACGACCCGAACAGTTCTTCGGCGTCCGCTGGCACGTCGAAGTCGTGGAAGTGCTCACCTCTCTCTTTCGTGAGAATGTTGAGCGCGGCTGCCGCACCGTCACCTGCGGAGATGACTGCCTGCCACTCCTCGGCCCGAGCCATCGCGCCCGTGGCATAGGCGTCTTCGACCGACGTTTCCATCGTTACGTCCACGTCGATGACATCCTCATCGGTGAACGCACAGCCCAAGTCATCCGCTAGATCGCGGTTTGCCCCCGTCGCTAACACGACGTAGTCTGCCGTGGACTCGTCGTCAGCTGTGGTGACGAGGAAGCCATCGTCGGTCGTCGAGACCGACGTGACTTCGGTGTCCTGGTGACGGGTGACGCCAAGATCATCAACCTGTTCGCGGAGCGTGGTTATGTAGGTCGACCCGTCGATTGACCCGATCCCAGGGTAATTGAATAGGTGGGCCTTGTGTAGCCACGTCTCGTCGGTGTCGAAGACAGCCGTTCCCAGGCCATTTTTCGCCGTGAACAGTGCGGCACTGAGGCCAGCCGGACCACCGCCGATAACGAGTACGTCTGCCATACGATCTAATTGTTTGGTCAGTATGAAAAATATTCCCAATCCCACCGGTACTCGACCGTACGCAGGGAGCCTATCGAGAGTCTATCGCTGAGCAACTCCCGCAGACAGTCTGTCAATTGGGGCGAGAAACGTGCTGGACTAACCAAACCGTTAACCTGTGCCGTCGTCGAATCCGAGCATGGATCTCTCTGCCGTTGACCTGTCCCCCGTTCCCACCGATGGGACTGCGAGTGATGTATACGCGAACACCGTCGAGGCCGCTCAACAGGCCGAACAGCTCGGCTTCAAACGATTCTGGGTGGCTGACATCCGTCTTTAGTTAAGTCTCTATCTATCTTTAGTTAAGTCTCACACTTCGGTTATGTAGCGGTAGCGAGCGTCTCTTGTAAGATTGGTCGTTGCTTGTGGATCTTTTGAGCGTCTTCGATTAGCCGGTCGAGCAGCGGCGGTGGTGAGTAGCCGAGG
>NZ_JBHSXI010000008.1:0-222703 GCF_042662525.1 Halorubrum trueperi
GCCGGCCCCCTCGTAGCCCAGCGAGTACCCGACCCCCTCGTGTCCGGTGTCGGTTCGCACGTACGTTATCGCGTGATCCCGGTAGGTCAGCGTCCGGTTGGAGAAGGACACCGGCGACTCCAGCGGCAGCTTGATCGGGAACGACTCGACTTCTGTGATTTCCATGAATTGTGCCGCGGCACACGCGTACAAGAAGACCGCTGTATCGGCAACAATCTCGTCCGTGAGACCGACGACAATCCAACCTGCGGGATCGACGACGCCTCACGGAACTCCACACCGACAGTATTTGTGTCGTCGCCGCGAGCGACCCCACATGGAGTTTCCCGATCGACGCGACGTCGACCACCTCATCGACCCGCAGCCGCTTCCGGAGTTCGCCCGCGTGCGGTACGATCCGCCGTCGGAGTCCCTCGCCGATCCCGCCGAAACCGCGCGAGCCGAGCTCGACGCGCTCGACCTCGACGATCTCGAGGCGGGCGCTACCGTCGCGGTCGGCGTCGGGAGTCGCGGAATCGATCGGATCGACGAGGTCGCGGCGGCGGTCGTCTCCGAGCTCGGCGAACGCGGCTTCGATCCCGTCGTCGTCCCCGCGATGGGGAGCCACGGCGGTGCGACGCCGGAGGGGCAGCGCGAAGTCCTCGCCTCGCTCGGCGTCACCGAGGAGCGCGTTGGAGCGCCGATCGACGCGCGGATGGACGCCGAGGCGCTGGGGTCGGTGACCGTCGGCGACGCGGAGACGACGGTGTCCTTTTCGACCGCCGCGCTCGACGCGGACGCCGCGCTCGTCATCAATCGCGTCAAGGCCCACACGAACTTCTCCGGGCCGATCGAGAGCGGACTCGCGAAGATGACCGTCGTCGGACTCGGCAAGCAGCGCGGTGCGAAGTCGTTCCACTCGACGGCCATCGCAGAGGGATACGTCGAAACGCTGTCGGCCGCGTTGGAGGTCATCGAGGCCGAGACGCCCCTCCTCGGCGGGATCGCGATCGTCGAGAACTTCGAGGAGGAGATCGCACAGATCGAGGGCGTGCCCGCCGGCTCGTTTTTCGACCGCGAACCCGACCTCCTGGACCGCGCGTACGAACGGATGCCGACGCTCCCGATCGACGACGTGGACCTGTTGGTCGTCGACGAACTCGGCAAGGAGATATCCGGGACCGGTATGGACACGAACGTCATCGGTCGGTACCGCGTGCTCAACGCGCCCGACCCCGAGACGCCGGATATCGATCTCATCTACGTGCGCGGACTCACCAAGGCCACGAAGGGGAACGGCAACGGGATCGGGCTCGCCGACCTCACGCGGCGGGCGACGGTCGACCAGCTCGACCTCAAGAAGAGCTACGCCAACGCGCTCACCAGCGGGTCGATCGAGAAGTCGAAACTCCCCGTCGTCGCGCCCGACGACGAGTTCGCGATCCGGACCGCGTTGGCGTCCCTCGGTGGCTACGACCCGGAGACGGTACGCGTCGTCTGGATCCGAAACACGCAGGATCTCGGGGAGTTTCGCGTCTCGGACGCGGTCGTCCCCGATCTGCCGGACTCGGCGACCGTCCTCGATCGCGAAACGCTCACGTTCGACGACTGGACCGCGCGGTTCGTCGCCGACTCGGGCCCGCCGGTCTGCCACTGACTCGGGCCCGCCGGTCTGCCACTGACTCGGGCCCGCCGGTCTGCCACTGACTCGGGCCCGCCGGTCTGCCACTGACTCGGGCCCGCCGGTCTGCCGCCGACTAGGTCCGCCGACTACCTCCTGCCGGTCCACGGCCGTCGCCTTGCCTGTATGGAAACGTTTTCACGCCCAACTCTGGATGTGTGTAACATGGACCTAGAAATCGACGGGAACGCGGCCCTCGTCACGGCATCGTCCAGCGGACTCGGAAAGGCGTCGGCGAAGGCGCTCGCCAGCGAAGGCGTCAACGTGGTCATCAACGGCCGGGACGAGGAGCGTCTCGACGCGGCCCTCGACGAGGTCGAGGCCGTCGCGACGGGCGACGTCGTCGCCCAGGCGGGCGACCTGACCGACGCCGACGACGTCGAGGCGCTCGTGGACCGAACCGTCGACGAGTTCGGCACGATCGACCACCTCGTGACGAGCGCCGGCGGACCGCCGTCGGGCGCGTTCCTCGACACCGACGACGACGACTGGGAGCACGCGTACGACCTGCTCGTGATGAGCGTCGTGCGGCTGGCCCGCGAGGCGTATCCGCACCTCAGCGAGGGCGACGGCGGGACGATCGTCAACATCACCTCGCGCAGCGTCAAGGAAGCCATCGACAGCCTCGTGCTGTCGAACTCGGTCCGCATGAGCGTCATCGGACTGGAGAAGACACTCTCGAAGGAGTTCGCACCGGAGGTACGCGCCAACGCCGTGCTCCCGGGCCCGCACGAGACGAGCCGGATCCGCGACCTCGTCGAGGCCGCCGTCGAGCGCGGCGACTACGACTCCTACGAGGAGGGGCTCGACGACTGGGCGGGGAATCCCCTCGAACGGATCGGCGACCCCATGGAACTCGGTAACACGGTCGCGTTCCTCTCGTCGCCGAAGTCCGGATACGTCAACGGCACCGCTCTGCCCATCGACGGCGGATCGACGGGGGCGAACCTATGAAGCCGGTTGCGTTCGACGAGGCCGAGACGTACGAGCCGGACGAGGGCTGGCGACGCGTCGCAATGGCGGGAAGCGACCAGTTCTCCTTCGAGTGGTTCGAGAAGCCGCCGGGCCACAGTTCGCCGATGCACGACCACGAGAACGAACAGGTGTGTCTCTGTCTCGAAGGCGAGCTCACCGTCGCGACCGAGGACGACGAGGTCACCCTGCAGAAACACGACTCGGTGCTGCTCGAGTCCAACGAGGCGCACCGCGTGGAGAACACCGGTGACGAGCGCGCGGTCGGGCTCGACGTCTTCGCGCCCGGGCGTTCCTTCGACTTCTGGACCGACCGCGAGGAGTGACCGGCATGAAGTACCTCGCACGGACCGCGACCGGCGACCCGCTGCTCGGCGACGACGACGGGTACGTCCCGCTCGCCGCGGTCGAACCCGAACTGGACAGCGTTCGCGACGCGCTCCCGCGGGCCGCCGCCGGGACGCTCGGCGACGTCGCCGACGCCCCCGCGGATCCCGTCCCGGCGGCCGACATCACGTTCGGCGCACCGCTCGAACGGTTCGGGAAATTCTGGGGCATCGGGCTGAACTACGAGGAGCACGCCGGCGATCTCGACGAGCAGCGCCCGGAGGAACCGGCGAGCTTCATGAAGCCCCCGTCGGTGCTCGCCGCCCCCGGCGGGCCGATCCGGCTGCCGCCGACGTCCCAGAGCGAGCGCGTGACCGCCGAGGCGGAGCTCGCCGTCGTCATGGGGCGAACCTGTCGGGGCGTCGACGAAGCGGACTTCGAGGACGTCGTCGCCGGGTTCCTCCCGGTCATCGACATGACCGCCGAGGACGTCTTACAGCGGAACCCGCGGTTCCTCACGCGAGCGAAGAGCTACGACACGTTCCTCGTGACCGGCCACGCGCTCGCGGTCCCTGAATCGCCCGTGGATCTCACGGAGCTGTCGGTTCAGACGATCGTTAACGGGGAGGTCACGGCCGAAAACGAGATCCGGAACATGCTGTTCCCGCCGTCGGAGATTGTCTCGTTCCACTCGGACGTGATGACCCTCGAACCCGGGGACCTGTTCAGCACCGGCACACCCGGAGCCGAACCGATCGACCCCGGCGACGAGGTGCGCGCTGTCGTCGAATCGATCGGTACCGTCGACGCGCCCGTGACACGCCGGTAGCAGCCGAGGACCGTTCGAATTCGTCTCGGCATCGACTGTCACCCTACTCGACACCGGAGCAGGCAGATTTATTAGCCGCTGTTTTGATACGTGATAACATGTATCAGGTACTCGTTCCCGTCGGCGGGAGCACCGAGCACGTACTGTCGGCGGCCGAAGCGGTCACGTCGCTTCCTAACGCCGACACGGAAGTCGAGGCGATCATTCTGAACGTCTTCGAGGAGTTTCAGGTCTCGGGCGAAGGCGGGCGCGTCGAGTCGGAGGACGTATGGGACGAAGAGAACTACCCCGACGGCGTCGGCGTCGTCGAGAATCACCTCGAAGCCGCGGACGTGTCCGTCTCCAAGCGCCGCGAGCACGGGGACCCGGCGGAATCGATCCTCGAAGTTGCTGAGGAGCTTGACGTCGACAACATCACGATGAGCGGTCGACGACGCAGCCCCACCGGGAAGATGCTGTTCGGAAGCACGACCCAGTCGGTAGTAATTTCAGCAAACTGTCCGGTGACGGTGATCCTCGGGGAATAGTATCTCCCGGGACGTGTCGAACGAATCTCACGAATTGGAAATTTCCGGTCGTTCAAACAGAAATAAACAGATAGATTGTTAATCATCGACCGATTCATCACGGTTGAGCATGGCAGAAGACTCAATCAAGCGGCGCAAGTTCTTGTACGGTACAGGTGCGGTTGGCATCACCGGCCTCGCTGGCTGTTCGGGCGGCGATGGCGGCGACGGCTCGGACGGCTCGGACGGCTCAGACGGCTCAGACGGTTCCGACGGCAGTGACGGGTCTGACGGCTCGGACGGCTCCGATGGATCGGATGGGTCCGACGGGTCCGACGGCGGAAGCGAGAACCTCTCGCTGCGCGTCGGGACGTCCGCCGGTGGGACACAGGACGTCGGTCTCGCCGTTGAGCGCGCGGTAAGTCAGGAGAGCGACGCCCTGGAGTATTCCACGATCGAGAGCCCGGGGTACGTCGGAACCATCCGCCGGATGGCCAACAACCAGTTCAACGCGGGTATCACCGACAACAACTCGCTGTCGAAGGCTATTGACGAGCGAGGGGCGTTCGCGGACCAGCCCGTCGACCGCATCCCGAACTACGGCTTTTTCGCGTTCCCGTACAGCATCTACATCGTCGCCCGTGACGGCACGGGGATCGAGACCTTCGACGACCTCGCCGGCGCGAACGTCTACCCCGCCGAGCCGGGGTACTCGACTCGCGCGACGACGCTCGACGTCTGGTCGCAGGACCCGACGGCGGACGTCTACGACGAGATGAATATCCAGAACATGGGCGTCGACTCCGCCCCCGGTGCGATGGAGGAGGGCAACATCGACGCCACCATCGCGTACGGGACCCCCGGTGTACGGTACACCGGATTCGTTCAGGAGATCGCCTCCCGTGTCGACGTCCACTACGTCGAGCCGACGGACGCGCTCCGCGAGTCCGCCGAAATGTACGCGGGCGCAGGATCCGGCACCACGAGCTACGCCGACTGGCCCATCGCGGACGCGGAGATCGGCACGGACGAAGTGTTCCACTGGAACCTCGAAGTGAACTACACGTTCAACCCCGAGGCCAACGCCGACGCCGTCTACGAGCTGTGCCGCGTCGTCGACGAGCACAACGACGTCGTCAACGAGGGCGAAGCGCAGTTCAACGACTTCGCGGAGACGAGCGAGATGCTCGGTTCGGCCCGCGAGAACATCCCTGTTCACCCCGGCGCGGTGCAGTACTACAAGGATAACGACGCCTGGGACGACAACCTGCAGGAAGGCGGCTCCTAAGGGCCGGGAACCGGCCTCTCGCTCTCCTCTCGCCGCACCGATCAATAATTTAAAACAATTGAATTCCCAATCGGACATACCCAGATGCAAACTATCACACAATCGGACACGGCCGGTCCAATGAACGCCTCACACACCACACACAGACGACAATGAGCACGCAATCGGACACAACCGGAGCAGTATCTGGGTTACTTCGAGGGCTCGACCTGACGGTCACGCTGGCCGCCCTGCTGTTCTGGGGCGGCGTGCTCTACTGGGCCCAGACGCAGGCCATCTCGCAGGTGCAGTACGCCACCGCGTTCGTGGGCGGTATCTTGACCGTGTACGCGCTGAACGAGACGCGCCTCGCCATCAAGGACGGCGATTGGATCGACGGCGCTATCCTCATCCCCGCGTCGCTGGCGTTGATGACCGCGTCGGCGTTCTTCGCGATAAACTTCGAAGCCGTGTACCTGCAACGTCAGGGATACGCCCTCGAACACGAGTATATGCTCGCGCGGCTCGTCATCATCTCGCTTCTGTACCTCACTTGGCGCGAGTTCGGGAACGTGTTCCTGGGGCTCGTCCTCGGCGTGTTCGCGTACGCGATGTGGGGTAACGCGGTTCCGGGCGTCCTAGGTCACGCCGGTATGAATCAGGCGACGTTGCTACAGGTGACTGTCACCGACCTGTACGGCTTCTACGGGAGCCTCACGCAGATCACGGCCTCGTGGATCGCGCCGTTCCTGTTGTACGCCGGACTGCTGTTCGCGTACGGCGCGTTCGATCTAATCCTGCGAGTCGCCATCGTGACCGCGAAGTACATCGAGTCGGGCGTCGCACAGACCGCCGTGCTCTCCTCCGCGGTCATCGGATCGATAAACGGCTCGTACACCGCCAACGCGGCGATGACGGGATCGTTCACCATCCCGACGATGAAGGAATCCGGGATGAAGGGCCACCGTGCGGCCGGGATCGAGGCGGTCGCCTCCACTTCGGGACAGGTGCTTCCGCCCGTGATGGGCGCGTCCGCGTTCGTCATGGCGTCGTACCTCGGCGTTCCGTACCTCGACATCGTCGTTGCCGGCCTGATGCCGGCCGCGATTCTGGTCGTGTCCATCTCTATCGCCGTTCACTACTTGGCCATCTCCGACTCCAGCAGCCAGGAAATGGAGTTCTCGGAGTTCTTCGATGAGACGCTCTCGAACAAACAGAAACTCTTCGAGACGATCCGATTCGGCGTGCCGTTCGGGATACTCATCTACCTGCTCGGCGTCGCACAGTACACCGTGATGACGTCTGCGCTGTACACGGTGGTCGCGATGATGATCACCGGCACGCTGATGCCACCGATCCAGCGCCTCGTCGACGGAACCGACGTCGGTCTCGGCGCGGAACTCGTGGCGCAGGTGAAGAACACGGTACACGGCATTCGCCGCGGCGCGATCATCCTCGCGCCGATCGCGATCATTCTCGTGGTGATCAGCGGCGTCGTCAACGTCTTCAGTACGACCGGTATCCCGGCGAAGATCGCGCTGCTCCTGATCAACATCTCCGGCGGCGTGCTGCTCTTCGCGGTGCTTCTGGGTATGGCCGTCGCCATCCTCATGGGCGTCGGGATGCCGACCGTCGCCGCGTACGTTATCGTGGCGATCCTCATCGTCCCGACGTTCGTCTCCGACTTCAACGTCGCTCCGATCACGGCTCACTACACGATGTTCTACGCCGCCATCCTCGCCGGGATCACGCCGCCCGTGGCCACCGCGGCGGTGATCGCGGCCGGGATCGCAGAGGCGAACTTCTGGCGGACCTGCGGGGCGGCCATCCGGATCGCCGCACCGCTTTTCGTCCTGCCGGTCGCGTTCGTCTACAATCCGGGATTGATCGCGATGGACCCCGGACTCAACACGGCCCTCGTCGGGACACTCGTACTGCTCGGCGCGGTGGCGATCATCTACGGGCTGAACTACCCGTTCGCGCTGACCCCGGGGCGTAAGCTGCTCGCACGGGGATCGTTGGCCGTCCTCGGCGTTCTCATCATGACGTACCCGAGCATCGTCGCAAAGGCGGCGGGAATCGCGGTGTTCGCCGGGGTGTTCTTCGCGGAGAAGGTGATGGCTCGCGGTCTCGAACTGCCGCTACTTGGAGGTGCAAGCCAATGAGTTCAGACGATTCCCCCGAAGCGGTCGCCGAAGAGTCCATGCAGCAGGCCGGCGGTCTCGGTGAGATCGTTCCCGAGCCGCTGATGCCGATCTGGGTCCGGATCGAAAAGGTGCAGGCGTTCCGCAGCACGCACGGCGAGAAGTACGTCGGCGCGCTCGAACTGCTCACCGCACTCGCGCTCGCGGGCGGCTATGTCTGGTGGCTGCTGCTCTACCTCGAACTGCTGTGAGGAGCTGACAGCCGCAGCTGCGGTCCGATTTTCTTCTTTCCGCGTAATACAAGGTGGAGCCTCCGACCTCAAGGAGCGAGCGTAGCGAGCGAGTAGGTCGGAGAGGAAACCGACACGGCACTACACCAGCCACGTTGGATGGCCGGCGGACTTCTCACCGGATCGTTACTAATATAAAAACAAGAGTATACATCTGAAATACGGATGGAGGTCCGCCGTACCGTCCCTGTCAAGCTCAATGTGGCCGACAGCGACGCCGACCTCCTCCATGAAACTATCTCCGAGTTCCTGTGGGCCGCCAACTACGTTGTAGACCACGCCTGGCAAGGCGAGTATAAAACGACGAGCAAAGCCGACCTCCAACGTGAAACCTACGACGACGTGCGGGCTAAGACCCGTTTACAAGCGAATCTCGTTCAGAACGCTCGCAACAAGGCCGCCGACGCCGTCCAAAGCGTCGTCGCCCGCTGGAAACAAGGCGACTACGCAGGGAAACCGTACTTTTCCGCCCACACACTCGTCTACGATAAGCGGTGTGCGACGTTTAACGACGACCACGCGACGCTCTCAACCGTCGAAGGCCGCATTACGGCCGAGTACGTCCTTCCAGACGAGAGCCGCGAAACGCCCCACTCGGAGTACCTGTTCAATAATGAGTACGAAGTGACGGGCGGAGAACTCCACTACCGAGACGGCGAGTTCTACCTTCACATCCGAACAAAGGCGGACGTGGAGTCGGAGACTGCCGAAGAAGGCAACGCCGGGCACAGCACAGTCCTCGGCGTTGACCTCGGCATCGAAAACGTCGCCGTCACCTCAACGGGGACATTCTGGAACGGGTCGGAGTTGAACCACTGGCATCGTGAGTTCGAGAAGCGACGCGGGTCGCTCCAACAGCGTGGAACGCGGGCCGCCCACGAAACCATCCAGTCAATTGGACACACTGAGACGGGCCGTTACGACCACTTCTTACATACCGTCTCGAAGGAACTTGTTGCGGAAGCCGTCAAGTATGGCTGTGACGTGATTGCGTTCGAGAACCTGACCGGAATTCGTGAGCGAATGCCCCGTGCCAAGAAGTTCCACGGATGGGCGTTCCGACGGCTATTCGAGTACGTCGAGTACAAAGCCGCGGTAGTCGGGATCTCGGCCGAACAGGTGAGTCCTGCGTACACGAGCCAGCGGTGTTCCAAGTGCGGGTTCACTCATGAGAACAACCGTCCAACCTCGGATGGGCAGGACGTATTCGAGTGCCTGAAGTGCGGATACTCGCCCCATGCAGACTACAACGCGGGGAAGAATATTGGCCTGAAGTATCTCCGCTCGGCGCAAAAGTCGTCGGGCGGAGGCGCACCCGTAAACGTGCGCTTGAATCGCGGGACGTTGAATGTGAACGGCGATTACGAGCCTGCCGCCGACGGCGGCCAGAACAGGAGTCCACGCGAAAGCCCCACCCTCAACGAAGCGAACGGCGAAGCCGTGAGCGAGTAGGGTGGGGTAGTTTACCGCGCTACTCGAACCACTCCGCCGCGCGTTCGACGTCGTGGGGGATGTGATATTCGCGCTCGCAGACGTCGTCGAGGTACGACCTGAGTTCCGGTGCGAACTCGGGATGCGCGCAGCGATCGATGATCCGCTCCGCTCGCTCGACCGGCGAGCAGCCGCGCACGTCGGCGACCCCCTGTTCGGTGACGAAGATGTCGATATCGTGCTCGGTGTGGTCGACGTGGAAGGTCATCGGAACGACCCGAGATATCTGCGCGTCGTTCAGCGTCGACGGCAGCGCACACACCGTGATCAGGGAGTTCCGGTTGAAGTCGGCCGACCCGCCGACGCCGTTTATCATCCGCTCCCCGCCGACGTGCGTCGAGTTGACGTTGCCGTAGATGTCGACCTCGATCGCGCTGTTGACGCCGACGACGCCGAACTGGTCGATGAGCCCCGGATGGTTCGAGACGTCCGCCGGGCGGAGGACGATGTCCTCGGCGTACCGCTCGATGTCGTCGAACAGTCGCCGTTGCCCCTCGTCGGTGAGCGCCAACGACGTCGCGCTCGCGGACTCCAACCGCCCGGCGTCGATCATGTCGAAGAGCCCGTCTTGGATGAGTTCGCCGAAGTAAACGACGTCGCGGCCGCCGAAATCGAGCTCCTTCAGTTCGCCCATCAGGGCGTTGCCCAGCGACCCGACGCCGAACTGGAGGTGGATCGCGTCGTCGAACACCGACGACCGTTCCAGCTCCCCGCTCAGGAACGATCCGAGGTTGGCGGCGATCGCGAGATCGTCCGCGGTGGGGTCGCGGAACGTGTACGTCGAGTCGGCGACGTCCGTCTCCACGACGCCCGCCAGCTTCTCGGGATCGAATTCGACGTGAGCGGTGCCGATGCGTTCGCCCGGATCCGACAGCGGCACCGGCCCCCGATCCGGCGGCGCGTCGGGCCGATAGACGTCGTGTAGCGCCTGCAGTTCGAGCGGTTGGTGACGGTTCAGCTCCACGAACAACTCGTCTGCGGCCTCGACGAACGCGGGGACCTGTCCGAGCGACGTGGAGGGAACGAACCAGTCCTCGCCGACGGCGACCGCCTCGACGACGGCGACGTCGGGATCGACGAGCCCGCCGTACTGAACCTCGTCGCCGATCGAAGAGGCGTTCCGGTCGCTGAACGCGATCTCCCGAACGTCGGTCTTCTCGCGGGCGATCCGCGAGGACTGGTAGGAGAACCGCCGCTCTACCGCACCGGACCCGACGAGTTCGGTGTCAATCTCGTCGCCCACCTTCCCGCTGGACACCAGCGTCAACGACAGATCGCGAGTCGACGCCGCCAGCGCGAGCGGGATCTCCTTCGGATAGCCGACGCTCCCGAAGCCGCTCGTGAGCACCGTCGCGTCCGGATCGATGGCCGCGGCAGCGGAGTCGGCGTCGACGAGCGGTACGTCGCCATTGATTCGGCTGTCGACCGGTTGTTCGTCGGGACCGGCGGTCATCGCTCCCCTCGTCTCGCCGGTCGGCGAGATCGGTCGTGCGGGGCGCTACTTCCGGCTGTGGCGGCTGTCGTGCGGTCGCCGTGCGTGTGAGATGGCATCGTTCGTCCCTTACAGGGAGCACTCGGCGTCGAATGCGGTGCGTTCTCGCCCCGTCGCTCCCTGCACGTTGATCGTGGCATCGCTTGGATACGGACCACATTAAACCATGACATCCGACGGCGTCCTGGGGCGAAAAAAGGGAGACGGCCTCCGGTTCGCGCCGAACCGCGGCGATCGCCTACGCTTTTTCCGCGAGCGTCTCAGCGATGTGCTCGCCGAACGGCAGCGAGGAGGTCAGCCCCGGCGACACCGCGTTGAGGATGTGAACGGCGTCGTCGCGTTCCACGAACAGCGGGTCCTTGACGAGCTCGCCGTCCTCGCTGACGAGTTGCGCCCGGATGCCCGCGTAGCTCTTCCGGAGGTCCTCCGACCGGACGTCCGGGACGAGCCGCTGTGAGGCCTCGGTGAACTTCTCCTTGCGGTAGGACTTGTTCAGCTCCGAGGCCGCCACCTTGATCATCAGTTTCGAGGACAGCAGCCGACGGAATCCGGGATAGGTGAGCGTCTCGAACAGCTCGCGCGGATTCACGTCCGTGTTGTCGTACGCCTCCCGGCCGAACGCGAGCACGGCGTTCGGCCCGACGATGACTTTGCCGTCGGTGCGGCGCGTGTAGTGGACGCCGAGGAACGGCAGTTCTGGGTTCGGCGCGGGATAGATCATCGTCTGACAGAGGCCCGCCCGCTCGGGGCGAACCTCGTAGTACTCCCCGCGGAACGGGACCACCTGATACTCCTCGCCGACGCCGACCTGGTGCGCGAGCGTGTCGGCGTGGAGCCCCGCGGCGTTGACGAGATACGACACGTCGAACCGACCGTTGCTCGTCTCCAGGTAGTAGCCGTCCGTCCCGTGCTCGATCTGCGACACCTCGTACCCGGTGTACAGCGAGACGCCGGCCTCTTTGACCTCCTTCGCGAGCGCGTAGACGTACTGCTCGGAATCGACGGACGCGGCCTCCGGGGCGTAGAGGGCAGCCTGCCCCTCCGCGTGAGGCTCGTGTTCCCTGATCGCCTCCCGGGACCGGAGGAGTTCGTACTCGACGCCGTTCGCCTCGGCCTGTTCGGCGAGGTCGTCCAGTCGCGCCTCTTCCGCGTCGTCTTTCGCCACGACGAGGACCCCCCACTCCTCACAGGGGATGTCGTGCTCCTCACAGTACGCCTTCATTCGGGCGGTTCCCTCGGTGGCGAACCGCGCCTTCTTCGAGTCCGGCGGGTAGTTGAATCCCGGGTGGAGCACGCCGGAGTTCCGGCCGCTCTGGTGGGAGGCGAGGTGGTGTTCCTTCTCTAGGACGGCGACGTCGAGATCGGTCTGCTCGCTGAGGTGCTTCGCGACCGAGAGCCCGACGCAGCCGCCGCCGACGATGGCGACGTCGTGACGCATCATGCTTGCTCGTGCTCCGGTTCTAGCACCGGCGGCTTATAAGTGATGTTCGGCACATTCGCGGGGTCGAATACGGAGTGAACGCCCCATCGTGGTTCCCGAAGCGATCTGCGATCGGACCCGACCGATTCAACGGCTGTTTGAACGAGATCAACGTAGGGGTCGTGGAGCGACGAGCAACACCGCGGCTGTTGATAAAGCTCACCTTTCAGCTCTACCTGTCCGAATTATATCTTTTAAATACTGTTTCGTATTCTGGTATGTCTGGTATGTCTGGTAAAAATCGGATTCGATCCACGGCCATAACTGAACCCACAACGCTGATTTATCGCAAGATCTGGTCGCAGTCGACATCACGTGGCGGTTGTCGATACTATAATTTAGTTGATGATAAACAATATTTCCATACGCCACCTCTGTCCAGAAACCAACGATCTGTACTATATAACGCTTGACTCTACGAGAAATAACGTCTTCAAAGATCGATTTTTCACGGATCTCCGTAACAAACACGATGTGGTCGACGCGACATGTCTCGTTGATGGCGCGGGTCCACTGCAGCGATCTGGTCACAAACTCGGCCTCGAGTGTAGATACGAACGGCGTGGAGAGAGGACAGCGCTGAACGTACCATTTTTGAGGTAAAACGCTGAACTACTAGTTTCTCAAACTATTATCGAACTGGTCACCCAGAAACTGCAAACGAGTGGCTGATAACGTTCGCTTCGAGTGGAATCAGCGTCTCTGCGCAATCAGCAATGTGTAGTCCTAGTTGGCAACCTCATAGTGATGTTCTACGATTCCGCTGCCGTGTGTAGTCGTGTCGGTCAGACGCAGTCTCTGTTCGTCGTATTCGCCCGAGAACAGCGGTATTCCATCTCCCAGGAGAATCGGGATGAATGACAGTCGGATCACGTCGATCTCCCGCTCTCGGAGGAATGATTGTGCAAGGTGTGCACCGCCGACCACCCATACGTGGTCGAATTGCTGTCTGAGCTCAGACACAAGATCTGCTATCTCCCCGTCAACGAAGCGTACCGCTTCAGTTGCGGGTGAGAGGCTTCTGTGTGTGAATACGTACGTTGGCCTGTCTTCGTATGGCCACTCACCGAAGCCGAGAACTTGTTCATAGGTCGTTGCACCCATTACGAGACAATCCACTGTCTCGAAGAATTCAAAAAATCCCTCGACATCCTCGTCGTTTGGCCCCGTTTGAAACTCTTCCAGCCAGTCAACCCTACCCTCGGCGTCAGCAACGTAGCCGTCCACACTCGTTGCGATGTAGAGCGTGATATCATTTGTACTCATAATGCATATCGTGGACACTCACCGTCATTAAGTAGCGACATCTTGATACTGACCCCAACCGGGTTAGATTGGTTCGGCGATCTGCAACAGGAGTCGTCACGATCACCGTTCGAGAGCATCAGCGCTGTCCGACGGCGTTTTACATCTTTGCCCAAATCGATACATGTGGATCCTGATTCCGTCCGAAACACGTGGACAAACCGGGCGGGCGAATACTCACCGGCGTACTACGCATATTACGGCCCGAATGAGACGAGTACGTTGATTCGCGATATCCTCAGCGGGTACCTCCACCGTGACGCAACCGTCCTCGAACTCGGGTGTGGTTCAGGCCGTCACCTCGAACACCTCGCGGACCACGGCTTCGAGAACCTCTCGGGAATCGACATCAACGCCGAGGCATTCGACGCGATGCGGGAGACCTATCCCGCACTCGCCGCCGACGGAACGTTTTACTGCGGCCCGATAGAGGACATCGTCGAGGACTTCGACGACGGACGGTTCGACGCGGTCTACTCGGTCGAAACGCTACAGCACTTACATCCCGATGTCGAGTGGGTCTTCGAGGAGGTGGCTCGAATCACCGACAACATCCTCGTCACGGCGGAGATTGAGGGACCAATACGTGAATCATCCCCGTCTGACCCCGACGTGAACTACGTCGACAACGACACTCCCCTGTACTACCGAGACTGGAGTCGCATCTTCACCTCGCTGGATCTCGTCGAGGTCGACGTCGTCCGTGGTGACAGAGACACCACGCGGACCTTTCGCAAGTCCGGCTAACTGTCGGTCTCGGCAGGGATGAGTTCGGTGTGGCATCCTCGCTCGCCGTAAACGGTGGGGATTCCACCACCGGTGGAATACCAGCAAGTGCTGGATTGAGGGTTCAAGACGTGTTTTTATGAATGACCTCTTCGACCAGCGTTCGTTGGTCTCCCTAAAACCTGAAACCCGGCCAGACCGTAGGTACCGATAACGTGGCCGTTACTGAATCACCGCCACTCTCGACGTGTACTGTTCGCATCGAACGACGAGGTGGTCGCGGCGAAGCGGGTGCGCGCTCACTTGAGCGACACCTCCGGACTATATCCGGCGTCCACGATGTCGACGTCTCCTTCCGAACGGGAAGCGCCCGGATCACCTACGACGAGGGTATCACAACCGAAGAAACGATTCGAGACGCAGTTCGCGACCGGGACGTCTCGATCCAGGACGACGACGATGCGGACACGGACGACGTGGGTTCCCGCTCGGAACTCAGACGAGAGGCGGTGTTTGTAGGGCTGACCCTGCTCGGGATGGTGACCGGCCTGATGATGGGATGGCTTGACAGTCCGACACTTCTCATGTGGGCCGGTTACGGCGTCGCATACGTCTTCGGCGGGTGGTACGGGCTCAAAGGCGCGATCGAGACACTCCGTCATCGGGCGGTCGACATCGACCTCCTGATGATCGTCGCCGCGCTCGGTGCGCTTTCAATTGGGGCTCCGTTCGAGGGCGCGATGCTCCTCTTCCTGTTCTCGCTGTCGAACGTCCTCCAGCACTACGCTATCGGCCGCTCGCGCCGGGCAATCAAGTCCCTCGTCGAGATGCGACCGGACGAGGCACAGGTCCTCCGCGACGGTGAGGAGGTCACGGTGCCTATCGATGAGGTTGCCGTCGGTGATGTGTTCGTCGTGCGTCCCGGCGACAGAATTCCGCTGGACGGGGTCGTCATGTCGGGCGAGGGGACAGTCGATCAGGCCTCGCTCACCGGTGAATCCGTGCCCGTGCCGAAGAACCCCGGCGACGAGGTGTTCGGCGGGACGATCAACGAGAGCGGCAGCCTCGAAATCGAGGTCACGCGACAGGCCCACGAGTCGGCGATCAGCCGGCTCATCCACATGGTCGAGCGCGCCCAGAGCGAGAAGGCACCGACGCAGCGGCTCATCGACCGTCTCGAACAACCGTACGTCCTCGGCGTGTTCGCACTCACGATCGCGGCGATCGCTATCCCACTTGCGTTCGGGAGCGAGTTTACCAGCACGTTCTACCGCGGGATGACCCTAATGGTCGCCGCCTCGCCGTGTGCCGTCATCATCTCCACGCCGGCGGCGGTGCTGTCGGCAATTGCCTCCGGCGGTAGGCAAGGCGTCTTGTTCAAGGGCGGCGAACACGTCGAGACGGCGGCGAAGATCGACGCGGTCGCGTTCGACAAGACGGGCACGCTCACGCGTGGCGATACGCAGTTGACGGACGTCGTTGTCCGCGAGACAGCGGACGAGACGCTGACAGACAACGGACTGCTCTCGCTCGCGGCCGCCGTACAGGCCCGTTCGGAGCACCATCTCGGTCGTGCGACTGTGACGGCGGCCGAAGAACGAGCACTCGACCTCCCCGACGCGCAGCGGTTTCAGTCGGTCGCGGGGAAAGGCGCCCGCGCCGATGTCGAAGCCGGCACTATCCACATCGGGAATCGAAGTTACTTCGGGACCGTCCTCGAAGATGCAACGATCGAAGGGCTCGAACCCGGCCTCGACCGACTTCAGACGCTAGAAGCCGAGGGGAAAACGAGCGTCATCGTTGCCCGAGAGGACGCAGACGGAGTCACTGTGTTGGGATGGCTCGCGTTCATCGACACGGTCCGTCCCGGGGGTGCCGAGATGATCGACGAGCTCCGCTCGCTCGGCGTGGAGCACATCGTCATGCTGACGGGTGACAACGAGCGCGTCGCACAGCGGATCGCCGATGAGGTCGGTATCGACGAAGTACAGGCGGAACTGCTGCCGGAGGGGAAAGTAGCAGTGATCGAAGAGATGGTTACCCAGCACGAGAACGTGGCGATGGTCGGCGACGGCGTCAACGACGCACCGGCGCTGGCGACCGCGACGCTCGGGATCGCGATGGGCGGTGCTGGAACCGACGTCGCGCTCGACACTGCCGACGTGGTGTTGATGGGTGACGATCTCAGCAAGATCCCCTACGTCCTCGGGCTCGGACGCAAAACCCGTCGGACGCTCACCGTCAATCTCGCCATCGCGTTCGGAGCAATCGCGCTCATGGTCGGCACGATACTGCTCCGAGGGATCCCGCTCCCCCTCGCCGTGGTCGGCCACGAAGGCTCGACTGTCCTCGTGTCCCTGAACGGGCTCCGATTGCTCGGCTTCCGCCGCTAAGAGGGGCAAAATTCAGCTCCACTGCTTCGACGGTGAACAGCGAGTCGTCGTCGAGGAGTTCAGAGGCTTCGACGATATCCGTGTATCCCATCTGGCGGGACATACCGTATTCCGCCGAGGGAGGAGACGTTCACCGAAGGCGACCGAGCAGTTTGTAGTCGTGGTCGGGGATGTACCGGCGGAACAGCAGACTGTTCGACAGCACCGAGACGCTCGAGAACGCCATCGCGACGGCGGCGAGCACGGGCTGGAGCAGGCCGAGCGAGGCCAGCGGGATCATCGCCGTGTTGTACCCCAGCGCCCACACGAGGTTCTGCTTGATCTTCTGCAGCGTCGCGTCCGAGATGCGGATCGCCTTCACGACGTCGACCGGGTCGTCGCGCATCAGGGTGACGTCGGCGGCCTCGATGGCGACGTCGGTGCCCGAGCCGATGGCCGTGCCGACGTAGGCGACCGCGAGCGCGGGCGCGTCGTTGACGCCGTCGCCGACCATCATCGCCTTTCGACCGCCGTCCTGAATGGACTCCACGGCGACCGACTTGTCCTCGGGGAGAACCTCCGCGCGGACGTTCTCGGGGTCGATACCGACCTGTTCGGCGACGGCGCGTGCCGTCCGCTCGTTGTCGCCGGTGATCATCATCACGCCGACGCCGCGCTCCCGGAGCTGGCTCACCGCGTCCTTCGCGCTCTCCTTGACCGTGTCGGCGTCGGCGACGACGCCCACGAGTTCCCCCTCGTCAGTGCCAGCGGGCACGCGGGCCACCAGCATCGCCGTCTTCCCCTCGTTCTCGAGGCGCTCCATCGTCTCCTCGGCGGGCGAGGGGTCGATGCCGTTGTCCCGCAGGAGCTTCCGGTTGCCGACCAGCACCTCGCTGTCACCGTCGGCCGGGTCCGCCGAGCCGTCGGCGAATCCGGAGACGGCCACGGTCGCTCTGACGCCGTGTCCGGGGACGTTCTCGAAGTCGTCGGGATCGGTCACGTCGAGCCCACGGTCCTGGGCCCCTTCCACGATAGCCCGAGCAAGCGGGTGTTCGCTCCCGCTCTCGGCCGTGGCTGCGAGCCGCAATACGTCGTCCTCGCTGCGACGGTCCCGGGCAGTCAGCTGTCCGCCATCGGCAGCGGTGTCGCCGCCGTCCGTCGTGGGTTGCCCGTCGCCGTCGAATACGACCACGTCGGTCAGTTCCATTTCGCCTTTCGTGAGCGTCCCGGTCTTGTCGAAGACGACGGTGTCGACGTCCTTCGCGCGTTCGAGGACGTCGCCGCCCTTGAACAGGACGCCGTTCTGGGCACCGAGGGTCGTCCCGACCATCGTCGCCGCGGGCGTCGCCAGGCCCAGCGCGCAGGGACACGCGATCAGCACCGACGAGGCGAACACGATGATCGCGAACTCGAACACCGAGACGCCGCCGGCGGCGACGGGGCCGCCCGCGACGAGGCCCCACAGCGGGAGCGCGTTGACGACACCCGCGAGCGTCGCGGGGAACAGGGACCAGACGACGGCCCAGAGGACGGCGTTCGCGATGACTGCGGGGACGAAGTACGCGGAGATGCGATCCGCGAGATTCTGGATGTCGGGCTGGCGGGACTGCGCCTCCTTCACCGTCTGCACGATCTGCTGGAGCGCCGTGTCCTTCCCGACCTTCGTCGCCTCGACGACGAGCACGCCGTTCTCGTTGATGGTCGACCCGACCACCTCGTCGCCCTCGCTCTTCTCGACGGGGACGGACTCGCCGGTCACCATCGACTCGTCGACCGCCGACTGGCCGTCGACGACGACGCCGTCGGTGGGGATCTGCTCGCCGGGACGGACCTTCATCCGGTCGCCGACGTCGACGTCTTCGAGCGGGATCTCTTCCTCGGTCCCCTCCTCGTCGATGACGGTGGCGGTGTCCGCCTCCATCTCGAGGAGCTTCCGGAGCGCTTCCCCGGCCTGGCCCTTCGAGCGGGCCTCGAGGTAGTTGCCGAGCGTGATGAACACGAGGATGAACGCCGCCGTGTCGAAGTACAGCCCGCCGGCGATCGCCTCGAGCAGGACAGCCACGGAGTAGACGTACGCGGTGGTCGAGCCCAGCGCGATCAGCACGTCCATGTTGGCGCGGCCGTTCGTGACGAGCGCCTTGTAGGAGTTCTCGTAGAACGGCTTGCCGAGTACCAACTGGACGGGCGTTGCCAGCGCGAACATAATCCAGCCGGACGGAAGGCCCAAGACCTCGTTTCCGACGAGTCCGAGCGACAGCAGGTGGTCGACCATGAACACCAGCAGGGGCAGGGACAGTACCGCGCCGAACAGCGTCAGCCGGAGTTGCCGACGGACCTCCTCCTGTCGGGCGGCTTCTCGGGCATCGCCGCCTGAGCCATCGTCGGTCTCGGCGTCCTCTGTGACAGGCGAGTAGCCCGCGTCTTCGATGGCGTCGTAGAAGTCTCCCGGATTCGCTTCGGCCGGATTGTACGTGACCTGCGCTTCGTCGGTCGCGAAGTTGGCGTCGGCGTCGACGACGCCCGGCGTCCCTTCGAGTGCGTCCCGGATCGTCTCCGAACAGTTCGCACACGACATATCGGTGATCCCGATCGTGATCGAGTCGGTCACTGACGAGTAACCCGCTTCCTCGATCGCGTCGAATATCTCACCGAGCGAGACATCCTCGGGGGTATAGGTTACCGATCCCTCGTCGGTGGCGAAGTTGATGTTCGCTTCCGAGACGCCGTTCAGTGAGGTGACGGCGTCGGAGATGGTTTGCGAACAGTTCGCACAACTCATCCCCTGAATATTTATCTGGCCCATTCGCTTACTCATCATCTATACATACGGGTCCCTTATTTAGTGGAGTTTCCCTTTCAGACGTTCAGCAATCGGGAGTTCAAAGCTTCGAATACAAAGCATGGTGTGCCGTCACTACTCAAACAACACTGGAATCCCGCCTCGGAGTTGCGAACGATCGACATCGACCGGGACCCGGTTGATGACGCCCAGATCCTGCAATCTTGCAGCCCGGTCCGACACGGCTGGGCCGAGAGACCGTCGACATCCGCGATGTCACTCTACGGCCGTCGGGCGTTCGACAGCAGTAGCTGGAGCGTTCCGAGGCAGGTTTCGTCGAGATCGCGCATGGTGAAACGACGCTCGCACTTGTCCAAAGGGCCCCACCGAGCCTTCCTTCGAATCTACAGTTTCTATGCTCCTATTCCCTATTGATCAAAGGGGAAACTGCTAAAGAGAGGGGACCGTACGTATTCCTGTATGACGACGACCATCACCGTAGCGGGAATGACCTGCGGTCACTGTGAACAGACGGTCGAAGAGGCGCTTCACGGTGTGTCCGGCGTGACCGGCGTGACCGTCGACCGGGAGAGCGAACGGGCGAGCGTCGACGGCAACGCGGATGCCGCGGCCCTCGTAGAGGCCGTCGAAGACGCCGGGTACACCGCTCACGCCTGAGGAACCCACAATCTGTGGATAGCACAGAACGCTTCGAGGCGAACGCCCCATCGTTCGCCTCGGAGTTTGCCCACGCTGCCCCTGCCGCACGGCTTCAGGGCCCGAACATTCAGGGAGCCGGCGGATCCACTTCGAGTGTGAACATGGCCCATGGACGATCACCACGATACAACCGACCACCACGATACAAATGAGGACCCCACGGGAGGGGAAAACCAGCAGGACAACGACAGTCACCACCAGCACGGACCCGACGACTCCGGTGAGGCGGGCGACGAGTCTGACGAGCGGCGGGTAGAACGGGAGCCGCTAGAGGAGGGGGATCACCCTGCCGCAGCGGGTGAAGCGGCTCCCCCCGAGCAGCATGAGCACGTCGGACACGAGGGCGAAGAGCACGACCACGATGCCCACGAAGAGCATGACCACGATGCCCACGAGGGGCACGGTGAGGGCCATACCGGCATGCACGAGGGCCACGAACAGATGTTCCGCCGGCGCTTTTTCGTCTCGACACTCCTGTCGATCCCTGTCCTCCTGTACAGCGAAATGCTGCAGGAGTGGCTGGGCTTCTCCGTCCCAGCGTTCCCGGGTAGCGAGTGGATCAACCCCGTCTTCGCGGTGATCGTCTTCGCGTACGGTGGAATTCCGTTCCTCCGTATGGCGGTACCGGAGCTGAAAGACCGGTCACCGGGGATGATGACGCTGATCTCGATGGCGATCAGCGTCGCGTTCGTCTACAGCCTCGCAAGCGTGATCTTCCCCACGCAGTCGGCATTCTTCTGGGAACTCGTCACGCTGATCGACATCATGCTGCTGGGCCACTGGATCGAGATGCGATCGGTGCGCCGCGCATCGAGCGCGGTCGACGAACTGGCGAAGTTAATGCCCGACACTGCCGAGCGAATCACCGATTCCGGTGACACCGAGGAAGTCCCGGTGAGCGAACTCTCCGAGGGCGACCTCGTGCTCGTCCGGCCGGGCGCGAGTATCCCTGCTGACGGCATCGTCGAGGAGGGCGATTCGGACGTCGAGGAGTCGATGATCACGGGCGAGTCGAAACCGGTCTCGAAGGACCCCGGCGACGAGGTCATCGGCGGAACGATCAACGGCGACGGGAGTCTCCGCGTGCGCGTCGGTGCGACGGGCGAGGAGACGACGCTCGCGGGCATCATGCGACTCGTCGAGGAAGCCCAACAGAGCGAATCCAAGACGCAGATGCTCGCCGACCGCGCTGCCGGGTGGCTGTTTTACGTCGCCCTCGGGGCGGCAGTCGTGACGGCGATCGCGTGGACAATCGCGGTCTCGTTCAACGCGACGGTCATCGAGCGCGTCGTCACGGTGCTCGTCATCGCCTGCCCGCACGCGCTCGGACTCGCCATCCCGCTGGTCGTCGCGATCAACACGTCACTCGCGGCTCGCAACGGGATGCTCGTCCGCGACCGCATCGCGATGGAGGAGGCGCGGAATCTGGACGCCATCATCTTCGACAAGACGGGGACGCTCACCGAGGGCGAGCACGGCGTCGTCGACATGGCGACTGTCGACGGCGTTGACGAGACGCAGAGCGTCTCGTCCGCCAACCGGACTTCGTCCGGTGACGTCACCGAGGACGAGGCGCTCGCGCTCGCGGCGGCCGTCGAGAGCGATTCCGAACACATGATCGCGCGGGCTATCCGCGAGGCCGCCGCCGAGCGAGAGTTGACCGTTCCTGCCGCCACCGACTTCGAGGCGATCAAAGGTCGCGGCGTCCGCGCGAACGTCGACGTCTCCGGCTTCGCCAGCGGCTCGGCGGGCTCGTCCGACGGCGGAAACGAGGTGTACGTCGGCGGGCCGAACCTGTTGACCCAACTCGATAGCGAGGTTCCCGATCACCTCCAGCGCTTCGCCGACGAGGCCGGACGGAACGCCCAGACTGTCGTGTTTCTCGTTCGCGACGGAGAACTGATTGCGGCCTTCGCGATGGCCGACGTGATTCGCGAGGAGAGTTACCGCGTCGTCGACGCACTCCACGACCTCGGCATCGAGGTGGCGATGCTGACCGGTGATTCTCAGGACGTTGCGAACGCCGTCGCCGACGAATTGGGAATCGACACGGTGTTCGCGGAGGTCCTCCCCGAGGACAAAGATAAGAAAGTCCAGGAACTCCAGGATCAGGGCAAATTCGTGGGGATGGTCGGCGACGGCGTGAACGACGCGCCGGCGCTGACGCGGGCCGACGTCGGAATCGCCATCGGGAGTGGCACCGACGTCGCGGTCCAGTCGGCGGACGTCATCCTCGTCCAGAACAACCCGATGGATGTGGTTCGGCTCGTGAAACTCAGCAAGGCCAGCTACCGGAAGATGCAGGAGAACATCGTCTGGGCGGCCGGATACAACGTCTTCGCACTCCCCCTTGCAGCGGGCGTGTTGGCTCCGATCGGGATTCTGCTGTCGCCCGCTGTGGGCGCGCTCCTGATGTCGCTGAGCACCGTCATCGTTGCCATCAACGCGCAACTGCTCCGGCGGGTGAACCTGTCCATCCCCGAACTTCCGGGAGGGACACCACCTACTGACGCTCCGACTGTAGACTGACGCTCTCCCTGATCACACCGGAGGGTGACGTTCGATTAACGTCGGTCACTGATGTGTCCAGGAGGTAGGCTCAGATACGCTGGTTCCACGCGACGACGACCGATCTGAGCCACTCGTCAGCAGTTTCTGTTTCGAAGATGCTGAAACAGTATGCACGGCAGATCGAACGCGACCAACACTGAATATTTCAAGAAAAAACGGTATTTACAAGAGATAACCAGACAAGTGAAGCTGAATACTGAGCTTCATCAACACTGGCGGTGTTGCTCCTCGCTCCACAAACTCTCCGTTGATTTCGTCTAACCAGCCGCTGAGGCGGCCGCTTTCGGGTGTGAATTACTTTGAAAACGCACCGTCTCGGAGGTGTTAAGTTAAGAACGAGGCGGTCGATAATTCAAGTGTCTATGTCCGAATACAACCGCCTCACCGGCTCTACTGAGTATATTGACTTGGGTTTTGTGGAGCGAGAGCGGACACCCCACGAGATCATTGAAACCGGTATTCAACTCCATTTTGCTGGGATATCACTTTCGAATACCAAACAATATCTTGAGAGGTTGGGTGTCGATCGGAGTCGAACAGCAATTCACAACTGGATTCAAAAGGCCGATCTACAGCCAGCTAACGGTGCGAGCCCGAATCGCGTTGCGGTCGATGAGACTGCGATTCAGATCGACTCAGACAGATTCTGGCTGTATGCTACCGTGGATTCTCTCACAAACGAATTCCCCACAGTGACGTATTTTCCGTCCAAAATCAACAATTTACGCTGATGTTTCTCCGCGATCTCAGAGAGAAACACCACGTTGACGATGCGCTGTTTCTCGTTGATGCTGGCGGACATCTCACAGCTGCACTCTCACGAACCTCGCTCCGATTTTAAATCACTCGCCATGGAAATTGGAAGGCTATCGAACATGTTTTTAAAAATATAAAACGTCAAACTTCTTTGTTTTCAAATACGTTTAGAAACGCGGAGCCGACGACGGCAGAATCATGGCTCCGAGCTTTCGCCGTCTGCTGGAACCGATGCTTAAGTTAACACGACCGCTGGTCGCTGAAAGGTGCATATTGCGCGTCAGTCGCTAGGAGACGATTGTGAGGTGGTTGGTGCTTCGTTGTCGGTTTTGTGGGAAGACTTGTGTACAAGCGCGACTCCAGCATACATACCGCCAATCCAGAGACAACCCAAGAGAACCACTACCGATACGTCATCCACGAGGAACATACTGTTCGGCGTGAAAAACATTAGTGCGGGTGGCAACGGCGGTGTTCAGATAAGGATTGAAAGGTGAGGCGGTGAGTTTTCAAAGTAATCTATGCCCGAAAACGCGCGCCTCGACGGCCGTTTAGACGAAATCAACTTAGAGTTTGTGAAGCGAGAAGCAACACCGAAGCTGTTGATGAAGCTTAGTATTCAGCCTCATATATCTTACTTATCTCTTCCAAATACTGTTTGTTTCTTGAGGTATTTGGTGTTGATCGGATTCTATCCACCGTTCATAACTGGGTTCACAAGGCCGATCTACAGCCGAAATCAGGTCGTAGTCCGAATCACGTTGCGGTTGACGAAATCGTGATTCAGCTGGACGATGAACACTATTGGCTGTACGCCGCCGTCGATCCTCAATCAAACGATTTACTATATACAAAGCTTGAACCGACAAGAACAAACGTGATCGCAGATCAATTCTTCGCGGAGCTTCGCGAAAAACACGACGGAGATGACGCGATTTTTCTCGTTGATGGCGCGGCGCCACTTCAGCGAACTTGTCGCAAACATGACCTCTATTTCAAATACGAACGACATGGAACTCGGAACAGTGTAGAACGTGTCTTTTGTGAGGTAAAACGCAGAACTACCTGTTTCTCAAACTGTTTCAGCAATGCCAAAGCAGAAACAGCTAACGAGTGGCTGAAATCGTTCGCTTTCGCATTGAATCAGCTTATCTGAACACGACTCCCGGCGATGGAGGTAATATTAATTAGCATTACAGATGCAAGGGTGTCAACTTTAACTCGTATATTTACGGTAAAATTACTCTAGTCATCTTCAGTCTGCGAGTTTTCGGTGCAGGAGACGCGCTAATTAGGCCTCTGAGAGGGTTTCTGGATCTCGGGCAGCATCGGCTGCATAGTCAACCGCTTCAGCAATGGTTTCTAGTTCCTGTTCAACCACAATTTCGGCTATAGTAGACGTTAGAACTATCCGCACGGATAGTTGTACAGTACCTAATGGATCATCTCGACGAGATCTCCGTCGAAGAACTCCAAGACGCGCTTGACAACGTCGACGGAAACAAGCCGACACAACGGTTGTTAGCTGCGATCGCGTACAAAAACGGCGTCACGCAGACTGAACTTGCCGACTGGCACGACACTGGCCGACGAACGATCTACAGCTGGCTCAACCGACTCGATACTGACGAACCGCTTGAACAGGCCGTTACTGATGCTCACCGATCTGGTCGAAAGCGAAAGCTCTCAGAAAAACAGCAACAAGAGTTTGAACACACAGTCCACGACTCACCCCAAGAGATCGGTATTGACGCGCCGGCGTGGACGCCGGCGCTCGTACAGGACTATCTTGAAGAAACGTACGGCGTCGAGTATTCACTCCCGAGTTGTCGGCGGTTGTTGAAAGAGGCGGGATTAAGCTATCAAAAACCACGCCGTTCAGCCGCTGAATCTGACGAAGACGACCAAGGAGAATTTCACGACGAGATCAAAAAAAGCGGCGAGAGATGGACGCCACAGTAGTCTGTATCGATCAAACCAAGAAATCTGTCCAAGTTGAGCCGCGTGCCGCGTGGTTTCCGGGCGGCACGCGGCCGTCTGTCGAATTATCCGGTCAACGGGACTGGACGTGCTTGTTAGGCGCGATCACCGAAGACGGCGATCGCTTTTTCTCTCGGCTCACCGAGTACATTACCGCCGATCACGCAAAACATTTCATTTTAGCACTATGTGGAGAATTTGAAGAGGATCTGATCATTGTACTCGATGGCGCACCGTATTTTCAGGCATCGGCCGTCACGGACCTCGCGGCCCGTGACGACCTTGCGTTTGTGACGCTCCCGTCCTATTCGCCGGAATTGAACCCAGTCGAGGAATGCTGGAGACAGCTCCAAGCAGCTCTCAGCAACCGTTTCTTCGACTCACTCGACGAACTTACAACAGCGATCGACACCGCTCTTGATCAACTCTCTATCCCAAAAGTGAGTAATTATTTCTAACGTCTACTATAGTTTGGCAACTGTCTCGTCCCAAATCGTGACGCTCGTGTATCTCTCCGGAGGCATAGATACACGTAGAGTCTATATTACTGTACTCTAAGGTGGACCCCCTTTACAGATGTATGTTTGTAATTCAAAAACTATCTGGGTGGAGCATAACACCTAGCTCACCATAGAGGGTGACATAGAACAGTTACCATACCAAAGAGCAGGGTGAATGCTAAGGTGGAATGAGCACAGCGACCCTGCAAGATGACCCTTCGGTAGGGACGTTTTTCAATGTCGTGGAAACAGAGACAAGGGTGTCAACCTTAACGTGGAGGAAGTGGCCGAGCAAGGGTAAGTTGGTGACTTGAGAATGCTCAACCGGATGGCTGAGAAGGCTCGCCAGCAAAAAGTATTTTCTCGTGAGGACACGTCGGCGGAGCAGCGTGTTCTCGCGGCGTTTTTGTATCATGCTGGCCTCTCATACCGACGGATCGAACCGTTCGTCGACCGATCGGAAAGTGGTTTCACCGGCTGAAACACGTCTTCGAGCCGGACTGCCGGGCTCGTCAAGAAGTCGCCGTCGATGCGACAAAAATCAAAATTGACGCCGAACAGCACTACGGCTGGGCGGCAGTCGATTGTGAGATGCTCGAAGTACTAGTCGTCGAGGTCTCTCCGGGCCGATCAAGCCTCGATACCCTTCTATTCTTAAAGGATGTCCTCGAACGGTGCCACGGTCGCCCGCTGGTGCGGGCCGACCGCGTGCCTTGGTACGACTGGCCGCTTGGCCTCTTAGACTGCGAGTATGAGCGTGAAACGTGGGGAAATAGGTCGCTCATCGAAGCCTGGTTCGGAATCTTCAAATACCGAACCAGGCGCTTCTACCACCGTTTTTCCTTCCACAGCACCGCCAACTCCACCAGATCCTGGCTTACAGCCTTCGCCGCTCTCCACAATGCCGAGCTCTAAACCTTGACACCCTTGCAGAGACACTAGCGCTGTTTGTGTTTGAGTATCTCTTTTGCGAGTTTCTCGAAGAGTTAGACGTGTTCGCCCCGGGTGAGACGGGGCGAACCCGAGATCTTGAACCGCCCGAGATGATGCGTGGTTTTCTCCATTGCTATTACAAGAACATCTACGGGATTCGCCCTGTTGCACGGGAACTAAACAATCCTCTGGTCTGGCTCAGCTGTGACTTCGATCGACCGCCATCGAGAGACGCGGTCGATCGGTTCCCCACCGATCTTGAACACGTCGTAGACGATGTTTTTGACCATTTCGTCGAGCAGGCTGCCATCCGTGGCCTGCTCGACTCAACCTACTCCATTGATTCGATAGACGTGAGGACGATGCCCGCCGATCAAGATGCGTCAAGGTGTTACGATCCAACGGCCGGAGAGTATTACTACGGTTACGGTTGTACAATCGTCTCGGCTGGGTCGAAGATACCGATCGCAGCAGAGTTCACCGAGAGCAAAAAAGAGCCAGAGGAGACGGCGATGCGCGTCACGCGCTCGCCGTCTCGAAACCGATGTGGATGGTTGGTGATAGCGCCTACGACACACTCGAGTGGCACGACCCCTGCGGTCAGCAGGTAGTCGTGCCAGTCGCTCCGTACAATCCACGAAACACAGTTAATCCGAAAGACATCGAGTATAGGGTCGAAGACCTCATCGAGGAATACAGTGAAGCCGTTCAGCTGAAGCAATCGACGCTAGACGAGACGTACAACCGCCGGACAGGCGTCGAACGAACCAACGAATCAGTCAAGGAGTGGCCTGGGGCGAAAACACGCCCGAGGCCGCGTCCACGCACGGGCGCAGGTGTTCCATCGCGCTATGCCTTCGCCTCGTCGTTGCAATCACCAACTACGAACGCGGAGACAATCCAGGAAGCACGATCATCAGAGTGTGACAAGAGTTCTATGACACTCTTTTATGAAGTGAATCTATGAACATCACGACACCAGGTCTATCTGAGGAATGCTCGGGCCAGCACCGTAGAAAGATTCTTGTTCGGTTATCAAGACGGTGATGACCCAACAAATCGCAATGGCTAACAAAACTAAAGGAGTTACGAACAACCGTTTTTTTGCGCGTTCTGGATACGAAACCGCGTGCACGCGAACCCTCAAGTAGGACTACTGGACTGATCGACTGCTGTGCGACCTCCGAAGCACTACCTCGGTTTGGAGGATGACGATTGAAACTCGTGTTTCATGCGTTCGACGTAGGTGTTGAGCAAGTGCGGGAGTTCGTGAGTGAACCTGTCGTCGTACAACCTTTGTGACGTTCCGATGATACCGAGTGCACCAATGACGTATCCATCACTCGTCGTGGCGGGCGAAGCGACCGCACGGATGTGTTCACTGCGTTCACCCATGTCGAACACGTGTCCCTCGCTACGTGTGTGCTCGAGGTGAGTAGCCAGGGCCGATTCGTCGGTAATCGTATCCTCGGTGTACGAGTCGAGAGTGATTCGTTCGAAAATTTCGTGCCTTGTCTCGTCCGAAAGCGCCGTGAGAATCGCCTTTCCCGTCGCACTACAGTGAAGCGGAAGGTACGTTCCGAGGGCGAGATCGACTTGCTCTGCGATGTCGGACGGTCGTTCGATTTCTATCACGACCGCGGCGTCCGATGCCATCACGGCGAAAAAACCCGTTTCGTGGGCCTCTGAAACCAGTCGTTTCACGTTCGGGGCGACGACATCGATGATCTGGTGGCGCGCACCGACGCTCCCACCCAGCTCAAGGAGACGCAATCCGAGTTCGTATTTCCCGTCCCTCTGAACGACGTACTCGAAGTTCTCAAGCGTCTTGAGGTGATAATAGATGGTGGCTTTTGGCCTATCGAGCCTGGTGGCGAGTTCGGTTACGGCTTGTGGCCGCTCTCGCAACGCATTCAGTACATGTACCGATGTTCCGACCGCGTCGATCGGGACCTTGTCCATACACGCAGATACGACCGATCGATAATAAGTGTGTTCACGCAGCTCGAACAGATCCAATCTGTGTTTCGTGTTTGACGGCGGGATCCCATTTCAGAGATACTTATCGGAAGATACGGGTTTCGTTGGTTACATTCCCAAAATTCCATCAACCATTCGTATCAGTTGGAGATTATAACAATTCACCACACTTAAACTGACGGTATGAACCGAACGCCGAGATTCCACTGTGGGGATAATACGTAAACAGTGAAACTGGGGAGTGACGTCACCAATCCTTCGATTACTTCGAGAGACGATAGACTTTCGTAAGTGAATTCGTCGCTGGCTGGATGGCATACTCACTATCTCTGTTCGAAAGCGACATCTCCCGTTCGTTCACGCTGAGTAAACGAAAGCCGGGGCACTCTCTCCGGTAGATCGGTTTCAGATGGGGAACGAGCTAAAGGAGCGGACACTAAATACGCGGCGAAAGGGTAAATTCCCACGTTTCATCTCCTATATCCTGCAGAATTTTCTCCCTCCCCCCGATACGTACGGTAGTCGCTGGTTCAAGTGCGGCGGTATCCCCACATTAATGGATCTTTACTTCACTTATGAGCGGCACCGAGTGAAGTAAAGACTTTGGTGATTGCGACCCAACAGCCGCTATGACGAAAGACTCCGACGAAAACACGCCGCAACGGAACGAGCGACCTGTAGACGAACGCGAGAATGAAACCCATCCCGACCGAACCGAATCGACGGCTGAGGGTCAAAGAAGCGACCGCAGCGATACGGCGGAACGCGGGAATCGAGAAACCGACGAGCAACCGAAAGATGTTCATGACCACCCCAATGTGGAGGCTCAGCGAGTCGGCCCGCACCGCGGTAGCGTCCACGGTCTCGCGAACAAACAGGAACATCGGGATTCCGGGCAACCTCACGTGTCTGTTACGATAGAAGGGGATTACACGACCGTCTTCGAACGATTGGACCATCCTCACTCCGTCCAGCAGAACGAACTCGACGCGACCATGGACAATCTGGAAGAAACACTCCTGGCTGTGTTGAAGTCTGGTGGTGGTATCCGGAGTGAAATTTACGAAGCGGCTACCTTCGAACTCGATGATCCGTGGGAGATTCGAAAGTATCTTGCCGTCCTCGATATGCACAATCTGATCCATCAACAGGAAGACCAGTGGGTACCATCCGACTACTTCGAGGCCTCGCCCGAGTGAACGAAACGTTCGTCCAGAGATTTTAGGACCGTTCTCTCTGTCGATAATGGCTAAATGGCCACTCGAAACTCGCCACGTGCCCCGGCTCGTCGCTTGGACGAAGATTTAAGACAGATACTGGGCATCTCCTCGTATGAAGATCGCAGACTGGAGTGTGCTCACGACTTGTCCTGGGAGGAATTACGTCCTGGTGAAGCTCGTCACTCCCGACGGGACCGTTGGCTGGGGCGATGCCACGCTTAATGGCCGGGAACGCGCGGTCGAAGCGACCCTGGAACACCACGTGCTGCCGGAGATCGCCGATCGATCGGTCGATCGCATCGAGGATACGTGGCAGACGCTTTTCCGCCATACGTACTGGCGCGGCGGGCCCGTTTTAAACACGGCACTCGCTGCGGTCGACATGGCACTCTGGGACATCAAAGGGAAACGATACGGGGCACCCGTCTATGATCTACTCGGTGGGCGAACGAGAAACGGCGCCAGGATCTACCAGCATTGTGGCGGGGAGAATCCCGAAGCGGTCATCGATACGTGTACCGACGTACTCGACGACGGAATTTCGACACTCCGACTCCGGATCGACGACTTCGTGGACGTAGAGTTCGGAACGACCAACGTCGCCATGTTACGGACGAAGGTTCGTGACGTTCGCGCCGCCATAGGAACCGATCCTTGGCTGATTCTCGACGCGCACGGACAACTCGATCCCGCTGTGGCTGCTCGAACGGCGAGCGCGCTCGAAGACCTCGGGTTCCTGTTTTTCGAAGACCCGACTCGGCCAGAGGATATCGACCAACTCTCCCGCGTTCGTGAAGGATCGACGATACCGCTCGCGTTCGGCGAAGTGTACACCTCACCGTGGGAGTATCGTGACCTCATCGAACGTGACCTCGTCGATTATGTCCGTCCGGACGTCGTGCACACCGGGGGTATCACTGCGCTTCGGAAGATAGCTATCCTCGCCGAACACTATTCGGTTCGGACCGCGTTTCATGCCCCGAGCGACGTCTCACCGCTGGGATTCGCAGCCACGTTACACACGGCGCTTTCGATTCCGAACTTTGGGATTCAGGAACTCCCCGGATATCTTTATCAGGACGATCAATCGGCGTACCAAGCGGAATACGCCCTCCCCGTTCCATCACAGCTCGATACAGTATTCTCGGGCGTTCCAGAGCTAGATACGGATGATAGCGTCATAGATATTGACGACACGCCTGGACTCGGTGTCGACATAGACGAAGAGAGAGCGAGAGAGTACGACTACGTCCGAGAACCGCTGCCGAAGCCGCGAAACGGCGACGGAAGCGTTCGTGATTGGTGAGATTTCATCAAAACCAACCTGTGAGCGGCTATAGAGATAGTCTTCGTCGTGCCGTATCATCTGAAATTTTCGACTCCGATCCGGATTCTTGGCCTCGTTGTCCTTTACGCGAGGGCTTCGACCAGGGAGTTCATTACAGGTGACTCGACTCCGCTGCAGTGAACGGATACCGACTCGGCACCGAATATCAACTATATTAAGATAAGTTTATTTAGTCATGTGTGATTTTCCGTGCTATGGTAGATGATACCAGTGCCGACGGCCTTTCACGGAGAGAGTATCTCAACGCGCTCGGAATAGCCTCCGCGACAACATCGGTCGGTTTAGCTGGCTGTTCGGGGCTCACGGACGATGGCGGCGACGGCAGCGACGGCAGCGACGGCAGCGACGGCGGCGATGGCGGTGACGGCGGTGGAGCAGCTGGCGAGCGCGTTCCGACACTCGACCTGATGTACTGGTCCGACCTCGGAGCGGAGACGCGTTACGCGGAACAGAGCGTCCCCTCAATCGTAGAATACCTCGAGTCCATCGGTCTGGACGTGGAAACGACCGGTATGGGGATCAGCAACCAGGTGGCCGACACGATAGCGGACGCGCGGGTCGAGCACATCAACCTCGGCGGACAGGGTCCGAAACCGAGTCGTCTCGACCCGGACGACCTCATGATGCGGTACAACCTATCTTACGCTGGAAACAACGATCACCTCAACAACTGTCAGTACGCGAGCTGTGAATACACTGAACTCGTGTTTGAGCAGCGAAACGTCATGGATGAGGACGAGCGCCAGGAGATCATCCTGGACGCGATGAAGACGATGTCGGAGGACGTTCCGTTCTGGCCGGTGACAGAGCGGTTCAACGTCGGAATGATGAACACCGATGAGCTGGAACCCGGTGGAATCGGGGACATCGGGCTTCGGGAGTACGGTAACAAACCATGGATCGAAACGGAGGCGAAGACCGACAAGGGCATCATCACCAGTATGCCGCCCGCGTTGACGGAGTCGAAAGTCAACAACCTCCTCACCGAAAACGGCAGCGTCCAGTCCGTGTTCAACCACCTCATCCACACGTCGCTGCTAGAGTACGACGAGAACTACAACCAGCAGGCTGGGATCGCAGAAGACTACCAGATAAGCGACGACGGACTGAGGATCACGTTCGAACTGGCCGACGCCACGTTCCACGACGGCAGCGAAATCACCGCCGAAGACGTCAAGTTCACCTATGAGTTCATTACAGAGAACGTCGGTCAGTTTCCGCTCATCAACGACTTCCCGCTCGACCGCGTAGAGGTCGACGACGAGAAAACCGCGACGTTCTACCTCTCGGATCTTCACCCGCCGTTCATCACCCGAGAGGCGAGTCTGTTCGGCATCCTCTCGAAAGAGGTCTGGGAAGACGCCGGGGCCTGGGACAACCCGACCAGCCCCGACATGGGCGAAATCGTTGGATCGGGTCCGTACGCCGTCACCGACTTCACCGACACGTCAATCTTCCTCGAACCAGTAGACGACCACCCCATCTACGACCCGAAATCGGAGATTATCCTCCAGACGTTCGACAGCGCACAAGCGGCGATCCGCGCGTTCGACAACGGGGAGATCAACGACGCGCGGACGCTCTCTGCGAGCGTCATTCAGGATTACGCCGACCAGGACAACGTTCGCGTCGTTTCCCGTGGTGCGTACGCCCTCGAAGCGCTCTATCCGCAGAACTCGTACGGACCCGGGATGTTTCAGGAGTTCAGGGAAGCCGGTTCGTGGGCGCTCAACCGAGACGAGATCAACGAAATCGCAGTGTACGGCGGCTCGACAACCGTCCCGTACGCCCTCCCGTATTCCCTGAAACACCCGTGGATTTCCGCGAGTGACCTCGACGAACTGTCGGAACTGGGAATCAAGACCCAGTCCTCGAGCGGGGATCAGGAACGGGCGAGACAGATTCTCGAAGACGCCGGCTGGACGTGGGACGACGATGATCGACTCCACTATCCAGAGGGTGCTGACCTCACTCCTGCGTGGCCGGAGGGAAGTCAGCCGTCCGAACACCCCGAGGACTTCCCCTGCGTTGAGGATCTTCAAAGCGAGTGGAGCGGGTAACCCTCGCTTCTTCGCACGATCTTCGACTCCGCTGTTCGCCTGTCCCTCCCCAACCGCATTCATTTTATAGCTCGACTCGGTATTGGCATGTCATGATAAACGATGCGACGTGGTGGCTCAAACAGCTCTCCATCATCGTCGTGACGTGCGGACTCCTAACGACTGGGCTGCTGGGTGCACCGCTGCTCTTGTCTGACGGCGTGGCGTCCGCACTACCAACCCTCTCGGTAGGAACCTTTCTGATCGGGATCGGCGGACTCGGATGGCGACGGTTTCGGTCCCGCGAGTCTGTCGGGGAACTCGAACGAGCAATATTCGAGTGACACACGTCCGGTGTGAACCGAAACAAGGCATAAATATTTAGAAAGGTATACGTAATAGTATTCTGTTGTCCGAGTATGCAGATCACTGGTGCAGAGGTCATACCGGTCAATGCAGATGTAACACCACTCGGAGAACCAGACGGGATCGCCCCGTACGAGAGCAATCACGATTCCGTCGAGGACGTCGATCGGGTACTCGTCCGCCTGGACACCGACGAGGGCGTCAGTGGCTGGGGTGAGATGCTTGCGGCGCTTGCCTCACCCGAAGCGACGAAGGCGGTGTTCGAGTCAGTGGTTATTCCACCGCTTATCGGGCGCTCGGTCTGGGAGATTAACGCCCTCATCGAGGAATTTTACTTCCCATACGTGAAGATCGAACCGTTCATCGGAGCCGTCGAGATGGCGATGTTCGACGCACTCGGGAAACACCTCGACGTGCCCGTGTCGAAACTGCTCGGCGGTGCATACGACCCTGCGGTCGACGTGGCGTACGCCGTTGGTATCCTACCGCGTGAAGATTCCCGTCGGCACGCACGGAAAGCCGTCGCCGACGGGTTCTCGGTTCTCAAGACGAAAGCCGGGCCGGATTGGCGACAGGATGTCGATCGTATCGTGGCGATGGACGAGGCGGCGGACGGGAACCTCGAGTTCCGACTTGACCCGAACCAGGGGTGGTCGATCGACGAAGCAATCCGAGTCGGAGCCGAACTGGGCCGAAGCGGTGTAGACGTCCAGTATCTGGAGCAACCCGTCCGGATAGATTCCGTCGGGAACTACAGCTCTCTCCGGTCACGTCTCCAGATTCCCATCGCCGTAAACGAGGATACGTACTTCAAACATAACCTGATGACGTTGGTCCGGGAGGACGCGATCGACGTCGCCGTCGTGGATATCATCCCCGCGGGTGGCATCGTGGAGATGCGGAAACTCGCCGGATTGGCGGAACACGCCGGCGTATCTCTCGCTCATCACTGCGGATTCGATCTTGGCGTAAAAACGGCAGCGATGGTACACGCCGTCGCCGCGACGCCGGCGATCTCGCTCGCTGCCGACACCGTCTACTACGGCTGGGCGGAACACGTCATTGACGATCCGTTCACTGTCGAGGAAGGCCAGATCGAGGTACCAGACGGTCCCGGACTCGGGGTAACCGTGGACGAAGAGAAGCTCGAACGGTGTCGTCTCGACTAGGCGTTCCTCTCCTCCGCGTTGACGGAGTCCACCGCCCGCTCGACGACGACGGACAGCTCTCGCTCGAACGTCTGCGGGTGGTGTGCACCGACGAGGCGTGAATCGATATCGGTTCCGACGAAGAACAGGACGGTTGGAAGGATACCGATCGAATACTGCTCATGCGCCGTTTCCGGATAGTCGGGCGCGTGCACGGCTCCGAAACCGACGTTCTCGAACGCTGGTCTGCCTGCAAGTTCGGCGAAGTCGTCGAACACCAGGGAACTGGATTCGCTGTCCGCTTTCCAGACAATGACGGCGGAACACGGATATCGGCTGCAAAACCCCTCGATTTCGAACGGCGCGAGTGCGGTCACCGGATCGGGAACGCCCTCGGTCCGGACCGATTCCTCGAAGCGCTGGAGGGATATTGCGACGCTCGCCGCCTGTTTTCTTTCCAGATCGGTGACGAACGACTCGACTGCGCGCGCCGTCGCAGTGAGGGTTCCCAGGTCCGTCTCAGCCGTCCCGTCTCGTCCAAATAGGCCGAACCACTCGGATTCGACGCCATCACATTCGAGACATTCCTCGGCGTCTTTGACGGCCTCCATAAACCGTCTTGTCCGCTTCACAGTTCCCGATTCTGACTCCTCAAGTACCGCCGCCTCGATAAGTACGTTGAGTACGGCTTCGTTCGCGGGCTCTGAACCGACCATGCTCACAATCACGGTCAAAGATATACTAAAAGCTTGTGTGCCCACACCAAGGGTGTCAAGGTTTAGAGCTCGGCATTGTGGAGAGCGGCGAAGGCTGTAAGCCAGGATCTGGTGGAGTTGGCGGTGCTGTGGAACGAAAATCGGTGGTAGGAGCGCCTGGTTCGGTATTTGAAGATTCCGAACCACGCTTCGATGAGCGACCTATTTCCCCACGTTTCACGCTCATACTCGCAGTCTAAGAGGCCAAGCGGCCAGTCGTACCAAGGCACGCGGTCGGCCGCTTCCTTCACGCTAAGGTTGACACCCTTCCACACCGAAGGCGAGCGCCCCGGCTCCCGTCCGATCGCATCAAAACTCTTATTGCAGTTCCTTCGTCTACTCTATGCAAGACTCTGTATGCCACTCCCAGATCGCATCTCGTCGGCCGTAACCAACCATCGACTCGTCAACCAGACGGTCGAGGGAGCAACAATAGTATTCGAGGATCGGATAAACAGGGTAGCAGCATATTCCATCTTGTTCGTCCTGCTGCTCGGCGTGTTCGGCCCCGTCCTAGCACCACACGATTACTCTGCTATCAACTCCGCCCCGGACGGTTCACTGCTTCGACTGGCACCGCCGCTCACCGGTGAGTACTTCCTAGGAACAACGGAACGGGGCGAGGACGTTCTCTCCCGTATCATGGTTGGCGCACGCCCAACGGTCATAACCGGGATACTCGGCGGGCTGTTCATCATCAGTATCGGGATGACGATCGGCGTCACTGCCGGATACATTGGCGGTTGGTACGAGACGCTTCTCATGCGGTTCACGGACTTCGTCTACGGCGTCCCGCTCATCCCGTTCGCGATCGTTCTCATCGTCTTTATGGGCGTAAATTACTGGACCACGATCCTGGTAATCGGCGTGATACTCTGGCGAGGGAACGCACGAGTGCTTCGGGCACAGGTCCTCCAGATAAAACAACGACCGTACATTCTCGCCGCAAAAGCCACGGGCGCTAGTACCCGCCGGATCGTTCTTCGACACATCCTGCCGAACATCACGAGCATGATCGTATTGTTCTTCGCGCTCGGCGTCGGATCGGCCATCCTCGTTGAGGCAAACCTCGCATTCATCGGCGTCTCTGACCCGTTCGTCCCGTCGTGGGGGATCATGGTCAGGAACGCCTACGAGGCGAATCGAATCGCCGAAGCATGGTGGTGGTCGATACCGCCCGGACTGCTCATCTCGTTGACCGTCCTCTCGACGTTTCTCCTCGGGCGGAGCATGGAGCAACTCGGTGGACAGTCGGACGAGTACACGGGAGGTGAGGTCTGATGTCCGAACCGCTCCTTGAAATCGACGGACTCGACATTCGCTACGAGACGAAGGACGGGGAAATCCACGCCGTGACCGACGCGTCGTTCGCCATCGACACGAACGAATTCTTTGGTCTGGTCGGCGAGAGCGGGTCGGGAAAGAGCACGATAGCGAAGTCGATCATCGGCGGACTCGACGACAACGGATCCGTGACGGCCGGCGAGATACGGTTTCGCGGAGAGCCGATCCACAGCATGACCGAACGGGAACTGAGTGAGCGGATTCGATGGAAGGAGATAGCATACATCCCCCAGGCCTCGATGAATAGCCTCGATCCCATCATGCGACTCGACAAACAGGCGGTAGAACTCGCGAAAGTCCACACGGACTGGAGCAAGCAGCGAGCGATAGACCGCCTGACCGAACTCTTCGAGGTCGTCGGGTTACCCGGTGAACGGATCTACGAGTACCCCCACCAGTTCTCTGGCGGGATGCAACAGCGGGCGATAATCGCGTTCAGCCTCTTTCTGGAGCCATCGCTACTCATCGCCGACGAGCCGACGACTGCACTCGACGTGATCATGCAAGACCAGATCCTCACACACCTAAAATCGATCCAGGAGGAAGAAGACGTCAGCATCGTCATGATCACGCACGACATTTCGGTCATCTTCGAGAACTGTGACTCGATGGCCGTTCTCCACGGGGGACAGGTTTCTGAACTTGGCGACGTTACCAGAATGTTCGATTCGCCTTCACATCCGTACTCCTACTTGCTGCAGCAGGCGTTTCCGGACATCAGGCATCCGAAACGCGACCTGAGCGTCATTGAGGGCCAGCCGCCACAGCTACAAGACGAAGTGGACTACTGCACCTTCGCGAACCGATGTCCGTGGAGTACAGACGAGTGTGTCGAGTCACGTCCGCCACTGCAGGCCGTCGGCGACGATAACCAGTACACCTCGTGTATTCGATACGACGAAATCGAGGAACTCGGCCACAGGTCACCGGAGAATACGCGGTCCGAAGTGGGAGGGTCCAACCATGAGTGAACCAGTGCTCGAACTGGACGGACTAGAGAAGCACTTCGTCCAGCGGGATTCGATATGGCAGACGGTCAAACACGCGTTTACCTCGTCGAGTCCGTCACGAATTAGAGCAGTCGACGACGTCTCGCTGACACTGGACGAAAACCAAGTGCAAGGGATTATCGGCGAAAGCGGGTGCGGAAAGACGACCTTACTGAAGACGCTCATTGGCTTGTACGAGCCTACGAGCGGCGATATGTACTTCAACGGGCGTCCGGTGAGTGAGTTCGAAAAGCGCGACTGGAAGGAGTTCCGTCGGCGCGTCCAGATCGTCTTTCAGGATCCCTTCAATTCGATGGACCCGAAGTACACAGTCAGAGCGACGCTCAAGGAGCAACTCGATATTCACGATATCCCATACGAGGAGGGCGATTTTCACGACATCCTGAAGCAGGTGAAACTCAGTCCGCCCGAGAAGTATCTCGACAGGTACCCACATCACTTGTCCGGCGGCGAGAAACAGCGAGTGTCGGTCGCACGCGCGTTGATTCTCGAACCGGAGGTCATTCTCGCTGACGAACCGGTGTCCATGCTGGACGTCTCGACGCAAGCGGCAATACTGCAGGACCTGCGGGACCTGACGCGGGATGTCGGCGTCTCGATGCTGTACATCTCACACGACCTCTCGACCGTCTCGTACGTCTGTGACCGGGTGAACGTCATGTACCTCGGACGCGTCGTCGAGAGTGCGGAAACCGAGGAACTGCTCGGCGAACCGAGACACCCGTACACCCAGGCGCTTATCAACGCGATTCCGATTCCCGACCCGCACTACGACCGGGAACCGATGACGATAGCCGGAACCCCGAGCGATTCGAGTGATTTACCGTCAGGCTGTCGATTCAAAGACCGGTGTCCGGACCGCATGGATGTCTGCGACGTCGCGCCGCGCCACGTCTCGCCGGCCGACGGATCGACGGCGAGCGTCGCGTGCCACCTGTACGACGACCATGATCCGGCAGAGGGGGAGGGGGTAACCGTCGATGAGTAACCTCCGATACTTCGTCAAGCGGACAGTGGTGACGGCACTGCTCATCTTCTTGGTCGCATCGGCGCTATTCCTCCTGTTCCGCTCCCTCCCGGGAAGCTATCTCGACATCCTCGTCGCGCGCGGGGCGAACGCCGAAGAACTCGAAGCGGCACAGGAAGCGTGGGGCCTCAACGACCCGCTTTACGTGCAGTACTTCGAATACATAACGAATCTCTTCACCGGTGACATGGGCAACTCGTTCAGGTACCGGACCCCCGTCATCAACGTCGTCGGAGAGGCCATCCTGAATTCCTTCTTGCTCGTCGCACCGGCGATTACGGTGGCATACATCGTGGGTTCAATCTTCGGCGGGTTCCTAGGCCGTAACAGGGGCTCGAAGAAAGAGCGTCGGGGCGTCGCAGGTATCACGATACTAGGAACGATTCCAGAATTCTTCCTCGGTATCTTCCTCCTGATCATCGGTGCCTTCTGGTTCGGTATCTTCCCGACGGGCGGCATGTCGTCGGTCCAGAACTCGGGACTTTCGACCTTGGAGATGGTTCAAACTGGAGATTTCTGGTTACACTACGCGCTTCCATTCCTCACTATCGTCGCGAAACTCGTGTACCTCCCCTCGCTCATCATGCGAACGAGCGTAGTCGAGATATCTGGGCAGGACTTCATGACCTACCACCGACTCAAGGGTCTTCCCGAGACGCGACAGCTCAGGCACATGCTCAAGCACGCTTCGCTCCCCGTCATCACCCTGTATCCGATTTCGATGGGACGTGCAATCGGCGGCATGGTCATCGTCGAGACCGTGTTCAACTGGCCCGGGGTCGGGTTCCTCCTCGTGGAGTCCGTGTTCCAACGCGATCTACCAGTCGTACAGTTCGTGTTCTTCCTCGTTGCCGTCTGGGTGATCGTCGGGAACTACCTCGTCGACATTGTGTACAGCATCATTGACCCCCGCGTCGTCGTCGAGGGCCAGGATAGCGACTAGCGGGTGTTCCGCGACGCCTCCTTGTCTATCCGTCCGGTCCGAATTCCCGGGCTCCGTTAGAATCCACACACAGTCCCGCTAGAACCCGGACGCAATTCCGTCTTTCCATGGATCTGTCACACCGGAGAGAACGCCGTCCGTGAGACGGCTGATCTGGGCACCGCCGAACTTCCGCGGTGGGAGGACGCACACCTCGTATCCGCGCCGCGAGAGTGCCGCACCGACGTGGCCCGCCAACCGTTCTTCGAGCGCCAGTCGGCCGTCCTCGAGGTATCGCCAACGTGGGGCATCGAGGGCGACCTGGAGAGGTCGCTCGTAATTGACCGGTTTGAGAGCATCTGGAGGTGTCCCTGGGGCTGCATGTACCCGCCCATCACGCCGAATGCGGCCCAGTCGTTCGAATCGAAGCGAGCGAGCCCGGGAATCAGCGTGTGAAATGGTCGTTTTCCGGGCGCGATGCAGTTCGGATGGTTCGGATCGAGCGAGAAGGACCGACAGCGATTTTGCAGGGCGACATCCGTTCACGGGACGACGACGCCACTGCCAAACCCCTTGTAGAGGGAATTGATCACGGAGACGACGTTACCTCGTTCGTCGGCGGCCGTTACGAGTACCGTGTCGCCGTCTTCGTCGGGGAATCCCGGCCAACTAGCGTCGGGTTCGCTGGCGTGGGCCGTGACCGTCCTCGCTCGTTAGCCGTCGAACGGGCGATCGTCGAGCAATGGCACGTCCTCGAAGTCAGGATCGGTGATGTGATAGTGGCCGTCGTGGTACGCGCGCTTGAACGCTTCGACGAGAGAGTGAACCCGGTCGACCGTGTTGTATCCGTGATCCCCCGATCCGAGTTCCTCGGCGATGTTGAGGGCTTCGAGTGCGATGAGGCCCTGATTGCGCGGTGGTAACTCGAAGACGGTCACGTTGCCGTACTCCGTCGATCGGGGGAAACGAACTCGGGGGAGAAGTCCCGGAGATCGTCGGCCGTGAGTAAGCTCCCTCGACGCTGGACCGCGTCGGCGATGTGTTCGGCGATCGACCCGTCGTACATCACGTCCGCACCTCGATAAGCCAGTTGCCGGAGCGTCTCACCGAGTTCGGGAACCTTCACGGTCTGCCGACTTCGGGTGGGTCACCGTCAAAGAGAAAGGTCTCACGAGCGACGTCGTCGACCAACCGATCTGCCGCCAATCGCCACTCCGCGGCGATTTGTTCTGTTACGGGGTATCCGTTCACCGCGTACTCGATCGACGATTCGAGGACGCGATCGAATGGTTTTCGGCCGAATTCGGCGACGATACGTTCCCAGCCTCTGGCTGCCCCGGGTACCGTCACGAACAGCGGTCCCACGTCCGGGATCGTCGCGTCCTCGGCCCGACGAGTTCGCGCATACGGTCGATCGTTGCTTGACCGGGTGCCCCACCGCAACCCTGTACGCCGCCGACCGCACCGTCTGCAGTTCGAAAGAGTGCGAAGATGTCACCGCCGAGACCCGTACTCATCGGCTTGACGACGGCAAGCGTCGCCGGCGCCGTGATCGCTGCATCGAACGCGTTTCCATCGTCGTGAATGACGTCGACACCTGCACTCGCTGCGAGCGGTTGACTCGTCGTGACGACGCCGCGGGGCGCGTACACCGTCGAACGCCGCGAATCGAACCGGTCTCTGTCGATCCTCGTGATTATGCCCCACGGTCTCGCTCCGCCCGGTAAAGGTTACCCGTCGTTCGGTATGGATCCGTTCCCCCGAACGCCTCGGAGATCCCCTCCCGACGTTACCGTGACGTCGCAAACGCCAACCACAATCGGCACCGCGGTGCCGACTGACGGAACAAAGAGCCTTTGTGATTGGATGTCGATCCCGGTTACATGAATTTTGGAACCCGAGATTCAGCAGTCTCGATGGCGTGGAAAACTGCGGCGGAGATTCGCGACGTCGCCCGGACACCGGGATCGGTGCTGGTCATCCCAGTCGGAAGTATCGAACAACACGGTACCCACCTCCCTGTCGCGACCGATACGGTCCTGGTATCGAACGTCAGCACCCGTGCAGCCGAACGGAGCGACATCCCCATCCTCTGTGCACCGCCCGTCTGGAGCGGGTATTCGCCCCACCACCTTCCATTCGGCGGCACGCTCACAGGAGAGTTCGATACCCTCAAATCGTTACTGGAAGAGGTTGCCACTTCCGGGCTCGAAAACGGATTCGATGGGGTCGTTTTCGTCAACGGTCACGGAGGGAACACTGCGTTGATCGACGCGACCGTGACGACAATCGGCCGACGGCACCCCGCGGTCGACGTACTTGGGTTGACGTACTTCGACCTCGCCACCGATGCCGTCACAGAAGTCAGAGACAGCGACGTCGGCGGGATGGGCCACGGCGGCGAGTTCGAGACGTCGCTCATGTTGCACCTCACTCCCGAACTCGTCCGGACGGACGCCCTCGATGGCACCGATCACGACGAACCGTACAGCAGGGGCCCGAAAGACCTGCTCGACGGGGGTGACGTATCCGTGTATCGGACCTTCGACGAGTACAGCGAAAGCGGTGCAATCGGCGATCCGACGCTCGCGACCGCTGAGAAGGGAGAAATTCTCTTCGACCGGATCGTGGCCGAACTTGCAGACCAGTTCGCCGAAGTTCACAGGCAGACGGAGCCGGCCGCATGACGAACGGAGAATTCGATTCCAGGTAGCCGCTCACACCGAGGCGACGACCTCGATCTCGACCCCGATGTCGACGGGTAACGCCGCGACTTCGTACGCGGCGCGAGCCGGATAGGGATCGGACATGTACTCTGCATAGACGTCGTTGACGGCGTCGTACGCATCCATGTCGGTGAGGAGCACCGTGGCTTTCACGACGTCGTCGAGCGAACACCCGCCCACCTCCAGAACCGCCGCAATGTTCTTGAGCGTCCGTTCCGTCTGCGCTCGTATATCGCCGTCGACAATGTCCCCGGTCTCCGAATCGATCGGACCCTGTCCGGAGACGTATATTCTGTCACCGTCGCGGATTCCCTGGGAGAACGGTCCGATACTCGGCGGTGCACTGTCGGTGTGCAGTTCCTCCATGACGGCACTTCTGGCTGGACAATATAGAGATTTCCGTTCCGGAGCGACGACACCCTCAGACAGTTCGGTCCGCGCGCGATGGACTGAACCGCAAATCCGTGCCCTTCTTCAGCAAAAATTATCAGAATTATGTCATTATTGTAACCCTCATATATTACTAATATATTATCCGAGGAGAATTTCGGCAATCACTTGGGACTATCAAGCAATCACCGACGCGTTCGAACTGCGATTGTGATTCGTCCGGATTGGTAGTGATGGGATGAAAGCCTGCTAAGTCCCCAGCGTGCGTGGTAAGGAACATGAGGTGGACACAGGCCGACATCTGAACAGCGTCAGAGAACGCGTGGGTCTGATTGGCCTCCCTGCCAAGGACGCACTATCATGGGAGGCCGCCCGGATGCCGTCAGCATCCGGGCGGCGAGCCCGAATACGTGTGGTCCCTTCACGCATAAACCGCCCTACAGGAACCATGTACTACCTCGGAATCGACCTTCATAAAGATGAATCGCACGTTGCTGTTTTGGACGACGATGTCGAGGAACGTCGTCGACACACTCGACAGCCATCCCAGCTTCCGTGCTTGGAGAGCCATCGACGGCGGAGGCCAGGCCGATTATCACGTCACTCTCGACGACGATACGCCCGAATCGCATCTCGGCTCCGTGGGCGCGCTCGTTCGATCATCGTGCGTAACGCCCGGTCACGCGGCCATCTCTTTCGAACTCGGTAGCCGAGAGTATTTGCAGCCGGCGGTAGACCGACTGAACGAACACTACGCTCCCGTCACGGTCCGATCGGTCGTCGCGGAAACGAGGGACCGGTCGGGAGCGAGACGCGCGCGCGCGTCGACCTCGACGCGCTGACCAAAAAGCAGTTGTTCGCGCTCGAAGCGGCCTACCATCAGGGTTACTTCGAGCGCCCCCGAGGACACTCCGCCGTCGAGATCACAGAGTCACTCGGGATCACGCACACGACGCTGCTACAGCACCTCCGTGTAGCACAGCGGAAGCTGCTCCGGCAGATCTTCTCGGGCGGTGGATGACGCTACGACCGACGGCGGGTGACGCCGCGGATCGAGACCAGCGTCGCGAGAGGTTCCTGGTTTCACTCGAGCCGAACGGTCTCACTCGAACCGGATATCGAATCGCGCCCCGCCGTCGAGTAGCCGTACTCGAAGATGCTGTCGACCCGGTCGGACGGGATGCCGTCGCCGTCGTCGGCGACGTAGAACCCGGATCCCTCCGCGAGCGAACCGACGGTGACGGTGACCGGTGCGTCGTTGTGGACGACGGCGTTTCGAAACAGGTTCTCGAAGATGTGATCCAGCAGCCCGATGTTAGCTTCACACCGGTGCTCGCGGTCGAGGTAGATTTCGAGACAGCCCTCCTCCGTTTCGGTGGTCGCCCACGCGGCCTCGGCGCGATCGGCGATCGTCACCGTCGTCGTATCGCCGCCGTGGCGGTGACTCATCGTGAGCGTGTGCAACTCGTCGATCATCCTCGCCATCCGATCCAGCGGCTCGACCATCGCGTTGAGGTGCTCGCTGTCGGAGGCCTTGCGGGCGCGCCTCAGTTGCCCGTTGGCGACGCTCAGCGGGTTCCGGAAGTCGTGTGACACCGCGGAGGCGAACCGGTCGAGACGCCGGTTCTGCCGCCGAAGCGTCTCGTTCGAGCGTTCGAGCTCGGCTTTGGTCGCTTTCAGTTCTCGCTCCCGTTGCTTGCGCTCCGTGACGTCGCGAGTTACCGTGACCACGCCGTCGAGGACGTCTTCGGGCGGGATCGGTGACGCGCTGCTCTCGATCCAGATCCAGTGTCCGTCACCATGCGAAACCGAAGCTCAACCGTCGCCGGAGCATCACCAGCCAGCGCGGACTCGAAGCACGCAACTGCACGCTTATTGTCATCTGGATAGATAAACTCTTCAAGCGGAGTTCCTAGGAACTCTCGTCGTGTTCGACCGAGCATCGCTTCGGTGTCAGTGACGTGAGTCATCTCTCCGTCCATCCCGAGGTGCGTGAAGATATCCGTCGTACTGTCATCGAAGGTGCGATACCGCTCTCGTATATCTGTATCTGCTCTCTTATACTAACAGCCAAAACTATTTCAATATGTGCCTGCTATTTGGAGCATGGTCAATCTGGACTCCGTCTCGGTTGAGGACCTTCGCGATGTCCTCACGGAAGTCGAGGGAAAGAAGCCGACACAACGGTTGATGGCTGCGATCAACTACCTCGAAGAAGATGGTGCGACGATGGAGGAAATCGCGCAACGGTACGGATATACAGCCGGGTGGCTCTCTCGGTGGCTAACCCGATTCGAACGGCTTGAGTCGGAGCCGTTCGAGGCTGTCGTCTACGACGAAGACCGCTCTGGAAGACCGTCTGAACTCACAGAGCAAGAGAAGCAACAGTTCAAAGAAATCTTACACGAATCGCCCGAGGACGTCGATTTGGACGCACCAGCGTGGTCCGTTCCGCTCGCTCGGAACTACCTCAAAGAGGAGTACGGCGTTGAATACAGCAACCGCCACGTCCGTCGATTACTGCGCGAGGCCGGCCTGTCGTGGAAGACAGCTAGGCCGGAGTTCTACAAATCCGATGAACGGGCACAGGAGACGTGGACGAAAGGGTTCAAAAAAAGCGCAACAACCTGGACGACAGATACACAATCGTCACAGTAGATCAAACGAGGCAGGTCCTCTCGAAACTGATCAACGCCTGGTTTCCAAAGGATGAGCGTCCGACGCTGCCGGTGACTGGTAAATGGAAAAGCCTCAAATTACTTGGCGCAACTGCCGATACCGGCGAGACGTTCTTCCTTCCGTGTGAGGTGAATTTCAACAGCGGCACGACGATCCGGTTATTAGACGCTCTTCAGACTGAATTTGGTGAGAAGCTCTGTGTCGTCTTGGATAACGCATCGTACTTCACGGCGAAGGCTGTGAAAGAATTCGTCGCTGAGACACCGATCGAATTGTGCTATTTTCCACGAGGATCTCCAGAGCTGAATCCCACGGAAGAGTGCTGGAGACGGCTCGATCGGGCACTTGGGAATCGATTGTTCCTGTCACTTGATGAACTTCGGGCGGCAGCTCTCGCTGCCCTTGACCAGATCAGATCACCAAATTCGTTTAAATACTTATGTCCTTGAGTATTAATCTGGTCGTCACACGAACGATTGGCTATCTTATCCGACCCCTGCATGACTGAACCCCTCAGCCACAGGTATTAATGATGTACCTGCTGCGGGACTCATGCGGCGTCACTCCTCGCCGTCCGTGAGCAGGACGTCGACGCCTGAGCGGCGTTCTTCGATTTCTTCGGCCTCCCCACCGCGTTCGAGCGATAGCCCTAGGACGAACTGGACGGACCGCTGCAGATCGTCCTCGAGCCACGCCGGTCACTCGAAACTGAACACGTCGAAGGCTCCCCTGCGATCCCAAGAGTGGAGACGATCGAGTATATGCACGAGCACTACACCCGGTTCCAGTCGCCGCTCGCGATGCTTGGCCGATGTACGAGGACCTCGGCCTCGGCGTCATCTACCGGGAGACAGAACAGGGGTAGCCAGCCCTGTTGGAATTCTATTCTTCGGAGGATCTTAGCAGAGCTTTCTCTGAATTGCTTTGTTGAATCCGATGACGGCGTCGGGGTAACTGTTTGAGTGCTTGTTCGAGGTTGTAGACTGCAGCGGTCAACGCGAACTCGCGGAATTCGCGATACCACGCGCGAGGATGGACAGCGTAGCCGAACCGACGCTTGATGGCCGAAAAGGCGGTCTCGGCTATCAGCGCTGGCCGTATAATTCGCTGTCCAACCGTGCGTTGTGGGCCTGATCGTAGGCAGCGAACGGCCGTTGGCGCAGCAAGGCTCGGACGCCCCCTGAACGGAGGGCGTCCCGGAGAGCTTGATCGTCATAGCCTTTGTCGCCGGCGAGACTCTCTATTTTCTCGGTGTTTCGAAGGGCGACTCGACGGCCGGTTTGCGTGTCGTGCGGCCAGTGTGTCGAGCAGTGCATATCGAGGGCGGCACACAGAGATCCAATCCACGCTCCGTGATCTCCGTTTTCGACCACTCGACGAACAGTGCTTTCGGTTTGATGATTCTAATTCTTCACATCCTCAAGTGAAGCAGCCGTTAAGCGACGACTGAATATATAACGGCGTGTTCGTTACATTGAGGGTTTGGAGGGTTTCTGCTTGACGGTAGATTGTCGCAACTCAGAGTGATAGAACGCTTCGCTTGTTTCAGCATCGAATAGGTGAAGACGTGCGGGGTCGTAAGCGACTGACACTGTCTCGCCGGCAGTGATTGGCATTCGTGGTTCTGCCTGAATGTTACACGACGTGTTCCCAACGGAACAGTGGAGGAGCAGACTGTCTCCAAGCGGCTCCCGTACGTTCACTTCGGCGTCGATCATCGGTAACTCGTCGTCCGCCTGTACATCCGAGAGGTGGAGATCTTCCGGCCGGACACCGAGAATCGCACGCTGACCGTCGGTGATTCGCGCGTCACTTGCCCCATTCTGATTCGACTTGGATTGGTCGTTCCCGGACGGGAGTGGTATGTCAAATGCTTCGTGGACAGCGCGTCCGTCCTGGATATCAACGGGGATCATATTCATCGCGGGATCGCCAATGAACTCTGCGACGAATCGATTCGCCGGGAAGTCGTACAGTACCTGTGGCTCATCGATTTGCATGATTTGCCCGTCATTCATGACGACAACGCGCTCTCCAAGGGTCATCGCTTCTGTCTGATCGTGGGTGACGTAGACCGTCGTTGTCTCAAGCGTGGAGTGAAGACGCGCCAGTTCCGCACGCATTTGGATTCGGAGTTTTGCATCGAGGTTACTGAGCGGTTCGTCCATCAGGAAGGCATCCGGGTCACGGACGATGGCGCGGCCGAGCGCCACGCGTTGCCGTTCACCACCGGACATCGCGTCGGGCTTTCGGTCGAGAAGGTCAGCGATATCGAGGGTGTCGGCCGCCTCTGTTACTCGACGGTCAATTTCCTCTTCGGTGAAGTCGCCGCTCGATTTCATCCCGAATGTGATGTTGCGTCGCCCGGTCATATGCGGGTACAACGCGTAGTTTTGGAACACCATCGCAACGTTCCGGTCTTTTGGCTCGACGGTGGTGACGTCCCGGCCGCCCATCTCTATCCGACCATCAGTTGTCGATTCAAGCCCGGCGAGTAAGCGTAGTGTCGTGCTTTTCCCGCACCCGCTCGGCCCGACGATAACGAGGAACTCGCCGTGGTTGATTTCGAGATCGATTCCGTTGACGGCGACGACGTCGCCGAACTCCTTGTGCAGGTTCTGTAGTGTTACAGTTGTCATGATTATTTTTGTTGGATACTGAACGTCTCTAACAGCGGTTTGCGGAACACGATCATCAACAGCAGCGGCGGTAGCAGGGTCAACGTTGAGCCGGCCATCACGAGCGACCATGAGAGCTGACCGCCTTGCACGTCGCCTTGCAGCAGTTGCAGTCCGACCTGTGCGACCTGATTCGCCTCCGAATCGATGATGATCAGCGGCCAGAGGTACTGGTTCCACGCGTAGACGAACATGATAATCGAGACGCCGACGAGGACGCCTTTCGACATCGGCAACAGTACGAACAGCATGAACCGGAGTGGACCGACACCGTCGAGTTTCGCCGTTTCGACGATCGAGGTCGGAATCGAGAGGAAGTGCTGACGCAAGATGAACACGGTCGTGGCGCTGGCGATGTACGGCACGGTGATTGCGAGGATGGTGTTACTCCACCCGAGGTCGTTCATCAACTGGAACAGCGGGATGAACCGCACGGGAACCGGCAACAACAGGGTAAACAGAATAACGAGGAACACGAGGTCCTTGTACGGGATGCGGTAGTAGACGATCGCCATCGCTGCGAACACGGAAACGACGAGCTTCCCGACGACGATGACGAGCGACATCGCTAATGAATTCCACATGAAGCGCCCGAACTGATAATCGACCAGCGCCTCGCGGTAGTTCTCGACGGCGTAGCTTCCCGGGAGCAGGTCGCCGAGGCTCGTGACCACACCCGTCTGTTTGGTGCTGACGATCACTGCAACGGCAATCGGGAACACCACTGCGAACACGAGCAGCCACAACTGGAGATGCGTCCCCGGCTTCGCGTCGTACGTGGTTTCGGCCGCGCTGTCGCCGCGGAGCGCGTCGGTGCACCGTTTCGCGTATTGGAGTAGCTCAACCATGTCAGGCACCGTAGTAAGAGTACTCGTCAGTCACTCGGAACTGTACGAACATCAACACGCCAACGAGCAGGAACAACACGACGGATTTGGCGGACGCAACACCGAAGTTGAAGAAGGAGAATCCCTCTTGATACAGGTCGAAGATCAGGATGTTCGTGGCGTTCGAGGGGCCGCCGCTCGTAAGCAGATCGACGAACGCGAACGTGCTGAAGAACGCGTAGATTGTGTTGATGATCACGAGGAAAAACAGCGTCGGCGTCATGATCGGCACGTACACGGAGACGAGCCGACGCAGCCCGGTGACGCCGTCGAGCTCTGCCGTCTCGGTCAAGGTGTTGGGGACGTTATTCATCGCTGCGATCATGAAGATCACGTTATACCCGATCTGTTTCCAAATCGCTGCGAGCGCGACGACGACGAACGCTTGCGGGCCGTTATTGAACCAGTCGACGTCGACGCCAAGCGCTTCGATCGGGCCGGTCAGCACGCCGAGTGTCGGATGCACGATGAACAGGAATACGAGTGCGCCGACGGCGGGTGGGAGTGCGTACGGCCAGATCACGGAAATCAAATAGAGTCCCTGTCCCGTGTCAACCTCATGAATGAGAAACGTGAGGTACAGCGAGACGGCGATGACGCCGATCACAACAACGGCGGCGAAGAGCATTGAGAGGAGTAGACTTGAGTGATACCCTGAGTCGGTCAGGAGTGTGATGTAGTTTTCGAGGCCGACAAACGTATCGCCTTGGCCGAAGCTTGAGTCGAAGAAACTCGTGCGAATGGCGAGTGCTGTCGGGTAGTACAGAAAGACGAGCGAGACGAGCAGCGTTGGCAACAATAGCAGCCCGGACTCGATCCGGCTGTCAAAAATTTCGCGTGTGGACATGCGTGTGGCTCCGCGGTCAGTTGTAGTACTCGGCCAACACGTCGTCAACCTCTGTTTTGAGCGCCTCAATCTCGGCGTCGATGTCGTCAGCGTTCAGGATGTCGACCGACTTGTTCTGGATGACTGTTTGAACGTTCCGCGCTGGACCGAGAAGCGCCCGTTTCGTTGCCGGGTTGCTTGCGTCGCCGTTCTGGAGTTGGTCAAGCGCCACGCTGTACATCGGGTTCTCTTCGAACCAGCCCTCCTCACGAAGCGCATCGACCGACGGCTGCGTAATCGGGTAATAACCCGACCCTTTGTGCCACTCGGTTTGGACCGCTGGCTGAGACATGTATTCGAGCAGCTGTCCGATCTCGGCATATCGGTCCTCGGGGAGCCCGTCGGGAACGTAGAAGGAGGCACCGCCGATCACGGGACCGACGCGAGTGTCGCTGATGCTCGGGTACGGTGCGGCGTCGACGGTGAAATCTTCGGAGTCAGCGATGAGCCCGGAGACCGAGGCAGTGCTTGTCAGCACCATCGCGGCCTCCTGTTCGATGAACAGCGAGGTCGCTTCACCCCACGCCTCGATTCCCGGGTTCGTGTAGAGGCCGTCGTCAGCCATCTCTTTCCACCACTCGTAGAGGTCGTAGGTCGCGTCTGGGGTCCGGAACTCCGAAGGTGCCCCGGCGTGGCCGTTCTCGGCATCTGTCAGCAGTTCACCTTCGAACCCGTACCACGTCTCGACGAACCACACGTGGTTCGGCCAGGTGATTCCGTACTGTGTCACGCCTTGGTCGACGAGTTGTTCCGATGCGCTGCGAACCTCAGCCAGCGTCCGTGGCGGGTCATCGGGATCGAGCCCCGCTTCCTCGAAGGCGTCCCGGTTGATGTACATAATCGCGTTCGAGTTGTTGAACGGAAGCGAAGCGAGCTCGCCGTCAACAGTGAAAAACTCCGCGACGTTATCGAGGAAGATGTCGGCGTCGAAGTCGTCTGGGAGGATCTCTTCGACAGGCCGTACCTGATCTGTGTCGAGCACTTGTTGCGCGAACAGGGAGTCTACTTGCAGCATGTCCGAGACGTTGCCGGAGTCGAACGCGGAGAGAGTGTTCGTCAGGACGTTCTCGTAGGAATCCTGAAACTCCATGTTCACGCCAATCTCCGACTGCTCTTCGAAGTTTGCCGCGATCTGATCGAGGGTTTCACCGTTCGTTCCCCCCATCGCGTGCCAAACGGTGAGTTCCTCTGCTATCGGTGAGAACTGTGTACTGGTCCCGCCGTCGTTTCCACCTAAACATCCGGCGAGACCGGTTGCTGCAACAAGCGCGCCCCCGGTCGTCGTGAGTGTGTTTCGACGTGAGATCCCAGTCGACTCATCGGTATCTGGTGCCATACATGTCTGCGTATTCGAACATCGGGTATAACCGCTGCTAATATTACTATACGCTCGTACAGATTGCTTGAGTGAGATATATATCGCTCTGCAGCACTCGGTGGTAGCCGAGAGCAATACGGATCGTTACAACCGGCCGCTCACTCAGGCAGAAGGGTGGAATAGTCAGCGATGAGCCCGTCCACGCCGGCTTCAATGAGACGATCCGCCTGATACCACGACTCGACGGTCCAGACGTTGACCGCACGATCGTGGTTCCGCGCCCTTCGCACGAGATCAGTGTCGCCGAACCGTGAGCCGTCGAAGAACGGGGTACCGCGAATCATCGCCACCGGTGGGTGGATTGCGTCGGCGTCATATGCTTCGGCAATTGCGAGCCCGTCGTCGATTGACTCCCACAAGATGGGCGCAACTGACGCCATCGACTGCTCGGACACGACAGCGAGTGCCGCTTCGTAGAACGACGAAAAGAGGACCTCGTGACCGTGTGTCTCGACAATGTCGACGACACGAGTGACAAACGGACGCCAGATCTCTTGTTGGGTTTCGAGTGCGTTGCCAGTCAGTTTTTCACCGAAGCGGAGTGCGGTGCTCCCCGGGTTTTTCAGTTCAATATTGACGTCAACATCGTTCGGGATTGATTCCAGTACGTCTTCGAGTTTCGGCACCGTCTCCTCAGTTTGGAGTACCTTCGCACTCGTGACCGTTGCCGTACTCGTCTCCCAGACGATGCCCGAGGTGTCGGTGAGACCCATTCTCGTCCCGTCACGACCGGAAAGATCGTCGTCGTGAAACACCACGACGTCGCCATCGGCTGTTGGCACGACATCAAGTTCGACCATATCGGCGCGCGGCCCGGATCCATCTGTACGGGTTGCCGCCCGTGCGGCTGCGCACGTATTTTCGGGATTCTCTCCTGCAAAGCCTCGATGGGCGATTAGTGTCGGGTTTCCCGTCGGTTCAGGAGACTGTTGATCAGCAACTGTGTTGTTCCCGCCGTCAGTTCGCGGCGGCGAAACAGATACGAACCCGACGGCTCCCACTGCTGCGGTCGCCGTTCCTAGCAGAACGTTGCGCCGCCGCGGGCCAAGGGTCGCAAGCAACCCTCTGTTGCTACCTTTATGGGAGCGAAGAGATGAAGCCGTTGTCACGAGACCTCGCTCTGTTCGGCTATTGCTGGTCATTCTCGTACTCTGGTCCGAAATCGGGGCTTTCCGTTTCAGATACGTCAAACGAGGGGTGATAGTCATAGCACAGTCGGAGTGTGCCATGCAGATAGTTGCTGGTATGAGGACTATTGAGCGGTATGTAAAACCAGCCCACAGACAGACGTAGAGCCCCCCTACCGTCATTACGTCAGAAATGTCATTCGGACTACAGCGAATGAACACAACTGAGACTGCTCTGTATGTGGCATTAGCAATCCGATTCACCGACTCTGTTGAAATCCTCTGCAGTTGATATTTCACCACACCCGAATCGCTCAGTACTGTGAGTTCATATATCTGTGTTGGTGGTGTGGATGGTGATTATTCACCGTCGTACACTCTGGTGTATCGGAGGATTAAGCGGCCTTTATTGTCTGTGTCAGCCTCAATTGTGAATACGTCACCACGTTCAACTTCGTGTTCCCGGGAGATTGCTGCGGGAACCGCGATATCTAAGGTCGCGGTTCCTTCTCGTCCTCGAACCTTCACCGTCTTCTGCGTCATGTATCGATATGTCGGAGATGTACAGATACTACTTTCCAGACATATTACACATAATGTACATAAATAGTTAAATATATTACTAGTCCAGCGGTCTTAAGACATTAGAGTCTAACACAAGCATATGCTAGAGGTAACGCAGGTGTCTCTAAGGGTGCAGTCTCGCCAGCGAATACATTCGGAAGTGGTTATTATACTCAAGGATATAAGTATTTGAACATTATCGGGGAGTTCACGAGATCCAGTGATTCCTGAATCGCTTGATTGAACTGGTCGAGATCTTCGAACAACCGATTCTTCAGCTGCAAATTGAGCTGTCGCCAGCACTCCTCGACCGGATTCAGTTGTGGCGAATATCGGGGAAGAAAACACAGTTCGATCCCCGTCTCGTCCGCGAATCTCTTCATTTTCTTCGAAGCAAAATACGGCGCATTGTCGAGAACAACGATCAACTCCTCACCGAATTCATCTTGCAACGCGCGAAGGAAATGGATCGTCACTTCCGAGGTGAAATTGCTTTCACATCGATAGAAGAGTGACTCGCCGTGTTCGGACAACGCTCCCAGCAGCTTGGTTGCTTCCCACTGTTCAGAGACTTCCACGATGGCACGCTCGCCGCGTTTGAACCAACCGTGTCCGAGCTGAGTCTTCAGCCGTCGCCGTGTCTGATCGATCACGACGATGGTCGCGTCGTCACTCCGTCGAGTCAGTTTTTTTAAATCCTTCTTTGAACGCGTCTCTGGCGCGTTCGTCACCAGAAACGTACTCAGGTCGGGCGGTTTTCCACGTCAATCCCGCTTGGTGAAGCAACTCACGAATGTGCCGTCGAGAGTACTCTACGTCGAACTCCTCTTGGAGAAAAAGTTGAACAAGTCGTGGCGACCAATGCGGGGCGTCGATCCCCACCTCCTCTGGTGGTTCGTCGAGAGTTGATAGCAACTGTTCCCACCCGTCATCCGTGAGTTTCGACGGTCGCCCGGGTCGATCCGCGTCGTAGATCACGTCTTCGAACGACTCCGTATCGAGCCGTTCAAGGCGGTTCAGCCAGTTGTGGATCGTCGTTCGGGAAACGCCGTACCAGTCGGCGAGATCGGACTGCGAGACGCCTTCCTTGTAGTTGATTCCGACGACTACCCGCAACGTCGGGCGTTTTTGCTCGACTTCGTCGAGATATTCGCGGAGCTTGTCGGTCGACACAGCTTCAAGTCGTGCCATGCCTAATTATCGCCCTTACTGTTCAAATAATTTTCTCCGCCAGTATAGCAGTTCTTCTCCGAACAGCGTGGGGCAAAAGCATCACTGACAACCCATCGGAGTGATACGTGGGACGAGAATATGATTGGGATAGCGTTGAGCCTTCGGTGGCTCTCATCGAAACAATTGCTGCATTCGAACAGGATGATTTGACTGACCCGGTATCTGTCCTCAATCCTCCACTCGATGCGTGTCTCGACTCTGACTCTCTGAACACCCTTGTTCGGAGTAAAACCGCCGTCTCCATTACTCTCAGAATTGCCGAATATCACGTTCAAATCGACGAAAATACAGTCGAAGTAACGAAAAACATTGGTAGTTCCGACAAACGTTTGTAGCCAACACGTACTCTTCAGCGACCACCAGTTTCAGACGAGAATGTGTCTGAAGAATCGGATTTCAACAGAGCCTCGTAGTCCCAATCGAGTTCGTTGAGAGTCATCTTCAGTCGTTCTCGACTCTTCGGCGCCTCAAGCAACGTCTGGATGTTTTGTTGTTCGCAAGCTTCTCGCTCGCGGGGAGGCTGTCGAATTCCTCGTGCTCGACGATGATGTCGTTCCCGATTTCATCTGGTCGAAGTCGAGGACGTCGAACACCGTTGTACGGTCGGTATCGTAGTACATATCGTTGTAGGCGAGTGAGCAGGTGAGTCCTCCGTGATAGTCGATGTCGACCAGGAGGACGTCGTAGCCCCGGGCAGCTAGCGCCCTGCCTGTGTGAATGACGTCAGTCGTCTTCCCGGCACCTCCCTTCTGATTCGCCACGGTGATTCATGCAGTGTTGGTGTCGGTCATTTTCCTTCGTTTACCCCGTTGTGTTCGTTACGTTCGTTTTTCTCGTTTTGTACATCGAGTACAGGGCAGCCAGTTCATCCTCTACCAGTTCGTTTCTCAGAATACGTTCAATACATTCGTTTTTCTCGTTCCGTTCGTTTTGCTCGTTGAATTCGTTATAGTCGTTCCGCGTGTTTTCAGCGAGAATCAGGACTACCTTCGAGACGAATGGAGAGATCGTGCTTCCTGGCCAGTCGAGTAAGACTTTTAACTGTTACCTGATTATTGGTAATTACCAGATGCACGAGGTTCTCGACGACACGGCGGTACAGACTATCCTCGCCATCGAGAGTGGTGACTCTATCCGCCGTGTCGCCCAACACCTCCACACGCCCTACGAGACAGTGAGACAGGCCGTCAATCGGCTGGAAGACGCAGGCTACGTTTCCTATGACGACGGCCTCACTGTCGTCGACGAGTGCGTACGCGACGCAGCCCGCGAGCTCGTCGCTGCCAGCGCCGGCGTCAGTCCGCCCTCCATCGAAGAGGCCTACGTCATCCCACAGTTCGGTGACTGGCCGTTCGCGTTCACGCGGATCGACGCCGTCTACGTGTGGACTCAGGGCGGCTACCAGGTCGGTCGCGAGCCCGACGACTATCCATTGTTCCTCGCTGTTCGTGAGCAGGACGTCGACGCCTGGGAGACATTTTTCGAGTCGTTCGACCTCCCCACCGCATTCGAGCGACAGCCTCGAGACGAGTTGGACGGACCGCTACAGATGGTCCTCGAGCCACGCCCGTCACTCGACCTCGAATACGTCGAGGGGTACCCGGTGATACCGAGAGCAGAGACGATCGAGTACATGCGCGAGAACTACGCCCAGTTCCAGTCGGCGCTGGCGATGCTCGACCGGATGTACGAGGACCTCGACCTCGACGTCACGTATCGAGAGACCGAACGGGCGCAGCCATGAGCTTCAACAACCGAAGTGACGCGCTCATCGAACTGCTCGAAGATCTCACCCAAGAGGGCCATGAGTACGTCCTTGTCGGTGGTTACGCTGTCTCAGCGTTCAATGCTCGCTTCTCCACGACCTCGATATCGTCGTCGCGCCGGATTCCAAAGCTGACTTCGTCGAGTTCCTCGAACGGCGGGGCTTCGAAGAAACGGACAGCCACGCCAAAGAATGGTTCTACGACACCGAAGTAATCGAGTACGAGAAGCGGCTCACGTCGCAGCAGCCGATCGGCTTCGATCTCCTGGTGAACGGACTCGGGTGTCGCCAGACGGAGGCACAGTGGTCGTTCGACTACCTGTACGACCACAGCCACCAACAGGAGGTGAGCGGGGGCACAGTGACGACGACAGCCAGAGTCATCGATGGGGCCGTCCTCGTGGCGGCAAAGATCCACAGCGGCCGCGAAACAGACCTTCGAGATGTCCTGGCAGTCGCCGAAGAAATCGATCTCGACGCTGTCACGCCCCACCTGCGACGAAGGGACGACGATGCGCTACAGGAGCAACTTAAGCGTGGACTGGAGATTATAGAGAGCGATGAACTCAAGCACGGGTATCGGAGTGACTTTGGAGCCTCCGCTGTCTCAGAAGAAACGGTCACCGCTCTTCAAGAGTATCTGTCTGCACAGATTGACCAACTGAGCTGAAGCGGTCGGGACCTCGTTGATCGGAAGCCAAAGATACTGTCCTCTTCAGGGGTGTTTGCAGTCGGTCAAACAATTGGAGAGGCGATGTCAGTCGACCGTCGCTAACACACGGACGTCCGTAGCTGAGTGTCGTTCCCGTTCAGTACGAGCACCATGCTCGCGGAGGAACTCATCAATACGGTCGGCAAGGGACTCCGCACCCGCTCTATCGACGTGGACGATCAGCGTCGGACGCTCCTTGTCGCTGTTCTCAATCACGAGCGAGACATCCTTGAACTTGTCTGGCTGTCTGTACGCCTCGAACTCATCGGCGACCTGGTCGGCTAGGTCGTCGAGTACATCAATCGGTTCCTTTGTCATAGATTGAATTTCGACCTTGCAAGGTTGTGCCATCGCGAACGGGTGGAATAAGGACCTGAGCTGGCTGCTTGTCTATCGTTGAACGACGCTTGCCTCGCTAGCAGAATTGATGTTACGGTCTATCGAGATGAGCAAATGCTTGTACTATAAAGAAAAGCAATAAATAGATGAATAGGACGCCGATCGGGCGTCTTTGAGGACTCGATCGTCGTCGCTTTTCTCCGCAAGGTGGCCAACGAACTCATTCGCGACCATACTAACTCGTTACAACGTGGCACCGAGATTACGGAAGATCCGTATCGAGCATCGAATCCCGCTCTCGAAGTGGCTCACCTTCAGGTTTTCGTTCGGTGAATGGTTCTGTTCGTCGAAATTAGCGTAGGGAACAGCGATGTACGGCAAACCAAGCTCCTCGTAGAAGACATGGTACGGCCCAGCGCCGCCCGCAGAGGGCTTCACGATCGGTTTCTGTCCCCAAACGTCGGTCACCGCGTTCACAACCGGTTCACGGAACGGTGCATCCAACGAGATTCGAAGGGGATTCACGCTTCCGATTTTCAACATCTTCCAGGAGAACTTATCGGACGCGTGCGTCTCGACGTGGTCTTCGAATAGCCCGTAGATATCACCCGGATCCTGGTTCTCGACCAACCGAAGGTCGAGTTTCGCTGTTGCAGTCGCCGGAATAGCCGTCTTCGCGCGTTCTCCGGCGTAGCCCCCGTGAATTCCAGCAATACTCACCGATGGATGGAACATGAGTTTTTCGTAGTAAGAGTTACCGGGTCCATCAGCCAATCCGTCACTGTTGGTCGCCTCGAGGAGCGATTCGTCCTCGAAGGGAATGTCCTCAAGGGCTCCATAGTCCTCCGCTGTTAGGTCGGCTACGTCGTCGTAGAATCCGTCCACAGTGATGGATCCGTCCTCTCCTTTCATGGAATTCAACAGATCAACGATAGCCCAGAGTGGATTCGGGACCGGGCCGCCGAAGTTTCCGGAATGCAGATCACGATCCGGCCCTTCTGCAGTTATTTCGAAGTATAGAAGCCCTCTAGTTCCGAGATTTACCTCGGGATGATCGTTTCGTTCCATCGGTCCGTCAGCGTTGAATACCAAGTCCGCCTCAAGTATCTCTCCGTTCTCCCTCACCGCCGCTTGGAGGTTCTGACTACCGCTTTCCTCCTCTCCTTCAAGCAAAAGCGTGATGTTCAGCGGAATGCCGCCCTCCGCACGGAGGGCGTCGACAGCACAGACATGGGCAAAAAACTGACCCTTGTTGTCACCCGCACCGCGAGCGTAGATACGCTCGTCTCCGCTCGCATCCGTCCTGACCGTCGGAACGAACGGAGGAGATTGCCACTCGTCCGGATCCACCGGCTGAACGTCGTAATGACCGTATATGAGCAACGTCGGAAACTCATTTTCTGCAACGTGATCAACGTAGGCCCGCGAGATGACCGCAGGATATCCGTCAGTGTCGACGACCCTCGAGTCGTCGAAACCGTACGTAGAACAGAGATCTGCGACCAGCTCCGGACACTCCTCCATGCCCTCTCCGGTTGCACTCACGGACGGCGTCGACAGGAGGCTGAACAGGGATTCTAAGTAGCCGTCAAATCGTTCGTCTACACGCCGTTCTACCGCATCTGTCCCGGTCATACGACACCTCGGTGTTCGTGGCCAGCCACGTTGTCATCGAAGTGAACGAACTCCGTCTGTCGGATAAATCCTAGACCGCACCTGGTCGGTCCATTCCGAGCGCCGGCGAGGTGAGTATGCCGATTTGTCATCGATCGGTGTAATGGCCCATCCCTATGTCCTTGTAACTATCCATGGCGAGATCGTACACTTCCCGTATGTCGTCGAACGGCTGTTTCGTCGCGTCCACGCGGAAGTCGTGATCGAAGGGGACGGGCGCGATTCGCTCGGAAGATCGGATGCGGATTGCCACGCTGTGAACCGGGAGATCCGTCCGCTTGTCACCGCCGGCATCATATCCCGCTTCGAGAGCGTCTATCAATCGTTTCGGGAGGGGATCCTCCGAGTTCTTCTCCCGGTACTCCTCCGCGACAGACTGTACGACTTCTGCTCCGGCAAGGACGTTTCCCGCAACGGTGAATCCATCTCCGACAACATGGCCCGCCCAGTCGCTCGCCTCGTCACCTGTATGTGCAAAACTGCCTTCCGCGTCGACTCCGTGTGTCTGCCGGATCGACTTCTGATCGTCCACTTTGAGAAGGGCGGGAATGGCGTCTTCGATTGAAACGCCATCTTCGACGTATTCGGCTACCTTTTTTCGAAGTTCTATGTTCGGAATCGAAAATGAGGAATCGATGCCCCCCGCCTGTGCGCAGACGGCCGCATTCTCGGTGACATAGGGAGACTTCATGCCGATGTTGGCGACTCGAGTCGTAATTCCAGTCCCGAATCGAATGTGATCCACGCCGTCACTGTTCTCGTAGCGTTCTCTAACGCAGATGCTAAATGTCACAATTGTCGCTCATGGGGAAGCATATTTAATCTTCCTGTTGGGACACGTTTGAACACTCCATCGAACATTACGGTCCGCTAAACTCGAGTGTGGTCGTCAGCCTCTTCGATAGGATGACGACTGGGAAGTAATTGGGGGCGTAACGACCGGGCGCTTGTGTCCACAATCAGTACCGACGACCAGATTACTATCATGAATTATAGTGAAAATAACGTTTATTATCGCTCAAATAGTTGGATATCATGTCCTGTTTTTTTATGAGCTACCGTGTGAATTCTATATGTAATCTTTTGTGTATCTTTCGGGTGTACAAATCACGGTTACTTCTGGTGGTCGCCTGCGGAACGTTGCTCAGAGAGCTGATTAGGCTTATTCTTTCGCCACTCCTCCCGACCCTGATCGAGGACTTTTCCATCTCACCGGGATTGGCCGGGATTGCCCTGTCCCTCCTTGGGGCACTCGGAGCCCTGTTTCAGTATCCCGGCGGACGGCTTTCGGATCGGTTGACTCGGAAGACGGTGTTTCAATTCACGTTCGTAGGCATAGTCTTCGGGTGTACCGTCTTGCTTTACTCTCCGACCTATCTGGTGTTTCTATTCGGCATAACGATTGTGGGCGTGGCCGTGGGGCTCTATCCTGCCGCAGCAGCAGCACAGATCTCCGACGCATTCACCGAGAAACGCGGACAGATGCTCGGACTGAACGTGGCAGCCGCGAGCTTCGGTGGCATACTTTCTACAGTCATTGTGCTGCTCGTGTTACCGATCACATCATGGCAGTTCGTATTCTTTCCGATCATCGTCTTTTCGCTGGTAATGGTCGTATTTACCCACACGACCATCCGAGGCGGATACGTCCTCAAACCAGTGAATCTGGGGGTCGTAGGCGTGAGTAACCGAATTCTGAAAACTCCTCGACTCCGGTTGATCATCGTCGCGTCGTCGATGTTTTCCCTGACTTGGCAGGGTGTGCTGGGATTCCTCCCTACAATATTACAGGTTGAAAAAGGCTTTACGGAAATGACTGCCACCCTCGCGTTCGGTTCCCTGTTCGTTATCGGACTCTTCGCGAATCCCCTAGCGGGCGTCATCGGCGATCGGATTCAGTACCAGATAGTCGCCGTAACTTCCACCGCCCTAACTGCGGTTGGGATCGGGTTGGTTTTCTTTTCGAGCGGTGTGCTTACTTTCGGAATCGGCCTCGTTGTTCTGGGCGTAGGACTGGCAAGCTACTGGCCGGTGGTGGCCGCGTACCTGATCGGTATTCTCACGGAGGGAAATCTCGGTGGGGATTACGGCGCTGCGAGGTCGATATACCTATTAATAGGGAGTACGGGGCCGTTTCTCGTGGGAATAGTCTCAGGCCAAGTGGGCTACTCTTGGTCACTCGTCGGGCTTTGTGTGTGTGCAGTTGGCAGTAGTGCCATCTGGGTCTACCTTTCAGTCTTCGAGTAGAGCACCGTATGGTAAACCAAACACTCGCAACGCCCCGATCCACGGAAGATTGACGCGTGCCGTCGCCGTCTCGAGAGAGAAACTCGTCACCCATAGGCAACCGGGTGTGCCATCCCTAAGTCGAACGAATTCCGACATCCGCGATCGAGACATCTATCTCTATCATCCTCCGAACTCGATCACGGTCTATTATTTTTGGGGAGCACTAGTCCAACGATTTCCATCCGTGGTCCGAGTCCGTCAACCGTCTGCTACCGCCCTCTTCTACCAGGACATCGTCCTCAATTCGGATCCCCCAGTCATCCGAATAGATCGCCGGTTCGACGGTGACAACCATGCCGGGCTGAAGTTCGATCGCGTTCCCCTCTCCAATGTACTGACCAGACATCAAAAATGGCGGCTCGTGGACGCCCAGTCCGACTCCATGACCGGTCACGTGGAGGAATTGCTCCCCGTAACCGGCGTCCTCGATTATCGACCGAGCCACCTCGTCTATCTCACTCGCGACCACACCCGGCTCAATTGCCTCTACCGCGGCCTGTTGGGCCTCAAGGACGACCTCATATGCCTCCTTGAAGGGCTCTGGGGGTTCACCTTCGTAGACGACGACTCTCGCCTGGTCGCTGAGGTATCCGTTGACGCTCGCACCGAAATCAAGCACAACGGGCTCGTTTGGCCTTATCTCGCGACGTCCGAGATCCCGAGCGGGATAGTAGGACGGTTTCGCGCCGTTCGGTCCACTCGCGACGGCAACCGGAAATGAGGCGAGACCGGAGTCTCCTCCCTTCTCCTGCATCCGATACTGAATCTCTGCGACGAGTTCATTCTCCGTCATTCCGACAGCGTCAAGTCCGCGGATTTCTTCACTCACCTCGTCGACGATCTCACAAGCTCGCTCGATCGCGTCTATCTCATATTGATCCTTCTGGATACGCTGTTGCATCACGATGTCGTCTGCGAGCTCGATCTCCGCATCGAGTATCTTGTGCAGGTCGTCAACAAATAATGCCCACATCTGTTCATCTATGAAGACCGTATCCTCTGAAGTGAGGCCTAGTGAGGAAAGAGCATCCATAAGTGCTTCGACGGGATCGTCGTCATCATCCCAGATCACAATATCCTCAATCGGTGTCAGTTCCCGAATATTCCGTTCATTATTACTGGACATGAAGAGGAACGGATCCCCGTCGCTCGGGAGGACAAAAAAAGTATGACGTGGTTGGATTTGCAACTCAGGATTCCCGGCCAAGTAGAATTGATCATCACCCGGGGGAAGAATTAACGCCTTTCCACCCTGCCTTTTTAATTCCTTCCGGACGTTTTCTATACGCTCTTCATAGACGCTCGGCTCTCTTGCCATTGGCGATACCTACAATCACCTCCTAGCCAATTAATGTGATGGAACCGGCACAAATCACCACGCGGGTTCCTGTAACTAGCAATCTATCCGGCATCGGAGGAATCCTAACGAATCATCCTCGTCTACGAGTTTCTGTCCGTAACCAAGGAACTGTCCGTCCTCCCAGCGGGGGGATTCTGTTCCACTCGTAAACATGCGACGGTATGCTTCGGACTCGGCTCGACACGTTCCGGCTTTTGCTGGCAAGGGGAGGTAAAGGTATCTTGAATGAGTGACTGTGCTTCGCTCCAATCACCGTCGATGACGTGACTGGCGCACCGATAAAATTGGTCCTGTATCTCCTTGGGATATGCTCCTACCTGTATCGGGAGAGACTCACGGAGGATCTGCTCCTTAATATCCTTCTCAGTAACATTTTCATTCTTTGCTTCCAGTCGTGTACGGATCGCTTTGGGATCTATCTCCTCATTGTGGATCCGAGTTCGCAGGTCGAATCCAGCCTTAAATTCTTCCTGGGTACCACTCCATTTCTCGGGCGGAATAATTTCGGGGCACCGTGTGTGGAACCTGCAGCCGGACGGCGGATCAATCGGCGATGGAACCGCGCCACGAAGGATTGTCCGATCTCTTTCTTCCCGAACATCTCGATTGATGCGCGGGACTGCGGAAAGGAGAGCTTTCGTATAAGGGTGCTTGGGCTCTTCAAAGAGTTTCGAAGTGGGTGCTAACTCCATGATTTCTCCTAGGTACATCACTGCTACCCGATCCGCGATATACCGGATGACACTGAGGTCGTGGGCGATAAACAGGATGGTCAATTCTAGTTCATCTTGGAGTCCCTGGAGGAGTTCAAGAATTTGCGCTTGTACGCTAACGTCGAGTGCACTTACTGGCTCATCAGCAATCAGTAACTTCGGCTCTAGAGTTAATGCTCGTGCAATAGCGATTCGCTGTTGCTGTCCACCACTAAACTGGTGGGGGTAGCGTGCTACATGGTTGGGTTCGAGACCAACACGTCGTAGTTGATCCTTCGCCCTCTTCATACGTTCTTCATCGCTATCTCCAATATCGTGAGCTTCCATCGGAGCTTTCAGTATGGTGCCAACTGACTGCCGAGGATTGAGAGACGAGAGCGGGTCTTGGAAGATCATTTGGACGTCTTTCCGATATTCCTTGAGCTGTTTCCCTGAAAGATCAGTGGCATCTCTGTCCGAATACTTGATTTGTCCTTCGGTTGCATCGTGAATCCCAATCAACGTTCGGGCAAGAGTGCTTTTTCCGCATCCGCTTTCTCCAACAACACCGAATGTCTCCCCCTTATTGATTTCCAGATCGACGTTGTCTAACGCGTGCACCGTTTCAGCGTTTCCGAGAAATCTGTCCAGTAACCCATCAGACTGAATGAAGTGCTTCGTGAGACCTTCCACCTTCAGTAGAGGGGGGTCTGAGATTTGGCCTCCCCGGTTGAGGTCCGAATTCATTGTTTCTCCTCCTCTCCTCGACGGAGACATGCCGCCGTATGAGTGGGATCACCAACGGTGCGGAACTCGGGGTCTATTTCGAAACACTCCGGTTTCGCTTCCGAACACCGAGGAGCGAAGTGACACGCCTGCTGGATGTCGATTAAATCAGGCACGCTGCCCGAAATCGGTTCGAGATCCGCCCTAGGTTCGTCGATTGAGGGCATGCTACTGAGAAGGGCTTGAGTGTAAGGGTGCTGCGGGCTCTGGAACAATCTGTCGGCAGGTGCTTTTTCCACAATTTCTCCAGCATACATGATATTCACAGTGTCACACATCTCTGAAATGACAGCGAGGTCATGGGTGATGAGAAGAATCGACGTGTCGAACGCTTCTCTGAGGGATTGGAGCTCTGCTAGAATCTGTGCCTCGATGGTGACGTCAAGGGCGGTCGTTGGTTCGTCGGCGATGATCAAGTCGGGTTCACAAGATAGAGCCATCGCGATCAACGCTCGCTGTCTCATCCCCCCACTGAACTGATGGGGAAAGTTCGAAACCCTACTCGATGGTTCGGGAATCCTCACACTTTCCAGCATCTCGATCGCTCGTCTCCAGGATTCGCTGGTCTTCACCGATCCCAGAATCTTCCGCTTCATCTCGGCAGAGAGAGATATGGACTCGCCGCCGTCACTGTTGAATCGGATGGTCTCTGCAATCTGTTCTCCGACCGTCAGCGTCGGATTGAGGGTACTCATGGGATTCTGGAAGATGATAGAGACGGATTTTCCACGAATTTCTCTCAACTCCTTTTCAGACTTCGCCATCAAAGACTCGCCGTGCAGTCGAATGTCCCCCTGACGAATCTCGCCGGGAGGGTCGATGAGCCCCATAATGCTCTTTGCAAGAACGCTTTTGCCACTTCCACTTTCACCAGCGATTCCCACAATCTCTCCTGGTTCGATGGTCAAGTCAACACCATCTACCGCTTTGACGACGCCACGATCCGTGTCGAAATGAGTCCGGAGTTCCTCTATTTCGAGGACGCTCATTGGCTCACCTCTTGGTCCTTGACGTCGAGGGCGTCTCTCAGCCCGTCTCCAAGGAGGTTGAACGCCAGCACCGTTATCATGATTGCAAGGCCCGGCATAACACTAATCCACCAGTGGGTGGTGATATACCCTCTACCATCGGCGATCAGTAGTCCCCACGTTGGCGTCGTCGGTTTTACCCCGAGGCCGAGGAACGAAAGGCCCGCCTCCGCGATGATTGCCAGTGGAATCATGACTGTTGCCTGGACAATGAGGGGCCCCATGGCGTTTGGAAGCATCTCACGCAACATGATTCGTCTGTCGGAAAGGCCCAGAACATGAGCGGCTAACACATATTCCTCCTCTCGAATCCAAAGAGCTTCACCTCTAACCAGCCGTGCGAAGTCATCTACGAACGCTAACGAAACGGCGATCACGACGTTTACCACGCCCAAGCCACCGAAGAAGGCAATAACTCCAAGCGCCAGGACTAGTTCGGGAAACGCCCATTGGAAATCGATGTATCTCATCAGCAAGTTGTCTACCCATCCGCCACGGAATCCAGCATACAATCCAATAGCCGTGCCGATCGTGAATGAGATCGCTATCGTTGAGAGGGCAACTAGCATGGAGATTTGTGCACCATAAATCACTCTCGTGAGGATATCGTTACCGTAGGAGTTCGTACCGAGTGCGTGAAATACCCTCTCTTGTTGACCGTCATTGTTAAAATCACCTTCGGAGTACGAGCCTGGCTCCTGCATCAATTCGAACGTATCGTCCTCGTCATGCGGGGCGATGTATGGAGCAAAGATCGCTGTTCCTATCATGAGAACGACGACAATTGCGCTGAGGAGTCGCAGCTTGTTTCCTAACAGCTCCTTTAACAGTCTTTCTCTCATCGTCTCGTACTCTGGCATGGTATCGTCACGGCCATTGTCCTCTCCGGATGGATAGTTCGAGGACCCGTCCATTTGCGTATCGGTATCGGTCATGAATTTTCCTCCCCGTATCGGATTCTGGGATCGATCACGGAGTACGTGAGGTCAACAAACAGGTTGATCATGATAAAACCCCCAGCAAGTACTAGCATCCCGCCCTGGGTAACCGTGTAATCCCGATTGATGATCGACTGTACTACGACCCTGCCCATTCCTTTTATTCCAAACACGATTTCTACAGTGACGACACCGCCAATAATCATTGCCAAGTTGATCCCGGCAACCGTGATCACAGGTATCAACGCGTTTTGGAGAGCGTGCTTGTAAAATCGAATCTGTCTCGGAACGCCTTTTGCACGCGCCATAGTCATGTATTGTTGATCCAATACCTCTAGGAGCGACGAGCGCATCATACGCATAACGACAGCTGCATATGGGAGCCCCACGGCCAACCCCGGTAGGATGATGCTCTTCAACCAAGGAACTACCCCCTCACTTAATGGGGTGTATCCAAACACGGGGAGTATTCCGAGCTTGACGCTGAACACCACCATGAGAACGATTCCAAGGAAGAACGGCGGGAGTGACAGACTAAGGAACGTGAGTACCGTGGCGACCTTATCGCTTGTCTCGTCCCTGTGTGTCGCGCTGAAAATCCCTACTGGTATCGCGATGAGAAAACCTGCGAGGACACCTACTGTACCAATTGCGGCAGTCTTCGGCATCGCTTGACTAAGGATTATCGAAACCTCTTGGCCTGTCCTAAGGCTTTGTCCTAAATCGAATTGAACCAATCCCTGAAGGTATTCGGCGTATTGAATCCATATTGGACGGTCGAGACCTAACTGATGACGAACCGCATTGACATTTGCCTGAGTTGCTTGCGTTCCTAAGATCGCTGCAGCGGGACCACCTGGAATCGCCCGAAGCCCGAAGAAAATAACTGTAGCTGCTAACCACATTATGAATAACGAATGAGCGATCCGTTTTGCGATATAACTTTGGAGCGACATTGAATGTTTTGAATTCTGTTATTTACTTTCGTCTATCGGGCTACTCTTCTAGGTATACACTCCGGAAGCGCTTAATGGGTCCGTGATGGAAGTAATTTTTCATCGCCGGTCGGCGGACAGAGAGAGCCACTTGGTGCTCAATGAAGGCCCACACGGCGCGCTCGATGAGTTTGTCTTCGATCTCCCAGAGCATCTCTTTACGAGCCTCCTGATCAAGTTCCTGACGCTGCTGTTGAACCAACTCTGCATGATCATCGGGATAGTAGTTCCACCAATTCTGTGCAGCTTCACCTAACGGCCCAAAGTCTGAAGAAACAGTAAGGTCAGGCTCCGGAACAGTACTGTTTCCCCAAGGCATGAAGACAAAATTACCGTTGGCAGCACGTTCGAAAAGCGTCGGGAAGTCGAGCTGATCTAGTTCGATTTCCCAACCGAGAGTTTCCTGGAGCATATTTCGCATTACACGAGCGCCACGTAGTTCTGGCTGGGCAACCGTCATGGTCACCTCGAGATCCATCGCTCCGGCCTCCTCGGCGAGTTCTTGGGCTCCTTCAGGATCGTACAGCTGATCTTCAGGCTTCTGATCATCCGCCTCCCCGTACTCCTCCCGGTACACCCAATCAATTACTGGATTGTAGATAGAGGTGTCGGCCGCGCCATATCCAAGGAATGTTTCCTCAACGTAGAGCTCGTTGTCGATAGCTTTCGCTGCAGCCATACGGACGCGTTCGTCCGTAAACGGTTCCGCCTCGTTATTGAACCCCAGACCACCGAAATTCGGCCCGAGACGGCTCTCAAGTTCGACCTCGGGAGACTCCTCAAGTTGATCGGCTTGTGCAGCGGGAATGAGACTTACATAGTCGACCTCACCTGTCTGAATCGCGCTTACCCGTGACTGTGGCTCTTGCAGCGGCATTACATCTAATCCATCCAGATACGGAAGTGGGTTCCCGTCAGAGTCAGTCTGGTGATATTCGGTGTGAGCATCTGCGCTAAGTTCGGTCCCCAGTTCGTGTCCAACGATTTTGAACGGGCCAGAACCCACGGGCTGCAAATTGTACTCACTTTCGCCCATTTCATCAATAGCACTTTGACTAACGATAGCACCTGAAGGTGCCACGTTAGGCGTCAGATTCATGAAAATGGGAGCGAACGGCTGTTCGAGGTTCAGGCGTAGTCGGTAATCGTCCTCGACAACAACGCCTTCACCTTCGATTGGTGTGCTCAAGACTGACAGCTTATCACCGTGGACTGACACGTCAGACTCCACAACGCGATTCAGTGAGTACTGAATATCCTCAGCAGTGACTTCGTCTCCGTTATGGAAAGTAGCGTTTTCGACAAGATCGAATATGATGGTCTGTCCGCCATCCTCCACTGTCCAATCGCTCGCAAGATCACCCTGTAGCGTGAAGTCATCTGCTACCTCAGTCAATCCACTAAAATAATTCCCAAATATAAACTTGAATTGGGTGAGTTCTGCTCGGTGGGGATCAAGATTGTCGAGTTGGGCAACGTTCCAAGCAGCCTGTAGTCGACCCCCGTACCGTTCACCACTCCTGCCATCACTGCCATCACTGCCATCACTGCCATCACTGCCATCACTGCCATCATCGCTGCCCAAACAGCCGGAAAGACCGCCAACACCGGCTGCCCCAAGAAGTTTCATCGTCGTCCTGCGATCGATGACTGGACCTTCGAGATCTTTCACTGAAATGTCTAGTCGCTTGCTGACCATATCCTCTTTGCCTTTTTGTGGCATGTGACCAGGTGTCATCGTAGTAGTACTTAAAGTTTTCTACAGCTACAGTAAAGCGCCGTTTAAAAAATTTGGCTCTGTAGTTTCGGTACACCGCGGCGGATTTCACAGATATCGGACGCTCCGACGAAGGTTGTAGACGGTGGCTTTCAGCAGCATCTCGCGGAGCTCTAGCTACCAACTTCGCGCATGCACGACGGAGCCGAGCGTGCGCTTGATCGACGAGAAGACGATTTTAGACATTGAACGCTGATGGTACCGATCACCGTCCATGCGGGCGTTGTGGGCGTGATCGAGTGGATTCATGATCCGATGTTTAATCAGCGGTCTGATGCCGTTTTTGCGGAGTTCGTCGCGGAAGGCCTTCGCGTCGTAGCCGCGATCAGCAGTGAGGCTCCGCAGGTCGCCAGCGTTGCGCCGGGCGACCTGCGGGCCGATCTTCGCATCGTGTTTCTTGGAGGTCGTCGAGTGGATGTCGGTGATGTACAGCGTCTCGACATCCACGAGTGCAGTGACTTTCAGCGCTCGAACGCGGTAGTTCGTGCGGTTAGCGTAGTGGCGGCTGGGCTGATCACGGTCAAAGCCAGTCGAATCGATAGCAGCGTGGCCGGTGCGTTTCTCGGCTGATGCGCCGAGAAACGCGCGCCACGTCTTGGTCGGAATCCGCTCAAACCACGTGCGAAGCACCGTGTAGTGTGGAAGTCTGGTGAGTCCGATCTCCTCAAGGACGCCGGGCATTTCTGAGAGCAAATCTACCGCGACGCGGTAGGATTTGCCCAGCTCGATGCGGAGTGCATGCACGGTGAGCATCGCCCATTCAGCGAACCCGCCACCCCCTTCGGGGTCGGCGGGTTCGTCCGGATTAGCGACAACTGACTTAGCCTTAGCCACCGTAACACGCGTGAAGAGACGGATTTCGGATCTCACACCAATCTGTCTCTTCGCTTTCTACCCAGATAACGGAGTCGTCGGCTTCACGTCTAGCGAAACTACAGAGCCAAAAATTTGTTTTGCAAGGGAAGCCACCGCTCAACAGCCGATTTGAGTTTCGAGGAAGCTATTTGGGCGAACATAGTTTTATCAACACTACTCGTCGATAGTCATCTATGGCGTCAAAGCCAGAACTTCGGCACTCAGAATTGAAAGTCCACAACAACCTTCGGATACCGGTTGGACAAGAAACAGTCTCTGCCACCAGATACGAACCGGTAGGTTACGGTGATGAGCTTCCCGCACTCTTATTGTATTATCCGTATCGCAAGGACGATTATCTAACCTACGGGGCATATGCGCCGACGATAGAGTTCCTTGCGATGAATGGATATAATGTTATCACGGCCGATCTAGTTGGAACTGGGGCGTCTAGTGGTAGAAAAGAACGGCCATTCGACTCAAGCACGGAAGGACGGGAAGGGAAAGCCATCGTTGAGTGGTTAGCGGACCAGGAGTGGACCACTGGCCGGATCGGAATGTTTGGAAAGTCATATCCGGGGATGACATGTCTCAGTACGGCCGCAGCGCGACCAGACGGTCTCGAGGCAATCGCACCGATGTACACCTCTACGGGAGGATTCAATGAAAGGCACGGTGGGCTCCTCGATGCGTGGGGGCGGGGTGGCCATTGGAATCCGCAGATGCAGGCACTGCAAGCACTTCCGTCGAGTAACCGCGATGACGACGGGCGGTGGGAAGAGGTCTGGAAGGAGCACCTCCAAGAACGACTTGAGGGGACTCCTTGGCTTTTCCAAGCGTTGGATCACGAATACGAAGATGAGTATTGGAAGGGGACGGGGATCGACGTCAGTCGTATCGAAGTTCCTACTTTTGCAGTGAGTGGATGGCGCGATATCGCGCCAAGGGACACATTGGATTACGTATCGAAGATTGATGCACCAAAACGAGCAATTCTGGGACCGTGGCGTCACACGCTCCCTCATCGCGGGCGGGAAACAGCGATTGAGTTTCGTCCACAACTCTTAGAGTGGTTCGACTACTTCCTGAAGAACGAAGAGAACGACGCCCTGTCCCATCCAACTATCACCTTCTGGACGGAGCGGGACGGGGGGGGGAAGATTGATCGTGGAGTTTGGCGAGCGACCGAAACGTGGCCAAAGGCTACGGACGACAACGTTGACGCGCTGACATTCGCGGTGACTCCTTCGGGACTCCAACATACGGATGAGTTCACCTCTGGCAGTGTAGAAATCGAGTACGAACATGACCACACTGTGGGAATGTACTCTCAGGACGAGTTCGCAGTTCCTGCTGACACAAACGGAGACGACGTCCGGTCCCTCTGTTTCGAGACTGACTCACTTGACGACGCAGTGGAACTCACGGGGAACGGTACTGTCGATCTTCGATTGATGTCTTCGATTCCGGATCCACTGGTCTCTGTCCGTATCGTCGATGTTTCACCGAATGGCGATGCGATGCTCATCACGCATCGCCGCCTCCGCGCCAGTCATCGATTCGGACACGACTCTCGCCAGGAAGTGACACCGGGTGAGGAATTCGACATCCAGCTTTATCTTAAGCCGAAGTCTCACGTGTTCGAAGAAGGTCACAAGATTCGACTTGCAATCAGCGGAGCACACTTCCCAGTCGCACTCCCCACCCGAAAACAGGGTACTTTCCGGCTCCATTCCGATCCGAAACGCCCCTCCCTTCTTACCCTTCCGGGACGAGTTCATGAGAGCAAAGTAGCGTTCGACGAAACGCTCGACATGGGTCAACCCGATACGTCTGTTCTACCAGTCGATTCGCAGTACGTCACTCCCGAACGGAGTATGTGGGAAACCACGCGGGAACACATTAACGACACAGCGTCGGTCCACACGTATTCGGGGAAGAAAGTAGAACTCCCGCACGCCGAGTCGATGACCTTCAACCAGGACATCCGGGCAAGCGTGGAAGCGAACGACCCATCCTCGATGTTCGTCTATTCGGAGACTGAGATGACTATCAGCCACAGAAATCAGCGCGCCCATGCTTGGGTGACGTGCCGAACATCTCGAGATAGTACACAGATCTCAACTACGGTAACCTTGGACGAACAAACTGTCTTTGAGGAGACCTGGACACGATAACCGGACCTCTGTTGAGAACAGCTTCATCACCGAAGGTTCCTCAACCGTGAGTGGAATACGTGTGGGCAAGACCGGTTCCACAATCGCATTCCATTGGGACAGTTCAATTATACTTGTGAAGAAGATGAAGCCACTCAAATTTTACCACTCTCCGCAGGGAATGTTTGAGGTATATTCCTAACGGCCTTCTCTGTCAACCGCTTATCCCTGCGCAATTCTAGCTGCCTAGCGGATACCGCCGGCTTCCGCAGACACCACAGATATTTATACGCAATGATGAATGAGTTAGTTGGATGTCGCTACTCGAAATTGACGTTGACGGAAAGACATATACCGGTGAACTGTTCGACAGTCGCACACCCGCATCGATTGATGCGATGCGCGAATTTCTCCCGCTCGAATCCGAGTTGAAGCACGTGCGGTGGAGCGGACATGCGATCTGGGTCAATATTGATAATATCGACCTTCCGGACGTCCCTCGAGAGAATCACACGGTCTATCCCTCTCGAGGTGATGTCCTCTTTTACCCGGGCTATCGAAACGAACAGGAGATATTGATCTCCTGTGGTCCTACCTGCTTCAAGAGCCCTGCCGGGGAATTAGCGGGAAATCACGTTGCAACGATTAGCGCGTCCCCGGCCGAACTGCGATCATTGGAGGATGCCACGTTAAACAACGGAAAGTACGACGTCACGATCCGGATTCGGGAAGACGCGTAAGTATTTAGAACGGCAAAACGTAAAAGAGGATATACGAATGGACACCATCATTAGAAACGGAAAAGTTGTAACGGCTTCCGGTATGTTCGAGGTAGATGTCGGGATCGAGGACGGAAAGATTTCGAGACTCTCGACAACCATCGACGACGTTCAGGCCGAAAACGTGATTGACGCCTCAGGCAAGTTGGTGATGCCAGGGGTCGTCGATCCGCATGTTCACATCGACGATATGTACTCGATCGATACGTACGAAACCGCAACGAGGGCAGCTGCGTTAGGAGGGACGACGACACTGATAGACTTCGCGTGGCAAGCCTGGCGTGGCGAAACGAGCCACTGGGAGGAAGAGTCGACTCTCCTTGCGGGGATCGAGAGGAAACGAGAGAAAGCCAAGAACTCTTATATCGATTATGGGCTCCATGGAGGCATCACACGAACAGATTTAGACGTTCTCGACGAGTTAGTGGAGGCCGTCGAGAAAGGGATAACCTCATTCAAAATGTTCACCGCCTACGAAGTGGGCCTCCCGAACGGATTTATCAACCGTGTCTTTCAGAAAATTGCGGAGCTAGATGCTGTCGCTGCACTCCACACGGAGGATGGTTCTGTGTGTGACGCGCTCACCGAACAGTTTCGTGAGCAGGATCGAGGCGAGGCTTCCTGGTATCCAAAATCGAGGCCAGCGTATGCCGAAGCAATGGCTGCCGAGGACGCAGTCAGGATGGCCACGGAGGCAGGATGTAAGTACTATGGTGTCCACACTTCCTCTGAGGACGCGGGTGAAGTACTTGCAGAATTCCGCAAGCGGTTCCCCTCTCTAGTTCGCTTTGAGACATGTACGCACTACACGACGCACGATGATTCCCTATATCAAACCCTCGGGAATCTTCCCATGATGGCACCTCCTCTTCGGTCCCGAGCGGACATCGAATCACTCTTTGATTATCTAGAACGAGGAGTAATGGACGTTGTATCAACTGATCACTGTGCCTTCAAACGAGCGGAAAAGAAAGGTGGGGAATGGTGGGAGAGTAGTTTTGGAACCAATAGCCTCCAAACGAGTTTTCACATCTTCCACGACATCGCGATCAATCAACGAGGATTCTCGTACCCATTCCTCGTACGGAAGTTCGCTACGAATCCGGCCCATCTCTTCGGCCTCCCGGAGAAAGGAACGCTTGATCCGGGGACAGATGCAGATATCGTTATATTCGATCCAAATGTCGAGCATATCATCGACTCCAGTGAGAACGAATCACGAGCCAATTACTCGCTTTATGATGGTCGAGAGGTTACGGGGCGTGTCGAGACAACGTTCGTGCGGGGAGAGCGCGTTGTAGACGATTTCTCCCTCGTTGGGAATCCAGGTCACGGTGAGTTTGTGGAGCGTTCGATTCCAGATTGGCACCCCTGATTCCGAACAGAACACCTCCGATACATAATTAATATATGGCGTGGTTTTGTATAGGCATCTATGAGTTCCATTAAGGGTGTTATCCCTGCGAGCCTCGTTCCGTTCAACTCTGATCAGTCCATCAACGAATCAGGATATCAAGACCACATTTCACACCTAGCTTCCCACGCTGAAATCAATGGAATCCTAAGCAACGGACATGCTGGCGAAAGTTATGCGCTCTCGTCGGCCGAACGGGCTCGAATCGTCGAACTAGCCATTGATGCAGCACCAGATACCTCGATTTATTCGGGCGTTGTCGGCGCGACTACGAGAGAGGTGATCGAAGACGCTCAAAATTTAGAGAAGGCAGGCGTTGATGCAGTAATGGTGGATGCACCATATACACCGATTAACAAACGCCCACAAGCTGCAATTCAATTCTACGAAAAAGTCACTGAATCTGTTGATGTCCCCGTCGTCCTGTTCCAAGTTGCAGCTAGCTCTGGACGGGATTATCCACCAGAATTGCTCGCGGACCTGGCTGAAATCGAGGGAATTGTCGCGATCAAGGAGGGCGTCTGGGATGTCGACCGGACTCAAGAAGACGTTCTCGCACTCAGAGAACGAGAAATTGAGATTGATTATCTGATGGGAAACGACGAACAATTATTGCCGTGTTATGCATTTGGTGTCGATGGAACGGTGGTCGAGTTGGCCGCTACCATCCCCAAGAAAATTATCGCCCTCTATAACGCTGTGAAAGAGGGAGAGATGCACAAAGCGCAGGCTATCCACCGACAACTAGCTCCATTTCTCGAGGCAGTCTATCAGGACCCGAAACACGACTCGAGCATCCGTCTGAAAGTCGCTCTCGAACTTACCGACCGTCTTCCGACAGCGATTCCTCGCGAACCTGCACTTCCAATTCCTGAAGAGGAGCGCGAGGAAATTCGGGTTGCTATGCGGCGTTCAGACCTTCTGTAAGATTGGCCAGCAAGAATAGAGCCCACAGTTAAATTTCGTGCTTGTCAATTGGGTCGCGTTAAGTTAAGCAGGAACGCAAGACAGCAGGGATATTCCTCGACTTGGCACTGGTGAATCGCAGTAAGGCGGCGGAATAGGTCGTCAAATCAAAGGAAGTGAAGCGGGAAATCGGCGATGATCTATATCGAAGATCTCCCGCTTTACGAGCAAAGCGGTGTCGTTAGCTAAAAATGCTGTTGGTGGCCGAGGCGAAGCCGCCGCCCCCGAAGAGGGTGGGGCTTCGCCGATTACGCCGTCGTTTCGCTCCACTGTCTCCGGATTTACCTAGAGAAATCCTACCGCGTGGCGCTTGATCTGCTGAGTGAGATGCCACAAATATTGGCCGAGATCGGCCTTGATCCGGGCGATCTCCCGCATCACTCGACACTGTAAAGGCGTTTGATAGGTTAGAGATGAAGATCTGGCGAGTGCTGCTGCGCCTCTCTGCGCAGCTGCACGACACCGCCGATCACGCTGCGATGGACGCGACGTTCTTCGACCACGAAACCGCCAGCAAGCACTACTGCCGCCGGACGAACTACCGCGTTCAAACGCTGAAAACGACCGCGCTCGTCGATACAATACTACAAGCGATCCTCGACGTTCACTGTACGACCGAGAAACGTCACGACATGCAGATCGGCTGGCAAAGGCTACGATTAGATGCGATTACGCGATAAATTACGCGAAGAAGACGTGAGACCGCTGATCAAGCACCGCGAGTTCCGACCTAATTCATCGATTGCGCGCACAACGCGTGCATCGATGGATCTCTATACGGCCAAAGAGCACAGTCTGAGACCGTCTTCTCGACGATTAAGCGCACGCTCGGGCACGCACCGCGTGGCCGAGCGTGGTACCACGAATTTCGTGAGATTGTTTTGATGTGTACGACCTACAACATCAAGCGAGCCGTGAAACAGTGAAATCAAACGCCATCTGGCGATTCACCAGAGCCCTCTGAATTAAATCCCAGGCTCATACCGACCGTATGCCTCATCGTTATGTATCGGACGTCTATGATGTCGGCTATATCGGACATAGTATTCGTCACGGTTCCAATCCATTCCTCCAGGGAGTGGTCTTCTCTCCGGAGATTTCAACGGATACAGGAGTATGATCCTTCTCGTATGTCCGTATTCCATCCGGTAATACCGAAAATACTATGTGAAATGGGAGCTAGGAACATACAAGGAACTAAAATGAAATCGATAAAACGAGCCTTCAAAATATTAGACACAGTGCGAATAATGGAAGGGACTGGGGCCTCAAATTTATCACAAGAACTTGATATTCCTCGAAGCACTGCCCACGATTATCTAAAGGTTTTGAACGAATTGGGATTACTGATTAACAATGACGGGCGATATGAAGTATCGCTCAAATTTCTCGATTACGGAGGGGACGTCAGGAAGGATATGGACATTTACCCCTGTGGATGGCCAGAAGTCCAAAATTTGGCCCTTGAGACTGGTGAACATGCTAATTTAATGATTGAAGAATTCGGCAAAGGCCGATACATATATATTGCAGAAGGAAAGGATTCTGCGAAGTTAGACACGTACACTGGCATGGAAGTTGAACTTCATACGACTGCTCTCGGTAAAGCCATTCTCGCTCATTTACCCAAGAAGGATGCCGAGGCGATCATTGATTCACAGGAGTTGCCCTCAATAACTTCCAACACCATCACAGACCGTGACGATCTTTTTAAGGAGTTGCGCACTATCCGACAACGAGGCTATGCGACCGACCAAGAAGAACGGGCCATCGGCGTTCAGTGCATCGCATCCCCAATCCAAGGACAGAATGGTGAAATCTTTGGAAGTATCGGCGTTTCAGGTCCTGCAAGTCGGTTCAGTGGTGAACAGTTTGAGGACGAACTGTCGAGTGCTGTTCAGCGGTCAGCGAACCTAATTGAATTAAACATTGCTAACATGTGATTCCTTCTTGGAACAAGTATTAATGTGGCTTGGTGGTCTCCGGCTTCTCTAGGCATTAGCTGTGATAAGGATATGAATAGAGGAGAGGGCGAGGGGCGTCTTCACACAAAATTACAAACATACGATTGTAACGTCTATTCCTCTGTTTGGCACGGTGCTCTTTGAAGTTGTATCGTTTTCCATCCGATATAGCCGGACAGTTGTGATAATACTCCAACTGTGTTCTCAATGAATTTCTTGATTGTCGGGTAGAAACTAGCTCATGAGTCTGACCTCAGAAAGCAATAACCCAGCCTTGTTTAGACGCGGTGTGGATCGGACGAACCGGACGCTATCCGAAAAATGAAATCGAACAGAGAGGCTCTCACAGACTAATCCTGTTCAGCCGATACTGACACCAGCCCACGTTATCGGGGGCGTCTAAACAAGGCCCAATAACCCCGTTCAATTGGTATTTTGCAGATAGTAGGTGCCACGCTAAAAACGAGGATTGGGTGAGACGGAAATATTCGAATTGTCGAGGGACAGCAAGAGAGAAATATTTATCATGTTGCCCACTAATCTGTATATAAGATGGTTGAATATGATATTGCAATAGTTGGTGGAGGAATTTTTGGTTGTTCCATTGCAAGACATTTGTCAATTAAGTCTGATGCAGAAATCTGTCTTCTTGAAAAAGAATATCATCTAGCCCAGCATCAAAGCGGCAGAAATTCCGGAACACTTCATTTGGGGGTTGTCACTGAAGCAGACGTTGAACCAGGCTCCCAGTTAGCGAAGTTTACTATCGAAGGAACGAGACGATTGAAATCGTACTGTCTGAAACATGATCTCCCATTACATGACAGAGGGATAATGAAAGTGGGAGATTGCGAAGAAGAGCAGGAGAAAGTCCGAGAAATGTACCATTCTGCATTAGAGTCTGGTGTTGAAGTTGATTTATTGGAAAGTAGGGAGGAAATTCGAAACTTAGAACCCAACATATCTGGAAAAAATGCCCTCTTTTCGCCGGAATCTGCCACTGTTGATACGGGCCCAATTACTAACAAATTAGCACAAGAAGCTTATGAAAATGGTGCTAATTTGTATATGGGATGTGAAGTTAAACAAATTAAAAAATCGGGTGATCGTCTTTCTCTGCGCACTAATAAAGACACCATAGAAGCTGATTATCTCATCAATGCCGCCGGTACCAAAGCGTTAGAATTCGCTCAAACGATGGGTATTGGTCAAGAATACCAGGCAGTTCCATTCCGTGGGGCGTATTACGAACTTGTCCCAGAACGTCGTTCCCTCGTAAACTCAAATGTATATCCGACTAACGTGGGGGAAAGTTTTCAAGTTGGGGTACACTTTACTCGCCGACCTGATTCCAGAGTCATTGTTGGGCCGACAGGGATGATAGCTCTAGGGTCAGAAACCTATGGTAAAACCGACTTTAATATTCGTGAAATTTATAATACAATTTCATCTCGGAACTTCCTGAACTTCATTGGTTCAAAAGATACCCTGTTGCTTGCTTGGGACGAACTGAATAAGACTTATCGGAAATCGTCATTCCTCCGTCGATGTCAAAAACTCATCCCAGAAATCAAAAGTGGTGATCTTGAAGAGAGTTATGTTGGAATATCACATTGGTTATTTAATCAAGAAGGGGAGCGTATTGGTGAACCCATTATCGATATCGGCGAAAATGCCACTCACCTAATTATGCCGCAACCAGGTTTCACGGCAGCCTTGACGACAGGAGAGTACATTTCAGAGGGTGTTCTGGATCACTTAAGCAGCGTCAATAGAATTGATAACACGAAAGCTACGACAGATTAAATATCAATGGTGAACGATAACCATAGCCTCCAAGACAACGAAGAGACCATACACAGATACTGGGATAACAACCTTGACCCAGTCCTCACCATCGAATCCGGTGACGTAGTCAATTTTAAATGCCCAGAGCCTACATGGGGAGCCGTCACCCCTGACACTGTTGCTGAGGATCTCTACAACATCTCGACACCCGGGCACGCGCTCCTCGGCCCTGTCGAGATAGCCGATGCCGAACCTGGCGATGTTCTACAAATTGATTTGCTGTCGGTAAACCACGGCGACTGGGGGTTCACCATCGTCAATCCTGGAAAAATGAACGATGGCTTGCTCCCGGAGAGATTCGAAGAGCCGGAGATCTACATTTGGGACCTGTCCGAAGGTGTTGGCGAATTCGTCAACGGGATTGAAGTACCTCTCGACCCCTTCCCCGGCGTCGTGGGCCTCGCTCCCAGCACCGACGGGAGGCACTCGACGTCGCCGCCTCGAAATGTTGGCGGCAATCTGGACGTCAAGCACCTAACTGAGGGCTCAACGGTGTACCTCCCAGTGGAAGTGACAGGGGGCTTGTTCAGCATCGGTGATGGCCACGCGGCCCAAGGCGATGGAGAGGTGTGTATCACCGCTATTGAAACAGCGCTGTCGGTGACCGTAGGGTTCGAACTTCGCTCTGACATGGATATTGATCAACCTCAGTTCGAAACCAACTCACCATTTACACCTACCGGTCGAGACGAATCAATGTACTGTACAACAGGCATCAGCGATGACTTGATGGACGCAGCGAAGCAAGCGGTTTCAGCCATGATAGACCATCTTTGCGGGGAGTATAGTCTTTCAAGTCATGAAGCCTATATCCTCTGTTCAGTCGCGGTAGACCTGAAGGTGAACGAACTCGTGAACGCACCAAACTGGGTCGTCTCCGCCTATCTGCCCAAGAGCATATTGCCGTAGGCCGTCAGCACACATATTCGTTTTCCGTGTTGAATAACTTGAAATCGATAACCATCCTCAGCGAGCACTGGACCGAGATAGTCTGCGTCATTGACGAGAAATTCGATGTTATTGAGCTGATAGCGCTGATGTAGCTCGATCAGAAACCAGCGCATCGTTTGTTTCGTTGCGGTCGGATAAAGGCTCACGTGAAGGATCTCGTTCGTATACGGATCGACCGCGACGTACAGCCAGAATTGCTGACCGTGGAGGCGGATCATCTTTTCGTCAACCGCGAGTTGATCCTCGGAGACGGTTGAGATCGGCTGTAGCTCAGCTTTATGAACCCAGTAGTGGATAGCAACGTAACTCCGATTGATCCCGTATTTGTCAAGAAATTTACTTACCTCACGTAGTGATACACCAACCAAGTGACAGCGAATTCCTACTTCAATCGCCCAGCGCGGTGTTCGATCTCGCTCCACAAACGACAAGTCGATCCACGCGATACCATCGTTGAGGCGGTCAAAATCTGTCATAGATACTCAGAACTCGTCCGTCTCATCCTCTAACTTATCGCGACCGGCCGACGATGACTGAATGATAAGTTGGTTTGCTTATTGACTGCTTGAATATTTGTCAGATTCCGACAACACCCTCAGGATCGTGCTGGATTCACCGCGGGTATCGATCAACCGTCGAAAGAGGTACTATTGTTATTGTTACGACTCCTACTTCTTCAAGAAGTCCACTGGCCCCTCGTTCGGAGTACTGACGAAGATTACTTACTCAAACAAACTGGTATCAACGTTATGGGTGGTCGCGAGAACAGTAACCGGAGACTCATCGTTCAGTCCGTCCTCTGGGGGTTCGAATTGCGGAACTCGGTCGCGACCTCATCCATCGTCTTGAACGTCGCTCCCGGCATCGAGTGAACGTGCTCAAGAAACGTTTCGAGTCGCATCAGGCGATGTGACTGGCCAATAACTTGCGGATGTAGTGTCAGCACGAACAAGCCATCCTCTAAGTGCTCGTACATCCAGTCGAACTGGTCGTACCACTTCTGGAAGATGGCGTCTTCTGGAACGTATCCCATTCGATGCGGTCGTGACCACGTATAAGTGAAGGGAGGGAAATCATCGCGTTCCCAAGACGCTGGCAGTTCGACTATGTCCGTCGGTTCCCCACGCTGAAATGGCCCGTCCTCGGGAGCCGCCCATCCTCCATAGAGGTAGTGAGGTTGAAAGTCCGCTGCCATGACACTGGAGTCCCATTCGAAACTCAGCTCCTGAAGGATGTCGAGCGTATGTTCAGAGAAATCCCATGCTGGTGATGCGTAGCCGGACGGTTTTTCGCCAGTGAGGTCACGAATCGACTCAATACCTCGTTCGATGTCCCGTTTTTCTGCTCCCTTGCTCTCGTACGTCGACGGTCCCTTATGAGTCCAACCGTGGTGTTGCACGCCATGGCCATGGGCATGAACCTCCTCACATATCTCTGGGAAGCTCTCAATCGTGTGACCAGGGATGCACCACGTCGATGGAACGTCGTACTGATCGAGGAGGTCTAGCAATCGGGGAGCCCCGACGTCTGCACCGTACACCCCACGAGAGTGTCTCGTTGGCATGTCCCACGAATCGTATGCCCAGAGCCAGGTCGATACTGCGTCGAAGTGGATCGAGAGACACACAGTGGCTTCTGACATAATGCGTCACTATGGAGCCTGTCCAAAAAATAATTTTGAGTCGATTTCTACGGCCTTAGAACCGGTTATAGCGTTTATTAGCCGGATTTATTGGCAAGAATAACATTTTTTGGACAGGCTCTATGACACCGATAATAATAGCATTTTCCAAAGGTAGTGTGATGAATATTCCTCTGTATACATCATACGATTCCTAACAGAAGCTTCACAGACTTATTTGAGTCGTGTGCTCGACTTCAAGTGCCTCTGAGCGAGTCACATCCGTAGGTGAGCAATGCGAGCGCGCAGGACCGTCGTGGTTCAGAACAGTTCGGACCGTTACACTGCCTTGAATCAACCGTCGAGTTCGATACTGGTATCACATCAGTTTTGCCTCGACCATCCAACAGGCCGAAACAAAGTTGCCAGAGAGACGTGACGCGACGAAACAGCCCACCGTCCTGTTCCCCGAACGATGAGAAAGCAGGTAGGTGTCGATTCCCAAGTTGTATCGCTCGCACTCGCCCGGATGTCCGAGTCCGTCGGCAACTCCTTCTCATCGTCGTCATCCCACTGTTTATCACGAGCGACTTCGTCATGGGCAACACCTTCGGGCTGACGGAAGTGTTCATCACCGGTTTCGTCCTCTCGATCTTCGGGTTTGTCAACAGTCCGATTCAACCGTTCACCGGACAGTTATCGGATCGAACTGGGCGGCGCAAGGTATTCGTCCTTATCGGGCTCACACTCATCGCCGCGGCGAGCTTCTCATACTCTCTGGCCATGTCTTACTGGCATCTTGTCGGCTTACGAGTCCTACAGGGCGTGGTCGGCTCGTTCATCATCCCCACAACGATCGCACTCGTCAACGACCTCATCTACGAGGGGAATCGCGGCGGCAACATGGGAACGTACAACACGTTCCGGCTCGTCGAGTCCGGCGTCGGCCCCATCGCCGCCGGGAGCGCGGTGTCAGCCGGTCCGTACTCGTTCCTGGTCGGGACTACCACACTCTTGGTCACCGGCTTCGACGCCGCCTTCTATTTCGCCGCTTCGACCGCCACGGCCTTTCTCTTGGTCTTGGAACTCATCCACGACCCTGACCTCGAACTCAATCAATCCGAGGCGTCGGCGACTGACGGGATCGCGGTCATCGACAGGACCGGCACGCACCTGCTCGACCCCGTATTCGCGCTCGGGATCGTCTCCTTTTTCATGGCCGTCGGCAGCGGCCTGCTTCTTGAGATCCTTTGCGATAAAATACAGTGCGTTGTCCAAGACGATCACGAGCTTCTTGCCAAAACGATGGCAGAGTGCTCGCAGGAAGTGCTTGCAGACCCTGGCGGTGAACAAGTCGGGCGTGAGCGCGACGAAGTGCTCGCCAGTGTCAGTAACTGCACCGAGCATATTGATCGCCGCTCGTCCGCCCGAGACCGGCAGTCTCGGGCGGGAGTTCACCGGAAACCACGCCGGTTTTTGATTCGTCGAAACCTCCTCCGTATGCTGATCAATAACCGCAATCGTGTAGCCGTCAGCCTTCAGCACCGACCACTTTTTTGAACTCATCACGCCAGCGTTGTTTCTCGGCTGGATCGACTTTGTAGTGTGACGGTCGGGCTGTCTGTCGTGACAGCCCGGCCTTCTCAAGGAGCCGGTGCATGTGCGCGTGAGAGTACTCGCTGCCGTAGGTGTCGAAGATGTGTGACCGGAGGAGTTCAGGCGACCACGCGGGAGTACCGTAGCCGGCCTCTGACGGCGACGCGTGCAGCGTCGCTGTCAGTTCCATCCACTGGTCAGCGGACAGCCGAGATGGTCGTCCAGATTTGGGTGCGTCGCCGAGCGCGACAGGACCGCGCTCGGCGACTGCCTCCAACCAATTGTATCCGGTTTGGGCTGGAACACCGAGCAGGTCTTCGATTTCATAGGCAGAGAAGCCCGCATCGTAGAGGAGTGCAACGGTGAGTTACTTGGTTGCTTTCGCATCAGTTTCTCTCCGCAGTTGCGCCAGCAACTGCTCCGGATCGACACCATCCAACATTGTACCCTCACGAGTCATCCTCCTACTACACGCTCAGGAAGCATCAATACCACTGCTAATCCCTATAAATTGGTTGCTGTCATGGAGATATCAGCTATTACGAATGAATCGGCTCGCGTATTTATCGCTCTTAATCCACTAATTCCTCAAGGGGCAGAGCGAACTTGAATACTTTCGCGAATGGGCTACCGGTAGGCGAGGCAGCAACAGTTGAACTGGGATTGGCACCGACGATATTGACTGCGAACCATCGTGCGTCGATCTCGACGCATTCTAATCCCCTCAAACTTGTAAAATTATGTCACCGGCCGCGCCCGAGCCAGATGCCGACCGAACACGCGACCAGTGCGAAACACGCGAGTACGACGAATAGGACCGGCGCATTTGCGTACTGGAGGATGACCCCCGCGACGGTGCCGCCGAGCGCGCCGACGCCGAACACGCCGAGGTAGGTGAAGCCGTACGAGAGCCCCCGCGTTCTCGCAGGTGTGTACTCCGCAACGGTCGCCTGGTAGAACGGCTGGACGACGAATAGCGCCGCGCCGAGGACGAACCCGAGCGCAAGCAATGGGAGGACGCCCGCGTTGGCCGCAGGGAGGAACAACACAGCGAGCACCGTAAGCAGTCCGAAGCCGCCGGCGATGCCGTGTTCGACCGGGATGCGGTCGGTGAGCTTTCCGCCGACGAACTGGCCGAGCACGCCGACCATCAACAGCCCCGAGTAGAAGTAGTCGCCCGGACGAACCCGTCTGGCGGCGATGCTCTCGATGCCGAGTGTCTCTAGAAGATCGGTCGGAACCACCGAGGAGACGGGAATCGGCTCGAACGTCGGGAGACCCTGAAGCAGGTCGGGCATGAACGTGAGAATGCCACGGTAGTAGAGCCCCGAACACATCACGACGAGGAACACGAGCGCGAACGAACCGGTGAACAGTCTCGCGGTCTCGCTGCGAAACCCCGCGAGCGAGTCGACACCCGAGGACGCCTTCGAGTTGCCTCCGTCCGTCACCGTCTCCACCGCGGCCGTCTCGTCGAAACTCGCGGTCGTCGCGTACGCCGCCGCGAGCAGCGCAGGCACCGCGAGCATCATCGCGACGGCGCGCCAGTCGAAGAACAGCAGCATGACGGCCGTCAGGAGTGGACCGAGACCGATGCCGAGGTTTCCCGCGATGCCGTGGTAGGCGAATCCGGAGCCGCGTTCCTCAACGCCCTTTGAGATGAGCGCGAGGCCGGCGGGATGGTAGATCGACGCCGAGACACCCCAGACGACCATCGCGAGCGTGATGGCGACGAGTCCCGGTGCCGTGCCGAGCAGGAGGAACGACCCGGCCATGCCGGCGAGACAGATGATGATGAGCCGACGTGAGCCGACGCGGTCCACGAGTATCCCCCCAGGGAGCGCGCCGAGACCGAACAGGCCATAGCCGATGGTGACGAGGACGCCGAGGGTTGCCGAGGTGACGGCGAGTTCCACGGGACCGAGGCTGATGACGTCGAACGCGTCGAGCCAGATCGGAATGAAGATGGGGATGGAGAGTTCGTAGGTGTGGACCATCCCGTGGGCCAGCATGACAAGTGCGACGATTGAACGATCGTTTCGATTCACTAGTTCGGACTGCGGGAGTGTTCCTCCTGTAAGTGTCGGCTTCGGCAAGTACTTTCATAACCACTAACTCTAACGCAGTATTATGCAGGATTTATTTCGTGTTATTGTGATGATTACAGATACATAATAAAGGTGGCGAGCGTCCGATCTTTCCCATGTGCTGGCCAGTCGCCTCCGTCTCGAGGTGTCAGTCGACAATGTTGTCGACAGTACCCACAGATGGTGAGACAGGGTGGTGCATTTCATGATTACTCGACGTGACGCAGGGTGCTGGTCAGTTTGTTGTGTTGAATAGATGCTGAGTCACGGTTACAGCGGTTCACACAACGGTACTATGTTGGTGATGGCGTACATCAGAACGATTTTACGGAACTGTCGATACCAGCCGAGCGCTCGCACTGCGTCGCCGAGCGAGTGCTTCGTTGTTGAGTACGATGTTTCGGCCATTCAGCGCTGAGAGTAGCCGTTTGCTCGGTTGAGGGTGCTGTTCGTGGCTACTTTCGCTGATGAGCAGAGGTAGTGAACAAGATACTCAACGTCATGTGCGGCGGTTTCGTACTCGGTATGCCAGTCTTGGAAGCCGTTGTTGGAGGCGACGGACTGCAGGTCGTCCGGCGAAACGCGGACGACCTGCGGCCCAGTCTTCGTATCATGCTTCCACCGAGCTGTGATGTGAACGTCAAGAACAGCAAGCGACTCCACATCAGATAATGTGGTCACTTTCAGCGTCTGTATCGTCCGTCCTGCCCGCTGGCGGAAGTATGAGGACGCACGTCGCCGATCGAAGAACGTACTGTTGTAAGCGGCGTGGCCAGACTGCGGGTGCTGCTGCGCGGAAACGCACAGCAGCGCCCGCCACACCCATATTTTCAGCCGATCAAACGACTCGTAGATCGTCGTGTGATCGGGGAGATCGTCCCGATCTAAGTCAAGAGCGTCACGAACTTCAGCCATGTACTTCAGTCGATTCGGTGTTTCACGGTAGCGGTGGCCTTCTTCCACCCGAAAGCAGTGGAGGACGACGTGGGGGCAGCGAGCAAACCCGCCGCTGGCGGGCTCGCCCACATGCTTCCCCAACCTTGTTTAGCTAGCTCACGACACTGTTCAATGAAGTCGAGGATGTTGATTTCCATGACAAGATCGATCTCCTCGGATTCACCCTTCTAAACCGGTGATATCGGCAGATAAGATCCTATTCAACAGAGCACCTAAAACTGGCTCGAAGTCGTCGCGGTCAACCACAATTCACGCCAAACGTAAAGCGACCCTTGGTACACGGCGATTACAACAGATTATATCTAATTAAGCAATCCATGTGAACTCTTCTATGACACCCTCTGTACTATTCAAAAGCTGTCCCAGTTAATGATGCAGGCGTGGGTTAGTCTTTTGAAAATGTTAGCCGGATTATTTGGCGTTCGCTGTTCCTGGCTCAGATCGCGACGATTATTAAACATCGCTCAAAACGGAGAGCCGTGCTAATCGGGTCGCTGCTTTCGGAACTCCTGTTGCTCGCCGGGGGTGCGGCCCTCCTGTACGTCGGCGCCGAGCTGCTCGTCCAGGGCGCCAGCGACCTCGCGCTCGCTATTGGGCTGAAGGCGTCGACGGTCGGCGTCACCGTCGTGGCGTTCGCGACGACCGCGCCTGAACTCTTCGTCTCGCTACTCGGCGCGATCACGGTGTCGACCGACACTGGACTCGGTACCATCCTCGGATCGAACGTCGCTAACATCGGGCTCGTCCTCGGCGTCTCCGCGCTGATCCGCCCGCTCGACATTTCCGACACGGTGCTCCGGCGGCACGTTCCGTTTATGGTGCTGGCCGCGGTGCTGCTCGTCGGACTGGGCTGGGACGGACGGATCGGGACAGTCGACGGGGTGGTCCTCCTCGCCACACTGGTCGCGTTCACCGTCGCGATCCTGCGCAAGATCCACGAGACCCAATCTGAGATCACGACCGCCGAGCGGGACAAGATGCCGGATGCCAGTCCGCGCGACGTCGCCGCGGTCGTCGGCGGACTCGTCGCGCTCGTGCTCGGATCGCGCTGGCTCATAGACGGCGGACAGTCGCTGCTGGCCGCCGCCGGCTTCTCCGACATCTTCATCGGACTCACCGTGCTGGCGCTGGGCACGTCTCTGCCGGAGTTAGCGGCCAGCGTCGTCGCCGCCGTCCGCGACCAGGCGAGCTTCAGCATCGGCAACGTGGTCGGCTCGAACATCTACAACGTCCTCGCCGTCATCGGAATCGTCGCCGTCGTCACCCCGATCTCGGTCGCGTCCGGCGTGCGGGCGTTCGAGTTCCCCGTCCTGCTCGTGTTCACCGGGGTGCTCGTCGCGATGATGGTCCGCGGCGAGCGGATCTCCCGGCTCGATGGAAGCGCGCTGGTGGTCGGCTACGTCTTGTTCGTCTACCTGCTTCTCCCCTAATGCCAGCGCTAGCTTTGAGGTACATAAGAGGGTGTCATATAATTCGTCACACACTATAGTCGATATTTTTACTATTATAGAGCGTTACTGACTTAGAACTTCGTGCACTTGGTGGGGCGGTGTTCAGATAAGGATTGAAAGGTGAGGCGGTACGTTTTCAAAGTGATCTATGCCCGAAAACGACCGCCTCAGCGGCTGTTTAGACGAGATCAACTTAATGTTTATGGAGCGAGAAGCAACACCGCCGCTGTTGATGAATCTCAGTATCAGTATTCAGCTTCATTTGGCTGGATTATCTCTTTCGAATACTGTTTCATTTATTGAGGTGTTCGGTGTTGATCGGGTTCGATCTACCGTTCATAATTGGGTTCATAAGGCTGATCTACAGCCGGAATCTGGTCGGAGTTCGAATCACGTTGCGATTGATGAGACCGTGATTCAGCTTGACGACGAACAATATTGATTGTACGCCGCCGTCGATCCTGATTCAAACGATTTGCTACATACAAAGCTTGAAATGACAAGAATGAACGTGATCGAAAATTAATTTTTTGCGGAACTCCGTGAAAAACACGATGTAGATGACGCGATTTTTCTCGTTGATGGCGCGGTCCCACATCACCGAGCCTGTGAAAAACATGGCCTCGATTTTATATATGAACGACATGGAAACCGGAACAGCGTCGAACGTGTCTTTCGTGAGGTAAAACGCAGAATTACCTGTTTCTCAAACTGTTTCAGCACCGCCCAAGCAGAAACTGCTGACGAGTGGTTGAGATCGTTCGCTTTCGCATAGAATCAGCTTATTTGAACACTACCATCCACGTGGCATGCGGATTTATCGCCTACCAGCACTACGGCGCCGTCTGTGATCTCCCGACGGCTGTGAACAAGGCAATCCAGACGTCCACCGCCAACGCCCGGGCGGCCAGTCGATGGGCGCTAGGTCGTGACGAGGACACGTTGCCCCATACCCCCGCCCTCATCGTCGCGCAGGCCGTCGACGCCCAGTACCGCGCCGACGATACCCTCGGCGAAACCCACGCGAAAAAACCTCCAAGCCCGCACCCTCGCCCGGTTAGCGACCTACGCCGAGGGGTACGACATCCCGGTGCTCGTTACGCGAAACGAACGAAACGAATTCACCGATCCATTCGCGACGGTCGCCGACCACCACCTGGAGTGCGAGCAAACCCGGATGGGCCCACGGGTCGTCAGCGATGACTTCGAGACGCTCGTCTATCCCGCCGACAACGACGCGTACTACCAGACGACGTTCGCGTACTGACGGCAGTTGCTCGCGGCACGCGCCACGCAGGTCGGCGTGGAGTCGATGACGCCGGCGCAGTCGGCTTCTCGTTGAGTCGGTGGCCGAACGTCGACTACCAGCAGCTCGCGAGTCGGTCGACGTACTTAAGCTACGGCCGCGTCGGTCACTCCCCAGCGCGGTACAACGTGCCCGGGCGGGCGATCATCGACGAGTCAAACACGTTCTTCTACGGGGAGACGAACCTCGACGGCGTCCTCGACCTCGTGTCGCGATCGCAAAAGCCCGTACAGGAGCTCGCGTGGGCATCGATCGGGAACGTCCTCACGGCGATCCAGATCTGTGAGGCCCACGACCGCGGCGTCCTCGTCCCATGGAACTCCTGGCGCCACGAGTTCTACAAGCCGATGGGGACGCTCCACGACGTCGATCGCGGCGGCTTCATCTTCGCACCCGAGGTCGGCCTCCACGAGAACGTCCACGAACTCGACTTCTCCTCGTTGTATCGAACATCATCTGTACCCGGAACGTCTCGCCGGACGTCATCCGGTGTGACTGCCACAGCGACCGCGACGACGTCCCCGGCCCCGGATACACGATCTGCGACGACCAAGGCTACCTCGTCGACGTGCTGCAGCCGCTCATCGACGCTCGCGACGAGATCAAGGCGGCCATCCGTCGCGAGAATGAACGGGACGACCCCGACGAGGACCGCCTGGTTGTACTCGAGGGACGGTCGGGTGCGCTAAAGTGGATCCTCGTCGCCTGCTTCGGCTATCAGGGGTTCAACAATGCGAAGTTCGGGCGCATTGAGTGTCACGAGGCGATCAACGCGTTCGCTCGCGAGATTCTGCTGACGGCAAAACAGCGGCTGGAAGCCGGCGGCTGGCGCGTCGTCCACGGCATCGTCGACTCCATCTGGGTGACCCCGGACCCCGTTGTCGACGACGATGACCGCGAGGACCTCGAGACGCTCGCGACGGCGATCACCGAGCGCGTCGAGATTGGGCTCGAACACGAGGCTCACTACGACTGGGTGGCGTTCGTCCCGCAGTGCGAGAGCGATGCCGGCGCGCTGACGAAGTATTTCGGGAAGGTCGCCGGCGACGACGACTTCAAGATACGCGGTATTGAAGCTCGCCAGCGTTCAACCCCACCGTTCATCGAGGACGTCCAGCGGGACTGTCTCCAACAGCTCGACGCGACTCGATCTCCGGACGCCGTACTCAACTCTCTACAAGATGCCATCAAGCACCTACACGCTGGAACGGTGCCGGTCGAGCAGCTCGTTGAACGGAATCGCGTCTCCAAGCCGCTGGAGGGATACACGCAGAACACACTGAACGTGGCGGCACTAAAGCGGGCTCGGGAGCAGGATCTCGCTGTCCACCCGGGACAGGACATCGAGTACGTGGTCGTAGACAACGAGAAGACCTCGCGAGAGCGGGTCGCGTTGCCCCACGAAGAGATAGAGTCGTACGATGCGTCGTACTACGAGACGCAACTCGTCAGAGTTGTCGAGAGTGTGCTGTCACCGCTTGGCTGGGATCGGACGGAGATTCGTCGAGAACTCGCGGAGACGGGGGAAACGAACTTGGCCGCCTTCACCGAGATTGAGAGAAATTAACCAACATCATCAGGGTTTCAGGAGATCTGTTGGTTAATGATGAGCGGAGATACGGACTGGAAGCCGGAGAAAATACCTCGCCCACACACCCCTCGTCCAGAGTGAAAACCAATCAGGAGAGTGGGGTGAGGTCCACGGGAAACGGAGGTTCTCGTGAGGAGAGACCAACGAGAATTACGAAAAGACAGCCTGAGACGAGAAAATATGTGAGGAATAGATCAGCGAACACGAGCAGTGGTTCGAAACCAGCCGGACGAATGTCGCCTTCGTCCTTCTTTCTATGCTGAATGTACTTAGGAAGTGGTAAGGAGCAGGTAGTAATAAAACTTCTAGATAATACTATGTTGATTGGCATGTTTAGCGGATCTTCGGTTGTGTGACGACTGCTGTTAGAGGTACACTCATCCCACATTTTGTGATTTCGTACTTTCCGGCCGACTGGTCGTGTGTTTTCCGGCCGTTCAACCGGGGGAATCTCGCAGCGTTTCACTCTGGACGAGGGGTGTGGGGGTTCGGTTCCGTCGTCAGCGTATTGTGAAATGTTGAAGGAACAATCGTCATTTTGACCATTCGACAACCAGCAAGGCGTCATCAAAGCCGGTATCGGGGTCGATATCTCCCGATCTCCCTCGTCAACCGGAATCAGGACACCCTGGAGATCTGGCCTGCGTCTTCACTCTTGACTGAGGGTGCCGACGAACGCTCGTCATTCACTCGATGTTCACACTCGACCCCAGTTCGTCACACCGGCGTTTCACTCTTGACTAGGGGTGTGACAAACCCGCTTAAGTCCGGCGTTTCACTCTGGATTAGGGGTACCATCTGTGTCGGTACCGATCTCTCCGAATCCAGTTTCACTCGGGATCGACTCGACTCTTTGTGAGGCTAATACGGCAGCAAAAACATCAAAAGGCGACTATAGCCCGATTTACACTCTGGTCGAGGTAGCCAAATCATTAAGTAGGTCCCTTCCGAGATGTCTGATATTGATGGCTGAGGAACCGTCCCAACTCTCTGACTTCGACGGCCGCTACGAGGATCCCGCCGACGATCCCCTCTTTGACTTTGATGAAGACAACCCCGACCGAGTCAACATTTTTGCTCGCAAGGAGTTGCTGAAGGTGGGTCACGTCCCTGAAAGTGGACGTATCGTCGGCCGAGATGGCGAGATCAAAGCCGTTGCTGCTGAACTCAGGCCGATCGTTCGTGGTGATCCACCCAACAACGTGATTATTTACGGAAAAACGGGTACGGGGAAGTCACTGGTTGCCCGTCACGTCACCGAACGAGCCCGTCGAGCCGCGGAGTCGAACGGTGTGTCCGTCGGCACGGTCTACGTCGACTGCGCGCAGCACAACACACAGACGCGTGTTGCCAGGACGGTAACTCGTTCACTCAACGAAACGGACGAGACTGACTTCGATATTCCACGCGCAGGGATTGGCAGTGGTGAATACTACGACTATCTCTGGGAGATCCTGGATACTGCCTACGAGTCAGTCATCATCATTCTCGACGAGGTGGATCGACTCGATGACGATGATATTCTTATGCAGTTGTCCCGGGCCCGCGAATCGGGGAAAGCTGATTGCCACCTGGGCGTCATCGCAGTCAGCAACAAGATCGAGTATCGCGACCAGCTGAACGAACGCGTCAAGTCCAGTCTTCGCGAAGAAGAGTTCGTCTTTCAACCCTACGACGCGAATCAACTGCGCGAGATTATGAAGCACCGACGGGACGCGTTCCACGATGGCGTTCTCTCGGATGATGTGATCCCGCTAACGGCGGCACTAGCCGCCCAAGAACACGGTGACGCCAGAAAGGCCATCGAAATTCTTCGTCACGCCGGCGAGCTTGCCGAACGAGAAAACGTCGAGACGGTCGTCGAGGAGCACGTTCGCGATGCCCAGGAGTGGGCTGAAATCGATCGGTTCGAGGAGTTGCTACGCGGGTCGACGACCCAGGTCAAATTCATCCTCTATTCTCTCGCGCTGCTCACCGAAGAGAATTCGAACGAGGATGGATTCTCTACCAACCGGATTTATAAACGGTATCAGGTGACGACAGAGAAGGCTGACGCGAAGACTCTCAGCGAGCACCGCGTCTATGAGCTGTTGAAAGAGCAGGCGTTCCTCGGTGTCGTTGAATCAACTCGGACCGGTGGTGGCCGAGGTGAAGGCAGTTATCTTGAACACCGGCTGGTTCAGGATACCGGCATCGTGCTGAAATCTGTCCTCCGGGACAGCCGGCTGGAAGACCTGGCCTAGCTCCCGTTTCGGTCGCTGACCACACCCCTGATCACGAGTGTATCTCTCGATACGTCGGAAACGTGGGGTGGGTGATCCGAGGTCGTCTTCTACTCCCAATAATCGACTTTGGCCGGGTGATGAAACGACGGAAACGTGGGGGGTGTGATCCCCTCAATCGTGGCCGCATTCCATCTACCGGCCTCCAGTTACGACGGAAACGTGGGGTGGGTATTTTCTCTTCGCGTTTTACTTGTCTGGGCTGACCGGACCCATTCACACTGAGGGGTGTGGGGTTGGTTGAACCCACCCACACTCTGCGGGGTGTCCTCTGATACGCTACTAATTGCGCTGAACAAACACCCGGCTACGGTTCACTACCGTCTATTCGTCGGGACTGACGGGACCTTTATATTGGGAACGCACTTTCTCTCCTTCTCGCCACTGCCAGTAGTAGTAGCGGTTGTCGTTAATCTCCTTGATCGTGATCGTCGCTTTGGCAGGAACGTCTTCCGGGAGATCGTCTGGTCGCTCTTCGACCTCTTCTTGATCTACCGACTCCTCGAGACGGGCCTCTCGTTCCTTGTGCTCGGCGAGTGCCTCAGCGTACGTCGCAACGTCTCGGAGCTGCTCCGGGCTCGACTCGTTGAGCGTGTTGACGATCTCCGTCGGGAGGTTCGCCGGTGGGGTCGGGGGTTCGTAGGACATCGGCTACTCTCGTGTTAACCAACACGTCCCACGAATCCATAGTTTTGTTGGTTAAGGCGGTGGAGACGGCTCTCGTGCCTGCTGACTGTAACACTACTCGAAACTTCTTTATATATAAGTTTCTCACTATGTTACACAATGCTCCGGCGCATCGAACTCGAGGTCCTCGCCACGGTCGACCGCGGCGACACGATCTCCGAACTCGCGACAAAGCTCGACCACAGCGAGAGTTACCTCTCCCGTGCCGTCGCCGACCTCGTCGAGAAGGGGCTCGTCTACACGGAACGCGACGGCCGTCGAAAACGCGTCGTCCCGTCGGATGCTCGCGCCGTCGAGCTCTATCAGGACCTCGTCCGCCAGCACTCCCACATCGGCTTCCCCGAGCTGCTGACCGGTAAGGCACTCGAGGTGCTGTACTACCTCGACAAGCCGCGGACCGTCTCCGAGATTGCCGACCGGAGCGACAACTACCGCAATACGGTCAACCGCGTCCTCAACCGATTTCGCGACCGGGGTCTCGTCGGGACGGCCGACGGCCGCTATGACTTCAACGCCGACTTCGACCGCCTCCACGAGTTCGCACGTGAACTCGCACACCATCTGCATCGCCACCGCCTCGAAGCCGTCGCCCCGAAAGGCACGATTCTCTGGGAGGACTACGACGAATTCCTCACCCAGACCGAGACAGAGATCGACGCGGAGGGGTTCCACGAAACCGGCCTCGCTCGGTTCGCGGCCTTCGACCTCCAGTTTCTGCTCACCGGCCATCGCTACTACGTCTACTCCGAGGACCTCGACGTAGTCTCGCCGGCGGAGCTCTGCTGTCACACGCTGCTCATCGACGACGGCAGCCACCACCGCTCGTATTGTCTCCTCCTGCTCAGCCACGTCGACGTCGACGAAGCGGATCTCCGAAAGCAGGCGGCGAAGTATGACCTTGAAGACGAAATCGACGCCTTACTGCGCTACCTCGAGACACACGGCGAGGTCGACGACGACCGGCTCCCGGAGTGGGACGAGTTCCAGGAGCTGGCGGCTGACTACGAGGTGCCACTACCACAATGAGACCAACATTCGGACGCGAATACATCGAGAACGAATTCCAGCGAATTGCGGATGGCCTCTCAGCCCCGCTCACGGTATACCTGATCGGTGGTGGTGCGATGTCGCTGCGCGACCTCAGGGGGCGACGAAAGATATCGACCTTGTCGTCCCGGATGGCGACGCGTATGGCCAGCTGTGGGCCGTCCTGATGGACCTCGGGTATGCGGAGGTCCAATCGCTGGATCCAGATTACCGGGCGCTGGGGGCGACGAGCTGCGTCGAGAACGACGATGGGTGTCGCCTCGATATCTTTAATCAGCAGGTCGCGAACAAGCTCGTGCTCACCGACGGTATGCAAGAGCGCAGCGAGCCGTTCCTCTACCTGGATCGACTGACGGTCCGGCTGGTCAGCAACGAGGATATCTTCCTGTTCAAGGCGATCGCAGGCCGCGATGACGACATCGAGGACATGAATATGCTCGTGCAGGCCGGTCTCGATTACGACGTCGTCCGGGATGAACTCGAAGCCCAGATCGAACGCCTGGGGGACGATCAGTTCGCCAAGTTCGCGAACGAGGCCCTGGTCGAACTCGAGGAGCGATACGGAGTGACCACGCCGATTGAGGGACGCGTCCAGGAGCTCACGAATAGGTACTACCGGGGGCTCGAAGTCCTCCAGGCACTCGAGGAGCCGATGACCGTCGACGAACTGGCCGCCGAACTGGAGCTGGATCTCGACGAGGTTCACGACCGGATCGTGTATCTCCAGAAGTTTGATCGAGTACGTCAAAATGGCAATACAGTCAGACCGGTAGAATAGACAGAAATAACCACCTGAATCTGCTGAAAACTGTGGAAGTGTCTATATGGACCAGTGTTACTTCTTTAAGACTGGTCGTCTACAACCAACTGTTCAACAAGGAAAACGTGTATCAGGGATCCACAATATCACTTGAGTATGCCGTGTTCTGATTGCGGGTCTTTGCTCTGCCTCTCTAAAACAAATTTAAATTCGTTATTTTGCCCGGAGTGTACGGGTTACCGTGTTGAATCAAAACCCGTTCTTGATGCGAAAATCAACTGGTATCTAAAAGATTTTTTAACAGAGCGAAAGCTTGATCGTCTGCTTACTGAATACTCGAAACAGAGCTTAACGTACAAACTTCTCCATCGAGTGAACTATATTAGCAACCAGTTTTTCTCGCAAGCAGAAACGTCACTTCCAGCTGACGAATTCGGATATGTTGCGTACCTAATAAAGCGCATCTATGAGATAGATGATAGTGAATTTGGAAATAAAACACTTCGACAAGATTCTCCGGAACTTGACGAGACGCTCACCACCGTTCAGAAGTACTATACTGAATTCGTGTCCCGGCTAGAACGAGTTCAAAACCAGTTCACCGTGTGTATCCGGAATTCTGAGGAATTCACCGGCCGGATGCAGGATTTGCTAATGGATTACGACGGGTATCTGTCAGAGTACGGATTATGCAATGATCGTTGTACGAACAGCGTTGGTGGTGTCGAAGACAGGTATGAGGACTTCAGCTACGTGTACGATAAAATCCGACAGACAGACGGCGTTGAGCCGGGTAGCGTGGAGACTCCAAGAGGATTCGCGGACGCGTGGTATCCAGTAATTCAGCAGCTTCGGTTCCTTGCTGGCTCAGACGACCGTGTCGGAATGACGTACAAAACTAGATTCCCTGAAGGCGTCACAGTATTCGATATCCGGGAATTTCTGAATAAGCTAGACGCCCAGGTCCCAATTGAACATATGGCGCATGCACAGTATAATAGCGCAGTAATCCCGCTCAGACCGAGAGTGGTGAATAAATGTGGATGGGAGGTGTTCGGAAAGCAGTGGAGTGAGGTGAAGGACTACGTTGTTGTATCTGAGGACAATCTCGAAGCGCATCCGTTTCTCTTCGAAATGACGTTCGATCTTCCTCACCGAACGATCCCAACGACAAACGTGTACTATCCACGGCACTATGCACAGTTACTGAAATTCCAAGTGTTCCCGTTACTGCAAAACAATACTGATGAACCGAATGGACACACCTTGCTATCGAACGTCGCAGGTGATAACGGGACGATTCGTGAACGAAATCTGTATGAGTTTCTAACCGAGCAAGGAATCGACTGCTATCACAGTGCTGAAATCACGTCCAAGGATCCGAACGAAATCGATTTACTATGCGTCTTGGAGAACCGGATTATCTTTATCGAGGTAAAGTATCGATTCCCACCTCTCCAAATTAACGAGGCAGACGGGATTACGGAGTTAAATCAGTATTTCAACAGAGTGATATTTAACGAAGTCCCGCCCGATTCCAACCGTGAAGGGAAAGGTCCGTTCCCTGAGAAAGTCCGATCATGGCGCGAGTTAGAGGCTGGAGATACGTTCACTTCGCAAGTTTCACGAGATGATACTGATCGGGACAAACAAACAATCTCAGATGATTGGACTGATATGGACGTAGAAATTTTCGTCGTCTCGAATGTTGTTCCATCCTTCATTACGAAACGCGATGTACGGTTCTTCACTGATTTCGAGTTTTATCAGTATATCAAATATAACGACGACAGTGTACTGTATTCTGTCCAAGAGAACTAAACCGTCCAGTTACAGCTCAGATGGAAGGCGGCCGTCTGGTCGGGGTACACGGCCCCGTTTGATCTCGTAATCGACGCGACGCAGGTGTTTGCAACCCCCTTCGGGTGAGCGCTGCTGCCAGTCGGGACAGGCACACGATTCGTCGATGACGTCGACTTCGTACCTGTTTCCGGACGCGGACTGCACCTCGTAGCGGCCACCTTTCGAGAGGAGTGAGACGTCCATCGCTTCGGCGACGGCACGCTTCGTGCGGGGCTCAAGATCGTCCTGTGACTCTGCGTTCTTGTCGACGACCAGCTGGTCGCGAACGTCGCCCGTTCGACCTCCGTCCGGCGCGACGGCTTCCGCAGGGCCACTGAGCCGTTCGTGGAGAACCTTCTCCACCGGATGGCCTTCCGGCCACAGGTAGTGGACCTCGCGGCGCTCGCGATGGTCGTAGGAGCCGCACGCGGCTGCGCTCCCGGTCCAGACGCGCCAGGCTCCGAGCGCGGCCATCACGTCGACGATATCACGGGGAACCGTCTGATAGTTGTCCGGGAAGAACACCCGGAACCGGGTACACGCTTCTTGCGGCGGGACAGTCTCCCACCAGTCTTCGCTGGAGCCCCAGCTGTCGAACATCGCCTCGTCGCTCCCGTAGCCGACGGTCACGCCGTCGATCAACGTCCAGTCTGCCGGGAGGTGGACCGCTTCGCCTTCGAGCACCCGAAGAACGGCGTATCGGAGGTACTCGTGGGCTTGGTTGTCTGTCGTTCGAGCGATCTGGTCGTGTTGCTCGACAACGTGCTCGGCTTCCTCGAGGACTGTCGTGAGATAGCGGTCAGTCATCATTCGACGGAGGTCGAAATGCGCCCCCGCCCCTCCGCGGGCGCGGAAAAACTTAACCAACAGAGCGGAAGGAATCCGCCACAACGTTGGTTAACTGAGTTAGGACGAGGATTCGCCCTCGAGAACGTCGATGAGTTCCTCTGCCGTCCGACTGATGCGTCCGAGTCGTTCGCGAACGACCTCGGGATCTTCCGACTCCCACGCAGCGAGGTAGAACGCTGACCCACTGGTGTCGAGCCCGCAGTAGCGCCCGACGACGTACGCGACGGCTTCGGCCTCGACTTCGCGTTTCGCCCGCTCGGTGTCGTCGTCGACGTCGAAGTGGAGCAGGGCGTGGGCGTACTCGTGGATCAGCGTCCGCGCAAGATCGGCATCGTTCTCCCGATCACGCACCTCGACACGCGGTTGCATGTCGACGAGACTCAGCTGCTCGCAGATGCCCTTCGCCTCGCCGTGGGTCCAGTCTTCGTCGGGAACGATTCGCACCGTCACACCGAGCTCATCAGCGGCGGCAGTCAACTGTTCGACGAGGTCGCCGGCGTCCCCGGTCGCTTCCGTGTCCAGGTCGGGAAGTGACTCGCCTTCGGTCTGGGAGATGTCAAACACCGGGGCGGGCTTGAACCCGACCAGGCCCTCGGACCACTCCTCGGGTGGTGTCTCGTCGTAGTCACAGTCGCTGTCCTCGTGGTAGCTCGGCGAGTTCTCGCATTCCGGGCACTGTTTCGCGATGATTGGCGCCCAGATCCAGATGGCCGACTCGCCCTCCGTGACGTGGCGGTCGAACTCCTCCTGCCACGTCCGGTAGCCCGCTACCCGGGTCGCCTCGGGACACTGGTGCCTGATCAGGAGTGTATTCCGGTAGGAGTAGTCGTGGAACCGACTCTGGACGTCGAGCCACTCTTGGAACTCCGTGCTGGCCTGCGCGTCGTCGACGCCGGCGACGAGGTCGTCGATCCACTGTTCGATGGTGCTGTTCATCTCGTCGTCTCGCGTGTCGGTCTCATCGAAGGAAACCGACGAATCACTGGTCGTAGCCATTGTGTTCACCGAATCGAGTTCACGGCGACTGCGTCTGCTCAGACCGCGCCGCACCCCTCAGGGGCGTTCAAAAAACCGCTCTGTCGGTCAGCGGAGCTCGTGGCGTTCGTTCGCAAAGCCAACCGAGACGAGGTACTCGAGGAACTCGTCGAACCGTTCGACATCGCTGGGCGTGTCCGTCGCAAGATGACGCGCCCACTCGATGGCCCACTGGAAGGCGGGATCCGTGCCGCCCTTGCCGTGTAGATACCACCAGCGAGCCGCTTTCAACACGACCAGCGGATTCGTCGGCGGCTGCTCACCGGCGAGCCCACGGGTGATGGATTCGATTTCGTCGGGCACGTCGGCGGAATCGACCTCCGCTGATTGCGTGTTGTCGATATCGACCGGGATCTCGTCGATCGAGACGTTGTCGGGACTCTGTTGTTGACTCACTGGAAGTCACCTCTGAGAGCTTTCGAAGGAGCCCTCGCCCTCTCGGGGGGCACAATAAACAGGTCGCGAAATCACGCCGACGGGAGGTAGACGCTCTGCTCGCCGGCGACCTCTATGTGCTGAACGTGGAACTTCGCTTGTTAGTCAACTACTGGTTGGACTGGCAGCCGTTCGAGGCGGCGATGGCACGGGATACAGAGAGTCAGCAGGTTACTCGGTACATCTGCATCGTCGACCGACTGGTCTGGGTCGTCGTAGAACCGGCGCCGAGGAATCCGGTGGTGAACCGGGAGATCACGTCCGAATTTCTCGCGGTGAGCTTCGCGGCCCATTCCGCAGCGCAGGCAGGACTCGTTGTCACGGGTGATGATCCCCTCACGGATCTGTAGCCAGTTCGAGCCAAACGGAACTGTCTCAGTATCTGACTGACGATAGTTTTCTAGATAGTCCGAGTCGGCCGCTTGAAGGGCCGTTCGCCACGTTCCGAATTCACGCTGATACGGTTTGATGGTGAACTTTCCGTGTTCGTTCATTTCCGTCGTTGTCGGTGGGTGGCCCAGCTCATTCGCAACAGCCCGCAGTTCGGCTAACAACTCCTTCCGTGGGATTCGCCACCGCTCATTCGGCTCGAAGCCGGCAGCTCGGAGAGCTTCATTCCACGAACCGAATCGCTCCTGATAGACTGCTGCACTCCATTTCCCTTGGTTCCGCATCTCATCTTTCCGAGGGACATAGCCTAGCTCTTCGGCGAGACTGTTGAGTTCGGATATCAGATCCTCCTCGCTCACATCCCATACGGAGTGGACTTCCAATCCCGCCTGTCGAAGAGCACGATTCCAGGTTCCAAATGCTCGCTTGTACGAACTCGTGGTGTAGGGGCCACTCCGGTCCATTTCATCTGTTGTGGGCGGTCGACCCAGTTTCTCAGCGAACCCCTGTAAGGCAGTAAGGAGTGTCTCTTTGGAGAGGTTCATTTCGACGTTCGGTTCAAAACCGGCAGCCTGTAGTGCTGAATTCCACCCTCCAAATCGCTTGCAGTATGTCTTTACCGAATACTCCCCGTGATTACTGTATTCGCGCTCTGACGGAGTTCTTCCTACAATATCGGCAACCGATTTGAGATCTGCGAGAAGATTTTCTTCGGGGGTTGGTGGTCGTCCGTTTGGGTCGTTCGTTCCTGTTTGAAGTCCGGCAGCCTTGAGTGCGTTATTCCACGACCCGAATCGATCCCTATACGTCTTCGAAGCATGAGGCCCTGAATCGTCCATCTCACTCTGCGACGGGGGACGACCGAGTTCCTCAGCGAACTTCTGGAGCCGATTGAGTAGTTCATCGTCTGAGTACAGCTTCTTGCCCATGATCTCTGAGGGGATTGAGTCACTCAGTTTGGTCCCGGCATGGTATTTGAATGTCCGCACTCACTCTATTTCAGATATTGATCGGAACCGCGGCTCGATGGGCGATTCTCGCAAGGCGGATGGCAGCTACCTCCACTTTTTGGAAGCGAGGGCCGCCGACTAGGTTATACTGAAATTCAGTACTAAGACGTCTTGTTCGATGGTTTATGAATAGGCAGTTCGACGACGAAGACTGAACCAGTTGGGTCGTTGTCCTCGACCCACACCTCACCACCGAATTGGTCAGTCAGGAGATGGACGAGATATAGACCAATCCCCGATCCTGGACTGTCCAGTCCTTTTTCCCCTTTCCCGAAGATCTGCTCTTTCTGTTGGTCAGGGATGCCAGGTCCATTATCTGCAATCCGGTACCGGACAGTCTCTGAATTCTCTTCACAAGAGACGGTGATCTCAGGGGTCTCTTTGTCGTTGTGTCGGACCGCATTCTCGAGGATGTTCCGGAAGACCGAAGAAAGCATCTCGTTTGCCTGTACAGACACGTCGCAGAGTTCACCCGATACGTGAAACTGTGCGTTCGGGAATGAATCACGTACTGCAGCGAGTTCAGCGTCAAGAAGTGGCTGAAGCTGGATTTCTTCTAATTCAGCTGTTCCTTCTTCCGAGAGTGATTCAACGAACTCACGTGCGACCTCTGTGAACTGAATTACGTGCCGAGACTTCTGCAACACTCGGTCCAGAGCGTCTTCCCCATCTTCATCGATATGGTCTTTGAGGATCTCGGCCCATCCGAGAATCACGGCCATATCGTTCCGGATGTCGTGCCGAACCACGCGATTTAGGGCCTCGAGTTGTTCGGTTTTCTCTTCGAGTCGCTGTCGATATGACTCGCGTTCAGTTACGTCGGTAACCGTCACTAGTTGGCCGGTCGTTACCTCACCTGCTAAGAAAGGTGTGCTCGACACATCGTAATACCGGGTATCACCATCCTGCGTAATTGCCAGGATATCTTGGTTGGTGAGATGATCCGCGAGTGCGGTATTCACTGTCTCAAGCGGTGTGCCAAAGGAATCCTCAAGGGCTGGGAAAAGTTTGCGAGCCGCTTGATTATAATCCTGGATCCGGGTTTCTTGATCGAGGAAGATTGCGGGTTTATCTGACTCCCCGGTTAATCGGATTGTCTCAAACCGCTGTCTGTAGAAGAACAGCGTTCCAACGGCGAAAAGGGCGACGCCAGGCGGCTCGTACATTAATGGAAGCAGCCAATCGACCTGACCGCCAATAATCGTTGCAACAGCTGGGAGGCCTGAGAGACCAACGAGCACGACGAGCGGACGGCTGTCACTGCCAGTATGATGGAACCGCTCCATCAGTACGAAGAACCCGACAGCGATGGCGGCATATGAGAGTCCTAAGACGATCCAGTAGAGCAGTTCGTGATGGATCACGAGGTGTGGGAATGGTTCTGTGACCCATTCCGTCGTGAAGTAGAGATTGTGGAGTGGATTCGTGACTTTGAGGGCGGTGAAAAAGAGGAACGTCCCGAGTATGAGGTTTCGGAATGGGGCGTGTCGAGGTGGCCGACCGGTATATGCAGCACAAAAGTAGAGCCAGGCCCCGACAGCGACGAAGGCAAAGACGAAGCCAAATATATAGAAGGCGAGTTTCCCCACCCGTGTCGGTGCAAGAAGATAGCCGATGTATCCTCCAGACCACAGAGCGACGGAACCGAGGAAGACGATCAGCCCTTCACGTGTCTCCGGATGTTGTATCTTCCGTGCTTGTGGAATAGTCGCCACGCAGGCTATCGCAGATAGTGCGAAAATTATGACGTGGCCTAAAAGGAGAGAATTCATCATCCAGATAAAAGGTTGTTATCGGGCTGTTAAATAACGGTTTGGAAGAGTCCTCTTTCAGTGGGATATCTGACCTTCTTCCAGCCAGTGGCATTCCTTCTATCGGTTGTTTCCCGAATTGGCGTCCAACTAATAATGTTCCAACAGTGCTGGCACAGCCAGTTAACCAACAATAGATGAACTTAGCGGAGTGTGTTGGTTAAGAACAGAGCCTACTCTTCGTTCTCACGCAGCTCTTCAGCCTTCCACTTGAGCCGGCGCAGAATCTGCGTTCGGTTCTGGTGGGCGTTCTCGTAGGCAACACACTCCTGGAGGGTTTCCATATCCGGAATCGTCGCGATCCCTGCCTTGATCAGGCGCGTGTTCGGTGCTTCAAGCCGCTTTTCAGGCGGAAATTCGTCTGACGCCTCTGAGTCGTCTGTAGAAGTACCCATAACGGATGCCTCCACCTATCGAGGGCACGAGCAACAGCAGAGAATTGAAGCAGTAGATTTTGGGAAGGTGCACCCACTGCGAATGAGACCATCAAAATAGAGGCCTTCGCGACAGGATTCTAGCTGTCTCGAAGCCCAATCAGGCTTCCGAGGATTCGAGCAAAACGAGGTTCTGAACAGGGTATGGGTTATTCTCGCCGGCGAACTCGTCCTCAGGGACGTAATGCCAGAGGTAGCCGTCTACCTGGTAGAGAAACGACTCGCCGCCTTCTGCTTCAACTCGTACCCGATTCCCGACATTATCGTCTTCTTCCCAGCCGATCACGGTCAACGGCTCGACGGGCCATTCAAAGAATTTGACCGAGTCACCACGCTCCAACTCTTCAAAAGTCTCTATATCCCCCTGCTGTGGCTCTCGCGCGTCGAGAGTCGGATTATGCTCAATAGACATGGTCTCTGGGTACGCCCCTACTCACTTAATACTGTCAGCAGTGGATTCCAGCCGCTAGAACGGAAGCAGGCCTGGCGAATTTTCTCTTCAACTGGTCTTAGCCCATCGCCTCTTGGAACCGCTCACGCAGCGCGTCCTCGCGTTCTTCGAACTGCTCGACTTTCTCCTGCAGGTCGTCGCTGACCCGTTCGATGCTCGCCAGCGCTCGTTCGCCGGCCAGTGAGGCCTGTGACCCGTCGTCACCGTCTGCCTCTAGCTGCTGCTCGTACGCCTGCTCGACACGTTCGATCGTACCTTCCGGGTTGAACAGAATGTCGTTGGCGATCCGGACGTACTGATCGAGGGATGCCCCTTCTTTCCCCTGGAAGAAGTGGGTGAGCGCGTACGTCCCGCCGGAATGCAGCGTCCACATGTCGATCTCGAAGGGAGACGCCGCATTGGCTTCTGCATCGCCGGCGGCACGCTCGGCCAGATAGTCCGGGAAGCCCAGCAGGGTGTAGAACTCCGTGACGGTGAACGGGAGCTCCGAGAAGTCGAGGTCGATGTCTTGGGCGTCACGGATGAACTCGAAGAGATCGTCGGCGACGAGTTCGACCTGTGCGAGGATCTCCTCCCACCAGGTCTGGAAGTTGCGCACGTCGCCGACGTGTTTGATGACCTCCTTGTCGGTGAGCGAGCGCATCGTGTTCGAGCAGTAGCCGTCCTGAGCGAACCCTTCCACGTAGACGGCGTGCTCGCCGAAGAAGTCGTAGCCCGACGTGACGCCCATCGTGATCGGGTCCGACCGGCCGGGCAGGCGCACCTCGAGGCCGTCGAACATGATGTCTATGTGGACCTCGCCACCGCCCCGGTAGCGCCGGATCTCGCCGAACATCACGTCACCCAGCGGCGTCCCGTCGATGGTCTCCTCGCGGAGGACCTCCTCCAGCGGGCCGTAGACGTCGACCGGATTGATAATCGAGTACGAGTCAGTCGGAATGTGAAATAGTGACTCCGTCCCGGTGTCGCCGCCTGCTTCTGCTTGTAACCGCGAGGGCTCGACGATTGCGTTGAACCGTTCCGTTTCGACCCACTCATCGCTGTACGGGTTGCGATATGCGACTTCAGTGTCGACGGCCTGTGGAAGCTCTCGAATCGCCGCACTGAAGCTGATCGGTTCGGGACCACCGTGTTGCTCGGCGTACCACTCGGGTAGTTCAGTGTCGGTACGTCCATCGACGCCAGCGAAGATCGTAGCTGTCTCTGGATCTTTCATCGTTGCATCCGCAGGCGTATAGCATTCGGAATTGCGCCTGCACCCATCGCTGGCGCAGAAAAACGAATCTCTATAATTCGGATTATCACCCTTCGAATTGATGCAACCCCTGTGGATAATGCCTGAAGCTACAGATGGGTGAAAAAGGGTTAGTAAGTGGATGATACTGACTTTAGTAATGAGTCAGAATCCTAAGGACACAACAGAGGGCCAATTTTCTACTTTCTGTCGCCGAACTCTAATCCGCACATCAGCCACGGTACTCCCCTTTGGAATTGCTGGATGTGTGTCCCAAGACCCAGGGAATGATAGCGATTCGACTTCGACAGAAGAGTCTACTTCCACGTCCTCAACCACTTCGACTTCTTCTCCGACTAAAACTTTTGAACAAGTAAACGCAGATTCCACTACCGAAACAACAGGCGGAGTAACGACGATTACGGGTAACGTCGTCCTTGATGAGGGCCAATTTACCCAACAAGAACTACGTTTGGAGCATCGTTCTCTAATTGAATTGTCGGGAGCAATCGAAGGCGGAGCAGGCCTTGACATCTTGCTTTTTCAGGGAGAAAGGAATTTTGCAAATTACCAAGATGGAGGGGGAGACGTGTCGTCTTCGGAGGTCGTGGCGACTGGTGTTAACGAAATTGAGCGCGAACTTGTGGAACCCTCTGGTGACTACTTTTTGGTCTTTGATAATTCAGATGTTCATGGGGAGGGCTCAACCGGGAGAATTGAGCTTGAATTTCAAATAACCGCTCGAGGAATTACCGATGATTCTGGTTCAGAGGAGTATTCCCCATCTCAGCCTAAGATTTTCGAGGTCACGGATAATTTGGGGCACGAAATAGCTATCTCAGTCGAGGATCCCCCTAGTAAAGACGTATCAATTGATGACGAATTAGTTGTCTCCGAGGACACTGTCATTGAGCTCTGCGTGACAGAAGTTGCTAAAACAGACGAAGATACGATTACGTACTCGTTTGACTTCCTAAACGACGCGGAACATCCTGACAATCCGGAGAGTGCTGATGCGAGAATTGAAAGTAATTGTTGGGAGTGGGATATGCGAAGAGAAGATTATCAGTCTCGATGGGGGTTCAGGATTTGGATAAGAAATCAGGACAATATATATTATCAGAACAATTCTGTTGAGAGCGATTTCTCGGTTGATGTGTACTATACGAACCTAACGCTTGAGGAGTAATCTCCTGAATTCATAACTTCACCCGATTTCGGTCGTGGATCTGGATGCGTTCAGGGAGACCCACCTTTCCACAGAACGGACATTCAATTAGTGGCGTTGGTGCGCTCCTGTCGGTCGTTGTACCGCTCCAGTTCACGCCCGATTTTCTTGAGCGCCTCGACACCACGTTCGAGGAGCTGATGGGTGGCTCGCGCCAGTCGAAGCGTCTCCATCAGTGCCTCCCCTCCGGGGGTTCGATGAGGTCGTTGCTCTCTTCGGCGAGTTCCCGGATTACCCGTTCTACGTCAGCATCCTCGGCAACCGTCCGATGTGCGAGCGGGGCAGGATATGCCCGGTCACCCTGGCTGCAGAGCACGACCAGCCACTCGTCGCTTCCATCCCCGAGCACGATGTAGTGGTCGCGATCAGCGCGCTGGAAGACCCGCCGGTCCGGGCGAGAGACGGCTCGCCAGTTCTCGGGGAGCGTCGGTGACGGCCGTCCACCGTCGGCGAGCGCGACGACGTCGTCGGTAAGGGTCGCCATCGCGGCGTCGATCTCCTCGCCGGGGAGGTGCCAGCACGCCGCGGCACCGTCGCACTCCAGCTGCGAAACCACCTGATTCCGGAACGCGATGTAGTGCTCACGGGCGAACTGCTCATCGTCGTAGTAGTCGAGGAGGAGTGCGCACGCGAGCTGGGCGGGCCCGCTACCTCGATACCCGACCTCGAAGCCACGCGGACTGTGATTGACGAGATCGAGACTGCGGTCGGGCGTGAGTTCTGTGTCCTCGGGACGGCGAGTGACAACGAGCTCTCCTCGTCGACGTCGGCCGACGTATGCCGTCGTCATTTGAATCGCCCCCGTTCGTCCCGCTCGCGATCGGACACCCCACTCGTGGTCCGTTGGTTTAATCTCGGACCCGAAACCGTGTCGTTCGGCGTGCTCGGCGCGACTGAGGAGTTCGAGATTCTCCGGCCTGTTGTCAAAGCGGACGCCATTTTTATGATGAACGTGCTTGTCCGCGACGGCGTCGAACCCGCGCTCTGCGACCATTACGAGCCGGTGGATACCGACGGAGTCTGTTGTCCCGCGATAGTTCGAAGCACAGATGACGTAGCCACGGTCGGTGAACACGGCTGGATGCCGTCGCCGGTTCGGGGCCGCCTCGCGTGCATCCCGACGAGGGATGTCGAACTTCTGCATCCACTTCGAGACCGTCTGTTGTGTACATCCTAGCTCGTCCGCGATCTTGACCGTACTCAACTCCTGTTCCCAGTAGAGTTCGTAGAGGAGCGATTCGTCTCGCCAGGGGTACTCTGATTCGGTCATGGATCGGTAACGGGGAGTGAATCCCCCCACACCCCTCTTGGGGGCAACAAACCCTACCGACCCGAATCGTACTTGAATTTCAGACCGGGTTCGTCACCAACCCGAGCAGGTCCGTAGGCAGAGCGGATTACGGTGGGAGATGGCGATCGTAGATATTCCGGCGATGCCCGACCGCCTCAACGATCAGGACATCCTCATCCCGGTCCCACGTGATGATCGCACGGTAGTCGCCAGCACGAAGCTTGTAATATGGATACCCGGTCAGCTTTTCGAGGCGGTGGGACGTCCAGTCTTTCGCCTCGTCGAGTTTCTTCACCAACCGCTCTTGCGCTTCCGATTCGAGCCCCTCCAGCAAATTGAGTGCTTTCGGTGTCCACTCGACCTCAGTCATCGATGCCCAGCCGGTCCTTCACGTCGTCTTGGGACACCGTCTCGCCCTGCTCCCGCTGCTTGCGGCTCTCGGCCAGATGCTCTAGCGCTTCCTCGGAGAGTTGCGTGGGGGGGTTGACGGCGTCCCGAAGCGCATCGCGGATGAACTCGGATTTGTTCGCGTAGCCACGCTCCTCCCAGACGTCGTCGACCTGTGCCAGCAGCGACTGTGGCACCCGGACGTTGATTTTCTCCATTTCACCGTCGCCGCCGGCGTCGCTGTCAGTGCTCATATGCTGTGATACGCGTGTATCACGTAAGTAGCTTCGGTTGAATCTGCGGACTGTGGTTGACGAGGTCGAGACTGCGCTCGAGGGAGAGCCGCCGATGCTCCGAGAGGTTCAGGACGACGGCTTGGCCGTCGACGCGGAAGCCGACGTATTCGACTGCGTCTCGGTGAGCCTGACCCGGCGATGCGACTGGAACCGATTCCGAACTTGCTACAGGTACGTTCCCGTTCATCGTTGCTCGCGGGCGGTTCGGTGACCCCCGCACCCCTCTCAGGGGTCGATAAACAGGACGGCGTAGCGTTCGGCAACGTATTTGGCAGTTGCAACGTACTGTCCACATAATTGAGGATGGCTGTACTGGACGATCTCTCGGGGTTCGAGTTCGAGGACGTGATGGAGGACGTGTTCCGGAACCTCGGCTACGAGAACGTCCGCCAGGCCGACCGCACGGCTGACGAGGGTCGCGACGTCATCATGGAGGAGGTCGTCGACGGCAGGCGGCGTGCGATCATCGTCGAGTGCAAGCACACGGGGACGGTCGGGCGGCCGGTGGTCCAGAAGCTTCACTCGGCGATCGCGACGTTCGACTTCGGCGGCCCCAAACGCGGAATGATCGTCACGACTGGCCGGTTCACGAACCCTGCTCAGGAGTACGCCGACCGCCTCCAACAAAACGACGATCCCCATCCAATCGAGTTGCTCGACGGCGAGGACCTCCGGGAGATTGCCGACGAGATCGGCCTCGACCTCTACAACGGGCGCATCGAGATTCTCTGCGACGAGACGCTCCGCCCGCACGACCCGGCTGTCAACGTCGACGCGGCCGTCATGGAGGCGTTCCGCGACATCGAGAACATCGAGGCTGCCGATCTCCCAGAACCGCATTCGGCGGTGACGTTCCGCCCGGTGGTCGCGGTCACCGCGGACACGAACGCCGTCTTCGAGACGTCGGTGGGCGTCATCCACCGGATCAACGACCGGACCCGATTCGTTGCCCACGCCGAACGCGGGCAGCCGCAGGTCGTCGACGAGGACGTAGCGACGCTGGTCACCGAGAACCTCCACGCGACGGTCGATCTCGACGCCGAGCAGTTCGGAGAGGTGTTCGCCGACGTCGAGGAGCGGCGGTTTGGCCAGACCCAAACGGAGTACAAGGAATGGGCCGTCGAGCGGCTCCAGCAACACCACACGACGACGGTGACCTACACCGGCGACAACAACGTCACGTACGACAAGACCTGCGAGCCGAACCGCTCGGACATCTCCGTCCAATCGATCGAACCAGTGTACCTCCCCGAGGTTCGGCACACGACCGACCTCCAGGAGTACATCTACCCCTATGAGTACTACGCGGCAGGCCCGTCACGAGTAACAGCCGAGGACGGCATCCACCGCTGCCTCCATTGTGACACGAGCGGCATTGATGAGACGTACACCTACTGTTCGAACTGCGGGGCCATCGCCTGCTCCAGCCACACCAAAACGGAACGGCTGGAAGGCGAACCGGTCTGTACGGGCTGTGCGGTGACGGAACGGTTCTCGCTGAAGACGAAGTACTTCTACGACGAGGAGAATCTCGAAGCGTTCCGCGAGGAGTACGCCTCGATGCCGCTTCACGAGAAGGCGATGGAGAACAAGTGGCTGGCCGGGGGAAGCGTTGTCGCGACGCTGCTGGTCGTCGTCGGACTACTCGTCATCGGCGGCATCATCTGAGCGGGCTACGCGTTCACGCCGGCTCAGCGACCAGCTCTTCGAGCGCGTGCTCAAGCGGGCCGTGGAACTGCCAACTGGCCCGCTCGAAGGCTTCCTCGGTCGGACCATCCCACCGGGGGAACGCGGAATGACCACTCACCTTGACCGTCCACTCGGATGGCGCCTCGAACGGGTTCCGGGTCGGGAGCTCGACGACGTAGAGGTACTCCTCGTCGCCGTGAATGCCGTCGGCTGGATTCTCGACGCCGTGTCCGAGCAGGAACATCGGCTGGTCGAGGTGCTCCATATTGTCCGGCTCGAGGAGATCCGCTGGCTGTGTTGCGTCGATTGTTCGATCTGCGTCACCACCCAGATACAGGTCGACTGCCGAGAGCTTGTCGAGGAACACGAACGACGCTGCCGTATACCCCGGTCCTCGCTCGGCACGGGTCGCGTCGAGAAGTTCCTTCAACTGCGCAAGATCGCGAAGCACGCTCTCCGGGTAGCCGTCCGAATGTCGATACACTTGCGCGACGCGGTCGTTATCGGTTTGTTCGCCGTCCTGGTCCACTCGTTCGACGAATCTGAGTTGACTCCGTGTCGACATCGATCATCGCCGGCACCCATCGCCGGCGCCAGAAAAACAGTCACTGACGCGAACCATCGAGCCCGCCCGCGAACCCTCAGCTCCTGTCTTAGTCGCCAGTGAAGGCTTCGAGTGTCTCTTCAGTTACTCCTGAGCGTGAATGGATCGTGACGAAATCGTCCTCCTTGATCAACGTCTCTCCCGTTGGGGTGATGGTCCCCTCGTCACGGTTGATTCGGACGACAAGCACATCGGAGGGGATGAGCTCCTCTTCGTTCGCTTCTTGGAGCGTTTTCCCGGCGATTGGAGCCTCCTCTCGCACGATGATTTCGACGACATCGGCGTCGCCCGCAAGCCCCGCGACGCCGGTCACTGGTGAGGCTCCTTCTTCGTCACGGGGCCCGAATGGGGCGTACGGGCGGAAGTATTCTCTGTGAACTAGGTCCTCGTCGTCGATCTCGATTCCGAGTGACGTGATTCCTTGCGCAATACGCGTGAGGTCATCGGTATCCGTCCCGACGACCGTAATCCGGAGGTCGCCTTTTCCGGACATGATCTCTCGGACGTTGATCACGCCTGGGATATCGAGGACGCGTTGGGCCATCTCCTCGCGGTCCCGATTCCCTGTACTACAGACGTAGTGATTGGTTAGCCTCCCACCGACCTTTTGATAATCGATGTCGGCGTGGTAGCCTCGAATCACCCCTTCTTTCTCGAGGCGTCGGATTCGGTTTCGCACCGTCGGTGCCGAGACGTCGACTTTCTCTGCGATATCCGGGGCAGAGGTGTGACGGGCCTCCTGGGACAGATAATACAGGATTTGCTCGTCGACTGAATCGATTTGAACGGGCATATTTATACGACGCGATTGACTCCACAGGCTCTTTTATATTATCGTTACGTGACTGTTTGTGTTCTCGGTGGACGTTCTTATTGCGCCCCTCTGTGTCTTCCCTTAAACTACGAAAATTCTGTGGGAGAGGCCCTAAAGTCGCCACCGAACGAATAGAAAACAAACTACGTAGATACTACGCTATCGTTTGCTAATACCGAGATTATTTATTGGTTCGCAATATGGCTTCGTATATGACTTCAGAGACCACCTTCAGCGCGCCAGCAACCAGTGTGAATTCGCTGAGTGATTCGGGGAAGCGAACGGTCCGTCGGAATCCCTGTCGGAGATCCGGATTCAAACGATTTCCGTCGGATCCCTCGACTGAATGGGCACGCAAACCGGATGACTTCGCAGCTCCCCCCAGACGGAGGTAAGACGATGGGGAACTCGAATGGAGAGCCCACGCCACCGGACGATCTCTCTGAGGCGTTGATTCAGCGGATCGACGCGCTGGAGCTCCCGGAATTGAAATCCCTCCTGTCGTACGTCGAGCAGCGCATCGACGCGCTCCGAACGCCGATCGAAGAAGAAATCGAGGCGAACGCGGCAGGGGAGGTCCTCAACATCGAGAATCACGGTGCATACGCCATCGTCCGAAAGCACCCACCTGATCCGGATGATGACGGCGTGAATACGGAGATCACCTCCCTCTATCACGTCCGACGGGAGCCACAAATCGACGGCACGGAATCGCTACACTGGGCGTATCTCGGGGACGTCCACAATAACGCGCAGACCCGGTGTGAAAGCTGCGGACGAACGCTCGACGATGATGTCGATACCTGCCCGCATTGTGGCAGCGACGATGTCGACCATTCTGACACGGAGGAATAAGATATGCCAGAGTCACTCACAGCGCATCTCGTCGTTCCCGTTGCGAACGAAGCGGATGCACGAGAAACCGCACGGGCACTTGACGCGTACGAATATGACCGCGTAACTGTCGTTCACGTCATCGAGAAAGGCGAGGGAGTTCCCGACAAGATTCCCGTCGAACAGGCCGAGCAACGGGCAGCGGACGCGTTCGCGGCGTTTCGAGACCTCATTCCCGAGGCCGAGTCGGAAACCGCCTACCGTCGCGACGTGGTCGGCGCCATCATCGACGTCGCGGCTGATGTGGACGCCAGCGCGATCGCCTTCCGCCCCCGAGGCGGGAGCCGGATCGTCAAATTCCTGTCCGGAGACACAGCGTTGAAGCTGGTCACCGACGCTGACCGCCCAGTCATCGCACTCCCAGACGGGGACGATACCGAATGATGGTCGATACAGCACGCGTTCTCACGCCCGGAGCGACGGCCACGACGGAGGTGACTGTCGATGAGTGAAACCGATCAGGAGCTCGCCCGCGACCTCGGTTTCCTCGAGGCGTACACGATCGGCCTGGGAACGATGATCGGAGCGGGGATTTTCGTCCTCCCGAGCATCGCTGCCCAGCAAGCAGGTCCGGCCAGTATGATTTCGTTTTTCGCCGGTGGGATCGTCTCGTTGCTGGCCGCGCTCTCCCTCTCGGAGCTGGCAACGGGGATGCCGAAGGCTGGCGGGAGCTACTACTACGTCAATCGCGCCCTCGGGCCATTCTTCGGGAGTATCGTCGGCTGGGGGATGTGGGCCGGACTCACCTTCGCGTCGGCGTTCTACATGATCGGCTTCGGTCAGTATCTCCTCCCCGGCCTCGGCCAGTACATTGGCTTCCTCGCTGGCTGGGGGCAGCTCGGAATTACTGTTGCTGCCCTCGTGATGGCGGCGCTCCTGACCGCGGTCAACTACTACGGAGTCAAGGAGACCGGCTCGCTGCAGAACGTCATCGTCCTCACGCTCGTCGGCCTCATCGTCGCGTTCCTCGCGCTGGGCTTCATCAGTGGCCCGACCATCGGAGAGTTCAACCCGAACGGATGGCCGGCGGTCGCAGCGACGATCGGGACGGTGTACGTGACGTTCATCGGGTTTGAGGTAATCGCGACCAGCGCCGAGGAGATCAAGAACCCGAGTCGAAACCTCCCGCTCGCGATGATCGCGTCGGTGGTGACGCCGACGCTGATGTACGTCGGTGTGATGTTCGTCTCGACGGGCACCCTGTCGATAGACGCGCTTGCGACCTCCGAGGTCCCGGTGGCCGACGTTGCAACCGAATTCATGGGGTCGATAGGTGCGCTCGCGATGATTGTCGGTGCGGTCCTCGCGACAGTCTCGAGTGCGAACGCGAGCATCCTGTCGGCCGCCCGGGTCAACTTCGCGATGGGCCGAGACCGGATTCTCGTCAACTGGCTCAACGAGGTCCACGAACGCTTCCGAACGCCCTACCGGGCCATCTCGGCGACGGGGATCATCACACTCGTGCTGATCGCCATCGGCGTCGGGATCGGGACGCTCGCCGAGGTGGCGAGCTTCATGTACCTCGTCACGTACGCCCTCGTGCATGTCACTGTCGTTGTGTTGCGTCGGGCGAATCCGGAGGCGTACGATCCGGCGTTCCAGATTCCGTCGGTCCTGTATCCGGTCGTCCCGGTTGTCGGGATGTTGGCGTGTTTGGCCGTCCTCTTTCAGATGTCGGTTGAGTTCGTCCCGACTGTCGTCACGTTCGGGCCGGTCGAACTCGCCCTGCCCGTTACGCCGACACCGGTCGGTGCGATCGGGACGGTACTCGTCGCCTTCGGCATCGCCTGGTACTACCTCTACGCGCGGGACCGGGCCCTGAGCGAGAGTCTCGTCGGCGAGGCGATTGCGCCCGAACCGACGGCGGTCGCCAACGGTGACGACCGTTACCGTGTGGTGGTTCCGGTTGCGAATCCGGAAACGGAGCAAGACTTGCTCCGGATGGCCGCGGCCAGCGCGCATGCCCACGAAGACGAGAACGCCGAGGTCATCGCGGTGAACGTCATCGAGGTTCCCCGCCAGACGTCGCTCTCGCAGGATCTCGAATTCGAAGAGGAGCGGGTCGAACGGCAGCAGGAACTGCTGGACTCCGCTCGCGATATCGCCGCCGACCTCGATATCGGCCTGCAGACGCGGGCGATCGTCGGTCGCAATGCTGGCTCAGTCATTCTGGATGTCATCGAGGAGGAGAACGCGGATCACGTCCTCCTCGGCTGGCAAGGAACCCGAAGTCGTCGAGAGCACGTCCTCGGATCCACAATCGATCCCGTCATCGGACGCGCACCCTGTGATGCGACGCTCGTGAAACTCGGCTCCGAAGGTGAGCGTGGTGAGGGTGACATCATGGTTCTCGCCGGACGGGGTCCACACGCGCCGATTGCGGCCCGACGAGCGTCGGAGTTCGTCGCAGCGGCCGACGACGCCTCGCTGACGCTGCTCAACGTACAGTCGCCGGAAACCGATACTGATGATGAGGGCTCCCCCACCGAGCGCGGTGAAGCGGTAATCGAGGAGCTAGCTGAACGCGCAGGAATTCAATATATGTCCTACGAGACCGAGATCAGAGTTGCTGAGGATACCGAACAGACGATTCTGGAAGCGGCGGCGGAATACGATACAGTCTGTGTTGGGGCGACTCGCTCCGGCGCGATTTCACAGGCTGTGTTCGGGTCGCTCCCGGAGACGATCGGCGAAGAAGTAGACAAGACGGTCGTGATGGCTCGCGGACCGGAGGAGTCGGCGATGTCGGTCCGTGAAGCGCTCCTGCGGCGACTGGAGGTGTAACCTATATGTACCTCATCATCATCGGCGCCGGCGACATCGGCACGCCACTCATCGATATTGCGACCAAGTCCGGCAACGAAGTCGTCGTCATCGAACGCGACGAAACCCGAGCGAATCGAGCGGCCGACGAGTTCGACTGTCTGGTGCTGAACGCCGATGCGACGTCGAAGGACACGTTAGACGATGCAGGGGCAGCCCAAGCTGATGCGCTCATCTCGACGACCGACCAGGACGCGACGAACGTGATGACCTGCCTGCTCGCGAAAGAGTTCGAGGTGCCCGCGATCCTCTCGGTCGTCCACAATCCCGAGCACATGGGGCTGTTCGAGCAGATCGGTGTGAACACGATGCAGAATCCCCAGCAACTCATCGCCGAGTACCTGTACCGCGCCGTGGCACGGCCGGCGATTGTCGACTATATGCGGATCGGGGACGATGCTGAAGTGTTCGAGATCACGGTCACTGACGAGGCACCAATCGCGGGGAAGACACTCAAGGAGGCTGCCCAATCGGGGCTGCTCACCGACGAGATGCTCGTCGTGGCGATCGAACGGGACGAAAACGACCACCCGATAACCCCGCGCGGTGAAACGACGATTCAGGCGGGCGATCTGCTAACTGTCTACTCCGGCGTCGGTGCGGACCCGGAGATTACGGCCATCTTTGGCCACTATGAAGACCGGGAGGAGTGAGGTGTCCATGATTTCGTCCTGGCAGCGCGCGAGCCAGCTACCAGTCATCACAGGGAACGTATGAACGGGGCTGTCGCGACCGTTGGGCGGGACCTCGGACGCATTCTGGAAGCGCTCGGTGGGTTGATGCTCATCTCGCTCGTCGTGCCGATCGTCTGGGGCGAGTACTTCGCGCTCCCGGCGCTACTGGTCTCTGCCCTCGTTCCGCTCGGCATCGGGTGGGTGCTCTACCGACGATTCGAGGGGGCGGAAGCTCCCGGTCGGTTCCACGGGATGATCGTTGCCGCGTCAGGGTGGTTCTCGGTGGGCATCTTCGGCTCGCTGCCGTTCCTCCTGATTGCGTGGAGCGTCCAGCTCGGCGTGCCTGGATTCTCAACGCCGGCGCAGACGGTGACGCTCGCGGCGTTCACCGAGCCGTTGAACGCCATCTTCGAGAGTATGAGCGGCTTCACCGGGACGGGTCTCACGATGACCGACAACGAGGAGGTGCTGCCGAGGACGCTGCAGTGGTGGCGGACGTTCTCCGAATGGGTTGGCGGCGTCGGCGTGATTGTCCTGACGACGGCGATTCTTTCACGCCCCGGGAGTGGCTCGTTGACGCTCTACGAGAGTGAGGCTCGCTCGAAGAAGATCCACCCGAGCATCGTCTCGACAGTACGGACGATCTGGTGGATCTTCATCCTGTTCACGTTCGGGTCGATTCTCGCCCTGTGGCTGGCAGGGATGCCAATCTGGGGGGCGATCAACCACGGGATGACGGGGCTCGCGACAGGCGGGTTCTCGATTACGGACAACTCGATTGCGACCTACGACAGCGTCGCAATTGACTTCGTATTGATTCCGATCATGCTACTCGGGAGCATCGCGTTCCCGGTCCATTACCTCATCCTCCAGGGCGACCTCCGGAACTTCTACTCGGATCTCCAGACGCGCTGGGTGTTCGGTTATATGGGCATCGGATCGGCGTTGTTGTGGGCGTTCCTCTACTTCGCCGGCCCCTACGAGACGCCGTTTGCGGCCCTTCGGTACGGGCTGTTTCAGTTCGTCTCGGCAGCCACCTGTACCGGCTTCCAGACGGCCGTCGACGCGACGAACGTCGCGCTCGGCCGGTGGCCGTCGTACGCCCAGCTCACGGTCACCTTCGGAATGTTCGTCGGCGGGGCAGCGGGATCGACGGCGGGCGGTATCAAGCTCATTCGGGGCCTGACGCTCGTGAAGGGGATTCGCCACCAGATTGCGGACGTGTTCTACCCCGAGAGTGCAGTGCGTCGGCTGGAAATCAACAATCGGCGACTCAACGAGGAAGAGGCGAGTCGCGAATTTATGGAGGCCGCGATCATCGTCGTCCTCTGGAGTACGTTCCTCGTTTTGGGGACGTTCCTCCTGTTACTCACACTGCCGTCGGGGGAGTATTCGCTCGCGAACGTCCTCTTCGAGGTCGCCAGCGCCCAAGGGAACGTGGGCCTTTCGTCGGGGATTACCGGTCCTGACTCGCTGCCCACGATCGGGAAAATCGCTTTCCTCTTCCACATGTGGATCGGCCGGCTGGAGATCATCCCGGTCCTCGTGATGCTCCGAACGATCTTCAAGCGCGGAGGGGTCTACCGATGAAATCGCGTGACATCCCCTTTGTGTCTGCCGTGTTGGAGGCAGGGGCGGACGACCGGGTTTTCGACTCACTACTGCTCACCGGGCCGCTCGTCATCGGGCTGGTCGTCGTTCTCGGGCGGTCGCTCGTCACCGAGGCAGTCGCGATAGCCTATATCGCCGCATTCGTCGGGTACACGCTGTATCGAGGCGTTCGAACATAATCTCCAGTATGGGATGTCAACCGAGATTCCACCGAAATCGAGGCGCGCTCGATTAGCGGGGTTCCTCGAGCGATGGTTCCGCCGAGGTGCCATCTGGGGAACCCGGGGGGTGCTCATTAGCGCCGTTCCGTTCTTGGGGTACATCGTAACTGGCGGTGTTCTGACCCTCGTCGAGAGCCGATGGGCACCAGAGAATTTCCTCTCGATGACGGCCGATCCCGGATTCGTGCTGACTGGGACGCTCGTCTGCCTGTTCATCGTCGAGGCTACGGCGTCGTTCATCCTGTACTATTTGCTCACAGGATTTGAAAACGAACGGTCGCAGTTTGTCCTCTTAATGAGCTACATCGGGCTCGGGTTCGGTGGGGCCGCCCTACGAGTGTTTATCCCGTCCTGTATTGCGTTTCTGACGAGCTGGCTCTGACCCAGTGCTTCGGGGATTTCTACCTTTTCGATCCCTGAGGAGATCAGGCCAGATGAGAGATTTCCTCGGGTTCCTCGACGTCGTCGAACTCGCCGCGCTCGACAGGCTCCCAGTCCTCACCTGGCTCCGGACTCCACCAGTCGACCTCGTAGGCGCCCGGTGCGCCGAAGATTTTCACGCGCGCCGACCCATCAGGCAGGTCGCGGCGCAGTTTTTCGTCGACGTGGAGGTTCCAGGTCGTGGTTGTATCGAAGCAGGCGAGCACGGCCTCCTCGTAGCCGCGCGTCTCTCGAGATTCCTGAAGTTCGACCTGGGTGTTGCAGTTCTTGCAGAACACCCCCTCGAACGGGATGTGAGTGAAGACCTCCTGCCCGCAGACGGGACACCAGAGGAACTCGAACAGTGCCTCGCTGTGTCGGTCAAGTATTTCGAGACTCATTGGTTGACTCACCCGGTCGTACCGGGCCACCACCTCGTGCCCGGCCGAAAAACAGCGCCCACCGCTCACTCACTCACCGTTCGGCGCCGTAGACGATGCGTGAGGGGGCTTCGTACCCACAGTCGGGGCAGTCGTACCATCGCTGGATTTTCGCCCCGTCTGCTGCCTTCTCGCCGACGCGAACGTCGTCGTTCGGACACTCCGGACAGCTGAGTTCCGGGGTGGGCCGCTCCCGGAGTTCGTCACGGAACGACGTCGCATCCTTCGTCTCATATCCCCGCGACCAGACGGGGTAGCCGTCGACGAGAATCACCCCGCGCCACGTGTACCGGTAGGAATCCGGCGCTCGATGCAGGACGGCTCGCGCACCGGTCTCGGTGTTCCGATACGCGAGTGTCGGCGAGCGGCTCTCGCGTCGCCAGTTGGTGATGCGAGGCATTATTCAGAAGTGGACGTCAGCGGGCACGATCCAGAGCTCTTCACTCTCCTCGAGGAGTCGATCCAGCTGTCCACGGTGGCGAATGCCGGTTCCGTGTTCGGTGTACAGGAAGATCGTCGGGCCGTCGTACGCACCGACCTTGTGGAAGGCGTGCCGGGCGAGGTCCTCGTCGCGCATGATCTCCTCGTCGGAGAGCTCGTCGATGGCCTCTTTCACCCGGTAGAGATTACGCTCGAACTCCTCCTTCGTCGCCTCCCAGCCACGCTCGAGCAGGTCTTCGCCGTCATCGGAGTCGACGGGGGCCGCGGCCGGGAGCTCACCCCATCGCGCCTTCCCCGCAACGGACGTGTCCTCCTCGTCGAACGTGACGTAGTAGTCGAAGACTGCGCCGGCGTGTGGGACCGCGCCGACCAGTCGGTCGTACACCGTCTTTCCGGTGGCCAGCGCGTCGTCGTGCGTCGATGCCTCTACCAGTGCGTAAATCACCATATGCATCTCGAACACCTCGAAACGCCGACGCACCGGGAATCGTTGCTCGCTCCAGCTGCGCCGGCACCCATCGCCGGCGCTCGAAAAACGCTCCTCGTGACGGCGGATTCTTAGGATTCGTCCGCTCGTTCGACAGTGATGGTCAGGTCGCCCGACGCGTAGTCTGCCTCGAAGTCGACCGCGAACGCGTCCGACTCGTAGGCGGCGTGGTAAGCACGGTGGCGTTCGAGCGAGCCTGTCGCCTTGAAGTGGAAGAATGCGGCCGCCGTGTAGGGCTTGCTCTGTGTTTCGACCTGCGATTCGACGGATGCGGGGAGCGCGATCTGGGGCGTCTCCGTGTCGATACTCGCAGCGAACTCTTTCGCTTCTTCGACGGTTGCTTGCGAATGTGCCGGTGTTTCGCCGGTGAGCACGTTCACCGGGGTTTCCGTCTCGTCGGTGAACAGGACGTCTTCGAAGGTGTGTGTCCCGAGGATCGCCTCGGGATCCAATTCGCAGTCGTGAAACGGGTCGTCGTCTGAGATCATCGAATCACGAGCCTATGGCGGGGCTCACCCATTTCGGCCCCTGAAAAACAGCAGCTGCCACGAAGCAGATCGAACTAGGAGTGGTTCAGGCTCGCCTTCTCGAAGGGTGACTCTCCGGTCGGAATGAGCAGCTCCTGTCGGTCTCCGACTCGCTCGGCTAGCTTCCGTTTCAGGTACTGTCTCGCCGTTGACGGCGTGAAGACGCCCTTGTCGAGCATATCGCCAACGACGTCTTTGAGGGCCGCGAACTGTCCCTGTAGGTGGCCGTCGCCGACCGGCTCGCCGTCGTACCAGCGCACCGTCGCGAGCGCGCCGTTCCCGACCGTCTCCCCCTGTTCGACCGTCTCCGAGTCGTACTGTAGCGCGAACCACAGCGTCCGATAGGCGGTCACCTCGAACGTCGTCGACACCACGAAGAACGCCTCGTGGTGGAGGTAGTCGAGGTGGTCAGCGACGATTTCGTCGAGGGTGAGCCCGGTGGCACGGGGCTTCGGCTCGACGACCGTCGACGGTCGATCCTCGTCAGCGAGGTAGCCGTCGACGGCTTCTGCCTCGAGGCCATCGCCAAGCTCCGCCAGCAGCTGTTTCGCCCACTTGGAGTCGGTGTCGTCGCCACCGAACGGCGACTCAGCCGAGATTCGGTGCTTGAGCTTCAGGTTCGCTGCGCCCCAATGGCTGTAGTGGAGCGTGTACAGTCCGTCTGTGCGTTCGTACGCAACAAGTGCGCGATGTCCCATCGAGCAATCACCTCACAGGGCGACCGCGACTGGATCGCCCCGCACCCCTCCCGGGGGACGAACAACGCTACTCGTCGATCGGGTCGAGGAAACTGAGGTCCGCGTGGAGGACTTCGCCATCTCGAACGACGTACCGCTTGGCCAGGACTGGGAAGCGGCACTTGGTGAACCCCGCCGTCTGGATATCGAACTCTTCGCCGGTTTCGAGGTGGTCGGCGAGTTCTCGCAGGAATTCGTGGGTCACGATCCCGCCCTCGTAGTCCGGCAGGCCGTTCCCCCGCGCCTCGTACACCTCGAAGTCGTCGTATCCCCAGATGGTGAGCTCTCCGTCTTCGGTCACCTCCCAGCCGAGCGTCCCGAAGCAGTAGCTCTCACAGAGCTCGCGGACTGCCTGCGGATCCGATACAATCGCGCCGGTCGACGTCGTCGCAGCTTGCAGTGTCGCCATGTCTGGACCTCACGGGGTCGCCCCCGCACCCCTGTCGGGGGCGATAAACCGACGCGAGAGGTGCCTCCCGAGGCGTGGCCGGGGACTCCAGTTAGGAATCTGCGTGGGCGTCCGCCCCGGCTCCGTCGCTCGGCCGCGTGAGAAGGCTCACCTCTTCCAGGAGGCCTCTCGCGGTCTCGACTCGCTCTCGATCCGCGTCGTCCAATCGGTCAACGTCGAGTCGGTTGAGATTGCTGAGTACACGATGCATCCGGTAGCCCTGTTTGAACTCTTGCTCCATCGGAAGCGCCTCACCGCTCGCCGGCGCGGAAAGACGCCCCATCGAGACTGGCGTCGGGCTTGCAGGAGATCACGGCCTTAACCAACGAAACTCGACTGTACTCGCAGTCTGTTGGTTAATCGACGCCCAGCACTGACCCTACTCGAGACTGGGTCCGTAGCGAGCCGAACCACACACCCGGCACTCCCAGATCGGTTGTCCCGTCCACGCCTCATCCGGGACCGACTCGTGGGTCTTGAACCGGTGGTCGGTTGCCCGTTCACAGTTTTGACAGTCGAGTTCCTGAGTCGACGGTACCGACGACACCTGGCGATCAGCCGCACCTTCGTCAGCGGATTCGGTCAGCGCTATAGCTGGAACCAGCCATACCGCGTCGTCGGCGCCGTCGAGGACCGCGTCGAGACGCAACGCACCGCGGATGCCGTCCCCACGCTGGTCGTAGAGCCGCGTCGGGGCCTGCTCCTGACGCTCCGACGCTCCCTGACCGTGCCACCCAGTCCGGTCACGGGCGACGCTGAGAAGCCGCTCTCCCTCCGCTGACGCCACCTGTACCGCGTCGGGAAGTGAGGGCCATTGTTCGGCCAACTGGCGCGCCGGCGCCTCGTCGAGATCGTAGATGAGCGTGTAGTCGTCGACGGCCGGCTCCGCGTCGTTGGCAGAGAGGAGGTTCGCCGCGGCGCCGCCCTTCGCGACGGCGCCGTAGAACGTGGTCGACTCGACGACCAGGTGGACGATGCCGAGGAACGTCGTCGACGCTGCCTCGTTCGTGCTAGTGGCGCCACTTCCGAGATGGTTGGTAAGACAGAACCGGCATTTCGTCTGGCCGTCTGGGACTGACGCCCCACAGGACCGGCACTCCGTGTTTGATTCAGTCGCGTCGCTCGGATACCCTTTCTCGGTTGTGGCAACGCGCTGCCGATGGGTTGCACTGTCACCGCATTCGCTAAGTTTCTCATCCGGAATATGCGATGCTTCGCCGATCGGTCGGAGTTCTTCGAAGTCCGTGTAGTAGTCGTTCATCAATTGGCTCATGGATTCGTCCGTAATGGTACTTCAACCTGAGGGGGTGGCAATCCTCCTTGAACGGTGTTGTATTCAGGGATGACGCCTCCGCTGAAGGTAACTAGCCCCTCGCACGGCAATTGGAGACAGTCGGTGGTAGTCCTCTATTGCACGCACATCGACCACGTTCCGTCCTCGTCAATTTCGAGAACGGCATCGAATAACGGTCGGAGGGTCTCAACCGTCTTCTCGTCATACGCCTCGGGATCTAGATGGAAGTGCGCTATCGCTCCTGCCGACGAGAGACGCCTGGTAAGGAGATGGAGAAATCTGAACGCCCGATTGAGTTCTGTGGCTTCGAGAAGATCTGTGAGTGAATGGAAGCAGACGACGGGTTGCTCATCGGTACTTTCCCACTCCGAAAGCTGTTCACTAATTCGTATTCCGAGGGTCGTCAGATCCGATGGGTCGAGAACGGTGTTAACCTCTATCCGTTCAGGTGGAAGCGCATTCTTGGAAGGCCGTGATGCAGATGATCGTGTGAAGTCTCCAACATTGATGAGTGAAATACGTGCGGGGGTCTCTTCCTCGAACTCCCATGCGTTGAGTCGGTTCGTGCCTTGGGACTCGTACGTTACCCCGAGCACATTTGCCCGACTGGTTGGGACGGCGGACAACAAGTCGTCGCATCCCTCCTCCTCAGAGTGACTGCTGCTTGGCGCGAGAAACAGCACGTTTGTCTCTTGATCAAGTTCTCTGGACCCAGCGTCCGATGCTCCTCGAATCGTTATCGTGCCATCGTTAGTAACCTCCACTACACACTCATCGTATTCGAACGACACCGAGAGATCTGTCTCCTCTGGCTTGTCGAACAGGGCGTTCAATGCGTCCACATCGATTACGTCTTGTAATGGCGTGAGTGCGGTCGGTTCAACACCTTTGAACCATGCCACTGCTCGAATCACTCCTGTACTCGGACTATCTCCGTAGTTGAAGGATGGGGGGTTGGTCTCGTTGTTTGGTCCCATTGATAGTTACACCGTTGAGTACGATTCTCCCGCCGGGGCCTGTTCGGTGGACCGGAAACGTAATTTGGGGTGGTACATAGATTCCAATTCTCCTGGTCCAATAGGTCTTTTGACTTGTTTGCTTTTTCTGACCGGTCAGAGATATCTATTCTATGAGTTTCCCCAGACCGGTCAGAATACCCTGTGGTAATGGGTGGTCTCATCAGCGATACCAAATTGGATATCCTCCGACAGCTACGTTCTGAACCACTTCACGGCTATGGGCTTGCCGCTGAACTGAACCTGAGTCATGGGTATATCTACACACATCTCGGCGAGCTACAGGAGGCAGGGATGATCGAAGTAGCGGAGGAACGCGACGGGAAGAAGATCTACCGACTTACCCAGAACGGTCAATATTTGGTGAAAGCCTTCGACGATTAACCAAGGTTTCAGAGCCTTCGCGCTACGCGGGGGCTGACGTCGAATCGTCGACCTCCTCTAGTTCGTTCCATCGTGTGCGTATCGTTACTGGCGTTGTCTCCGCCACCTCTGCGAGATCTGTTTGCGTGAGAAATTGTCCCTGCTCTCGAGCAGCCTTATAGAGGCAGGCCGCTGCGACACCTGTCGGTTGGCATCCGTTCGAGATAATTGTCTCTTCAGCGTCCTTTGCAAGTTCAAACGCCCGCTGTCGGACCGTGTCAGCGACGTCCAATTCTGACGCAAAGCGCGGAATGAACGACTGCGGCCTCCTGGGTGGGGTGGGAAGCCCTAATTCTGTATTCAGCGTTTTGTACGCGTTTCTCACTCGAGACAGTTCGACGCGTGCTGAATCAGCGACCTCATCGAGTATCACTGCTTGACCGTTACACCGGCAGGCCCCGTAGACGCTGGCCGCGGCGATGGCTTCGATGGATCTGCCACGAAGCAGATCCTCGTTCTGGGCGCTCCGGAAGAGCTGACACGCCTGGTCGCGGACCGAATCGGAAAGCTCGAGCGCACTCGCCAACCGGCGCACCTCGCCCAAGCCGTGTGCGAGATTCCGTTCCGCTTTCGACCGCCAGCGACCGCGGGTCTGCTCACGGCGCATCCGCGCGAGTCGCCGTCGCTTCTGCCCAGAGATCTCGTTCCCCTTCGCGTCGGTGCCGCGACCGATCTCCGTCGACAGGCCGCGATCGTGGCGGGCCGCAGTGAGTGGAGCACCCGTTCGCTCACGCTCCTCGTCGTCGTACGTACGCCACTCCGGCCCGTGATCGATGCGCTGTTCGTCGATGACCAGGCCACAGTCCTCGCAGACTGTTTCGACCGCGTTCGTGGTGACTCGACCGTCGCACTCGGGACACTGGTTCGCAGTCGATTCCGTTCGGACGTCTTCGTCGAATCCGCTCTCGTAGATGTCTCTAGTTGCCATCGTTCTCACCGTGTTCAGGGAACCCGCCAGTACAGCGAGCCCTTCACCCATTGAGGGGACAATAAACTCAACGCAGGGTTGAGGTGCTGACACCGGCAGTAGGAGCGATCCCTCAAATCAGATCGCTGTCTACAGTAAGAATTTGCTACTCAGGACATGTGCCACTTTATTGTTTCAAGGCATTCGAGTCACCGAAGCAAATCCCAAAATAATCGGCTCGTGAAGTGTGTTCAGACAAGTGATACTAATCAGACGAGATCTCAAAGGCACTTTCAAGTGCTGCATCATTGGGTAGCCCGAAGTAGACAAATCGGTACTTGCCGGGTTTTAATTCTTTGCAGACATAATATGGGCCGATTGAAAACCCGATTGGAGACACAGTGAACTCCCAAGTGAATCCATCACTTGGGTCGTGATCGACTGCTTGGGCATCTAGAAGCACATTACCTTTGGTCGAAAAAATGTGATTCCACTCACCATTATCATTCTTTTGAATTGCGTAATGATCACGAGATCCAGTCCTCTGCGACTCGGAGGATATATTTTTCAAATGGATCGAGATATCCTGACCAAGATTAACTGATGCAGGCTCTATTTCCAATGAGAACTTTTCGTTCGTTCCTTTCTTGATTGTATATTTTTGATCCAGATCGGTAGTAAGCAGCGCCAAGTCACTATCACATTCTGGGGGTGTCTGTTGGGTCATGGTCTTCGTTTTCTGATTTGCTAACTGTTCCGCTTGGCTGAGACAGCCACCGAGTGTTGTGGCCCCGAGTGCAGCGAGGACTGTTCTGCGGCGCATAGGTACCGATACGAGCGTCACATACTTATGACTCGCCCAGGTTCAAACAACCGCTTTAGCTTGGCCAACACTGATTTTAGTTCATATCGTGGATCTCAAACAAGGAGTGTTTGAGCACAATATGCCAGGTGTATTTCCTTATCGGCCTTCGACAGGGGGAGACGACCAAAATCCGAAACTAGTCGAAATTAATGACGATTCTGCCGAAAAGATATTCAAATCGTTATCTTCTGAATCGGCTCGTTCAATGTTTGATTTGCTCTATGAGGAACCGCAGACCGCGAGCGATATCGCAAAATCACTCGATATGTCGGTCCAAAACGCAAAGTATCACCTTGATAAGCTTGAGGAGGCTGGACTCATAGAAATTATTGATATCTGGTATTCAGATAGAGGGCGTGAAATGAATGTGTACGCACCTACTAGTAGTTCGATTATATTATTTGCCGGTGCCTCGAACGAGGAACGTTCTCTGCGCAAGATTCTCAAACAATCACTTGGAATCACTGGCATCCTTGGTATTGCGAGTTTCCTCTTTGGTTGGGTACTTCGTAACCTTAGGCCAGAAACAATCGTTGATACGGATACGGATCCCTCAAATCCTGTCTTGGTTATGAAAAGCCTTGTTCAGTTTCTCGCACTCCCCGAGATCGCATTCCTGCTTGGCGGGATCTTTGTCATATTACTCACTCTTGGAGGGTGGTACTTAACCACCCTTCCGGATTAACTACCGAGTCCTCCACTGAATCCCAAGGTTGTTTGCCATTGAATGGGCTGTTGAACCGACAGCCTCTGAGGCTCCCGTTGCTTGGGTGGCGAGAGAAACCATGAAGAGGTAGTAATTTCCTTCAAAGTAGTCACGGTCGTACACTGGCCCACCAGAATCTCCGGATTGTTGCTCGTTGGATACATGCAGAAGACTGCGTCTCGTGACGCTCGTGCTGCAGTAATTGTCCAAGTATTCTTCGATTACGCCCGTGGTTGGACCGGTAGTGATGCCGCGCTTACGGACTTCGAGATTATTCGCCATCATATCGTCAATACCGTTACTATCCACATATCCCTCGATATAGCCGTTTTCGTCGACAATCGTGTCAGTAAAACCATCGCGCTGCGGTTGTCCTTCCTGATCATCAGCCTCAATATTTGTGAGAGCGGCGTCGTAGTCCTGGAAGTGGTGTTTTACGTGTCCGTAGTAGTCGTCACTTTGATAGGCGTTTTCACCTGTTGGATCTTGGGTAGAGCAGCTATCCTGTACATTCGGATCATCAACCCACAGGTGACGCGCACCCATTAGATAGAGATTGCCACCGTAGTCCACTCTCGCAGTCGAGGTGGCAGTACCCGTCGAACTATTCTGTTCAACGCCTCCTGGAACCGGATCGTAGTTTCCGTTGTAGTAGGTGTCTTGGTATTCTTCCCGGCGTGTAATGGCAACTGGCACTCCATCGACCTCTTCTGGAATGTCCGCATTAGTTCCCTCAGAACGGTCGACATGAACTCTGACTTCGAAAAATCGATAATTGTCGACAGCTGCGTTGCTCGGACCGTAACCTACTCCCAGGATTCCGGATGACTCTTCTAGGCGGTTGAAGAGTAACTGCTGTCCTCGACGTGCTCGCTCTTTCTGTTCAAACCATTCTTTTGGAACCTGTTTAGTCCGAACAGGTTCTCCCTTCGACCGATGAGTGACGATTCGAACACTATCCCTGCTAGGAGCGGCTCGAGCTTTCCCGATGGCCGTGTTGAGCCCTGCTCCAGAGATGCCGATGGGCTCCGAGTGATTTCATGAACTTTCGCCGGTCTATTCCCCTGTTTGCTCGGACTGATCCGAGCCGAGATTGGTCTTCTGTCATGGGTTAACACCCACCAAATAGAAAGTAGGGGGATATTATTTCGCTATCTATTTAGCCAAACCAAAACGATGAGTGGAGGCGAATTTGTTCATAAGCGCTACAATATTGCTAATACTCATCCGGTAATTATAGCCAACCACTCTATTGGATAATACAAAATTCGATTCGAAGAGGGGAGAGATTTATCCAGTTTCAATATAAACTTCCGGTAATGTCCGGTCCCCGAGTAATGGAGCTGTTAAATCACCTTGCACACAGAGGAGATGTCCTGAAGAGTCTAGAAGAAGGACACTCTGACAGCCGTGAAATTGCAAATAAAGCCGATAAATCTCGGTCTTCGGTTGATCGAGATATTCGTCTTCTCAAAGATGATGGTTATGTCAAAGAGCATGTCGGTGATTATCAGCTAACGCAGTTTGGTAGATTTGCCCTCCAGATATACCAATTGGCTGAACGCTTGGCCCATGCTGAACCAATTGGTCAGTATCTTCCGCCTGAGGCTCCGTTTGCTCTTCTGAAGGATGCTGAAGTCCGGGAAGCAAGCGGGACGCTTCCACAACGACCTATCGACCATGTTGCTGAACTCCTTAGAGAAGCACAGGTAGTCAAAATCGTTGCGTCTGTTGTATACCCCTCTATCACTACCGAACTCGTCTCGCAACTCCAAGATGGAGGAATAACTGTAGAGATTCTTATGACCGAGGACGTGCAAAATGAACTTTGGACCACATTCCCTGATGAGATGAAAGCGTGCATGAAGAGTAGTTCCTGTACGCTTCAACGAACTAATTATGAATTGCCGTTTGGGATGGTAATCCTCGAGGACAAAACCCTGTGTCTGGGAGTATATGATGATTCTATGCGATTGCTTGGGACAATTACGACCAGCTCAGAGGATGCTGTAGAATGGGGAATCAGCACCTATCGCAAGCACCGAAAAGAGAGTGAAGAGATATTCTATCGTGGAGGAAGCCACAATTCGAGTAAAATATCTACTAGATAATATTGCTCAATCACAATCATGTTGCTGAATCCGTTCCGGGAGCCCGATCCTTCCGCAGATGGGACACTCCCAAAGGGATGTAGGCGGCAGGTCGTTCCAGGCGTCCAGAGCAGCCGCTAACTGTGCCTCGACGATTGGCGAGTCGGTCGTCCGGCGCGCTTCGCGAATGTGAATGCGAAGCCGTTCACGGGCCGTGAGAGTACGTTCTTCGGACATTGGTGCTCGGGGACATTTCTAATGTGCCCTCCGCCCTTTCAGGGGGCAAATAAACAGACCACATCGGGACAGCGGCCTTGCTCTTCGGCACACCACTCCTGAAAGCTGTGACTCAGGTTGTGGCTGCCGGCCGACCGGAGGGAGGTCGGGAGCGGAGGGTGGGGCGGTGGGGCTTGGGCTGGTCCGGCGCTCACTAAAAAGGAGGTGTCCCCATCTGACCCTCTCGTGGGGCCACCGCGCGATACAGCTACTCTGGAGTGTATTCCATCCCCCAGAGTTCCTCAAAATACTCGAGTGTGTATTTCCCTCGACTACCACCTTTGTACGAGTTGAACCGGTCGACGTAGTACATCACCTTAAGAAAGCCTTCTTTCTCGTGATGGACGCCCTGGTCCATCCGGGGCAGAATCTCGTCAAGGAGAAGATCGACCTGTTCACGCTTGACGATGAACTGATCGCGGAGCGGGGTCAGGAGCGTTCGTGTATTGCTGATACCCTGCACGCCCCAAATGTACTGATCGCTCCGGTTCTCATTGGCTTCGAGACTCGACACATGACAGTTCACATCGTGAGCATCACAGTACGCACAGAGCGCCTCCATCAGGTGGTCACGATACGTTTCGGTGACCTCGATCTGCGGCTGAAGTCGATGGTCGACTCGATACTCACTATTCTGGCCTACTTTCACGCCAATCCATCCTTCTGCGTCGAGAGTTCCAGTCAGCTGTTCGTGGGTGATTCGGAGCATTGGTGCAAGTTCAAAGCCGGTGCTGTACCGCTCCCGATCGGCAATTGCGATGCGGATACAGCCTTCACCGTCGAAGAAGCCAGTAAACCACGCATCGAAATCATGGGTCTCGGGTGAACTATTTGTCATCGCGCTGCGCCCATCGGCGGCGCGGATAAACTCTCCCTGCTACCAATTGGACGAGAAGAGATCAACTCACCACCTCACTCTCCACAACGGTCGTGGCTGCGCGCGCAGCGACCGCAGGGAGCGAGCACGGAGCGGAGGGTGGGGCGGTGGGGCTTGGGTCTGGTCTGGCACCGAAAAAGAAAGAGACCAGTTCGCTCGCTACTCTTCCCACCACCGGCCGCGCTCCGGGAATTCGACCCGCGACCACCCGGTCAGCGCGATTGAGCACCGGCCTTCGTACCAGTTCTTGGCCGCTGCCCGGAACCTGACCGTCTGCCCTTCACGCACCACGGGCTGATTCGAGCGCTCCCAAATCGTGAACTTCGTGCGCCCACTTTCGTCTTCGATGAGTCCGACTTGGGCGATGGCTGGGGAACTGGGATCCCAGAGTTCGCTTACTGTGCCTTCGACCGTCACCTCACCGACCGGGACGTCCGGCACGTCCGCGATGGGCACGATCGCCCCCGGCGCCGCCTTCAACTCCTCGAGGGTCTCCAGCACCGCCTTCGTGACGTCCCGACCGCGCTGCACCTTCTCGGCCAGCTGCTTCGCGACGACCGCTCTCGACCAGCCGCCCTGCACTTCGTCGCTGATCCGCATCGCCTGCTCGTTGACCTCCGCGAGTTCGTCTTGTGTCAGCTTTCCCCGGGGATCCGTGCGCTCCGCCGACGCCGGCTCGTCACGGCCACACTGCTCGCTGACGACCTCACGCGTGCGCTGCTCCCGACCGTCCTGCGTTCCCAGCTCGGCCTGGGCACTGATGCGCTCCAGTTCGGCTTCCCGCGCCCGAATGCGCTCCTCCTGTTCGAGGGTGACACCGTGAATCCGGTCCTCGCTGGTGTCTGCGATCCCGTCCGGGTGGTTCGCATCCACCTTCGCCTGCGTCTCCTGCTCGACCTCCGCCTCGAACTCCGGCGTCTCGTCGACGACCGGGAAGCCGTCCTCATCGACCGCCTGATCGCCCGCTTTTTCGAATGCCTGTTCATCGACCGTAACGACCTTCTGACTCGAGTTGTTACTAGACATTGGTACTCACTTGTACCGTTGAAGGTGCTCAGCGCCCGACACCGCGATGCCTCTACATCGCGGTTTTCCGACGACACCGACCGACAGACCCATCTGCGCGCTCTCGCTCGCGCCTTCGCGAGCGCCCTACCGGGCGCGAGCGAGAGCGCGCCTCAGGGAGACTACCCATCCAGCACCGCGCGCCGACCCGCCCGAAGCGAGCGGCCAGCTTTAAGCCGTTTCTCGCGTCCGGCCCGGACGGTGGGTCCGTGTCCAGGGCGACTGTCGCCGCGAACGCGCGCCGCGGTGTGGCGCGCGCCAGCGCAGGCGGCACAAAGCGCTGGAACGCGAAAGCCCGCGAGGGGCGCAACCGAAAACGCGCTTAATGCTGGCGCCGAGGGCACATTCACTTTAGCCCGGAACGGACGCGGGCGGTGCGGAGAGCGCCCGCACGCCCGGAATGGTCGGTCGCGAGCGACGCGGAGGGCGGCAGCGGCGAGCGGGGCGGGCCTATGGAGAAACATCGTTCAACCGGGCTCGTCGCTCGGTGACCCAGCCGACATCATGGCGGACTCAGAAAGGGCGAGGCCCTCTCGGACGTCCCCCGACCCCGCTAGCACCACAGACACGAGGAGCGCAGCGGCGGTCGCGGGATGCCGAGCGGCCGAGGGCTTTTCGAATACCAGTCGCCTTCTGACCTAGATCAGTCGCATCGAGTCGCCGGGATCGCCGCCGATGATGTCCGCCAATCCGTAGACGGTGATTGCGTCCGTGTACCCTTGCGCCTGGACTGCGTTCTCGATGCCCTTCTTGGCGGGCTTATCGTCTGTGAGTACGACAACACCCGCCGTTGAGCGGTCTCTAACGTACTGGATGGCTAGCCCGGCGAGAATCGCATCGGTTTTCTCGACCTCGTGTTCGGCCTGATCGGTTTCGTTCGCAATGGTTCGTCTGGCGATATCACTCGCGGCGACGGCGTCCCCATCCGTCGGTGACGGGGCGTCGATGATTGTTGCCCAGCCTTCGTCGAGCGCCGTTCGGACGCGGTCCGTTTCTGATCCACCGAGTTCAACGATCACGCGCCGGGGGAGTTTGCAGACGACGCCAGCGTTCTGAACCGCACTCCGGAAGCGCCGATACTGCGGATTCGAGGGATGGCCAATCGCGTAGAAGATATTCGCGTCGACGAGGACGTCCTGGTCGGCAGCAAATGGTGCGTCAGTACCCATCCGACGGACTCACCGATCGGGGTACGACGAGTGGGCCGGGGCACCAGATATCTCGTCAAGGTCGGGAAGATCCATCTCATCGTGAACGTCCGGGAACAGATACTCAAAGAACGGATCGTGGTCTCGGCCAACGGCCAGTGCCGGTTTGAGCGCGTAGATGAGCATCATCGCTTCTGTCTCGCGAACGTCGATGTCGGTGGCGACCATCCGCTGGGTTGTCTTGCCCGCGAAGTGGAGTCCAGCACCCCGTAATGCGGCGATGAGCTTCCCGATGCCGTAGCGGTCCATGAAGTACGCGACGTCTTCGTCGACTTCCTGGAGCGCGAGGGCGTGGAGAACGGTCGGCGTGATGACGATCGGGACGTACTGCTCGACGATGAGGATCGGGTCAGCAGTCAGCTGCTGGGGGCGCGTCGAGTCATCGCGCTCAACGAGGTCGAGGTCAACCAACCGATCGACGTACTCGTAGGTCGTCGATTTCGAGAGATCGAGCGCCTCCATGATCTCCGGCGGGGCGACAGGCCCCCAGTAACATACGTAGACGTAGACGCGGGCCAGTGCCGGGTGGTTGAGCAACTGGACAACCGTCTCGAGCCGGGGGGCGTTCTGGGCCAACGTCTCTGGCTTGAGCGTCTCTTCGTCCATCACATCCGTCGGTGGCGGATCCAGCGCGTCGATCCCGCCATCCGGACGAACACGGTCGTGATCAGAGGTCATACTCGTTAGTTCGAAGTCCATGTACTTCAGACTACCGCCGCCACTAGCTGGCAGCAGCTGGAACGTCCTGAAGTTGATTGCCGTTGATCGAACCGCTACTCGACGATGTGTTGGGCCAGGTCACGCGTCCAATACGTCGCCGGTCCACCGGGACTACATCGTGCACACAGCTGCAGTGGGCCTTCCAGGTGGCCGAGTTTGACACGGAACCGCGTGAGCGCTGCAAGTGCGTCGACGACGAGTCCGCACCCGTCGCAAGCGTGGTGGTCACGGTCATCGGGATCGGGACTCGACTGGATCGCGCAGTCGACGCAGATCGGGTGCGTGACTCGTTCGTCTTTTCCCCAGGTGTAGGCCTCCCCCATGTCCGTACCGGGAACCGCGTCGCAGAACGCACAGCCGGAGAGCGTCTGTTGCATCACTCTCCTCCTTCGTCGGCGTCACGAGCGGCGGTCCAGCCTCGATGAAAGACAGCGAGTTGGTGGATCGAGTTGAACGCCTCGTCGCTCGGTTCGTGGACGAGAACCCGTTCGTTGGGGACGGGAGTGACGACATTACTGTCGACGAGCTCACTGACGAGTCGTTGTGCCGTCGTCTCGTCGACGTCCGCCGTCGAGACTCGGGCTGCATCTCGGTCTTGTGCGACGAGTTTGGTTTCGAATCGCTCGTGATCGTCTGTTGTGTCGTCACGTATGTCTGGACCAGTCATGAACAATTAGTTCGGGCACGCGATTCGAGCGCGCCTCGCGCCTCACGGCGCCGACAAACGTACTGCTGGAAGCACGGTCTGGGTGGGAGGCAACAGAAGATGATCCCCATTGCGGTTTCATTAACCAACACTACGGCCGAAACACGGGCGTCTGTTGGTTAACGACTGCCAGTTTGTGAGTCCTTTTGCAGCTGACGCAGGGTCTTCACACGGACGGTATCGGGCTCATCGACAGGAGCAGCATGACGTCGGTTCGTCGCAAGTGACACGGCCCGTGTGAGTCGGTTGACCAGGTTGTCACGAACCTCCTCACGAGGAATCGTCTGCTCGTGCCATCCGAGTCGTTCGTCGAAATGGCGCTTCGTGAACGTCTCGCCGGCCGTATCAGCGGCGATGTACTGTGTCTTTTTCTCGTCTCAGACGTTCGAGGAGCGGTACTCGGCGCCGACGTGTTCGTGAGTAAGCTCGACGAGAACACACTCGACGAAGGTGACGATCGACGAATTACTCCGGTCGTTCGGGATTGAAAGATGGAGGTCGGACCAGGGTGATGTAGATGCGTTCGGCTTAGCTGGTTCTCGGTTAATACTACGGTCTCGCTGGTGCTGTCGCTCAGAATGCATGCGTTGTTTCGGGGCAGTTCGAAACCCCGTCACCCCTCTCGGGGATTAGAAACGCTACGTCGCGGTCTCGACGTTACTTAGAGTCACTTCCGAACAACCGTTTCGTCCGGCCCCACACGGACGCTGTCTCGGACTCGTTATCGCCCTCACCAGCATCGACAGTGGTCGATTCTTGGGGATCCCCTGGCTCTCGGTCACGGGTTGCCAGCTCCTCGGTGAGACGCTCGACTTCTGCTTCGAGGGTGTCGATCCGCTCGGTTTTCTCCGCTAGTGTCGCCTCGAGTTCGTCGACGCGCTCGGTCAACAGCCGATTCTTCTCGGCCAGATACGCACGGCTGCGCTCCGAGTCACCGGCGTCGCCACCTGGAGACGAGTCGGTAGCGGGGTCGTGGGCGTCCGCGATGTCGTCGCCGGCGTCCGGCTCGTAGAACTCTGAAGTGGTCGTAATCGCTCGCTCGATGGTCTTCTCGCCGTACGTCGACCCGTCAGTGTAGTGAACCTCGTCCCATTTCTCGCGGTGGAGTTCCGACTGGCGGAACAGTTGATCCATCTGCCTCCGGTCACCACCGGTCCAGAACGCCAGCAGACAACACAGCGCCATGTCGGCTTCCGACTGGCTGTCGTAGCCGACCGTGTTCCCGTTCCAAAGCCGCTTGAATTTCTCACCGTTCGATGCATTCCGGGCTTTCTCTAGAAGTTCCTCATCCGCCAGATCAACGTCGACGTCACCTGCACCGCTCGTTGCTGACTCTTCGTCAGTCGCGCCACGGTGCCCGGACCCGGATTTTGCCTCGGTACCGGTGTCCTGGATGTACTCGCGGTGAATCGCCACGAGCGCGTCCTGCCGGAGCGCTACCCGACTAGGTGTCCCCTCGACGTGGTCGCCAGTGACGGTGAAAAATCGCGCCGTATCGTACAGTTTGATGCTTCCCCGCCGATTCCGACCCTCCGGGAGTTCACCCTTGATGAGCACGTGGAAGCCGGTGCCAGACGGCGACACCTCCGTATAGGAGTCGAGTCGCTCGATGAAATCCCGCGCGGCATCGTCGACGTCGCCGGTCTCGGGATCGCGACAGTCGTCCAGGTCGACACCGACGATAGGGTCGTCGTCGGTGAACACGAATCCGATGCCGTCCGCGTGCTCTGCCTCGGTGTACTCGAGTGCCGTCTCGAAATCCCTCCAAGTATCGGATTCCGTCGACGACGCGAACCCACCAGCCCCCGGCGTCACCGGAATCTTCGTCGGTTTCCCTTCTCGCTCTTCTTCGCGCCAGCATACCCACTGCTCGCGCTCACGTAACGCCTCGGGGAGTACCGAGACAGCAATCGACGACTCAGGCACCATCGATCCCCCTCGCGGTGAGCGTCCCTCTTGACATCGCACATCCACTATCACGATGTTGATAAACACTCCACCAGCCGGTAGGCTGGTCGCTACCTTGTCCAACGGGGGCAACCCGTTCTATACTAGTTGGTTTTGACCTTCGATTTGCCCTGAACATTGCCCCCGTACTGCGGTTTTGCCCTGAACATCCCTCAGATTCGTGACCTGAACGTTTGCTCTGCCCTGAACAAACACGATAACAAACCCGATATTGGTGATTTGAATGGCTAATGTGTGATGTTTGGGATAGTGGTGCGGGCTCCGAGGCATCCAGTGATCTACTCCCCTGAATTTCAATCATAGTTCTGACAGGTGCGGTCATTCAAGGAGCTGTGATCCGTCTGTGGTTAGGTCGATACCGGTGTAGACCGTCACCAGATCGTCGCCGTCTCTGACACGATCATCCTCATACTCGACGACGTTCGCAAGCTTCCGACCGAACCAGCTCGCGTTTGTCCCATCGATGTCGTGCTGTTCAGTCCACCTCGAGTACGCCTCAAACAGTGTTGCCTTCGGGACCTGCGCTCCATCAGTTTCTCTGATGTACATCGCTGCGAACGCCTCGATGCCGTCACTATCTGGCTCGATTTCCACTGCCTCCGCTGCTGATGAACGTGATCCAGACGACGAGGCCGGCTCCGCAGCCTTCCCTGAGCCTGCAGTCTGGCCCTGCTCGTCGGGCCATAGCTCTTCGTCATCCGGGGATTCTGGCAGTTCGTGAGTGGCGCCCTGCTGGAAGAGTGTGAGACCGCCATCTGGTGGGAGTATGAGCACGAGGTAGTTGTCGCGCGAATACTTGGCGTCTGGTAAGTCGACGTCGGGGAGGAACGGCTGTTTAATGGGCGTCCACGCCGCCTCGAACTCGTCCTTCGAGTCGTACGTCTGCGTCTCACCAGGTTGGTGGACGGTGTACTGGCCGGATTCGCGGTCGTGACTGTAGTAGGCTGGCACGTCATCTTTCGAGAGCGGTCCAGCATCTGGAACGCGGGCGAACTCCGTCTCACCATCCGACAGCACGCGCTCACCGCTCTTGCGTCTCCAGACTGTCCGATTCGTGTCGGACGTGCAGGGTCGAACGGCGGTGACGCCACCGTGGGCTGTTGCACCACCGCCGAAGGTCACGACCTCGTCGCAGTTGTAGAACTGGTCGGTGCCGTCCGCTCGCTCTCGCAACGGCATCGAGAGAATGTTCTCAACGCGTGATGCCCACTCCGTCTCGGGGTCACCGGGCCGGACGACGAAGATTGGAACGCGATCCGCTTCGTACGCTCGTTTGAGGTTCTGCAAGACCTTCGCTGGCCGATCCGGCGTCGTCGTCTCGGCCTCGATGTTAAACACGACGTCGTGGTCTGGGTGCGTCGCAATGGCATCGGGTTGCTCGCTGCCGTCTTGCTCGAGGATATCGACGCTGAATCCGCGCTCGGTGAGCGCCCGCTCGGTATCCACGAGCACTGCATCGTGGTCAGACCCGCCCGCCGACTCGACATCGCCTGTATCAGGTTGCACTTCCGCTTCGCCCGCCTCGGACAGTCGCGTCACGACATCGCCGTCCTGCAACTCGACGTCGATCAATCGCGACGCGTCACGTACCTCGGGCAGGTCGTCGTCTGCGTAGTTAATGTCGGGGTGGTTGTTCTCGAGGCGCGTCGAGAGTTCCTCGTCGACGGCAGGTACAGCCACCCAGCCGTTTGCTTCGCGGACGTCCGCTCGGATCTGGACGGCGCGAATCGCTTCGGCCATCGTCTCGTCCAAGATCTGAGTCGGGTCCCCTGCTTCGTTGGCGTCGCTGTAGATGAGATTCTGCATAATCTCCGCGTCGGTCAACGGATCGGTTCCATATCGGTCCAAACTCGTCTCGATGATGTCGTCGACCGTATTTGATGACCGCAGCGGTGGATACGGCGGGAACGTCCGGAGGAGGACTGGTTCGGAGTATCGACCACTCTCTAACGGGAGTTTCGTCCAGGCTTGATACTGGTCCGTCGAGATGAGGTCTTCGGCGGTGTAGTCGCGGAATCGCTTCATCAGGAGCTGGGCGTCGTCAACGTCGTTCACCGAGAAGGCGATGAGGTTGTCACAGTTGTTCTGCATCGCCTTGCGCGTGTCCTCACCGAACTGTGAGGGGTACTGAGAGGAGAGAGTCACGGAGAGGCGCATCGACCGGGCGCGGGCGAGCATCGACTCGATGTCGAGGTTGTCGCTCGCGATGTCGTCGAACTCGTCACAGAGCACGAAGTACGGCTCTGGATCGGTATCGTGCTCGTAGGAGCGTTGTTGGATGGCGCTCCAGAGATTCCGCATCACACCGAGTGTGACCATCTTCTTGATGTCTGTGTTCTCGACGGGCGTGCGGACGATGACGATTCGGTCGTTGTCGATGATGTCGCGGAAGTCGATGGTGCTCTCGCGGTGGGAGATAATGCGCCGGATGACTGAGTTTTCGACCCACGACTTGATGCGTTTGAGCAGCGGGCGGATCGTCTCGTCGTCCATCCGCGCGATTTCGAAACAAAATTCCCGAACGTAGGGGTCCTCGACGTCGTAGGCGAACTCTTCGCGGCGCTCGGCGTGCAACAGCGTGAAGTACATATCGATCACCGAGAACGGCTGGTCGGACTGCATCATCGCTCGGCCCATCGACTCGGTGATCGACTCCATGTTGATCCCCCAGTACTCGTCCGTATCGAAGATCGCCTTAAGGTTCTCGATGCGATTCTCGATCTCGTTTTCGTGCTCTTCTTCAGTCTCGCAGTCGGGGACTTCGAGGAAGTTCAGGCCGATCGTCTTGTCGTGCTCGGATGACCCGGGTTCGATCCAGATGACGTCGTCGAGCCGGTCTTCGGGAAGCATCCGCAGGAGTTCGCGAGAGTCGCGGCCTTTCGGGTCGAAGTATACGAATCCATACCCTGAATACGCCCACTGGACCATCATGTTTAGCAACTCTGTGGTCTTCCCGTAGCCGGTGGTGCCCGTAATCCAGATGTGGCGGAAGAGCGATTCAAATCGGAGCGGAGCTTCGCGGAACCCTCGTTGGGCGTCCTCATCGTACCCAATCCACAGCGGAGATGGTGCGGTATCGACGCCCGATTCGAGCATCTCGCGGACGTGTGAGCCGGCGACGGTGCCCTCGTCCAGCGTCTCGGTGACGACAGGCTTGGTCCCGACGTAGTCCGTGTCCTGTTCGGTGATATCGTACGTTTCGCCAAGCAGTGACTGTGGACCCGAACGAGTCTCGAACGGTGCATCCCCACTGGTCGCACCGTTCCCGTTAACCCTGGTCTCGTGCGGGGAATCCGCGTCGAGTGAGGGGTCGGGTGCGGACGCGTCTGCATCCGACGCAGCGTCCTGGTCGGCGTCGTCGCGACCGAAGAAGCGATCAAACACCATTATGCCCTCCTTGTCCGGCCGATCGCTCGTCATACCGCCCTCTGGTCGGAGCTTGTTCGTACTGGTCCGTATCGGCGGGGACGCGGTCGCCGCGCTGGGTGTAGCGCCAGTCGATGTTCGGCGTCTCGATCTCGTTGTTCGGGATGTGGGCGACGCCGGCGAGTTCGTCGACGGTCATAATCATGCGCCGGTCGGTCCAATCGCGGTCAGCCATCTTGGCGACGTGCTGGCGGAGCTGCTTCGCACGCTTGCCGTCCTTGCGATGCCATACTGGCATATCGTCGAGGCCCTGCTCGGTGATGGCGTTGTAGAACTTCCTGAACATCCCGGCGACGCCGCGGGCACGGGCCTCGGCTTCGTCTTTGTCCGTGGACGCTGCGAGGATGCGGATGTTGACGTGGAACGCCTGCTGGCCGCGCTGCTGCTCGATGGTTTTGGCGGCCTGCTTGTCCTTCTCGCTCGCTGGCCGCGTGCGGGGATTCAACCATCCCACAGAGGTTCCCTGGCGGAGAGCGTGGGCAAGGTCGTCGACGCTGTTGTGCTTGAACCGGTCGCCGTCAGTCCAGGATTGCTTTGCCGGTCGGAAGACGACCTGCGTGACGACCGTGCTGTCGTCGAATGTGAGCATTTCGCTCGTAATCTCACCGTACGGGTCCGTCGCCCATTCGTCGCTGTTGTGGTGGCGAATCGGGTAGTACGGAAGTTTCTCCATTTCGAGCCACGCACCAGCGACGTACTCGTCGGGCACGATGACGGGGAAGGCAGCTCCTCCGTCGACGGGAAACACCTCGCTGTTGGCGTAGTTGTTGCCGACGCGGCGGCGGAACTTGTCGGCGGCCGCCTCGGTCGCGGCGTGCATGTAGAACGTGATCTTCCCCTCGTCGAACCAGACCTCGAAGGAATGGTGGTCGCTCGTGTTCTTCCCGCGGAAGTTCGTCGTCACATCGTGGACGGACTGGAGAAGGCCAGCACCGTCGACGACGCCCTGGTTCTCTTTGAACGGGCGAATTCGGAGCAAAATCCCCGGCGCATCCTTCGGCTGCTGGACAAGTGGTTCTTCGATCGGTAGCTGTGTGGCGTTGTACTGCGGGGTGCCGCCCAAGAGTCGATTACGCATTGTCGCTCATCTCCTCATCGGACTGGCCAGCATCGTTTCCACCGTCAGCCAGCGTGGACGTCTCCTTCGTGCCGCTCCGCCGTGCATTTGCGATGATCGCCTCGACGATCTCATCCTCGGTGAATCCATCATCGAGAATGCGAGTGGCTTCCTCCTCACAGAGGTCGTAGCGGCTGGTGAGGGCGTTCATCCGCGCCTCGTTCTCCACAAATGCCTCGAAGTCGACCAGTTCTTCAGACTGCTCGCTGATGGCTTGCTGGATGAACTCCTGATCCGCTGGTTCATAGTCGATGACGCGTTTCTCGAATGGGTCCGCAACGACGTGGAGCGGATACGTCCCGTGTTCTTCGACGCGAACGAGCGCCTGGCTGTAGCCGAGGTCCTCCTTCCCGGCGTCCGCTCCACGGACGTACTGGCGCTGCTCTCGCGTCAGCCCGATTTTGTCGGCCGTTTCGTCGTCTAAGTCGGGTAGTTTGTGGAAGACCTTGATCGGGCACATGCCGAGAATTTTCTCGGCTTGGTCGGTTTCGTAGAACTCCTGGGCAGTCTGGGACAGTAAGACCATCCGGAGGCCGACGTGGCGCTGGTGCCGGAACGCTGTTTCGAGAAAATCGAGATTCGCCTGATCCTCGAAGAGGTAGTGCGCCTCGTCGATGGCGAGTTCGACGTTCCGGCCGGTCTTTTTCGCCTGCTGGTAGACCGTCGACAACAACAACTGCATCAGGAACGTCTGGCGATCGATACCTGAAGCACTCCCCTCGATCTGGCCGAGGTCGATGTAGACGACCTTGTTGTCGCCCTCGAGGATATCGACCTCCGAGCGCGCCGCGAGGTTGTCGTACGATCCGCCTTCACGGAAGGGCTGGAACGCGATAGCCAACTCGTCCGCGTACTGGGCGGCGCGTTCGCGGGCCGATTCGGACGCGGCAATGTTGTGCTCGTCGGGGTTTTCCGCTATATCCGCGAGAATACGATGGACATCCGTCATCGTCGGCGAGTTCTCGGGCGTGTGCGTCGACACATCGTCCTCGACGACACCCGCTTGCCGGTACGCCTCGTCGATGACGTACGAGAGCACGCCCGTTTCGGTTCCGAGATTGATATCGCGAGCGGTCAGGAAGTTTTCGAGCACAGCGTACACCTCGTCTTTCTTCGCGGATAGCGGTGAGATGCCGTCCTCGGCGTTGAGAACTTCCTGTGGTGTCTCGCGTATCTCCAGAGGATTCAGCTGGGTGTCGCCACCCACCGTAATCGTCTTCGCGTCCAAAGCGTCGGCGATGCCTTTGAACCCACCGACCGGGTCGATCATCACAAGCATCGTCTCCTGCTGGCGCTTCATCATCCGCAAGTGGCGCATGATGTCGCCGAACGTCTTCCCCGCGCCGGGCATCCCGACGACGAGTTCGCTGTGCCCGGTTTCCAGCTCCCACGGATTGATTTGTACAGGTGAGCCGTTGTGACCATGGTAGCCGTATTCGACGCCCTCGTCCATCATCATGTAGTTCGATGAGAACGGGAACATCGCACCGATCGCCTGGTTCGTCAGGGTCGACATCCGGTCGCGACCAAGCTCGTTCGCACCAAGCGGTGAGACTGTCACAAGGCCTTTCTCTTGCCAGCGGATCGCGACTTTGAGCGTGCAGTTTGCGGGCGCGTCTTTGACAATCGAGCGCAGGCGCGTCGATTGGTTGTCTAGTTCCTGCTTGCTCTCGGCGGAGAGTCGGATGAAGACGCCGCCACGGTAGAACGACGCTTTGTTCGCCCGGACGAGTGACCGCATGAACTTCCCACGGTCGATATCGTCCTGAAGGTCCTCGGCTTTGAGGCTGTTTGCGTCGTGCTGGTTGACCTTTAGATCCGAAATCCAGTCGGCCATCATGTCCTCCGCCGAATGGTTGTCGAACGGATCGAGATGGATGCTGATGTCCGTCTGCAGTTCGGTTTCCAGCAGCAATCGCTCGAGCATCCCGTCGGCAGGCTCCTCCGGGAACTGCTCGATCCAGAACGTCCGAACGTACGTGTCGTCGTTGATGATGGCGTAGGTCGTCTCCCAATCGACCGTCGACGGCGCGATAACCGACTGGTGGATCGTCGACGTATCATCGAGACGGTCCTCGTAGCCGACGTCCGTCTCGTCGTCCGTTTCTGCGGTCTCAGTATCTTCACTGTCAAGGTCACCGACGGAGACGTCCCACTCGTCACGCTCTTGGTCGTGACCGTTGGTCGAAGTGCCACGCCTGCTGTACTGGCTGTCGTCCATCGTGTCGACGACGTCGTCTGGGTCTGGCGTCGAGGGTACGTCGTCGCTGATGCCGTGTGCGACGACCGGGAACGTGCCGATTGCGTCAGTGATGTCGCCGTACTCCTCAGTGCGTCCCGTCCAGTATTCTTTGGTCACACGAGTGAGGTCGTAGGCGTCGATCGGACTGACCGAGCAGCGGTAGAGCGACGACCCACCCCGGCGGATCTGCCCAAGCCGGGATTCCAACTTGTCTTCTTTGAGGCGGTCGCGTTCGGCCTCGGAGAGACCGTCGGACTGGAACCGGCCAAACACGCGTCCCAGGACAGGGATGTCGGCGAGGTAGGCGAGCACGCTATCACCGGTTTCGTCGAGCTGTTCGACGTCGGCGTCACGAACGGCGGTAATGATGTAGTATTCGCGAATGGTTGTGCTTTCGGAGTCGATATCGCCGTTCTGGTCGGTGTTGGTGGTGATGTACTCTTCGAGCAACCGCTTGAGGACGGGCCGCGAGCGGACGTCGGCGTCCCCGAGGCGACGCTGGTGGCCGCGGACGACGTCGTCCTGGTCGACCTCTCGGCTAGTGAGATAGAACTTCACGGGGAAGTCGATGGTTGCATTGACGAATTCGGAGAGCGATTGGACGGCTTTCGCCCACGCCTCGTCGTCCTCGAGGGCCATGTTCGCCGGTTCGACTTTCATTGCCCCGACGAGCGCGCCGTCTGACCGCTCGATGGCGTGCGGGAAGACCTGCCCAACGCGGGTCAAGTAGCGGACCTCGCTGTTATTCTCACCGTGCGTGTACTCCTTGTTCTTGACCGCCCAGCCGAGGCGGGCTGCCAGCCACTCGGTCAGCCACAGATAGGAGGGCTTCACTTTGTGGAGAATCCCGAGGACGAGGCCGAGCATGATGCCAAACCCGAGAACGGGAATGGTGAAGGTGGCCGGGACGAGTGCTGCGCCGACGAGAGTGACGAACGCCACGCCGACGAACAGCATGATCTCGCCGATGGTATACCCCTGGAAGAACGCGGTCGTCCCGCCGAGGGACTGATGGATCCGTCGGGCGCTGTACTCCTGGTCGTCAGTGTTCGTACTCATGAATCGTCACCACCACGAAACTTGGTTTTTCGTGTTCCTGAACGCCTGCTTCGACCGGGCCTTCGCCGCCTGTGTGGCCTGACTCACGTCTTCTTTCGTCTTATCGCGCATCCGCCCCGTTCTCGATTTCCGGAGGTTGTTGTAGCGACCTGCGTGGTCTTTCGTTGACTGAGCGGACGAGCCGAGTTTGTAGGCTTTTGAATCGCCGCTCCCAAGCTGGGTCTGCCCGCTCTGTGTCACTGGCCCGTGGCCGTTCTGCGCGTACCCTCGATGGACGTTGCGGGCACCGCGAACCGATTTCCCGGTGCCTTTCTTCGCGGCTGAGGCGGCAGCCGCCGGATTTGTCTTGGTCGCTCCCTGACGAGCGATCGTCTGGACTGCAGGGGCAGACCAGTATACGGTCATGATCGACGCGAGACAGGCCGCTGGGATGAGTACCAGTCCGAGGAACAGCGAGAAGATTCCACTTGCGCTCGCTGTGAGATCCATCTGCCAGCCGATTCGGAAGAGGACTGCAGCAGGAAGTCCCGCGAGAACGAGACCAGGATAGATACCAGCAGCACGGCGAGCAATCTCCGAGGCCGGACTGAGCGGCCACACGTCAAGTGCCCAGAAGACGCCGAGCAACGGCATCAACGGCGTCAGTACGAGGATCCCAAGCCAGCGGAGGCCGTAGACGAGGGCAGCAACAACGAGCAGGAAGTTCGAGACGATCGCCATGGCGAGCACGACGAAGAGGCCACCGACTGCTGACTCGATGAGACTCCCGAACCCGGCCGACATACTGCCGATTGGAGCAAGTGTGAGCCCCATCGCATTGACGAACTGGAGCGGGATCGACACAAGCGGGAACCAGACGAACGACCCCATGAACACGAGCCCGATACGTCGGAGCAGCCGCTTGCGACGGTAGCTACTGATCGATCCCGACCGGAGGCCGATGTACGCGAGTCCGACGACCAGTAACATAATCGTCAACGGCAGGATGTACTGGAGATAGAAATCTGCATATAGACTCTGCCATGGTGTGTTATCGGGAGTGCCGGCGACTATGTACCGGGAGTTAGATTTGGGCGCTGGGACGCCGACAATTGGATTGAGAAGCGCCTCGAAAATGTCATTTGCGAACCCGAGGAGTGCCTCTTTGATGCTCGTTAGGACATTCTCGATGGCGTCCTCAACCTGCTCTTCCATCCACTCCATTCAGGTATCACTCTCGTTCGATGTCGTTTGGGACGATTCAGTCGGGCTGCCGTCCATGATGGTTAGTTCACACGAGTATTTCGCCCCGCCATACTCGATTGTCTGTGAGTACGACGGATTCGTCCCAGCCTGGACGACTCCTGTGACGGTGAGCGTATTCGTCTCCAGGTTGCCACAATCGATGGCCCCGTGAACACCAGTAGGATCTTCCGTCTGGTATATCGGAGCGGCAGAGTAGATCGTTGTCTCTCCAGGTGGTAGGAGGGTAGTAGGATTGTGCGTCAGCGTCTCCGACGGAGATAACTTGGTATGCGGCGAATTTGCCCACTGAAGTGCCGTGAGATACGTCGGCGCATTTCCTGTGTTCTCGACCGTAAGAGCGGCGAATTGCCGCCACGTTGACCGGCCTTTATCCCAGTCCATGTCCGGGTGGTTCTGCGCCCACATGACGTCTGTAATCGTGAGCTCTGGCTTGAGGGAGATCGTCGTCTCGCCGATTGTCTCGTCACCAGCGACAGCTACGACGCGGTACTCTCCGGGCGTGTACCCGTCTTCGGCTTCACCGAGGAGCTGAAATGTAACCTGTGTCGCTCCCTCTTGGACCCGCTGAAGCGCGTTCACCTCACCGTTTGAGTTGATGAGATTCACCGAATCAGCGTTGGTGTCGCTTGCGAGATCGACGACGAGATCTGACTCGACCATCGCGACGCCCTCGAAGGTGTCGCTTTCACTTTCAGGAGGGGGAGAGGTTCCAGAGCCAGGACTGTTGGTGTCGGATGGTGATGAGGAACAGCCAGAGAGTGCGACGAGAGTCGCGCTGAGGCCACTAAGAACTGTTCGACGGTCTATACACCTGTCGTGACTAGGTGAGTTTGTGTTGTCGTTCATGATCGGTTTGTAAGTCCGAGCAGCGCGCCGCCGGACATATAGTCAAAGCCGAAGACCAGGACAGCAACGGGGATGAACCAGAGCATCGTAACGACGACGAGGTCGATGAATGTCTGGACGTCGGGGACGTTCGCAGGGGTCTTCGCGACATCTTCCGACGCTGCATAGGGCTGGTCAGTCCGCCACCACGCGGCCGAGGTATACTGACCTCGAACGAGCAGGGGCGGATTCGAGATGGTAACGACGGCCATTCCGCTGCTGTTGAGCGCCGCGGTCTGGTTCCGAATTGTCACGCGACCAGTCGTGACAGCGTCATCGGTCGCGTTCTCCGTGACCATCGCCCGGACGACCGCGTGGGTAGCGTTGGCTTCGGTGACGGTTAGGGTGAGATTCGTTTCGCGGACGGTCTGCTGCTCGGTGAGGCTTACTGTTCGTGATTGCCCGCGGACGATGCCCTGGACCGTAACCTCGCTGAAGGCGCTCTTGTCGAGAGTTGTAGAACTCACAGCGATCGAATCTGCGTTCACGTACGGATTGGCAGACTCGAGGTCAATGTTCGCCGGCAGCGATGGTACTGATTGCTCTGTCCCCCACGTTTCCTCGATGGCGAGTGGTCGCTTCCCGGCGTCGGTCGGTTCAGTCGGCACGTATGGTGCTTGCTGGCTCGGGAACGCGTGAACTTGGACGGGACGTACCGACGACTCAGCGCGCGAGGTGTTGGTCGCGGTACTCGTGAGCATCGTCTGCCAGCCGGATCGGCCGGCCGTGTAGAACCACCAATTGCTTCGGGCCCGAACGTCACCATCGACCGTAATCGTCGACCACTCCGTGTTCGGATGGACGACCGCGCCGATTTGGTCCTCGTCTGCCTCGAACCGGACGCGGTTCCCAGAAATGCCAGAGAGTTGATTAACAACGACGGTCTGTGATGTCGACACCGTTTTCGATGCTTCAGGGGTTTCGACGTCGCGATTCCAGTCCCCGTCACAACTGGATATCGAGGAGTTCCAGTCTGGGCAATCCAGCGTGACATGCCGAAGCGTTACCGTGATATTGGCCTCGACTGTCAGCTGCGGCGAACCCGAGAGGTTGGTGTACTGGAGCGTGGCCTGATGGCCTCTCCCGGTGTCGATGGTTCGCCCATCAGCGGAGAGTTCAACAGATTCGATACTCGTTTGGTCGATCGACCAGCGTTCACGCTGTGACCCGTTCTGATCACCCTGGGGAACAGCAACTCGGTAATCACTGAGCGCGCTAATTTGGCCGTCTGGGGCAACGTATTGCGTCGTTCCCTTCCCTTGGTGGAGAATCGTCGACGGTTGGGTGGCGAAGATGCTGACATACGCATCCTTAATGTACACACCATCTTCGAGGGATGCACTTTCAGGATGGATAGACGAATCTCGGCTACCAGGACTGTAATCCCTGAAATCTCCATTGTTCCAGTCCCCAGCAGCTTGTGGTGGCTGATCGAATGGGATGTCCGTCGACCGAGCAAGTCGGTGCGCGAACTCGGCGCGCGATGAAACATTTGCATCGCCAAAATCGTCTGCTGAGAGATTGCCGTTGTCGGCATCCTCGGACCAGAGCCGCTGAAACGTACTGTTATTCACGCCGTAGTCCGGTCCATCGTCAGGAACAGCGGACCCGAAATCGGATGTTGTAGCGGTAGCCATGCCTCCCGCAACGACAACTACAGCGCTGCTGCTCACGAGAAAGAGGGCAAGTGCGGCAGCCATCGTGCGGAGGGAGTACATGATGTATGGGGCGAGGGGCGCAGGAACAGTTCGCTGGCCACTCCAGATGGGCCTAAAATGGTTTTACACAGTCCGAGAAGCTGAATCCCATCTGGCTACCGACCTTGTCGATGAGTTCGGGCGAGACGAGTGCGAGGGTGACGATGCCGAAGCCGATGCCGGACATGACGAGCTTTTCCTTGGCATCGTTCTTCTTCTCGGGGTTACCGCCGGCGCGCATGTACGAAAGGCCAGCCTTCCCGGTGTAGAAACCGGTTGCGGGGAGGCCGAGACCAGCGACCGCGCCGAACACGAGGTCAATCCCGGTCGCGACGCCAGTGTCACAGTACACGTCACCGACCTGGCTCTGTGCGGCGGCCGGGCCAACAGCGACGACGAGGAACGCGAGCCCCATCGAGAGGGAGACAAACTGCGGGGGCGCTCGGGCGAGGATTGCTTTGAGACGGTGGCTGATCGCCGACTTGGCGGTTGGGTCATTAGTAGAGGTTGTTTCAGTTGACGGTGCATCGCTCGCGAGGTCAGAGGGTGCTTGGCTCATAGACGTTGTCTGGGGAGCTAGTCGGTGGAGGGGTCTGCTTCGAGCAGGGCGTTCATATCCTCGATGCTGGAGGTTTGTTCGAGGAGGTCCTCGAAATCTCGGTTGTTGTCAGTAAGCGCGTCGTCGACGAGGTTGGAGAGTTCGTCGCGGTCGATATCTCGATAGGCCATCTGCTCGGCCAATGCTTCACGGAAGAGCCCGGATGCGTTGATGCCGGTCGCCCAACTGAGGAATAACGCATCGGCGGGCATGATCGACACAGTGGTGTTGACGGTGTTCCGTGACATTCGTCAGTTGGTTATGTGCGATTGACCGATAATCTGTGATGTTGCTTGCCCTCATATATGCTTTCTGTACGAGAAACAATCAGTGAATAAATATATTGTGTCTTATATAACATCGTATATTGTGGTATCACTCGAATAGCAGAATGGCGATACGGCAATACGAAGTACAGGGTACCAACTCCTGTAGGAGATTTATTCTACACCGGAGGTTAAGACGCTGCAGGAGAAACTCGTCACCCGATGGATAGTTGCAGCGACTGTGGTGGTGGAATCCTCGACGGCTATCGGTGCGGTAATTGCGGCGACTACACTTGTGAGGGCTGTTTCGAATATCTCCCCTCAAAGGGCCTAATCGTAACCAAGCACAAATGCCCACACTGTGATGAATGGGCGCTGCTTGATCATTACGAGTAATTGGCTCTGGTGAATCGCCAGAAGGCGTTTGATTTCACTGTTTCACGGCTCGCTTGATGTTGTAGACCGCACACATCAGAACGATCTCACGAAATTCGCGGTACCACGCTCGGGCACGCACCGCGTGGCCGAGCGAGCTCTTGATCTTCGAGAAGATGGTCTCAGACAGTGCTCGTTGACCATATAGAGACCCATCGATGCGCGCGTTATGCGCGCAGTCGATGGGTCGGAACTCGAGGTGCTTGATCAGCTGTCTCACGCCCTCTTCGCGCGATTTCTCGCGTAATTGCTGCCAATCGTAGCCTTTGTCGGCAGCGAGATTGCCAGCCGATCTGTGTGTCATGGCGTTTCTCGGTCGTACAGTGAACATCGAGCACAGCTTGTGTTTTTGTATCGATGAGTGCGATCGTTTTCAGCGTTTGAACGCGATAGTTCGTCCGGCGGCAGTAGTGCTTGCTGGCGGTTTCGCGGTCTAAAAACGTCGCGTCCATCGCAGCGTGATCGGCGGTGTCGTGCAGCTGCGCCGAGAGGCGCAGCAGCACTCGCCAGACCTTCATCTCGAACCTATCAAACGCCTTTACCAACGTCGAGTGGTCAGGGAGATCGCCCGCTCCGAGGCCGATCTCGGCCAAAAAATGTGAATTCTAGGATCCGCTCCGGAATCTCTTCGGGTGGCCGGGTACGGTTGAGGTCGCACTCGGTTGACTTGATGAGCGAATCGAGATAGTCTGAAGCTCCTAGTCAGTTCGTGTGATCAATGTACTGCATCTCCCACTCAGTTCGAGCTTCAATTTCTCTGGTTCCGCGACGGGTTATCGTGTATTCGTTTGTTCGTCGATCCTTCTGACTCTTTTCGAGAAGTCCCTTCTCAATGAGAGTATCGAGATTGGGATAGAGCCGTCCGTGATGAACCTCTTTTTCATAGTACTCTTCGAGTTCATCTTTGATGGCGAGTCCGTGAGGAGCGTCAAGCCCTGCGGCAACATACAGCAGATCACGTTGAAATCCTGTTAAATCGTGCACGGTAGATATGTATATTCAAGTTTTGAAATACTATCGATACTCTATATAATAAAAATCTACCTAGTCTGTTCAAAGAGTCACCCACTGAAAGGGGTGTTAGGAGTGTACGCTGTGAAATAAAAATACGGAGTCTGAACGCAGTCTGCCATAGCCACGTAACGGTCCAAAATCGATATGCATTGGGACTGCCGGTCTCCACTACTGATATACCATTTACATCTAAGATCTTCATCTAAGATCTTTATCTGGGGGATCTATCTAAGATTCTTCTGGCCGAATCCACGCGAGCTTGTCGCCGATCGAAAACTCGTCGTCCTCGCCGAGCAGGATCTGGTCGAGCGTCCCGTCGACCGGCGCGTGGATGTCGATGCTGACCTTCTCGATCTGCACCTCGACGAGCGGGTCCCCGGCCTCCACTCGGCGTCCCTCCTTCGCGAACCAGTTGACGACGACGCCCTCAGTCTCGTCGACGTCGCGCTCCCACTCGCCGTCCGCGGTGACCGCGACCCGCATGCCGGACCCGCTCATGTGGTCTCTCGTACCGCGGCTTCGATGTCGCCGACGGTCGGGATGACCTCGGTTTCCAGCGGGCGGGAGTACGGTATCGGAACGTCGGGCACCGCGACGCGCTCGACCACCTCCAACGCATCGAGGTCCGCCTCGGCGACCGCCGAGACGACCTCACCCGTGAGTCCGAACGAGCGGTAGTCCTCGTCGACGACCACGAGCTTCCCGGTCTTTTGCACCGACTCGACCACCGTTTCGGTGTCGAGCGGAACGAGCGATCGGAGGTCGATCACCTCGGCGTCGATACCCTCGTCGGCGAGGGCGTCCGCGGCCTCCAGCGCGCGGTGAACGTGCAGCCCGAGCGTGACGATGGTCGCGTCGTCCCCTTCTCGCTTCACGTCGGCGCTTCCGAACGGGATCGCGTAGTCCGTCTCGGGAACAGGCGTCTTCGGTCCGTCGGGGGCCGGCATCCAGCCGATCCCCATCAGTCGCTTGTGGAACAGGTACACGACGGGGTCGTCGTCGCGGATCGCGTTGTGCATCAGCCCCTTCGCGTCGTACGCGGTCGACGGCACGACGACTTTCATACCGGGCAGGTGCGCGAACGTTCCGTACAGCGTCTGCGAGTGCTGTGCGGCGTCGTTGTACGTCCCCCCGACGGCGGCGGTGAGCACCATCGGAACGCTCACGTTGCCGCCGCTCATGTACGTGTTCTTCGCCATCTGGTTGTAGATCTGGTCCATCGCGACGCCGAAGAAATCGATGAACATCAGCTCCGCGATCGGCCGCATTCCCGCCTGTGCGGCCCCGACGGCGGCTCCGAGGTACGCCGTCTCGCTGATCGGGACGTCCATCACGCGGTCGCGACCGAACTCGTCGAGGAGCCCCTGGGTGCTGTCGAAGATTCCGCCGTAGTCGGCGACATCCTCGCCCATGTAGAAAACCTCGTCGTTCGCCTCCATCTCGTGAGCGATGGCCTCGACCATCGCCCGGCTCATCGTCAGCTCGCGATCGATCGGGTCGGTCATCAGTCGTCACCCCCCGCGAGATCGAACTCCGGCTCGTGTTCCGTTACACCCGAGGGCGGATTCACGAACACGTCGTCGTACGCCGCGTCGGGATCCGGTTCTGGCTGCTCTTTCGCCCACGCGATCGCCTCGTCGACGCGTTGTTCAGCCTCCTCGCGCACTTCGTCGAGCGCCGCATCCTCGACGCCGTGAGATCGGAGATCCGCGGCGAGACGCTCGATCGAGTCGCGCGCGAGCGCTCCCGTCTCGTCCTCGTCCGAGCGGTAGGTCTGCGGATCGCCCATGAAGTGCCCCATCCGCCGGTGGACCTGCACCTCCACCAGCGACGGCCCGTTTCGGTCGCGCGCTCGTCCCACCGCCTCCCTCGCGGCCTCGTAGACCGCGACGGCGTCGTCGCTGTCGACCCGGACGCCGGGCATATCGAACCCGTCGGCGCGACGAGAGCCGTCCTCGACGTCGGTGACCCGTTCTTTCGGCATGCTGATCGCCCAGTCGTTGTCCTCGATGACGAACACGACCGGGAGGTCGTGGACGCTGGCGAAGTTGAGCGACTCGAGGAACCCGCCCTGATCGATAGCGCCCTCTCCGAGGTAGGACACCGCGACGCTGTCGTCGTTTCGCTTCTTCGCCGCGAGGCCAGCCCCCACCGCCGGCGGGGACCCCTCAGCGATGATCCCGCTGCACGCGAAGTTGACGTCCGGATCGAAGAGGTGCATGTGCCCGCCTTTCCCCTTCCCGAGACCGGTTTCGCGGCCGAATATCTCCGCGGTCATCCGCTTCAGATCGACGCCCTTCGCGATGGCGACGTGGTGCGGCCGGTGCGGCGCGGTGACTGTGTCGTCGTCGCGAAGGTGCTGACAGACGCCCGCCGCGGCGGCTTCCTGTCCCGCCGCGAGGTGCAACTCGCCGGGAATGGGTCCCGCCGAAATGTCGAACGCCGGTTGTTTCCCCTCCAAGTACTCCTCTTGGAGCCGCTCCTCGTAGTACCGAGCGGTCACCATGTCCGCATACATCTCTCGCAGTTCGGTCTCTGGTACCATTACTCATGAATATTCATGTCAATTGTACATATTCGTTTGGGTCCCGTCGCGGCGATCGGCGTTCGCGTCTCCTCCACAGCAATACCTATGCTTGCGCCCTGTGATCAGCACGTACGGATGAGCGATTCAGCAGGTGCACGCCGAAGCAAGGTGGCTCGACTCGTCGACGAGCACGACCTCGCCGGCGTCGGCGACGAGTTGGAAGCGCGGTGGACCGCGACCGGCGACGATCACTGGAGCCTGCGCGATCTCGCCGCGGAGTTCAACCGCGAACTCGTCGGCGAGAGACTCCAAGCGGCCGGTCTTCGGCCGTCCGACAGCGAGATCGAGACGATCGTTCAGTGGTTGACGGGAGCGGAGGTCGGGGCGGCCGAGCGGACGCAGCTCCGGCGGCGGCTCGAACGTGAGGGGGTCGACGTCGACGCCCTCGATCGCGACGTGGTCACGTACCAGGCGATCCGGAGCTACCTGCGGGACTATCGCGGCGCAGAGTACGAGCGCGCGAGCGGCGATCGAACCGAAACCGTCGCCGATGCAATCCAGAAGCTTCGCGGCCGGCTGAGTTCGGTCGCGGAGACCAAACTCGAACAGCTCCGGGAGACGTCGCACCTCTCACTCGGCGAGTTTCACGTGATGGTCGATGTCGGCGTCTACTGTACCGAATGCGACTCCCGGTACGGGATCGTCCAACTGCTCGACGCCGGCGGCTGCGACTGCGGGGAGACGGACCGGTAGCGAGGCGGCCGCGACGATTTTCTTCGGTCCGATCTCGGCGCGCTAGCGATGTCCGACTTCGTTGTTAGCGGTCGCGAGGTCCGACTTCGTTGTTAGCGGTCGTACTGTTCGCGCGCGATCTCGTCGAGGCCCCGCTCCGCGAGCACGTCGAGCGGCGCGAGCACGTCGAGCTGGACGACGCCCGGGAGCCGCCCGATCTGGACCCCGCCCGTGAAGGTGCAGCGCGCTCGCACTTCGCCCTCGCTCATGTCCAGCAGCGTCGTCGCCCGGTCGAAGGCGTTCTGCGTGGCGTCGTTCACCGTCGCGCCGGACCCGACCACCTGGATCGGTGCCATCTCGGTTTCGACTTCGACGCCGTGGTCCGCGCCGAGGGCACGGCCGGCCGCCACCTCGTCGTCGCTGTAGGGCGCGCTGATGAACGGGAGGTCCGCCTCGTTCGGGAGCAGCACCGGGCCGTCGAGTTCGAGCCCCTCGATCACCTCGACGTCGAACGTGACGGTACCGCTCACGTCGGTGGTGTGCAAGGAGAGTTCACCGTCGCCCTGGTTCGCGTGGAGATCCCCGACGTAGACGCCCGCGCCGTCGACGTCGACGGGGCAGATCAGCGTGGCTCCCGGCCGGACCTCGGGGATGTCCATGTGCCCGTCTGTCCGCTTCTCGAGGTCCGCTTCGGTCTCGACGCCGTAGTCGTGATCCGCCCCGATAAGGCTCTGTCCGAAGTCGCCCGCGTTGTGCGAGTCGGGCATGGTCACCGACGGCGTCGTCCCGATGTTCCCGATGAACGGGCGAAGCCGCCCGAGCGTCCCGGGCATGCCGTCCGGCTCGTACAGCAGGATGGGGTGCTGGCGTGAGTTCTCGGGGATGTCCATCACGCGCTCGGCGTCGGTCGCGAGCTCGTGAGCACCGTCTTTGTCGAGCGTGACGCCGACGGCGTTCTCGTGGTCGAACGCGACGGTGTAGCCGTACTCGAAGCCGAACGAGGACGCGTTCGCGCCGCACTCGGCACAGCGGATCGCGTCCTCGCCGGTGCCCTCGACGACCGAGTCGGGCCACGTCGTCCCGCACTCGGGACAGCGGTGGTCGACGAACGGGTCGTCCTCGAACGCCCCCTCGCGCTCGGCCATCGAGCCCGTGCTCGTCGCCATGCTCGTCACCTCCATATCGCGGATGTGGATCGCCACGGCGTCGCCGACGGCAGCGCCCTCGACGCGGATCGGTCGCGTCACCTCGTGGCCGCCGCGGAACGAGGGGGTGACCATCGGGCCCCAACACCCCGGCGGCGTGTACGTCGTGACCGTTCCCCCGTCCGCGACCGTGCCGGCCCACTCCTGATCCGGCCCGACCAGTCCGAGCGTGTACTGATCGACGTACAGCTCCTCTTCGACTCCTTGCTGTGACATACCACGGCACACTACGCGGCTCACCGCCAAAACGTTAGTGTTCGTGGATCCCCGGGCCGGCTTCTCTGTGATCCTAATCTTCAAACGTACGGGTGCGATTTCTCGACCCAATTGAACCCCTACTGACCGATGGATACCGATCTTCCCGTGGTCATTGGAGCTGACTGAAGTACCAGTCGCCGTCGTACCGAACGAGTCTCACGGCGCTATCGTCACGCGCTCCGAGGCGTTCGCGGAGGCCGCTGAACGGCTCCGAATACGGTTCACACTCGGTGTACGTTCCGTCGATCGCTCGCGCCACGATGTCCTGCTGTTGGTTCGTCACGGAATCGAGAACGACGCCACGGCCCTCGCCGACGTGTTCTTTGAACTCGTCCGGTGAAGTTGCAACGAGTTCGGTAGCGACGGTCGTGCTCGTGATCGAGACCGCCCGTTGCTCCTCGAAGGTCATTCGTAGCAACGTCTCATCCCATTCCAGATAGCGCGTGGCACCTTCCGGGATGAACACGGACTGGTCCCGTTCATCCGTCTGTTCGTATGCAAACACGACAGAAAAGGCCGTGTAATGTGGTGCGTGAAGGAGCCCCGGATTCCCAATCGCACTGCGGAGCGACTCGCGATCGTGAGCGGGCAATTCCGGAAACGAACGGACTGTCACACCGTCCGAGCGCGTGGATTCATCGACGTCGACCTCGACCGAGTATTCGTATCCGGTCGTCTGTATTTCGTCGTAATCGGTCGTTTCGAGGCGGTAGTAACGCGCTTCAGGTCCCGTGACGACGAAGTCCGTCCGTGGATCCGGTGTGTAGTATCCCCTGGAGGTCGATTCACCAGTCTCCGCATCGAGTGCGTCGGTAACGGCGACCCGTGTAGCGTGAGGCAACCCGTCGAGCGGTGTGCTCCACTCGTTGGAGATGCCGGTCGCCGTTGCGTCATCCAGTGAAAAGATGCCTTCGTTCGAGGCCGAACAGGAGTCCGATCGTGAGAACGACGTGAGACACCCGGCGGTGGCCGTCATGCCGATACCTCCGATCACCTGAAGCGCTCGCCGCCGACCGGTATCGGGTGGAGGGCATTTCATATCCACCGGTTGGTCGCTCCATTGATATATACGGGGGTGAGTAGTCGCTCGCGCGGTTCGTGACCGGTATTTGCTGTAGCCAGTTCCTTCCGATCATTATCGAACTAAAATACTCAATCCCACACATTGTTGTTTATATTGATAAATCGTCTTACGACCGATCCGTCACTTCCGAGACGAGATCCCAGCACATTCTGATCCGGAGCCACCGGCCGATTCGAGGCTGGTACGCGCCGCTCGTGGCTCTGTCAACCGATCTTGACACGATTTGACGATTCAACCACAATCTGGCGATCCGCGCGAACGTTTTGGACGGTCTCGCATATCCTCAACGAGCGATCACGCTTAAACCTTGTATTCGGCGGTAACGGACCTAATGCGCGGATACCTCGCCGAACGCCACTCGCGGCTTCGCGCTCGTCGCTCTCACCCGCACATACTATCAGTAATCGTTTATTATTTAGCTTCTTTCCGTTATATTATAGTAATCCGTCCGCTCACGCTGACAGGGGATACTCGAATTCCGAGTGGCCGTTCGTCTCGGTTCGTCACTCGTCGACTTCCGCCGTGGCCGCCGTTCCGTCGATATCGATTGCGAGCATCTGTTGTCGTACCGTTCGTCGTTTCGCGACGGGCACTGCGCACCGGTAGTCAACACCATCGTACGTGGATCGCTTAAAAGCGGCTCACGATCCCGTCGCCCACAGCCCCACCGCGCCGATGGTGGCGACCGCGAGCACGGTCGCGAGCATCCCGAACGCGACGCGGAAGTCGAACGCGTCGGCGACGATTCCGACGGTGCCCGGAGCGAAGGCACCCACGCCCATCAACAGCGTGCGGACGACGCCCAGCCCGCCGCCCGCGAGCCGCTCGGGCAGGAGTTCCATCAGATACGCCGCGCGGACCGGCGTGAACCCTTGTGCGCCGACCCCGACGACCGCGATCAACGCGCCGAGCGTGACCGGCCCGGCGTCGGGCGCGAGCACGATTCCCCACAGCCCGGCGGTCGCGACCCCGCCCGCGACGACCATCACCGGCAGCCGTCCCACTCGGTCGGAACTCTCGCCCGTGACGAGTTGGACGAACGTCGTCCAAAAGAACACGGAGTACAGCAGACTTGCGGTCGCGGTCGTCACGCCCGATACCCGCGAGAGGTATAACGGGAGAAACGCCGCCAACCCGTTGTGCGCGAACGACACGCCGATAGCGACGAGCACGAACGCGGCGAACCGCCCGTCGCGCAGCAGCGCGAAATAAGCGAGCACGTCGGGCCTGGGCTCGTCGCCGTCCCGTTGGGTGTCTCTTCGTTCGTCGTGTGATTCGACATCTTCCGATCCGCCGTCGTGCGATTTGTCCTCTTCCAGTACGTCGGTGCCGTCCGAGGGTCGTCCGCGGAATCGGAGGCCGAAGGCGGCCGCGAGCGCGAACGCGGCGACGGCGCTGATCAGGAACATCCCGCGCCAACCGGCACCGGACAGCCCCGCGAGCGCGAGGAACGGCGCGAGCCAGAGGGGCGTCGACAGGAAGACGGTGGCCGCCGTCGGCGCGGCCACCCCGCCGAACGCGCCGAGCGTGTCGTGTACCCCGAGCGCTCGGCCCGTCCGGGCCGGGTACTCGCGCGCGACGAGCCGGACGGCCACCGTCTTGTGGACTCCCGTTCCCGCGCCGATGACGAGCATCGCGGCCACGAGCAGCGCGAACGACGAGTCGAGCACCACCGCGAGCGCCCCGATTCCGGCGATCGTCGCCCCGGCGACGACGACGCGGACCGACCCGATCCGGTCGGCCGCCACCCCGCTCGGAAACTGCATCAGGGCGTACACGAGCATGAACCCGGTGAACGCGCTTCCGATCGTCGCGGTACCGATCCCGTACGCCGTCTGCACGGGCTCGAAGAGGGGCGGAAAGGAGTATCGAACGAACTTCCCGAGAAACCAGACGAGCGAGACGAGAACGAGCACGTCGTAGTCGGCGAACCGGCGCATCGTCGGGCGTCTCATTGGTTCTGAAGCGATGATCTCTCGGCGGACTACGGTCCGGCTTCGAGCCGGCGTCGTGGGGACGGTCGCACGGGCGGTTCGTCTCGGTGGGGTCGCAACCGACACGCCGATCGGGCGGGATGCCGGCCGACGGCGGAACGTCCCCCGACGGTGGGTTGTCGGAACGGTCTACGACGGCCGGGAGGACCGCTCTCGAAGCGTTCTGACTTCCCGTTCGACGGTTTCCTCGTCGGCGACGCCCACGAACCGGGCGTCCACGCTCCCGTCGAGCGTGAACAGCGTCGTGGGCCCCCCGACGACATCGTATCGGTCGCGAAGTCGGGACGCGCAGTCCGGACCGTACACCGCGAGCGCGAGGACGTCGTCCGGCGGATCTTCCCCGAACCTCCCGCTGAGGTTCGATCGGATCGCGTCGCACGGGGGACAGTCCTCGCGCCAGACGTAGACGACGCACCGGGAACACAGGTCGACGAGCCGGATCGCGTCCTCGCCGTGAACCGGGACGAATCCCTCCGGCGCTCCCGACGCGGGCGGACGTCCGGCCGCCGACGAATCGAGCAGGACCGACGTGACGAGCGCCTGCGTCGACGAGACGTCCGGATTTCGCTCGCGCAGAGTCGCGTAGGTCGCGAGTAGCTCGGCGTCGACGTCACCCGGTTCCAGGGCGTCAGGGAGGTCCGCGAGCGCGTCTTCGCGTCCGTCCGCGATCGCGGACCGCCGCTCGGAAACGGTCGACCGAAACTCCTCGCTCGGCGTCAGTCCGTCCGCCGACGCCTCGAACACGCCCGCCGTAATCCACTCGTCGACGGTTTCTGCGGCGGTCGTCACGGATTTCCCTTCATGGATTTCCCTTCATGGATTTCCCTTCATGGATTTCCCTTCATGGATTTCCCTCCATGGATCTCCCTCCATGGAACTCTCGTTGCGGATATGCGATTGGCGTTCATTGTGTGTCGTGCGGTGTCTCTCTGGTGGTTCAGGGGTCCAAGCCGAGTTCGTCGATACAGGGGAAGTCCTCGGCCGAGGGCACCTCGCCCTCGGGCCAGAGCGGTTCGAGGTCGGCGTCCGGCGGGTAGTGGAGGTTACCGTCGCCGTCCCATCCCCACCCCTCGTCCTCCAGCATCGTGCGGGCGGCTTCGACGTCTCCGCTCGTGTCGGGGTGCTCGTACAGCATGTCCTCCGGCGGGAACATCGGGTGATTCTCCGAGATGTACGTCGGGAACATGTCCGGCTCCACTCGACCGTCGAACGCGGTGTTCACGAGCTGATCCCGGTTGACGGACGCGCCGATGGCCTTGCGGAACTCCGTGAACTTACAGGGTGCCGTGTGGCAGATGTACTGGAGGTTGTACGAGGTGTGCGTCCCCTCGAACCGCGCTTCCGCGTCGTCGATCTCCTCGTTCACCCGAGTCGCGTTCGGCGGCGAGATCTCGACGGCGACGTGCGCCTCGCCCGCCCCCAGCGCGTTGATCATCGACTCCTCGTTCCGGTACGCCTCGAAGGTCACCGGCTGTGCCGCCTCGTACTGCGGGTGCCCGTCGTGCGGTTCGGTAACGATCCGCTGGCCTTGTTCGATGGAGACGACTTCGAGCGGGCCCGACGAGACGATCGGTGTCTCGAAGCTCGCGCCGCCCGGATCTTCGACCGCGCCGGCCTCCTCGAACGACTCCTGGTGGAGGATCCCCCACCGCATGAGCGTCGTCTCGGCGAACGGGATGTACGATTCGGTAAAGGTGAACCGCACCGTCTGTTCGTCGACGGCCTCGATCGCGTCGTACGGGACCGGTGCCGCGCCGGGGTACGCACCCGCATCGCCGCCGCGGAGGATCTGCTCGAACGTGAACTTCACGTCTTGGGCGGTCACCTGGTCGCCGTTCGTGAAGGTCGCGTCGTCGAACAGCTCCACGACGACCTCCTGGCTGTCGACGACGTCGACGGATCCGAGGAGCTCGACGATCTCGTAGTTCTCGTCGTACTTGTGGATCGGCGAGTGGATCATGTGCTGCCACATCGACTCCGGCATCGAAGCGGTGTGAGTCATCCAGTTCGTCGTCTCCGTCGCGATGGGGTCGATCCCGACGACGAGCTCGTCGCCGTCCGTCAGCTCGGACTTGAAGATCCACTCCGCGTTAGACCGGGCGAGCCCGCCGGTTCCGACGCCGTCGATGTCGACCATGTCCGTCCGCCACGCGCCGATGTTCGCGACCGGACAGAGGTTGTCTATCGCGCAGTCCTCGGACATGTACGCGATCGTCTCGTGGAGCCCCTCCTCGCGCTCTTCCGGCGTCTCGGCTCCGGTCTGTTCGATGAGGAGGCGCGTGTACTCGCAGTCGGCGTAGTTCGACGTGTTGCTCTGCCCGTTGGCCCCCGCCCAGTCGAGCCGCATGTTGTTCAACAGCTCTTGGGGGTCGAGCCGGTCGGACGCGGGCACCCACCACGTGAACGAGATGTTGTTATCGCGGTTCTCGTCGTTTGCCTGCTGGCCCGTATTGGTCCCCAGGTCCTTGGGAACGATGTCGACCTCGGTGCCCAGTCCCTCGATTCCCTGCCGGATGGTCGGGGCCATCTGCTCCTGCGTCGTGGTGAACCCGCCGTAGTCCGACCAGTACTCCATCTGTATCGTCGAGACGCGTTCTCCGAGGTTTTCGTCAGATCCGGACGAACCCTCTCCGCTGCCGCCGGAACATCCCGCGAGCCCGACTGCGGCCGCCCCGCTGAGCGCCTGTAGTAGAGTTCTCCGGTCGAACGTTTCCTCGCTACCGCCGGTCTGCCTGCTATGAGCAGCCATACCATGTGCCCGTTACGTTAGTATATAAATCTATCGGCTAAAACCGCTAGACGGATGGCGATCATGATCAATTATAGTATTTAAAAGAAATCGACACCGATCGCTGTTCAATCGCTCGAACCGATTCCGGACCGCGTGCGGTTATCCGTCGAGCCGGATCCGCGGGTCGATCACCCCGTAGATGAGGTCGACGACGAAGTTCGAGATGATGACGAAGGCGGCCACCACGAAGAACACGAACTGTACCGTCGGGTAGTCGCGCGCGAGCACCGCCTCGACGAGCGTGAAGCCGATCCCGGGCCAGTTGAACACCGTCTCGATCAGCACGAGCCCGCCGAGCGCGCGTGCGAGCGAGACGGGGTAGATGGTGATGACCGGAATGCTGGCGTGTTTCGCGACGTGGCGAAGGCGGGTCAGCGTCGGGAGCCCGGTCAACCGGTAGTACTCCGTGAAGTCCTCGCCCATCACTTCGACGACGCTGTTCCGCATGATCAGCGTCGGGATGAACAGGTACCGGCAGACGATCGCCGCGAACGGCAGGACGTAATGGATCGCGAAGTCGCGACTCAGGTACGGCTCCCACCAGGCGAGATCCGCGTGTGAGCCGGGCGAGAGCATTCCCGACGTCGGAAACAGGTTCAACCAGACGGCGAACACGACGACCAGGATGATCGCCGTGAAAAAGGCCGGAGACGATCCGATTCCGATGATCGGAACGATCCCGAACCGCTCGAACGCGCTCCCGCGGTTGCTCCCGGCGATCGTTCCGATCGCGACGCCGAGAACGTACGTGAACGTCATCGCCGGGGCGACGAGGATGAACGTGTTGAAGATGCGGAGCTTCGTGAACTCCCAGACGTCGACGCGGTACACCGGGGACTCCCCGAGGTTCCCCTGCGCGAGGTTCGCGAGGTAGTGCCAGTACTGGACGTAGATCGGCTCGTCCAAGCGCCACTGCTCGCGGATCTCCTGGAGGGCCTCGGCGTTCGCCCCCGACGTCGCCATCTGCGCGGTGAAATCCCCCGGCATGGAGCGGAAGAGGACGAACAGCGCGGTCATGACGAGAACCAGCATGAAGACGGTCTGTACCGACCGAACGGCGAAGTAGCGCTTCAGCGACGACATCTACCGATCCCCTCCGTCGTCGCGACCGTCTGCGTTGTCGCGGCCGTCCACGCGGTTGCGGTCGCCTGCGCCGCGTTCGGCTCTCCGCCTCGGTTCCACCGCCGTCTCGTTGGTGTTCTCGCTCATGGTTGCTCCGCGTGTGCCGCGTTCTCGTTCGCGTCCGTTCGTCCCTCCGTTACCACCGTCCGTCCGTCGTTCGCGCGGTGGTGATCCTCGTTCGTGTGGTGGTGGCACGCGACGCGCCACTCGGGTTCGGCCTCGACCGCCGGTGGGGTGGTTTCACAGACGCTCCCGAATCGTTCACGGAGGCGGTCGATCGCGAGGTCCTCGTTGCCGTCGGCCAGCGACGTGAGCGCCGCCCGAAGCGCGGACTCGTTTTTGCCGGTGAGTTCTCGGCTAAAGTACTCGCGCTCGATCGCGTCCACCAGCGCGGTGCGCTCGTTCCGCTCCACGATGCCCTCGATGCGGTCGAGATCCACCTCCTCGCGCTCGAGGAACTCGCGGAACGACATGATCTCCCGGTACGCCCGCTGATCGATGTCGATGTCGTCCGGCGGGATCACCTCGGGACACCGATCGCGGAACCGACAGCCCTCGCCGATGTCGATCGGATCCCGAGGCGCGCCGGACATCTCGGTCCGCTCCCGGTCGTACGTCGGATCGGGGACAGGGATCGCCGAGACGAGCGCCTCCGTGTACGGGTGTTTCGGGTCCCGAAGGATGGCTTCCGTCTGCGCCGACTCGACGAACCGACCGAGGTACATGACTTTGACCGACTCGGCGATGTACGACACCGTCGACAGGTCGTGGGAGATGTAGATCATCGACACGTCGAAGTCGTTGATCAGCTCCTTCATCTTCGTCAACACCGCCGCCTGCGTGGACACGTCGAGCATCGAGACCGGCTCGTCGGCCAGCACGACATCCGGGTCGAGGATCAGCGCGCGGCCGATGGAAACGCGCTGTTTCTCGCCGCCGCTGAGGTTCGCCGGCTTCCTGTCGAGGTACTTCTCCGCGGGCTGGAGTTCGACCTGCTCCAGCACGTTTCTGATCCGCTCCTCCTTGTTCCCGATCCCGTGAATGTTCAGCGGCTCCGCCAACGACTCGCGAACGGTCATCTTCGGGTTCAGCGAGTTAAACGGGTCCTGGAAGATCACCTGGACGTTCCGACGGTACTCCTTCCAGTCCGCCTTATCGAACTCGGAGACGGGCGTCCCTTTATACACGATATCCCCGGCGGAGATGTCGTGGAGTCCGATCAGCGTGCGCAACAGCGTCGACTTCCCGCACCCGCTCTCGCCGATCACGGCGACCGACTCGTTCTCTTCGAGCGTCATGGACACGCCGTCCACCGCCTGGATCTGCGAGGGCTCGCGCCGCATGAGCACGTCGACGATGTCCGTGTTCCCCTCGAAGTACTTCTCGAGGTTCCTGATCTCCAACACCGGCTGATCCGAGCTCACGGTCAGTCCACCTCCCCCATCTGCGTGATGCTCTGTGCGTCGGAGCCGCCCTCGGCCGGCGACGCATCCGACTGGTACAGCTCGTACGCCTCCTCCCTCCGGACGCACGCCGTGACGTGGCTCGGATCGCCGTCATCGACCGACTCGGTCGGCGGTGCCCCGTCCCGACACTCGGGCGCGGCCCACGGACAGCGGTCAGCGAAGCTACAGAAGTCGACCTCGCCCATCAGCTCGGGCGGGTGCCCCTCGATGACCTCCAGTTCGCGTTTGGGCTCTCGGATGTCGGGGAACGCCTCCTTGAACATGAACGCGTACGGGTGCCGCGGGTTGGCATGGACCGCATCGGTCGTTCCCCGTTCGGCGATCTGACTCGCGTGCATGATGGCGACGCTGTCGCAGGATTCGAAGATCACGCTGATGTCGTGGGTTATCAACAGCAGACTCACGTCGAGATCCTCTTTCAGCCGATCGAGGTACGTGAATATCTGGTCCTGCATGATCACGTCGAGCGCCGTCGTGGGCTCGTCCGCGATCACGACCTCCGGTTCGAGGAACAGCGCGAGCGCGATGATCGCCCGCTGTTGCATTCCACCGGAGAACTGGTGCGGATAGTCGTCTATCCTGCTCTCCTGGAGACCGACGATGTCGAACGTCTCCTTGAGCTTCTCTCGGATCGCGTCGTCCGGCAGGTCGGTGTGGACGTTTCCGATCTCGAGTGCCTGCTCGCTGACCCGCTGGAGCGGATCGAGGCTGCTCATCGCGCCCTGCGGGATCCAGGAAATCTCCTTCCAGCGGATCCGCTCGCTGAGTTCGCGCTCCGAGAGGTCTTGGATCTCCTCGCCGCGGTACTTGATCGTTCCCGAAGCGATCCGTCCGTTGTCGTCGAGTCCGCCGATGATCGACTTCGCCAGCGTGCTCTTTCCCGATCCGGACTCGCCGGCGAGTCCGAAGAACTCGCCCTCGGAGATACCGAAGGACGCGTTCGAGACGGCCGTCAGCATGCCGCCGTCCGTCTCGTACTGTACCGTTAGATCGTCGACTTCGAGTAGTGGATCGCTCATATCAGGCAGCAATCGCGTTGTTGTCAGCCGCGCCGTCGCCTCCTTCGTACCCCCGTCCGAACATGAACGTCGCAAGGACCGTGATAGCGATCAGCAGTCCCGGGGGTGCCGACCACCACCAGGCTGTCGCCATGTACCCCGAGTTGAACGCGTTCCGGATCATGACTCCCCACGAGGGGATGAACGGGTCGGCGACGCCGAGGAACGTCAGGCTCGCCTGGAGCATTATGGCGTAGCCGACGCCCAACGAGAGGAAGAACACCGCCATCGGAGCCACGTTCGGGAGGATGTGTTTGACGATGATGTGGGGCGTGCTCGCGCCGCTCGCCTTGGCGACCTGCACGAACGGGTACTGTTTCACCTTCAGCGTCTGTGCCCGGATGACCCGGGCGGCACCGCGCCAGAGTATCAACCCGATCACCATGATCGACGGGATGAACCCGACTCCGAGGAACGTGATGAGCACGATGCCGAACGGGATGAGCGGGACGCCGTACACGAAGTCGGTGAACCGCATCAGGGCGGTCTCCGTGCGTCCGCCGACGTAGCCGGCGGTCACGCCGATGGCGGTTCCGATGGACAGGATCATGCCGCCGCCGATGATCCCGGTAATGACGGTCGGACGAGCCCCGATCAACAGCCTGGTGAGCACGTCGTATCCGTTGAACGTCGTCCCCAACGGATGAGCGAGCGACGGGGACTCCGCCCGCAGCATCTCGCCCGTCTGGGGGTTGAAATGAATCTCCTCGGCCCCGTACGGGGCGAGCATGGGGCCGAACACTCCCATCAGGAGAATCGTGACGAGGATGCCGAAGTAGAACGCCGTCATCCGATCGCTCACCATCTCGCGGAGACCCCCCCAGAGGTTTCTGACGATGTAGTTATCTTCTAGGCTCCCAACACGATCCTGATCAGATATCGTGCGTACGAGCGCGTTATCTGCAACCTTTTTCGCGATATCCATCAACAATCCGGGAGTGATCATCGGTTAAAAGTGCTTTGATTAAACTACCTAAAACACCACAGAGGTCGTCCCGGGTGATGGGCAGACACAAAACTCGTCGAACCGACATCACTGACGTAGCCACTCGGACTTCGAGTGCGGTCCCGTTTCACCGCCGGCACGCCCCGTCGACACGCCTTGACGACACGCCTCGACGACACGCCTATCCGATTCATCTCACCAAACCGGCTCACACCGACTCATCTCGCCGAATCGCCTCACCGACTCATCTTATCGAACCGGCTCAGTACGGCTTTTCGAAGTGCGGCTCCGTCCGCAGTGTTAGCGTTTGACCGATCCCCTCGGCGACGGCGTTCCGATACACCTCGGCTCCCCAGGCAACGTCCTCCATCGGCAGCCCGAGCGACGACAGTATGGATCTCCCCTCGGTCGGTTCGGTGTCCGTCCCCCCGACGAGCTCGTGGAGCGTTCGAACGTCGGCGAGTTCGAACCCAGACTCGTCGTCCTCGACGGCGGCGGTGTACTCGGCGGTGAACTCCCACCCGACCTGTCGTTCGAACTCCAGCGGATGCCGCCTGACGTCACAGACGATCCGGTCCTCGTCGAACGCGTCCAGCCCCACTCGGAGGTCACCCAACTGGATCACGGTCGAGTCCTCAGCCAACCACGTGGTATCGATCCGCGGTACCGGGTTCCGCGACGCGGCGACCACGGTGACGTCGGCTCCGACGACGGCGTCCCTCGCGGAGTCGGTCGCCGTGATCGTCGACGTCACCCGCTCGCGCATCGCGTCTCGAACCGCCTCGGCCTTCCGCGCTTCCGGATGGTGGATTCGTATCTCCTCCAGTGACTCCAGCGTCGCGTCGAGCGCGAGCGTCGCCGCCCGTCCGACCGCTCCCGGTCCGATAATCGTCGCCGTTTTCGCGCGGTCGCCCTGCAGGTACCGCGCACCCAATGCGGCCACGGACCCCGTTCGCACGCTGCTCACGACGCTCCCGTCCATCACGACCAGCGGCCGTCCGGTATCCGGGTCGCTCAGCACGAGTAGCGGCGCAGATCGCGGCGGGGCGTCCTCGTCGGGTCGTGCCGTGACGGACCCGTACCACTTGACGCCGATCGCGTCGACGTCGCCGCCGACGTAGGCCGGCATCGCGCCGAAGCGACTCTCCGACCGCAGTCTCCCCGCGTCGGGCTCGGCCAACCCGCCCGGAAACGTCGTCATGTGCCCGTGCAGGTACTGCCCGCTCTCGCCCATGACGACGCGATCCCGGTCGTACAGTTCGAAGACGCGCTCCATTCGGTCCACGCAGCGGTTCACGTTCGTCGCGCCCGCGTCGATCGCCTCGTCTTGTGACAAGAATCGTATCTCTTCGGGACGGCTGGTGTCCATCGTCCACCGCATGGGCGGAGACCGACATAGTCGTTCCGCCGACGGGATCCGGGACGTTTCCCCCATGAGACGCGGGACGTTCCGCCGAGGCGTGGCATCGTTCTGCCCGGAAGACGCGCACCGTCCCGCCTAGGAGACGCGCGCCGTTCCGCCCGGGAGGCACGCTGCTTCGACGATCGTCCGGGCTGAACCGATCGAACTGACGGGGTGTACGGCCGTCTCGGCAAAATACTACGGAAACGAACGATATAACACGGCCGACGAGACAGCTACTGCCGTGCTACACAGCGAGCCACTCGCGGATACCGCGGACGACCTGCGAAGCGGACGGATCGAACTCGACGCGTACGTCGACGAACTGGCGGACCGTGCGGCGGCCGTCGATCCCGAGATCGAAGCCCTCGTCGACGAGGACGGTCGCTGGGATCGGCTCAGGGGCGACGCTGCCGCGCTCGAAGCGCGGTACCCGGACCCGGCGGATCGACCGCCGCTGTACGGCGTCCCGGTCGGCGTGAAGGACATCTTCCACGCGGACGGGCTCCCGACGCGGGCTGGCTCGGATCTCCCTCCGGAGACGCTCACCGGCGAGGAGGCCGACGCGGTCACGGCGCTCCGGCGCGCCGGCGCGCTCGTGTTGGGAAAAACGGTGACGACGGAGTTCGCGCACATGTCGCCCGGTCCCACGCGAAACCCGCATGACACGGAGCGGACGCCCGGCGGATCGAGCAGCGGGTCGGCGGCGGCGGTCGCCGCGGGACTCTGTCCGGTCGCGTTCGGATCGCAGACGATCGGATCGGTGATCCGTCCGGCGGCTTTTTGCGGGGTCGTCGGATTCAAGCCGACGTTCGGACGGATCTCGACGGAGGGGGTCATCCCGCTGTCGGTGTCGGTCGACCACGTCGGCGTCTTCACGCAGGACACCGCCGGAACGGCGCTCGTCGCGCCCCTGCTTTGCGATTCGTGGCGGACGCTGCCGGCGTCGACGGAGTCGCCGACGATCGGCGTCCCCGACGGTCCGTACCTCGAACAGGCGTCCGACGTCGCGCTCGCCGCGTTCGAGGACCACCTCGACGAGCTGATCGCGGCGGGATACGACGTGGTTCGCGTCGACGCGATGGGCGACATCGACGCGGTCAACGAGCGACATCAGCGACTCGTCGCCGCGGACGCGGCCGTCGCTCACGAGGACTGGTACCGCGAACACGGCGAGAAGTACGCCGAGGAGACGAGCGAGCTGATAACCGAGGGGATGGAGGCGACGATGGAGACGCTCGCGGTGGGGCGGCGAAGCCGCGGGGAGCTCCGAGCGGCCCTGACCGACCTGATGGACGGACGCGGGATCGACCTGTGGATCGCGCCCGCCGCGCCCGGACCGGCCCCGAAGGGAATCGACAGCACCGGCGACCCCGTTATGAACCTCCCGTGGACGCATGCCGGTCTTCCCACAGTCACGGTTCCGGCGAGCGAGACCGACGAGGGGCTCCCGCTCGGCGTGCAGTTCGCGGGTCGATTCGGCGCAGACGAGGACGTGATTCGGTGGAGCCACGGCATCGCGGACGCCTTCTCGACTCAGTGAACCGCGACCGAATTCCGACTCGGTACGGTTCGGCCGAGCGCTGAACGCCCGCCGGGCCACGCGCCCAGATGAAGCCATCGGGGGGAAGACGATCGGTCGTCGTCGGTGGCAGTCTGCTATCCGTCGATTATTCGTCGGCGGCTATTCGTCGGCGGCTATTTGTCGATTCTTCGTCGTCAATGGCAGTCGCGAGCGTGGCGTTGGCGACGGTGTTCGCCGCCTTGTAGCAGTCGCCCCAGCTCGTGAACTCCTCGGGGGTGTGGCTCTTTCCGCCCTCGCTGACCGCGAACACCATCGCCGAGTCGCAGACCTCGTTGACGTGGGAGGCGTCGTGGTTCCCGCCGCTCAACAGACGCATGCTCTCGTATCCGAACTCGTCGGCGACGCGCTGAACGGTCTCGACGCAGTCCTCGTCGAACTCTGCGCTCCCGGTCCGGGCCGCTTCCTCGATCTCGTAGTCGACGCCCTCCCTTCCCGCCGCCGCCTCGGCCTCCGCCGAGAGTCGGTCGACGGCCCGATCGACCACGTCGTCGGACGGGTCACGGACGTCCCACGTGACCGTGGCGGTTTCCGGAATGATGTTGATCGAATCGGGTTCGACGTCGACGGACCCGACCGTTCCGACGGTCCGCTCCCCGATCCGACCGGGAAGCCGTCTGATCTGGACGAGGAGTTCGGCGGCCGGCACGCCGGCGTCGTACCGCAGGTGCATCGGCGTGCTTCCGGCGTGGTTGGCCTCCCCGGTGAACGTCACCTCGCCCCACGAGAGCCCCACGACCCCGGTGACGACGCCGACGTCGTTTCCGCTCTGTTCGAGATACGGCCCCTGCTCGATGTGGAGCTCGAAGTACGCCTCGTACTCCTCGGTCGGTTCGGCCGGGGTGTCGCCCCGGTAGCCGATTCGCTCCAGTTCGTCAAGCAGGCGGACGCCGTCGCGATCCGTGCGGTCGTACTCGGTCTGCAGGTCGAACTCCCCCGACCAGACGCCGCTTCCCTGGAGCCCCGGCTGGAATCGAGACCCCTCCTCGTTGGTCCAGTTGACGATCTCGATCGGGTGGCCGGTTTCGATCCCCTCGTCATCGAGCGTTCGAAGCAGTTCGAGCCCCGCGACGACGCCCAGCTGTCCGTCGTAGATGCCGCCGTTCGGCTGTGAATCGAGGTGTGATCCGACGAGCACGGGGGGCGCGTCCGGATCCGTTCCCGGACGGCGACCGAAGATGTTTCCGAACTCGTCTATCCGCACGGTCAGGTCCAACTTCCGCAACTGCTCGACGAACCAGTCCCGCGCGGCCCCGTCCGCGTCCGAGAGCGCTAGCCGGTGAAGTCCGCCGTCGTCGGTTCCGCCGATCGCCGCCTGCGTTTTCATCGCGTCCACGAGGCGGTCTTTATCAAGTGCAACCGTCACGAGCGTGCCAATACGGACCACGATAATAACGGTACCGCTCACCGCTTCGAGGGACATGAGAACCCGCGCCGTACCGGCAACATCGACGGGTGTTCGGACAGCCCGAACGACACTGGCCTGAATCGTCGCAAACACGCGGTTCGTCCGGAGAAAATGCGATTATAACTGGACAATCATAGACATTCTATCGAATGTACTAGTTAATAATAGGTCCGAAGTAGAATATTATTCAGTATATGGGAACGATTAAGGCCCACCGTTCTCGTTGATCGCGATATGAACGACGCCGTCTCGGGCGACACATCGGGAACGCGAACGTCGGTATCGAGGACGATCGAGATAATCGACGCGCTCGCTCGTCGGGGAAGTCTGGGCGTGACGGAACTCGCGGGGGCGCTCGATCTCTCGAAAAGCACCGTCCACGCCTATCTCAAAACGCTCGAACAGTCCGGGTACGTCGTTAGAGACGGCGAAAAGTACACGCTCGCGCAAAAACTGTCGCTCCTTGGCGAGTCGGTCCGTAACCAGAGCCGTTTCTTTCAGATCGCACGCGACGAAATCGACGATCTCGCGGCGGAGACGGGACTGTACGCGCATCTGACCGTTGAGGAGAACGGGCACGGAGTCAATCTCTATCAGGCGAAAGGCGACGACGTCGGTCGATACGACTATCAGACGCAGAAGATCCAGCAGCCGGAACCGCTGCACGTGACGGCCACGGGAAAGGCGATACTCGCGTCGCTCTCCCGGACGGACGTCGAGTCGATCCTCGACCGCCACGGACTCGTCCGGCGAACGCCGCACACGATCACCGACAGGGACTCGCTCTTCGAGGAGCTGTCGACGATCGGCGATCGCGGCTACGCCTCCAACGACGAGGAGGAAATCGAGGGCTTCCGAGCCGTGGGCGCGTCGATCTGCCGACCGAACGGCGAGGTTCTCGGGGCCGTCAGCGTCTCCGGCCCGACGAGCATACTGCACGGCGAGCGCTTCCGGCAGGAGAGCACCGAGGCGGTGACCCGCACCGCGAACCTGATCGAAGTGACGATCAACATGTCGAACGAGTTCGTCTCCGATCTCACGAAGCCATGAATCGACTCGCGTCCCGCCGCGAGCCTCGCGTCCGTTCGGGAAGTCCGAACGCCCGGTTCGGCGTCTCTCCGCCGTCTGTTCCTCTACTCGCTATGAAATTACAATTATACTGCTGTAATGGCACTTCAATCTCACGACAATAATCCATGACCATGACCTCCGACTGCGACCCATGATCGCGACTCATCAACGAGGATCTCGGCGCGCGGCAATCGATGAACCGATCGCTTCGTCGGCTCCCACCGACGCGCGCCGTGACGGCTCACACGGTTCCCGCTCATCTTCCTCCGTCCCGCGTTCGAAAATCGAATACAATATCTTTTATATTGATTTAAATATACTATTTATTAAACTATAGTGGCGATCTCATACGAATTGGAAAATGACCGTATTTCTACACAATCATTTATAAAATTCTGTTTTATAGCACTTATATGGTATTTATTTTGATTTTATGGGTCAGATAGCCATCTTTATTCCCCCTCTTTGTGAGAACAACCCTCGTCTTTTATCAGAACCTATCGAATATTTTTATAATATTTATATCCGATATGTGTTCCGATCTATCCCTGTGTGGGCACCGTCTGAGGATGCGCGACAGTAATTTCTTTCACGTCGGATTCGATGCCCCGTCCGATCGGATTCGACGCTTTCTCGATCCGGGGCGAAGCGGCGTCGACTGTGGCTCCATGACCGGCTCGCTCGGGTCTCGTTGGCGTCCGGGAGATTCGACGATTTGCTACGCGAATGTGAGTGAATTCGTCTCGCCTATGTTCCCCCTTTCACCAGTCTTAATAGACTCTCTGCCGGAGTTATTCACAGAATGTCCGCTCTCAAGGGAGTTCCGAAACCGACGGACTACCCGGACCCGGAGACGACGGAGCACGTCACGTACAACCCGTCTTTCGCCGATCTGCGTGCGTACTCCAGTCACCTCGAGACCACGACGGAGCACGAGTCGCCGTCGTACGTGAGCGAGTACCGATCGCGGAGTTCCGCGGCCACGAAAAACGCCGTGGACGACGGCTTCGACGACGACGATCACGCCGCCTTCGAACGCGGCCTCGACTGGGTGGAGAACCCAGACAACGACGTGATCTGCGTCGATCGGGTCGTCGGCCGTCATCCCGAGGCGTCGCACGTCTGTCGGCTGTACCTCCCGAAGGAGTACGGCCGCATCGCGCTCGCGTGGGCGAAGCTGCTCGAACCGGCCGACGGCGAGCCGGTCGACTTCGTCACGGTACAGCTTCCCGACGCGACGGACGAGCCCCGCATTCGCGTCGCCCCCGACGCGGGTGTCACGACGGTCCTCGGCAGCGACTACACCGGCGAGGCGAAAAAATCCTTTCTCCGGCTGTTCATGCATCGTGCGAAGCGACGCGGCGGGCTCGGCCTCCACGCCGGGAGCAAGCGCGTCACGCTCGACGACGAGAACGGTCGCCGCGAGGTGGGACAGGTCTTCCTCGGCCTCTCCGGGACGGGCAAGTCGACGCTGACCAGCCACGGCCTCTGGCTCGACGATCCGGAGGGCGTCGAGATGATCCAAGACGACGTCTGCGCGCTGCTCCCGTCGGGCACGGTCGCCGGCAGCGAAGGGGGCGGTCTCTACATCAAGACGTTCGGTCTCGACGCCGACGAACAGCCCGAACTCCACGACGCCGCGACCGACGAGAGCGCCGTCCTGGAGAATGTCGCCGTCGATGACGACGGGACGGTCCGATTCGACGAGCCGCGGTACGGGAGAAACGCGCGAGCCGTGGTCCGGCGAAGCGGCCTCGACAGCTCGGCGGACGGTATCGACCTCGACCGGGTCGATCAGGTGTTTTTCATCACGCGGAACCCGCTCATGCCCCCGATAGCCCGCCTCTCCGCCGAGCAGGCCGCGGTCGCGTTCATGCTGGGGGAGTCCGTCGAGACGAGCGCCGGCGACCCGTCGCGCATCGGCGAGTCGATCCGGGTCGTTGGAACGAACCCGTTCATCGTCGGCTCGCGCGGCGAGGAGGGCAACCGCTTCCGCAATCTCATCGCCGACCTCGATCTCGAGTGTTACGTCATCAACACGGGCGCTGTCGGTACCGACGACCCAGTCGACGTCGGCGTCGAGGAGACCGTCGCGGTCCTCGAAGGCGCTGCGCGTGGCCGGATCGAGTGGGAGCGCGACGCCGACCTCGATCTGGAAGTGCCGAGTGAGGTGCCCGACATCGACATCGATCGGTTCGGCGTGGCGGACCGCGTCGACGACTTCGAAGCGGCGCACACCGCGCTCCGCTCCGAGCGCCGATCGTACCTCGATCGATTCGACGACCTCGACGACGAAATCGCCGATCGAACGTACTGAAGCGCACGAAAACCGCACTTCGACCAATTTCCGTTACACCGCTATCTTTGTAACGGTTGGGCCCGTCGCACCACGTATGACCGATACGTCGCCGCGGCCGAACAGCAAGGTCGCGCGTGTACTCGAGAAGTACGATCTCGCGCAGTTGGGTGACCGCTTGGAGCAGCGGTGGACCGGCGTCGACGGTGAGCGGACGAGCCTCCGCAATCTCGCAGACGTGTTCAATCGCCGCGTGCTGGAAGCGGCGATGCGCGCGGCCGGGCAGTCGTCGGTCGAGCGTGACGTGGCGAGCGCGTACGCCGCCCTGACCGACGACGAGACCGGGAGCGCGGACCGGCTACGGAAGCGTCGCGAGTTGGAGCAAGCCGGCGTCGACGTCGACGAGGTCCTCGGTGACTTCGTCACTCACCAGGCGATCCACACGTACCTCACGAGTTACCGGGGGGCAGAACTCCCTGACCGCTCGGAGGGCCGCGTCGAGCGAAAGCTCGAAACCCTGGAACGCCTGCAGGGTCGCACCGCCGCGGTCACGGAGTCCACCGTCGACGCGCTCGTGGACGCCGGCGATCTGACCGATCACGACTACGAGCTACTGGTCGACGTGCGGGTCATCTGCCCCGACTGCGGTACCGACTACGCGGTCGGCGACCTCCTCCGGTCCGGCGGGTGCGACTGCGGAGAGGCCTAGCCCTCTCCGCCGATAGTCACGTTCCTTGCTGATCGTCGCGTTCCCTGCCGATCGTCGCATTCCCTGCCGATCGCCACCAAGAGGAGTTTCGAGGAAGCGACACAACAATTATATCGATTGCGCCGGTACGGGCTTACAATGAATCCGACGATTCTCTCGGAGTCGGCCGTTCGCGTCCGCGCCAGCAACGTGGGCGGAATCGACGAGACCGAGGTCGAGATTCCGCCGGGAGTAACGGTTCTCAGCGGTCGAAACGCCACGAACAGAACGTCGTTTTTGCAAGCGCTCATGGCCGGCCTCGGAAGCACCCGTCCGTCGCTGAAGGGCGACGCGGACGAGGGGCGCGTCGAACTCGCGGTCGGCGACGAGACGTACACGCGCACGTTGACGCGGCGCGGCGGTAGCGTCGCCTTCGACGGCGACCCGTACCTCGACGACCCGGAGCTCGCCGACCTGTTCGCGTTCCTGTTGGAGAACAACGAGGCGCGCAGGGCGGTCGCGCGGGGCGACGACCTCCGGGAGATCATCATGCGTCCGGTCGACACCGACCAGATCGAAGCCGACATCCGGGAACTCGAGGCCGAGAAAGACGACATCGACGCGCGCATCGGCTCGCTGGACGAGCTTGAATCGACGCTGCCGGAGCTCGAAACCGAACGCGCGAAGATCGAGTCAGATCTCGAAGCCGCTCGCGCGGATCTCGAGGCCGCACAGGCCGCCATCGACGATCTCGACGCCGACTTGGAGGAGAGCCGCTCCCGAAAGGAGGAGCTGGAGGAGGCGTTCCAGAAGGTCCGCGAGGCCCGATCGGAGGTCGAGGACCTGTCCTTCGAGATCGAGACCGAGGAGTCGACGCTGGCGGAGCTCCGCGCGGAGCGCGCGGACCTCGAGGAGACGCTGGACGAGTTCGAGCCGTTCGACGAGGACCCGGAGCGGATCGACGGTCGCGTCGAGGAGCTCCGCCAGCGCAAGCGCGCCCTCGACGAGACGTTGAACGAGCTCGGTAGCGTCATCAGTTTCAACGAGGAGATGTTGGAGGGCGACGGCCTCGACGTGGCGTTCGAGTCGAAGACTGACGGCTCCGGCGCGGAGCCGGGATCCGTCACCGACGAGCTGCTCGGCGCAGACGAGACGGTCTGTTGGACCTGCGGCTCGGAGGTCGACCGGAGCCACATCGACAACACGGTGGACAGGCTCCGCGACCTCCGGTCAGCGAAGTTGGAGGAGCGAAACGATCTCCGCGATCAGATCGACGATCTCACCGCGCGCCGGTCGACGATCCGGCAGCGTCGGAACGAACGCGAGCGGGCCGAGCGACGGCTCGACAGCGTGGAATCCGAGATCGCGGACGTCGAAGCGCGGATCGAGGAGCTCGAAGCCGAGCACGCCGCCGCCGAGGAGCGCGTCGCCGAGCGCGAGGCCGACACGGAGGACGTCGGCGCTGGCGAGTACGACGAAGTCATCGAGCGCCACCGCGAGGCGAACGAGCTGGAGCTGAAAGTGGACCGGTTGGAGTCCGACCTCGCCGAGGTGGACGCGGAGATCGAGGAGACGGAGGGGAAGCTCGGCGAGCGAGAGACGCTTCGCGACCGCCGCGAGGCGGTCGCCGACGAACTGACCGACCTCCGAACCCGCGTGGATCGGATCGAGGAGGACGCGGTCGAGGCGTTCAACGAGCACATGGCTGCGGTGTTAGACGTCCTCGGGTACGAGAACATCGACCGGATCTGGATCGAGCGGCGCGAGACCGAGGTCCGCGAGGGGCGTCGGAAGGTCTCGCGGGCTCGGTTCGACCTCCACGTCGTTCGCTCGGGCCCCGACGGGAGCGCCTACCGCGACACGGTCGACCACCTCTCCGAGAGCGAGCGCGAGGTGACCGGGCTCGTGTTCGCGCTCGCGGGCTACCTGGTTCACGACGTTCACGAGACGCTCCCGTTCATCCTGCTCGACTCGCTGGAGGCCATCGACTCTGACCGCATCGCCGCCGTGGTCGAGTATCTCCGCGAGTACGCGGGCTACCTGGTCGTCGCGCTGCTCCCGGAGGACGCGGCCGCGATCTCCGGCGAGCACGCCACCGTGGACTCAATCTGACCCCCGAGCCGAATCGATCCGGCGGTCGAGAACTTCTCCCGTCCCGGCCGTCGCTCACTCGAACCGTTCGGGCTCGATCCTCGACAGCCGCATCGCGTTGCCGGTGACGCCGAGGCTCATTCCCATGTCGCCGACCACGACCGCCATCGCGACGCTCACCAGCCCCAGTGGGACGCCGAGCGCGAGCAGGAACTTCACGCCGAGACTCGCCCAGACGTTCTGCCGGATCACGCCGTTGGCCGTGTGCGACAACGCGTAGAGGTACGGGAGCTTCCCGATGTCGTCGCCCATCAGCGCGATGTCGGCGGTTTCGAGCGCGGTGTCCGTCCCGGCGGCCCCCATCGCCACGCCGACGTCGGCGGTCGCCAGCGCGGGCGCGTCGTTGATGCCGTCGCCGACCATCGCGACCTCGCCGTACTCGGCCTGCAGCGACTCGACGGCCGTCACTTTCTCCTCCGGGAGCAACTCGGCGCGGTACTCGTCGACACCCACCTGTTCGGCGATCGCCCGTGCGGTCCCCTCGTTGTCGCCCGTCAGCATCGCGACGCGCTCGACGCCGAGCTCACGGAGCCGCTCGACGGCGCGTCTCGCTCCCGGCCGGACCTCGTCGGCGATCGCGATCGCGCCCGACAGCGCCGTCTCTGTCCCGACGAAGATCACCGTCTTCCCCTCGCGCTCCAGGGCGGCGAGGGTTCCGTCGGCGAAGCCCCCGCCCCCGCCTCGGCGGCCCTCGCTCCCGTCCACGGCCGCGTCGTCAGATGCGCGTCTCCCGTCGGTGGCCGCGCCGTCGGCGACGCCGCCTCCGTCCGTCCTCGGCCGGGTTCGCGAGAGGTCGAATCCGAGCTCCTCGAACAGCGCCGGCTTGCCGGCGTAGTACGTTTCCCCGTCGATCTCCGCGCGGATCCCCTTCCCCGTCAGGCTCTCGAAGCCGGTCGGATCGGGGACGTCCGTCACGCCCGCCGCGTCGGCGCGGTCGAGGACGGCCGCGGCGATGGGGTGCTCGCTGCGCCGCTCCACCCCGGCCGCGAGCCGGAGGAGCGTCCGCTCGTCGACCCCGCCGAGAGCCACGACGTCGGTGACGGCGAGCTCGCCTCTCGTGAGCGTCCCCGTCTTGTCGAGCGCGACGGCGTCGACCTCGCCCATCGCTTCGAGGTGGTTACCGCCCTTGATCAGGACGCCGTTCTTCGCGGCGCTCGTGACGCCCGAGACGACGGAGACGGGCGTGGAGATGACGAACGCGCACGGACACGCGATCACGAGCAGCGTGAGTCCCCGGACGAACCAGGTGCCCCAATCGCCGACGAACGTGACGCCGTACCCGGCGAGGTCGACCGCGATCGGTTCCGAGATGACGAGTGGCGGGATCGCGGCGGTCGCGATCGCGAGCGCCACGACGACCGGCGTGTAGTAGCCGGCGAACCGATCGACGAACCGTTCGGTCTCGGTCCGCTTCGCCTGTGCCCCCTGCACCAGTTCGATGATCCGCGACAGCGTCGAGTCGCCCGCCGTCGAGGTGACCGTCACTTCGAGATACCCCTCCTCGTTGATGCCGCCCGCGTACACCTCGTCTCCGGCCGTCTTGTCCACGGGGACGCTCTCCCCGGTGATCGGCGACTCGTCGACCGCGCTCTCGCCCTCGACGACCGTTCCGTCGAGCGGAATCTTCTCTCCCGGACGGACGAGCACTGTCTCGCCGACCGCGACCGCTTCGGCCGGGACGGTCACCTCCTCGCCCTCTCGGCGGACGGTGGCCTCGTCGGGCGACAGCTCCATCAGCTCGCGCAGGGAGTCCCGCGCGCGGTCCATCGCGTAGTCCTCCAGCAGCTCGGCGACGCTGAACAGGACGGCGAGCGTGGCGGCCTCGACGAAGTACCCGATCCCGGTCGCGGCGACGATGGCCGTCCCCATCAGGAGGTCGATGTCGAGGCTCCGGTTCCGCGCCGAGTAGTAGCCGTCGCGGACGACCGGCACTCCGCTGGCCGCGACGGCCCCGAGAAACAGCGCGTCGGCGAGCGTGAGCGGGTACCCCAGCACGCTCGCCACGCCGACGTTCTGCGCGGTCAGGACGAACTCGAACAGCAGGCCGAAGACGACGAGCGCCGCGCCGACCCATGTCTTCTTCGCGCGCAGGCTCGTCCACACCTCGGTCGGCGGCGCGACTTCGACTCCGCCGTTTTCCTCACCGCCGCTCTCTGAACCATCGCTTTCTCCCCCGCGGGCTCCGTCGCCCGCGGTCCCTCCGGTGACCTCGTAGCCGGCTCCCTCTATCGCAGCGATCACGTCCGACTCGTCGGCGGCGTCGGCGTCGTAGGTGATCGCGGCCGTCCCGGTGGTCGGTCGGAGCTCGACGGCGAGTATCCCGTCGACGCGCCGAAGGCTCTTGTCGACCTTCCGCGCGCACGACGGGCAGTCCATCTCGGGGACCGCGAGGCGAGCCGTCAGCTCTCGCCGCCCGTCTCCCCGGGCGGGACGCCGCTCGTCGCCCTCTACACCCCGCCGCTTACCGCCCGCGTCGTCCGGCTGCACCTCGCCTTCGAAGCCCCTCCCGCCCGCGTCGTCCGGCTCGACCGCATCCGACTCGTCTGTCATTGTGAATCGGTAGGAGTCCCACCACGGTAAGTTTTGATTGGAATATTCCAAACTTTCGGTTCGACTGCGCTCGTCGCCGTACGGCTCGCGTGGCCGCTTCGCTCGTCGCGGATCGCGTGACAACCGCGTCGCTCGGGCGGATCACAGGGTCGGTGCGGACCCGTCGGTCACTCGTTCGTCGGCCACGTACCGTTTCGCGAGTCGTTCCTCTGCCCGCCTGAGCCGGTAGGTGAGCGTCGATCGCGGCACTCCGAGATGATCGGCGAGCCCCCCGACGTCGACCTCGCGCGGCGATTCGTAGTACCCGTGCTCGACGGCGGCCCTGAGGGCGGCCTCCTGCTCCGCCGATAGCCCGTCCGAGCCGCCGGCCGTTTCGTCGCCTCCAGCCGACGTGCTCGCCGTCTTGAGTAGTTCCGTTCGGGCGCAGTCGCCCACCGAACCCCTGAGATCGTCGAAGAACGCGCCGACGTCGCCCTCGCCGGAGTGGATGAGTCGCCACGTGTAATGGCGTCCCTGGTGGCGCGTCTCGAACAGGACGCCGTCGCCGAGGTGGTCGCGGGCGATGTGCGGGACCGACGCGCAGCGCGGAGTGCGCTCCCAGTCGGAGTAGAGCACGAGGGTGCCCGCTTCGTGATCGAGGACGCGGGTTGTCTGCGTCGCGCCGCAGTCTCCGGTCGCGAGGCAATCCGCGTAGTAATCGGTGCTGCGGAACGCGTCCTCGATGTCGTCGAGGGCGTCCGCGTCGCCGGTGGCGTGGTCGACTCGCCAGAGGCGGTCGGCGGTCGCGTGTAACGAGAGCGACCGAATCCTCGCGTCCGGGTGGTCGGCGAGCGTGTCGGCCACCCCGTTGCACCCGGGCTCGTATTCCAGGGCAAAGACGAGTTCGCGCATGCGCCCACGTACGGGCCGCACGGTCATAAACGGGCCGAACGGTGGTACACGGGGCCGAACGGTGATACACGGGGCGAACGGTGAGAACGCGTGGTGTCCGGACACCGTCACACGCCCCTGATCGGGGGAGACGCCGTCAGCAACCACGATACGATCGGCAGCGACGATGCGTTGGGGAGCGACGACGTGTTTGGAAGCGATAACGCTATTCCCTATTTAAGAATAGCTATCTCACAGATATTTACATATATCTTCCATATATGATGGACACAAGAAGGATATTTCACAGAAAATAGTCCACTATCGGGTTTTAAACATCTGATATTAGCTTATAGTATGTCACTGTGCTCATTCTGTATTATAGAACGTTCGTTGCCGCCGAACTAGTTACATTGAGCACGGATTTCGACGGGGGTTCATCTCACGACGAACGGCGATCGCGTCTCATCAGCGCTTGCGCTCATCAGCGTTTGCGTCTCAGCGGCGGTCGCGTCGAGGCGGTCGCACGAGTCTCACACGACGACCGTGTCGTTGACGAGCCGGCCGATGCCGTCGATGTCGATGGTGACGCGGTCACCGGCGGTGAGCGTGAACGACTTCGGCGGGACGAGAGCGGTGCCCGTCAGGAGGACGGTCGTCTCCGGAAGGGGGTTGTGTCGCCGGAGGTACTCGACGAGTCGCTCGCAGGTGGTCGCCATCTCGCTCGTCGACGTCGAGTCCTCGTACGCGATCTCGCCGTCGCGCTCGATTGTGAGCGTCATCTCGAGGTCGTAGAGATCCCCGACGGCATCCGACGTGGCGACGCATGGCCCGATCGAACAACACCGGTCGTAAACCTTCGCCTGCGGGAGGTACAACGGATTCTCGCCCTCGATGGAGCGGCTCGACACGTCGTTTCCGGCGGTGTACCCGACCACCTCTCCGCGATGGAGGACGACGCCGAGTTCCGGTTCCGGCACGTTCCACTCGGAATCGCCGCGAATTCCGATGGCCTCGTGAGGACCGACCGTTCGCGACGGGGTCGCCTTCAGGAACAACTCGGGGCGCTCGCTGTCGTAGACGTCCATGTACACCTCCGGTTTGCCGCTCTCCTCCTCTCGGGCCTGCTCGCTGATCTGATACGTGACGCCCGCGGCCCACACCTCGTCGGGCGTCACCGGGAGGAGCGCGTCCTCGTCGTCGAGGTCGACCGATTCCGCGTCGGAGATCCGATCGCTCGCGATGTCATCGACGGACTCGCCGCACGCGTTCGCGGCGCGGGCGAGGTCGGTGAACAACCCGAGGTCGTCGGACGCCGACGACAGGTTATACGCGCCCTCGTCGGTCGCGACAACGAGCGAGTCGGAACCTACCCCAGACTTTCCGCCGGGGAGCTGATAGTAACGCATACCTCCTTGATGAGCGAAGGCCGGTAAAAGTGTACCGCCGGTTCTCTGTTCCGCGCTGCTGGCTCGACTTCGCTTCGCTCAGTCGAACACCGACAGACTCGCTACGCTCGTCTGTCGTGCACGACGAAGCTATGCTTCGTCGAACAGCGTCTCCCCGTCGACCATGTGTCGTTCGACGGCGTCGAGGTCGAGCGTCAGTCCGAGGCCGGGCTCCTCCGGAATCTCCATCCGCCCCTCCTCGATGAGGTCGTCCTCCTCGACGAGGTCCTCCCACCAACCGAGCTCGTAGGAGTGGTACTCTAACGCGAGCGAGTTCGGGATAGCTGCGCCGACGTGGGCCGACGCCATCGTCCCGATGGGCGACGAGACGTTGTGCATCGCGACCGGGATGTAGTACATGTCCGCGATATCCGCGATCTTTCGCGTCTCGCGCATCCCGCCGACGCGCGGCAGGTCGGGCGCGACGATGTCGACCGCCTGCGGTTCGAGGAGCGTCCGCTGACCGAACTTCCGATAGACGTTCTCGCCGACGGCGATGGGCGTCGTCGTGGACTTCGTGACGGTCTCCTGCACGTCGTGGTTCTCCGGCGGAATGGGATCTTCGAGCCACCAGACGTCGTACGGTTCGAGCGCCTCCGCCAGCCGCTTCGCGGACCCGCCGGTGAACGACCAGTGACAGTCGAACGCGACGTCGGCGCGGTCGCCCACGGTCTCGCAGACCTCCTTGACGATCTCGACTTTGTGGTCGATCTCGGGCCCCCGGAGGTGCCGGTTCGCGCGGTCCTTCTCGTGACCCGATGGCACGTCGAGGTCGAACTTGATGGCGTCGTATCCGAGGTCCTCGACGACGCGCTCGCCCTCGGCCGCACAGGCCTGCGGATCGGCCTCGTTCTCCGTGTGGAGGTCGCAGTAGACGCGGACCTCGTCGCGGTACTTCCCGCCGACGAGCTGGTAGGCGGGCACGTCGAGGAGCTTGCCAGCGAGGTCGTGAAGCGCGATCTCGATGCCGGAGATGGCGGAGATGACCTTCCCGGAGACGGATCCCTCACCGGACATCTTCTGGACGAGGTGTTCGTAGAGCCGGTCGATGTCGAGGGGGTTCTCTCCCACGACGAACGGCTTCATCCGCTCGATGATGGCGGTGTCGCCGCCGCCCCAGTAGGACTCGCCGGTGCCGACGACGCCCGCGTCCGTGTAGACGCGGACGAGGATCCAGGGGTAGTTGCCATCGACCATCGTCGTCTGTACGTCAGTGATCTCCGCGTCGCGGACACCGCCCCGCGAATTCGTGATGTCCATCGTTTCCGCGGAGAGATCCCGCATGGTGTACTCCGCGTTCGGGTCGCGGAGCTTCTCGTAATCGACCATGTGCGTTCGTGTGTCCCGGAACTCGGTACTAAAGCTTTTGTTAAATAACCGGTTAGCGCACCGATCGATCCATCGGACCGCCGCGGCGATGCGGTCGGACCGCCGCGGAGGAAGCGGTCGTACCACCCCGGAGGATGCCGCGGGCGATACCGCGACGGAGCGGCGGCTACTCAACCGGAACGGTGTCGCCGGTCTCGGCGGCGGCGTAGACGGCTTCGAGCGCGCGCATGTCGACGAGCGCGTGCTCGCCGTCGGGGTGGATCGGCGCGTCGCGGAGCACGCGATCCGCGAAGTAGTCGAACTCCTCCGTCATCTCGTCTCCGAGGATGTTCCGCCGCCCGTCGTCGACGTCGAGGGTTCGCCCGTCGACGCGGAGCCGCAGGGTCTGCGGGGTCTCGCCGAGGAAGACGGGGTCGAGTAGCAGCTCTCCGTCGGTCCCGATGACGCGAAGATGGCCCGCGTACGCGGCGTGCTGGCTCGCCGTGCAGGCGGCGTACGTGCCGTCGTCGAACCGAATCGTGAACGCGGCGTGCTGGTCGGGCACGTCACGGAACGCCTCGTCCGCGGAGTGCATCTGCGCGGTGACGCTGACCGGGTCGGCGTCGAGGACGAACCGCGCGGTGTTGATCGGGTAGATTCCGAGGTCCGCCACCGTCGCACCGTATCCGGCGAGTTCGGGGTCGAGACGCCACTGATCAGGGTCTCCGGAGACGACGTCGAGCAGTTGTTGGCTCATGCTCCCGTGGACGGCGACTGGATCGCCGATGGCTCCCCCCGCCAGCAGCTCGCGCATTCGGCGCACCTGCGGGTCGGTCTGCATGCGGTAGGCGACCATCAGCGGGACGTCCTCGGTGGCGTCGACGAGTCGCTCCGCGCGTTCGCGGGTCGCCTCCATCGGTTTCTCACAGAGGATCGCTTTCCCGCGTTCGGCCGCGGTCTCGGCGTGCGGGAGGTGGAGCGCGTTCGGCGTGCAGACGTACACCGCGTCGTACTCGTCGACGGCCTCGCCCGCCGCGAACTCCTCGTACGTGAGCGCGGCCTCGACGGTCGGCGTCTCGGCGGCGACCGCGGTCGCCTTTTCCCGGCTTCCGCTGACGACGACCGTCGTCTCGCAGAACGTCGAGTCGCCGACGGCGGGTATCGCTCGCTCGCGGGTCCACCACCCAAGACTGATCATCGCAAGGCGGAGCGTTCCCGAATCCACCCGCTCCCAGTCGCGGTCGCGGACGGTGCGTAGGTAGTCGGCGGCTGTCATAGACGTGCAGTCCGCGGCCGTTCGCAAAAGTGTACTGGCCGATGCGCGTGGGAAGCAGACTGAGGCGCGGGGGATGGCTCGTCGGTTCGCCGGCGTGCCGGGGATACCGAACCGTCCGGAGGGTCATCGAACCGTCTGGAAGGATGATCGAACTGTACGAGAGGTGATCGAACCGTAAGAATAGTATGGAATGCACGCGAATTCCAAATTGTGACCGAAGTTAGCCAGAACTACGTCGGCGGAGAGTGGGTCTCATCTGAGACGGGAGAGACGTTCGACGTGCAGAACCCGGCGGATCCGGACGAAACGGTCGCGAGCTACCAGCGATCGAGTGCCGTGGACGCCGCCGAGGCGGTCGCGGCGGCGGTCGACGCCAGCGACGAGTGGCGGCGGACGCCCGGCCCGGAGCGCGGTCGCGTCCTCCGTCGGGCGGGAACGGCCCTCGCCGACCGCAAGGACGAAATCACCGAGATGCTCGTCGCGGAGGAGGGGAAGGCCCGCCCCGAGGCGGCCGGCGAGGTGCAGCGCGCGATCGACATCTTCCACTACTTCGCAGGCAAGGCCGCGGACCTCGGCGGCACCGTGAAAGGGGCGAGCAGCAGGGACACGACCCTCTACACCCGGGAGGAGCCGGTCGGCGTTGCGGCGCTCATCACGCCGTGGAACTACCCGATCGCCATCCCCGCGTGGAAGCTCGCGCCTGCGCTCGCGGCGGGCAACGCGGTCGTGCTCAAGCCCGCGACGCTCGCGCCGGGGGTCGTCCTCGAAATCGCGGCGGCGCTCGACGAGGCCGGACTCCCCGCCGGCGCGTGCAACGTCGTCACCGGCCCCGGGAGCGAGGTGGGAAGCGAGTTCATCCGTAACGACGGCACCGACGCGGTCTCGTTCACCGGGAGCAGCCGGGTCGGCGAGACGGTCTACGAGCAGGCCACGGACGCCGGCAAGCGCGTGCAGACCGAACTCGGCGGGAAGAACCCGACGCTCGTCACCGATTCCGCGGATCCCGCCGAGGCGGCCGAGATCGTCGCGACCGGTGCCTTCGGGACGACGGGCCAGTCGTGCACCGCGTGCTCCCGCGCCGTGGTCCACGAGTCGGTCCACGACGAGTTCGTCGAGGAACTCGTCGCGCGGGCGGAATCGATCGACGTCGGTCCGGGCCTCGATCACGAGATGGGGCCGCAGGTCAGCGCCGCCGAACTCGAATCGACGCTCGAATATGTCGACATCGCGCAGTCCGAGGGGGCGACCCTCGCTTCGGGCGGTGGACGGCCGGACGGCGACGCGGTCGCGGACGGCCACTTCGTCGAGCCGACCGTCTTCACCGACGTCGACAACGACGACACGCTCGCGTGCGAGGAGGTGTTCGGCCCGGTGATCGCCGTCATCGAGGTCGACAACTTCGACGAGGGGTTGGCCGTCGCCAACGACGTCGAGTACGGCCTCTCGGCCAGCGTCGTGACCGACGACCACACGGAGGCCAAGCGCTTCGTCGACGAGGCGGAAGCGGGCGTCGTGAAGGTCAACGAGAAGACGACGGGACTGGAACTGCACGTACCGTTCGGCGGCTTCAAGCGGTCGTCCTCGGAAACCTGGCGCGAGCAGGGGGACGCGGGACTCGAGTTCTACACCATCGAGAAGACAGTGTACGACAACTACTGATCGCACCGCCTCCGATCGCTCGCCGTCTCGACCGCGATCGGTTCCGGCCGTCGTCGATTCGAGGACATCCTCATTCTCCCACGCGATGGAGCGAACCGTCTCGAAACGGCGGGAAACGACATCCACGGAAGTGAAGCGGGAACCCGTGGATGTCAAGATCTCTGGTTCCCGCTTCCCTTAATCTATAGTGACGCCGGCTAAAAATACTATCGCCACGATCGGTGACGGCCGTCTGCCGTCGCTTGAACGCGTTAGATCGGCTCTCGACCACGTCAGGTCGGTTCCTGATGCCGCTCGGCCGACCCGACACGACCTCCCGCCACGGCCGGATCGACATCTTTTCTGTAATATAGAACGGCCTTTCGACCGTCGACGACCGATTTCATTACAGTAGTACAATTGTAATGTGGATTGGAAGTGGGTGTGCGTATCGCCCGGTACGACGCACGCGGCCCGCGACGCACGCGACACGCGGCGCTCGCACTAGGGCGCACAATTTCGATCGAATTCGGTTCTGTCATACAGAATCCCGGTAATGGGGCCTTCGTTGGCCTCCGAAGGCCTCCGTCGGTCTCGGTGGCGGTTCGACGCTCACTCCGGGTGACGAGCGGGCGGGACGAGTCAGTAGTTGATGTTGAGTTCGACGACGTTCGCTGCGCTGAGCACTCGTTCCGCCAACTCCCCGTGAAGTTCGTCGTCGCTGACGCGGCTTGCGGGAGCCGAGACGCTGATCGATCCGAGCACTTCGTCCGTGGAGTCCGTGACCGGGGCCGCGATACACCGCAGGCCTTCGAGGCGCTCGCCGTCGTCGATCGCGTACCCGCGCTCGCGGACGTCGTCCAAGGCCTCGAACAGCTCCGCTCGGGAGCCGATACTGTTCGCCGTCTTCCGTTCCAGCCCGCGACGGTCGATGATCTCGTCGACGCGGGATTCGGGGAGGTGCGCGAGGATCACCTTCCCGAGCGCCGTCGTGTGGAGGTACGTCCTGAGTCCGGCGTACGTGTCGAGATCGACCGCCGCTTCGCCTTTCGACCGCATCAGGTACACGCCCATCCCCTGCTCCTCGACGAGCACATTCGCGAGCTCCCCCGTCTCGTCCGCGAGCGACTTCACCTCCGGTTCCGCCACCTGATACAGCTCCATGGACTTCCGCGTGGAGCCGCCGATTTCGAGGAACTTGAGCCCGAGCTGATACCGATCGTCGACTTTCAGCACGTACCCGTGCTCCCGAAGGGTCGTCAAGTGGTTGTGAACCGCGCTCTTGCCGATTTCGAGCCCGTCGGCCAGTTCGGTCACTCCGCACGGCCCCCGTTCCATCAGCTCCTCGACCAGCGCGAGGGTCTTCTCGGTCGTCCGGACCGGATGTTTCGCGTCCATAGTGATCGTTTCACATACACTACGGCATAAGTGTTCTGGGACTCAGAACGAACGACTGGGCGTCTCTCCGGTCGCGTCCGTGGCTGCATCTCTCCGGTCGCTGTCACACTCGTCCGCCTAAAAAAACAGCGTCGCTGGCGGGCGTTTTTAAACGTCGATCCAGCTACCGGTCTCGTCGCTCCGCTCGACGGCGTCGAGGACGCGCTGGACGGCCAACCCGTCTTGGAAGTCGGGGTGGTACTCGGACCCCTCCGCGACCGCCGTGAGGAACTCGTAGTCCTCGTGGACGAACGTGTGCTCCCAGCCGACGGTGTGGCCCGGCGGCCACCAGTGATCGATGTAGGGGTCGTCCGGATCGGTCACGAGGACGGTCTCGAAGCCGCGGTCGTCCCCGCGAAGCACTTCGAGCTCGTTGAGTCGTTCGAGGTCGAACCGCAGACTTCCCGCCGAGCCGTTCACCTCGATAGTGTGGGCGTTCTTCCGACCGTTGGCGAACCGCGACGCCTCGAAGGTTCCCATCGCACCGCCTTCGAATGCCGCTTGGGCGGAGTAGGCGTCGTCGACGGTGACCGGACGGGTCTCGACGTCGTCTCGACTCTCCGCGTCGAGCCCGCCGCCGTCCGCGCCCGGTGCCGGCCGTTCGTCGACGAAGGTGCGGAGGTGCCCGCTGACGCGCTCGATCCGGTCCCCGAGCAGGAACTGCGCCAGGTCGACCGAGTGCGCTCCGAGGTCGCCGAGCGCACCGCTCCCGGCCAGCTCCTCGCTGTTCCGCCACGACCAGGGCGACTGCGGATCGACGAGCCAGTCCTGGAGGTAGTTCGCCCGGACGTGGTGAATCTCGCCGAGGATGCCGTCGTCGATGAGCCGTTTCGCGTACTGGATCGCCGGGATGTACCGGTAGTTGAACGCGATCGCCGCGGGCACCCCGGCGCGCTCGGCGGCCGCGGCCATCCGCTCCGCGTCGTCGAGCGTGGCCGCGAGCGGTTTCTCACAGAGGACCGGGGTGCCCGCCTCCAGCGCCGAGACGGTCGGCTCGGCGTGGACGTGGTTCGGCCCCAAGTTGTAGAAGACGTCGACGTCGTCGACGACCTCGCGCCAGTCGGTGGCGGTCCGAGCGAACCCCAGCCGATCGGCGGCCTCGCGCAGCGCCGCTTCGTCGCGGCCGACGAGGACGTCTCGCTCGACCTCCGGCGCGTCCGGGAAGAACATGGGAAGCCGCGCGAACGCGTTCGAGTGGGCCCGCCCCATGAATCGGTAGCCGAGCATTCCGACGGACAGCGTCATCGGGTCTCACCCCGCGACGGCTTCGCTCCTTCGACGGCCCTGCTCCACGGCAGACGTTCTGTCACGCGCATGGTCGAAGTGACCACGACTGTTCGTATTAATGTTTCCCCGGGCCGAGCGGTACCGCGTTTCTCCGTGGGAGCACGCGCCCCGACTGCGCGTGAGTTCCCCTCCCGGTCCGCGGGCGAGCTCGGCCGATCAATCGGGGATACTTATTAGAGCCACCCCTCCGAACTGTTCGGCGTATGCAACTTGGCGTACTCACGGCGCAACCGTTGGGGCACATGGACAGGTCGGACGCGTTCGCGTTCCTCGAATCGCTCGGCGTCGACGCCGTCGAACTCGGCGCGGGCGGACTGATCGGTTCCGATCACATCGATCGGCGCGAACTCCTCGACAGCGACGAGGCGCGGGCGGCCCTCGAGGCGGATCTCAAGGCTCATAACCTCGACATCTGCGGGCTCGCCGTTCACGACAACCCGCTGCACCCGGACGACGAGCACCGAGACCGCGTCGATACCGAGACGCGAGAGACCATTCGATTGGCGGCCGAGCTCGGCGTGGATCGCATCATCACCTTCTCCGGGCTCCCGGCCGGCGGTCCGGAGGACAGCGTCCCCAACTGGGTGACGTTCCCGTGGCCGCAGGAGCACTCGGAGGCGCTGGAGTACCAGTGGGACGTCGCGGTCGATTACTGGAGCGATCTCGGTGCCTACGCCGACGATTACGGGATCGACATCGCCATCGAGATGCACCCGAACATGCTCGTCTACGATCCGGTCGGCATGGTGGAGCTTCGGGAGGCGACCCACGATCGCGTGGGAGCGAACCTGGACCCGTCGCACCTCTGGTGGCAGGGGATAGACATCCCGAAGGCGATCCGGTACCTGGGCGATCACGACGCGATCCACTACGTCCACGCGAAGGACGTTCGCGTCTACGACGCCAACGCGGAGATCGAGGGCGTCCTCGACAACAAAGGATTCGACCGCGAGGAGGAGCGCGCGTGGATGTTCCGCTCGGTGGGTTACGGCCACGACGAGGACGCGTGGCGTGACATCATCAGCACGCTCCGGCTCGTCGGGTACGACGACGTCCTCAGCATCGAGTGGGAGGACGGTCTCGCCGAGCCGACGGAGGGGCTGGAGAAGGCGGTGACGATGCTCCAGGACGGGCTCTTGCGCAAGCAGGCGGACGTCGATTGGGTTCCCGAGTAGCCCCGACACTCCGCGTCCCCGCCGCCGATAGATTATATATGGATCGAACGTGAGGTACTGCGTATGAGTGACTCTCGATCGCGCGAACCGGAGCGGGACGGAGTGCCCGACGGGTCCCGTCCGATGGAGCTGCTGGAGAGCGTCCAGCGGCTCGCGGATATCGGCGTGTGGACGCACGACGGCGGCGCTGCCGACGGCGGTGGCGATGGCAGTGGCGACCCCGTCGACGGCGACCTCGGGGATGTTGGCCCCGACGACGACGGAACGTGGTGGAGCGATCGAGCGAAGGCGATCCTCGGGATCGACCCCGAAACGCAGCCCTCGTTCGACGCGGTCGCCGACCGGTTCATCGATGGCGATCGCGAGCGCTCGCTCGCTCAGTTCGAACGCGCGCGTGAGGGAGGCGAGGAGTTCGAGATTGAGGTCGGCTTCGTGGACGGCGGGACGACCGAGCGGTACCTCCGCATCTGCGGCGAGCCGCGCCGACGCGATTCGGGCCGCGACGCGCTGCACGGAACGGTCCAGAACATTACGGACGCGAAACGACAGGAGCAGCGCATCGAAGTGCTCCGGAAGACCAGCCAGGAGCTCCGGGAAGCGAACTCGCGGCAGTCCGTCGCCGATATCATGGCGGACACGGCGAAGAACATCCTCGGGCTCGACAACACGACGATCCGACTCGTCGACGAGACGGAGGGGACGTTACAGGTCGTCGTCGTCACGGAGGAGTGCGTCACGAAGGCCGGGACGCGTCCCGACTATCCGGCCGACGAGGACACGCCCGCGGCTCGCACGTTCAGAACCGGCGAGCCCGAACTGCACACGGACCACAGTTCGACCGAGGACGACCAAGAACGGGGGGAGCTCCGGTCCGGCCTGTACGTTCCAATCGGCGATCACGGCGTGTTGAGCGCCGGCGACATCACCGTCGACGCGTTCGACGAACGGGACGTCGAAGCGGCGAGCCTCTTGGGGCAACTCGGCGCGAAGGCGATCACGCGGATCGGGTGGGCGAGGCGGTCCCGAGCCATCTGAAAACGCGGCGAGCGCCGAACGACGCCGACGAATCGTTCACAATATGTTAATATTAACGATTAAAGAGAGAAATATATAAACTGATTTGGTACTGCGAACACATCTCACGCGTATGATCGAGACGACGAACGGCCGAACGCTGAAGACGACACGAACGTCGTTGCGGATACTGGAGCTCGTCTTGGAGCACGACGGGCTCACGCTCGCCGAGCTCGACGCGATCGTCGACAAACCGAAGAGCTCGCTACACGGCCACCTCGCCACTCTGTTGGAGTGTCGCTATCTCGTGAGGGACGGGCAGACGTACGTGGCCAGCTTCAAGCTCGCCGAACTCGGTGATCGAGCGAGGCCCGTCGAGCTCGAAACGGTCGCGACTGACACGGTGGAACGGATCGCCGAGGACACCGGCGAAGAAGCCAACTTCACCGTGTTCGAACACGGTCGACTGCTCCTGTTACACGGCTCTTCGAACCAGGCGGTCGATCAGGAGGGAGACGCGCCCTTCCGTACCGAGTACTACCTCCACAACACCGCCGCCGGAAAGGCCATCCTGGCCGAACTGCCGCGGGAGCGGGTCGATCGGATCCTCGACGAGTGGGGGATGCCCCGCGAGATAGAGGCGACGATAACCGACCGGGAGCGGCTGTACGACCAGCTCGGTGAGATCGCCGACGAGGGATACGCGATAATCGACGAGGAGTTCGCTCCCGGGCTCGTCGCCGTCGGAGCGCCCGTCCACGCTGACGGCGAGATCGTCGGCGGCCTGAGCATCGGAGGGCCGAAATACCGGATCAACATGACGAGGCTCCACGGCGAGCTCGCGGCGGAGCTGCTCGACGCCGTCGACGAGATGGAAACGGCGCTCGACGCGTAGAGTATTCACATAGTGTGAATACATTGTCTCGCGGCGGCGAGCCCAACCGTCTCACCGATCGAACGCTGACGAACGCCGATCGACCGAGTCCAACTTACAACAGTATAGTCGTAACGAGCCCCTCGCCGTACACGACGCCGATCCGGTCTGTAAACCGAGCCGATGGGCGTCCCCGGAACCACCCAGAACTGCCGTGAGCGACGGTCGACGATCCGGCTGTTGACCTCGACCCGACGCATCTTTGTTCACATTATGTGAATATTCTTCCCCCCTCGCGAGCATGACGGGGCGTAGCCGGAGGATCGATCGGCGGATCGCTCCGGGGATCGCGTCCAGTTCGTGTCGTGTGTTACCACGCCATTCGCGTGGCGAGAATGGGCGCGATGCGTGGGAGGAGCGGCGACTGGGTTCGACCGGACGTCCGACGGCCGACTTCGGGCCCCAAACACTTATGCGGAGATGCCGCATGCTTCCCGGTGTCATGGGAGACGAGCAGCGGTTCATCCAACCGGAGGAGATCGAGACGCTGGATCTGGACTGGGGGACGATCAAGTGGCTCAGCACGCCCGACACGACGGGCGCGGAAACGTTCAGTTCCGGCGTCGTCGTTCTGAAACCCGGCGAGGGACACGAACGTCACACGCACCCGGACAGCGAGGAGGTGCTCTACGTCCTGAGCGGCGAGGGGGTTCAGACCATCGGCGACGAAACGCGAGACGTCGCCGCCGGCGACATGTTGTACATTCCGGCCGGCGTCGAACACAGCACGGAAAACGACTCGTGGGAGCCGCTCCGGTTCCTCGCGATGTACGGACCGCCCGGTCCAGAAGACGTGATCCGAGACGATCCGGACTGCGTGGTTCGCCCGCCCGGTGAGACCCCCGGGTCGAATTGAACGATTCAGGTCGAATTGAACGGACCGGGTCAGTTGAACGCCTCGCGTCAGGTCGAGCGACCCGAACCGAGTCGACCGTCCCGAATCGGGACGACCCCGAGACCGGAACGCGGGAACGAAACGTGGCGATCGTTCACGTCCGTCGAAATCACCAGAACATTGATAACCCACCTAGATAATATGCGCATCGTCCATGAAGTTTACACGGGACGAGTCGCTTGAGCGGTTAGAATCGGTCGTAAACCGCGACGAGCCGATCATCGGCGCTGGCGCGGGAACCGGAATCTCGGCGAAGTTCGCTGAGCGGGGCGGGGTCGATCTCCTGATCATCTACAACTCGGGACGGTATCGAATGAACGGTCGCGGCTCACTGGCCGGCATCTTACCGTACGGCGACGCCAACGAGATCGTCGTCGACATGGGGCGCGAGGTGCTCCCCGTCGTGGAAGACACGCCCGTTCTCGCGGGCGTCAACGGCACCGACCCCTTCCGCGAGATGGACGTGTTCATCGAGGACCTCCGCCGCCGCGGATTCTCCGGCGTCCAGAACTTCCCGACGGTCGGCCTCATCGACGAGGACAGCTCCTTCCGGCAGAACCTCGAGGAGACCGGCATGGGCTACGACGAGGAGATCGAGATGATCCGCGAGGCCAGCGATCAGGGGATGTTGACGTGTCCGTACGTCTTCAACGAGGACCAGGCCCGCGCGATGACCGAAGCCGGGGCCGACGTCGTCGTCTCGCACATGGGGCTGACGACGTCGGGCGACATCGGTGCCGAGACCGCTCTCGACCTCGACGAGGCGGCCGAACGCGTTCAGGCTCACCACGACGCCGCGAAAGCGGTCGACGACGATGTCATGGTCATCTGTCACGGTGGGCCGATCGCGTGGCCCGACGACGCGGAGTACGTCCTGAACAACACGGAGGGGATCGTCGGCTTCTTCGGGGCCTCCAGTATCGAGCGGCTTCCGACTGAGGAGGCCATCCGAAACCAGGCCCGCGAGTTCAAGGAGATCGAGTTCTGATGAGTTCGACGGATCGATCCGACCCGTCGTCTCCGACCGTCGCCATCGTCGGAACGCTCGACACGAAGGGCGAGGAGATAGGCTTCGCTCGCGACGTGCTCGAGGCCCAGGGCGTCGCGGTCACCCTCGTCGACGTCGGCGTCATGGGCGCCCCCGAAATCGAGCCGGACGTCTCGGCCGCGGAGGTGGCCGACGCGGGGGGTGCCGACCTCGACGCGCTCAGAGCGGCGGGCGACAGAGGCGAGGCCGTGGAAGCGATGGGAGACGGTGCAGCCGCGATCGCTCGGCGGCTCCACGACGACGGAGCGCTCGACGGGATCCTCGGTCTCGGCGGCTCGGGGAACACGTCGATCGCGACGGCGGCGATGCGGGCCCTTCCGGTCGGCGTGCCGAAGTTCATGGTCTCGACGGTAGCCTCCGGCGACACCGAACCCTACGTCGGGACGCGAGACATCGCGATGCTGTACTCGGTCGCCGACATCGAGGGGCTCAATCAGCTCTCGCGAACCGTCATCGCGAACGCCGCCCTCGCGGTGACCGGGATGGTGACCAACGACCCGGACGTCGAGGTCCCCGACAAACCGACGATCGGCATCACCATGTTCGGCGTCACCACGCCGTGCGTCCAGACCGCGCGCGAGTGGCTCGAAGACCGGGGGTACGAGACGATCGTCTTCCACGCGACGGGGACCGGCGGTCGCGCGATGGAGAACCTGATCGCGGAGGGCGTCATCGACGGCGTCCTCGACGCGACGACCACCGAGTGGGCGGACGAACACGTCGGCGGCGTCCTCGGCGCGGGGCGGGAGCGACTCGACGCGGCGGCCGAGGCGGGCATCCCGCAGGTGGTTTCGACCGGCGCGCTCGACATGGTCAACTTCGGTCCCGAGGACACCGTGCCCGAGGTGTTCGCGGACCGCCAGTTCCACGTCCACAATCCACAGGTGACGCTGATGCGAACCACGCCGACGGAGAACGCCGACATCGGACGGATCATCGCGGAGAAACTCAACGCGGCCACCGGGCCGGTCACGCTCGCGCTCCCGCTGGCCGGCGTCTCGATGCTCGACGCCGAGGGCGAGGCGTTCCGCGACGAGGAGGCGGACGAGGCCCTGTTCCGGTCGCTCCGCGCTCACGTCGACGACGACGTCGACCTGTTGGAACTGGACGCCAACATCAACGACGAGGCCTTCGCCGTCGCGATGGCCGAGCGACTACACGAGTACATGCAGCGGTAGCACGGCGAGTGGTCTCCCGCCGTTCACGCTGCCCGGCTTCGGCCGGTATCGACTGACGCAGCTACTTGATCGATACCGGGAGTAGAGCTCTCATTGCGTTGGAGTGGTCGTTTATAAGTGAATGAGTAGTGTTGCCGGCGGCTGTTTATACGTCGTTGCTGGTGCGGTGAACTGTTGGAAATGTGGTGTTGATCGTTTATAAGTGGTTGACTGCGCGGTGAACACTTCCAAAGCCCCAGCTGCGAGGCCCACCCCGCACAGCACCGCAACCACACCTCACTCCTCCCCAGCCTCGTCGCCGGACTACGTCCGGCTGCCAGAGGCGCTTCGCGCCTCGCTGCGGCTCACTCTGTTCGCCGCGTCCAGCGAGAATCGCAGATTCTCTGGCAGCCGGCGGCAGAGCCGCCGGCGACCTCGCGGGCTCCTCGCGGCCTACCGGCCACTCGGAGGCACGCCGCAGCACCGCATTATTCATTTATAAGCAGCCGTCGCTGTCGCGCTCATCTCTTTTAAATACCACGTCACCGGCGGCGGTCTGCAATACCCACTCCCGTACTCGCTAGTCGCCGAGACGGACACTCCGATCGGGTTCGCGGTGTCGACGATGCGCCGTAATGGTGGAAAAATTGGCCGCTAGCGCCGTATCGTATCAGGATATAAATATAATTACCAAAGGATTTAAGTCCTGTATCGTTCCATGTGTCTACGAGTTGCCCAAACAACCATGACAGATCAGCGCAAACCAGCAGACGGCTCTAGGCGACGGTATCTCAAAGGCCTCGCGGCCGGCGGTCTCACCGCCGGTTTCGCCGGGTGTACGAACAACGGAGACGGTGGCGACGGCGGTGACGGCGGCGACGGCGGCGATGGCGGAGACGGTAGCGACGGCGGAGACGGCGGCGACGATTACGCGGCGATCGGAAACTTCCCGCCGGAGGGAGACTCGGTCGCCATCGGATTCAACGGACCGCTGTCCGGTGCGCTCGGTCCGGACGGCCAGGACCAGGAGCTCGGCTTCGACCTCGCGGTCCAACACCTGAACGAGGGCGGCGGGTTGGTCGACACGTGGGACGCCCTGAGCGGCGACGGCATTCTCGGGTACCAGGTCGAGCCGACGAAGGCCGACACGGGAGGCGATCCCGACACCGCCAACTCCAACATCAACGGGATGATCCAGCAGGACAACATCCAGTTCTGGACCGGCGGCATGTCCAGTACGGTGACGATGGCGATGCAGGACGTCGCCCAGCGGGAGAGGGTCCCGTTCATGGGCGGAAACTCGACGTCCTCCGGAATCAGCGGGGAGAACTGCTCCCGGTACTACTTCCACCCGACGTTCCACGCGGAGATCATCGGCATGGCCGCCGGGAACCTGCTTCCGGAAGTGCTCGGCGAGGACCGCCAGCTGTTCCACATCTACATGGACTACTCGTACGGCCAGTCGAACCGCGACGCCGTGCGCACGCACCTCACTGAGGACGGCCCGTGGGAGGACGTCGGCGGCTCGGCGATCGCCGAGGGCGAGAGCGACCACCAGACGCAGATCCAGGACCTCCAGGACTCCGGTGCCGACGTCGTCCACTTCGCCAGCTTCGGGGAGTTCGCGGCCAGCGGACTCTCGCAGATGGTCGACGCCGGTGTCACCGAGGACGTCGACGTGTTCATCCCGCACGTCAGCGCGTTCACCCTCGATCCGATGGGCTCCGACGCGGAGGGCGTCTACGGCATGGAGCCGTGGAACCCCAACTACGACAACGAGGCGTCGAACACCTTCGTCGACGCGTACCAGTCGGAGTACGAAGAGATGCCCAACCAGAGCTCGCTTCACACCTACGAATCCATGATGGTGTACGCGGCCGCCGTGGAGGAGGCGGGGACGTTCCACCCGCCGACGGTGGTTCGCACTCTCGAAGAGTTCTCGTGGGAACAGGCGTGGGGTCCCTCCCAGTTCCGCGGATGCGACCACCAGGTCGAGCGACCGTGGCACTTGGTTCGCGGCGTCGACGACGCCACCGCCGACGAACTCGGCATTCGAACCGAGGTCATCGAGACGACCGATCCGCTCGTGTACGAGTGCAACGCCTACCCGGCAAACGAGTGCGCGATGGACGAGAACGAATACGGTGACGAGTAGCGCGCGTCTCGCGGCCGACCGTCCACGAACGGCATCGGACTCGTGACACCCCCCACTCGGGGACCGGTTCCGTTGGGAACGCGGTGAGCCGACCGACCGACACGTGCCACGGACTCAGCGCGGCCACGGCGCACGAGCGCGGTCGATCCGGTCGCTCGCGGTCGGTATTGGCGTCGGCGTTCGCGTTCGCGTTCGAATTCGCGGTCACGGTCGTGTCCGCGCGCGGTGATCGGTCGGTGTGGCGCAAGATTCAATAGCAAATGAAATAGTCGTTAATGACATGTTAACCGTACACAATAGGTGGCAGTTCGGATGAGCGTGGTAGAATCGGGCGTCCAGTTCCTGTTCGTCGCGTTGAGCGTGGCGTCGGTGTACCTCCTCGTGGCGCTGGGACTGTCGATCGTGTTCGGCTCCCTCCAGTTCGTCAATATGGCTCACGGGGCGTTGTATCTGATCGGAGCATACATCGGGTTGATCGTCGGGTTCGAGGTCGAGTTCGGCGGGCTCATCGGAAGATACGGGCTCGCACCCATGGGTCTCGATCTCGGTTTCTTGGCTGCCCTCGTCGTGACGCCGCTCGTCGTGTTCGTCGGCGGGATCGCGATGGAACGGCTCCTCGCGAACCCGCTGTACGATCGCCCGCTGCTCGATCAGCTGCTGGTGACGTTCGGCGTCCTGTTGATCTTCCAGGAGGGGTTCAATCTCATCTTCGGACGAACCGGATTCAACTACGCGCGGCCCGACTGGGCGTCTGGACCGATGCTCATCCCCGGAATCGGCTCGGTGTCGCGCTGGCGAGTGTACGTCGTCGTCCTCGCGCTCGTCTTCTTGGCGATCCTCTTCGCCTTCTACAAGTACACAGATTACGGTCTCGCGGTCAGGGCGGGTACCGAAGACACCGAGATGACCGAGCTACTCGGGATCCGAATCGGGCGCCCGTTCCTGTTGATATTCGCTATCGGCGCCGCGTACGCTGGCCTCGCTGGCATCCTCGGCGGATCGCTGTTCGGCGTGAACGCCGGGATGGGATTCAGTAACATCATTCCCGCGCTGGTCATCGTGATCATGGGCGGGGTCGGCTCGATCAAGGGGACCACTATCGGGGCGCTGCTCGCGGGCTTCGTCTTCGCGGCGGTGACGCAGGTCTGGCCGAGCATGGCGACGGCGAGCATCTACGCGCTGGCGATCGTGGTGTTGACGCTCCGGCCGAGCGGTATCTACCCAACGGGGGAGATCGGACAATGAGCACGGAGAGCCCAGAGACCTCGGAGGAGGTCACCGACGACGACTCGGAGCTGAGCGCGCTCGAAACGTGGGACCGGGTCAAGCACACGGAGCGGTTCGTGCTGGTCAGTACCCTCGTCTTCGTCGCGGTGTTCCCGTGGGTGTTCACGAGCACGCCGCTGATCCCGAACGGCCTGCTCGCGTACGACCAACTCGCCCGCTTGGTACTCATCTGGGGCATCTTCGCGCTGGGATTCAACCACCTGCTGGGCCAGACCGGACTGCTGTCGTTCGGCCACGCGATGTTCTTCGGCGGATCGGCGTACGCGACGGCCCTGTTCGCGAACAACGTCGTCGCCGACCCGTTCCTCTCGGTCGTCGTCGGCGTGTGCTTCGCGCTCGTGTTGGCCGTCGTGACGCCGTTCATCCTGCTCCGGCTCCACACGGTCTACTTCGCGATCGTGACGCTCGCGATCGCACAGATGCTGTATTACATGGCCAGAGAGCCCTTCGAGGAGATGACCGGCGGTATCAACGGGCTCGGCGTCGAGCGAAATCCGCTCTTCGGTCTCCTCGAGCTGGGTGCGGATATCCCGGGCATCTTCGGCACGCTCTGGGGAACGTACATGTACCTCTTCATCGCCGCGTTCTTCGTCGCCGTCGTCGTGTTCATCACGCGCGTTCGGAAGTCCCCGTACGGGCTGATCTTCAAGGCAGTCCGGGAAAACGAGACCCGGGCGTCCTTCGTCGGTCTCGACGTCTGGCGGTACAAGTTCGCGGCGTTCGTCATCTCGGGATTCATCGCGGGGATCGCCGGGGGACTCTTGCCGATGGAGACGTACTTCACCGGCGTCGAACGCCTCCACTGGACGCTCAGCGGCGACGTCGTCATGATGACCGTACTGGGCGGGTTAGGAACGGTCGCGGGCCCGATACTCGGCGTGATCGTCTTCCTCTACTTCGAGGGCGTCGTCAACGGGCTCGACGTGATCGGCGGCTACTGGCTGCTCACGCTCGCCCTCGCGTTCACGGCCGTCGTCTGGAAGTACCCAGACGGACTGTGGGGCATGATCACGAACATCAGTTCTCGGCTCCGATCCCGGAGAGGTGATCCGTAATGGCACTACTCGAAACACGAAATCTCACGAAGACGTTCGGCGGTCTCAGGGCGCTCGACGACGTGACCATCTCGGTCGACCAGGGCGAGCTCGTCTCGCTCATCGGCCCGAACGGGGCCGGAAAGTCGACGCTGATCAACACTATCACGGGTATGCTGGAGCCGACCTCCGGTGACGTCACGTACGCGGGAACCGATCTCGTCGGACTCGATCCGTTCGAGATCGCTCACCTCGGTGTCGGTCGGTCGTTCCAGACCGCATCGATATTCCCGGAGCTCACCGTCAGGGAGAACGTTCAGGTCGCTGCGTTCGCGACCGAGCACGGCTCCTTCAGCGTCAACTTCTTCAAGCGACGCGACGGCTACGACGATGTCCGAGAGCGCACGGAGCGCATCCTCGAGACCATCGAACTGAAGGACGACGCGGCGGAGACCGCAAAATCGCTCCCCTACGGCGACAAGCGCCGGCTGGAGGTGGCCATCGGACTGGCGACGGATCCGGACCTGATGTTCATGGACGAGCCCACGGCCGGCATGTCCCCGGGGGAAACCGAGATGACGGTGTCGCTCATCCGTGAACTCCTGCAGGACTGGGACATGACCATCTTCCTCGTCGAACACGACATGGACGTCATTTTCGACGTCTCTGACCGGATCTTCACCCTCAACGAAGGCGCGATCATCGCTCGGGGAACCCCCGACGAGATCAGGAACGATCCCGCTGTTCGCGAGGCGTATCTCGGAGGTGGGGAGATTTGAGCCTCCTCGAACTCGATGACGTCCACGCCTACTACGACGCCAGTCACATCCTGCGCGGCGTTTCCATGACGATCGACGAAGGCGAGGTCATCTCGCTCCTGGGTCGGAACGGTGCCGGCAAGACCACGACCGTCAGGAGCATCGCTGGCGCGGAACCCCCTGAAGTTCGATCCGGCGAGATCCGGTTCGACGGCGAAGACATCGTCGATTGGCCGACCGACGACATCACGAGGGCCGGCGTCGGCGTGGTTCCCGAAGGCCGCCGGCTGTTCACCGAACTGACGGTCGAGGAGAACCTCGAGATGTCGAAGATCGCGAGCGCCACGTGGAACACCGTCCGACGCCGGTCGCCGACCGGCGGGACGCCCACGATGACGGTCGACGAGCTGTACGAGCTGTTCCCCCGGCTGGAGGAGCGTCGATCCCAGAAATCCGGGACGCTCTCCGGCGGCGAACAGCAGATGCTCTCGATCGCTCGAACGCTTCGGCTCCCGGACCTTCAGTTGCTGCTGCTCGACGAGCCGACGGAGGGGCTCGCGCCGCAGATCATTCAGGCCGTCTCGGAGTCGATCCGCGAGATCGCTAATCAGGGGCTGACTGTCCTCCTCATCGAGCAGAACGTCCGCGAGGCGCTGAAGCTCGCCGATCGCGGGTACGTCCTGGACCAGGGCGAGATGGTCTACGAGGGAACGGTCGAGGAGCTCGAAAACGAGGACCTCGACGAGTACCTCGTCGTGTAGCTGCGGCCGGCGAGGGAGCGAATACGTTGGCGTGGGCGGTAGAGCGAGGGAGCGACTACGTCGGTGTGGGCGGTGGAATGGATTGGGCGGTGGATCCGGGGAACGTATCGCCCGTATCGCCTTTCGGTCGGCCGATCGGCCGATACCAAACCATTATTACGCGACACCGGAAGGATTCGTCACATGGTGACGACAGACAGACGCGGATTTCTCGCGGGCCTGTCGGCCTCCGCACTCGGCCTCGGCGGCGGCTGCGTGAGCGCTCCGGCAAGCGAGTCGAATTCTCATCCCGTCTCGGAGCCGGTGACGGAGTGGCCGTCGTTCCGTGGCGATCGATACAACACCGGATTCGCACGCGACGTCTCGCCGACGAGCGCCAATCCGTCGATCGAGTGGACCTACGACGCCGACGGGCCGTTCTGGGGGAGTCCGATCGTCGCGGACGGCTCCGTATTCGTCGGAAGCGCGGACGGAACCCTGTACGCGATGGACGCGGCGACTGGCGACGAGCGCTGGACGGTCGAGACGGATCACCGGATCGAGGGCACCCCAGCCTACGACGACGGCACGGTCTACGTCGGATCCTACGACATGCGCGTGTACGCGGTCGACGCGGCCAGCGGGGAGGAACGGTGGAGCCGCGACCTCGGTGGGCTGATCCGGGCGAGTCCGACAGTGGTCGACGGGACGGTGCTCATCGGCGTGGGCTGTCACAATCTTGCGTGCGCCCGCTTCGCCGAAGCGGTCGACGCCACCGAAAACGGGTGGATATACGCGCTGGACGCGGCGACGGGAGAGACGGACTGGCGGTACGCCGTCGGAAACGAGGTCGTGAGCACGCCGGCGGCGGACGACGAAACCGTCTACGTCGGTGCCTCGGACGACGCGCTGTACGCCCTCGACATCGAGTCGGGCGACGTCGACTGGACCTACGAGGCCGACGATATGATCTGGTCGAGTCCCACGCTCGCGTTCGGCACGATCTATTTCGGAGACTGGAGCGGTATCGTTCACGCCGTCGACGCGGCGTCGGGCGACGAGCGCTGGACGGCGGACCCCTTCGCCCGGTACATCTCCGGATCGGTCGCCGTCGACGAGGAAGGCGTCTACGTCGGGGACACGCCGTACAACACCCTGGACGACCCGTCCACCCACTACGGTGAGCTGTTCAAGTTCGATCGACGGACGGGCGACGAGCTGTGGAGCTTCGAGACCGACGCGCTGGAAGTGGGAAGTAGCCCCGTCGTCACCGACGACCGGATCTACTTCGGCACCCACGGGCAGACCGAACGCGAGGGCCTCGGCGTCTACGGGCTCACCACCGACGGCGACGAGGAGTGGTTCATCGAGGTCGGCGGCCGCGGCGTCGGATCGAGCCCCGCCCTCGTCGACGGGATTCTGTACTTCAGCGGGACGAACGGACGGATGTATGCCGTCGAGTGACGGTCAGTTGGGCTGCCCAGTCGTAGTCTTCCAGTCGGGACCGCTCATCGTCGGTTCGTGCCGTTCGACCGAAAGCGTTCGATCGTCGGCGAGCGTGAGCGTGAATACGAGCCAGCGGGCGGACACGGATCGGTGTCAACTACCTCGCCCTCAAAGCGCCGAAGGCGCTTAGGGTGGGGCTTGTCCGTGAGCTCGGCCTCGAACCCGTCCGGGTGGACGGTGAATCCGCCACTCGACGTCACAGTTCCAGACTTCAGGGCGAGTTGAAGTGACCGGTTTGTCAACGACAGTATGCGTGTCAGATACCTGGATCCATTCGAAGGCGAAGGATCTGAGAATGAGAAGATTCCACTCGTTTGTAGCTCCTGTGTGGATATTATTTAAACAATTTGAAAATTTTGACAACCTGTGTATTAGATTATGTTAAATCAAATCACAAATACACGTTCGACGCTGGTTCTATCTTCCATGTCGTTCGTATCTAAAACCGAAATCATGTTTGTGGCTGGCTCACTGAATTGTATCGCGCTGTCGTCGAAACCGATCGCGTCATTCAAGTCGCATTTTTCACGAGAATCTGTGTAATCTACTCTTTTTAAAACGATATCTCTTTTCTATTTAAGCAATATATGCCACAAATAGTTTATTTCAGGGTCGACGACACCGTACTACCAATATTGCCGATCGTCACACTGAATCACGGTTTCGTCTGTCGAAACGCGATTCGGACTGCGACCCCACTCCGGCTGTTGGTCGATCGTATGTACTCAGTTATGAACAGTAGATCGAACCCAATATTAGCTATATTACCAATAAACAAAACAATATTTAAATAAGATAGTTTTGCGACTTATAGCTAAAAAGCGATATGCGAGTGGTGGAGAAAGACGATCTACAGCCTGAGGGTGGGGCCAGGTCGAATCACGCCAAACACCACGAAACCGTGATTTAATCATTGATCAGCATTATAAATGCGAACTTCACGACTATCGGGCCCCTTCTCTAAATATACTCAGAAAGACAGAAAGACAAAAATTAATGTTCTCGACCCATTCTGGTCATACCGATCCAACCACCGTAGAACGCGGTTACGAACATTTGATATTTGGGACAATGCCACAAACAAAACACGATGCCCTATCCAGAATCATATGACCGAAAATGCGAGCGATCGACCGTCAAGCAAGGTTGCACGGCTAATCGACGAGTACCGCCTCGGGGAGTCGTTCGGTGACGAACTTGAACGGTTCTGGACCGCGGACGGAGACGAACGTCGGAGCCTCCGTGACCTCGCGGAGTTGTTCAACCAACACCTTCTCGATAGCGCACTGGCCGAAGCCGGGGCGTCCACGGTCAACGGCGAGGTGGAAAACCTCTATCGGCTCTTAACAACCGATGACGTGAGCAGCGGAATGCAAACGGAAGCACGGTCCCGTCTCGCACGCGACGGTGTCAACATCGACAAGCTCGAACGAGATTTCGTCACCTATCAAGCCATCCGGTCGTATCTCACCGAGTACCGCGACGCCGAGTATGAGGACCCATCGGCGAACGACCAGGTAAAAAACGTCCTCGAGACGGTCCAGCGCCTCCGCTCCCGGCTACGATCAATAACTGAGGGCAGTCTGACCCGTCTCCGATCAACCGATCGGCTCTCGCTTGGAACCTTCCGCCTGTTCGTTGATATCGACGTGCTCTGCGAAGACTGCGGTGCCCAGTACGGCGTCGTCGAACTGCTCGAACGTGGAGGCTGTGACTGCGAACGCGATGGCTAGATCTCCGTCACCCGAGCATACGTGTCGTCGAGGGCCTGTGCATCCTCGGGCAACAGGGCGACGACGAGGAACTCGGGGTAGTCAGCGATGTACTCGACCAAATCGGCGATACGCTCAGCGTCGATGGCTTCGAGCGAGTCCAGAAGCACGAACGGTACCTTCTCGTACACGTCGTGAACCAGGTAGCCTGCGAGCGCGAACACGAGACCCATGACCTCGCGCTCGCTCTCCGAGAGGTGATCGATGGTATCCTCAAACGTCGCTCCAGTGTCGGTGCTCCGGACGATATGAAGTTCAAATAGCGTCTTTTCGACGTTGCGACGGCCCTCCCGGACGGTACGCTCGACCCGTTCGATCCAGATGCGTTCGAGGTTCGCGTAGCCGAGGATATCGAGGACGGCCGCCATATGCTCGTTGAACTGCTCGACCGCGTTCTCCTCAATCCGGTCGATCCGCGTCCGGAGTTCCCGAAGTTCCGCAGCAATCTCCTCTCGCTGGGAGCGGAGCCGGTCCTCCTTCGTTAGCCGCTCCTCGAGCGTCGTGATCCGATCGGTTACGTCGTCGAGTTCGGTCTCGAGCCGGCCGAGTTTGAACTCAAGTTGATTCGCCTCCTTGTGCAGGTCGAGTATGTCGCCAAAATCGGCGGCTTCCAGGCTCTCGATCTCAGATTCGAGTTTCTCGATATCGTCGTTGAGTTGTTCTCGCTCTTCCCGAAGGCTCTCGAGTCGCGTTTCTCGGTCCTCGATCTCGCCCGTAATATCGTCGAGGGTTTGTTCGATAGCTTCCTTCTGCTTCTGCTGCTTCTGATACGTGCGGCGCTGGTCCTTCAACTCGTTCAGCTCTGATTCCAACGTTCTGATCGTTTCCAGTTTCTCCTGGCGAACGTCTCGAAGTTGATCAAGCGTGCTCGTAATCCGATCCGTCTTCACGGTAGACCCACAGGTCCAACAGACAACCGACTCGTCGACAAGGGCGTTCGTCACAGATCCGTCCGTGTCCTCGTGCAGATGCGCCGCGATTGATCCCGTTTCGTCAAGTTGGTTCTCATTGAACTGAATGACATCTTGGAGATCGCTCACCTCGCGTTCGAGCGTTTCCGTCCGTTCGCGGAGTCGATCGGTCTCATCGCTGAGGTCTGCCTGTTTGCCCACCGACGCGTTGGACAGTTCCTCCCGCTCAGCCTCCAGCTCCCGGCGCTCGGCTGTGAGCGACTCGATGCTTTCCTGTTGGAGATCGATATCCGAGCGGACTCGTTCCAGCGTCGACCGCTTCTCGCGCAGGTCGTCGAGTCGCGATTCGAGTTCCTGTTTTTCCTCGCGTGTCTCGTTGAGGTCGGCATCCTGACTCTCTATCTCATCCTCCTTCGCCGCCAGCGCCGCCCGTTTCTCCTCGATGTCAGCTTCAAGACGGCTCCGCTTCTGTTCGAGGGTCGGCAGCTCTGCCTTCAGATCGTCAAGATCGTCGAGATCGTCGTCAATTCGTGATTTCTCGCGTTCGAGTTTCCGAATCTCAGTGCGAATTGACTCAGTGTCGACCGGTCGCATGATGAGTTCACGCAGGTCCTCGCTCATGGCGACGGATCGCCTGGCCTCGTTCGACTCTAACAGGAAAGCGAAGAGGTCCGCGACTTCCGGATCGTCGAGAAACGGCTCACCCTCGGTCGTTACGGTACCGTTTGACCGCTCGAACGTCCGCAGATAGCGATCGTCGTCGATTTCAAGTCCGACGCGCCCCTCGTCTGCGTCCGCCTTGAGTGACGCGTCGTCGCTTCCCATGACCGCCATAATCGACCGAAGTAAGGACGTCCGATTCGTTGCGTTTCGTCCCGTCAATATCGTGATTCCGGGTTCGAACATGACAGCCGTCTCGTCGATACCACCGAGGTTTCGCACTTCGAGACGAGCCTGGTGTTCGAGTGCCGTTGGTACCATCTTGCGCGTTAGTCGAGCCCGATCGATAAAAAAACGTTGCTGTGAGGATGTTCGCTCCCGACATGAATAACACACATATGTTTGTTATTCGTATCTCCGCTCGGGCGATCTATCTGTTTCTATTTCGAAAACGTGGTGCGGGGCTGATATCGGACCCCTGGAGTTGCCGTGCGGAAACGATCAAATAAACGATCAATACTGAGGTCGATATTACGGTGTTCGAGTTCAATTTGTGCGATAACCGAGAGAAACGCTGAAATCACCTCATCCACCGTTTGTAGTAAGTAAACGATTAAGTGGTGTCGTGCCATGCGTGAGAACATGACGATAGAATCGAACGAGAATGAATCACCGCGCATGCTGAAAACGGTGGATCGAACCACTCAAATCATCAAGGCGCTCGAGACACTCGACGGTGCCGGTGTCACCGAACTGTCCACTCATCTCGGCATGTCGAAGAGTTCGACATACCACTACTTGGCGACGCTTCGGGAGAAGGATTTTGTCGTGAAGAACGGCGATCAGTACGAACTCGGTCTGCAACTACTCCTCTCCGGCGAGTACGTCCGAAACCGTAACATCCTGTACCGCTACGGCAAAGAGGAAGTTGAGGAGCTCGCGGAGACGACCGGCGAATACGCGAACCTCTTTACCGAACAGCACGGCAAGGGAATCAACTTGTACAAGGTTCGTGGAAGCGACGCCGTCGGAAGCGGCTACCAGACGGACAAACTCCAGCAGCCGGACCAACTCCACTGCACGGCGACGGGGAAGGCGATTCTAGCTTTTCTCTCCGAAGACTGCGTCGACGAAATCCTCGAACAACACGGGCTACCGGAACGGACGGCAAACACCATCACGGACCGGGAGAAACTTCAGGACGAACTGGCGACAATTCGCGAGCGGGGCTACGCATACAACGACGAGGAGGAGGTGGAGGGCCTTCGTGCCGTCGGAGCGCCGGTCATCGACCGCGATGAAGCCGTCTTAGGGTCTTTAAGCGTCGCCGGCCCGACCAGTCGACTGAAAGGAACGCCGTTCAACGAGGAGCTACCCGAGCAGGTCCAGCGCGCGGCCAATGTCATCGAGGTGAATATCAATATGGCGACCCACGGTAACGACTCGAAGTCCTGATTGCCATGAGTTTCCACCGTCTTCCTTTATTTCCATATGACAAACACGATCGTCGCTTAGAGTCGAATCTCATTGGCGCGCCAGTTGTGCCAATCCGGCCGTCAATACCCTCGTCGCCGTCGTACAACTGCTCCAATCCGTCCATTCGCGGGGGCTATGCGAGAACCCACCACGGGACGGCGCGAACAGCAGGCCCGTTTCGGTGACACTCGCGATGTGCATCGTGTCGTGACCCGCACCGGAGTGAACGGATAGGAAATCGACATCCGTTGCAGTCGCCGCGTCGGCAAGCGCGCTGGTACACCGCTCGCTCATCGTGCTCGGCGCAATGTCGTATGGTCGTTCGAGCATCGTCTCGACGCCGCGGTCGGCTTCGAGCGTTACGAGGTGGTTTTGGACCCGTTTGACGATTCGTTCCATATGCTCGTACTCGACATCGCGGACATCGATTCCCAGTTCTGCGCGCCCCGGGACGACGTTGATGGCGTTGGGCCAGATATTGAGGCTCCCGACCGTTCCGACGACGGTGTCGCCCTCCTCGGCGACGACATCGTTCGTCGCCCGCTCCACCTCAAGGACGAGTTCGCTCGCGGCGGTCAGGGCGTCCGTCCTGTCGGACATGGCCGTCGATCCAGAGTGGTTCGCCTCCCCCTCGATCTCGACCTCACACCGGATGGTACCTGTTATCGCCGAGACGATGCCGACAGCCGCGCCTGCATCCTGGAGACGCTCTCCCTGTTCAACGTGGAGTTCAAGCCACGAATCCCACTCGCTCGCGTCTAGGCGGCCGGTGCCTCGAAAGCCGATGTCGGAAAGCGCCGCTTCGAGGCTCACCCCGTCGTCATCTTCGAGTGCAAGGGCGTCTTCGACGCTCCGCTTACCGCTCGCGACCGATGAGCCGAGGACGCCGTTGGAGAATCGAGCGCCCTCCTCCTCGGTAAAGCAGACAACTTCGATCGGCCGGGTGAGTTTGACGTCGGCCGCCTGCAGTGCTCGCACAGCCTCCAATCCGCTGTAGACGCCGAGGACGCCGTCGAAGATTCCTCCTTCGGGCACGGAGTCAAGATGGCTCCCACAGGCCACAGCCTGAGATGTCGGATCGACCCCTTCGGGCACCCACCGGCCAGTGATGTTGCCGACGGCGTCGACACGAACGTCGAGATCGGCGGCGTCAAATCGATCGACCATGTACTCCCTTGCCTGCCGATTCGCGTCCGTGCCGGTCAGGACGGTTCGTCCGTGACCCCGGTCTGTCTGAATGGCACCAAACTCCGCGTTCGCCGTGATATCCTCACGGAGACGCTCCTCGCTCACACATCGGTGTACGGACTTCATGTTGCCCATTCTCTACCCGCCTCTTGAGGATGCTCCAATGTTAATATATCGGCTCCTAACCCGTTCTACAGGCCCACACGCACCGCTTTCGGCGTCTCGTTCAGAAAGTATATGGGCGGCCACCGGCCTATCGCTCTCGGACGACGATGTCCTTAGCGCCGGTCTGTAGCGTCTCCTCTTCGATTTCACGGAGCTCCTCCCGCGACGCGTCAAGGGATGCGATGTGGTTGCCGGCGAGTTCTCCTGCGGGACTCTTGAAACACGTCGGGCCGCAGGGAATGAGAATCTCCTGTTCGTTCCGATACCCCGGATAGAGCAGGATATCGCCCCGCGACGGATAGACCGTGTGGTTCTCGCGTGGGATCTCCGGGAGTTCGATTTCGTCAATATTGATCCACGTCGCGATACCGCTCCAGCGGACGTGCATCAGTTCGGATTCGAGCGGGAGGAATTCCCGAAGTGCTTCGACCGAACGAGGCGCTTCGTCCTCGAGTAAGTCGGCTACGAACACACGGCCATCGACATCCAATTCTATCTGTGACACGTCCGCCATATCGATGGTATCCGGAATAAAAGTTCCGTCGCCCCTTACCTCCAGTCCGGCACCTCACGCCGCAGAAACGTCCCGTGGCCCGGTTCGGCGACGACATCACCGTCGTCGGCGACGAGTGTCCCACGCACGAAGGTCCGTTTCACCTGTCCTGTCACCGTCCGGCCCTCGTACACTGAGTAGTCCGCATTCGAGTAGTTCCTCTCCGCCGTGATGGTGTACGTCTCGTTCGGATCGAAGATGACGAGATCGGCGTCGGCCCCGGGTTCGATCCGTCCCTTTCGCGATAACCCGAACGTTCGCGCCGGATTACGGCACATGAGTTGGACGAGGGTAGGATACGAGAGGCCACGTTCGTTGACGGCCACATCGTGGAACACGGGGAGGCTCGTCTGGAGGCTGTTGATCCCGAACGCGCTCTCCCACCATGGCCCGCCCTCCTTCCGTTCGCGAGGCAGCGGAACGTGGTCGGTCGAGACGACCGAAAGCGTCCCGTCACGGAGTCGGTCGAAAATGGCATCGATATCCCGAGACGACCGAAGGGGAGGAGACATGATCGCCCGGTTTCCGAGCCGTTCGTACACTTCCTCCGTGAGCGTAGTATAGTGCGTACACGTCTCCGCCCTGACGTTCGAACCGTCGGTCTGTACCTCAGCGATCGCGTCCGCCGCCGCCGCCGACGTGGTGTGGACGCCGTAATACTTTGCGTCGGCTGCGACGGCGAGCCGGGCGACGGATCCGGCCGACATCGCTTCCGCGTAGTCCGGGCGAGACCGCGGATACGCCGACGGTGACTCGCCACCGGGTTCGCTTTTCACCACGTCCGTCCGCTGCTCACAGACTGAGTACTCTTCGGTGTGAACCATCCCGACGGCACCGATGTCGGCGAGCCGCCGGAACACCTCTCCGATGAACCCGTTCGACAGTCGGATGTCATCGGTGGTGAAGAGTTTGAACGACGTAACGCCGTCGTCGACGAGCGTCGCCAGTTCCTCGAACACCGCGGGCGATTCCTGCGTGATGACCGGGTGAACCCCGCAGTCGACGAGCGGTGCCGCGCCATCGCGGTGCCGCTCGACGGCCCCGGTGAGCGTCCCCCGGTCGTCCCACTCGCCGTCGTCCCATCCCTGCCAGGCGAAGGTCAGCAGACTGGTGACGCCGCCGACTGCGGCGGCCGCCGTACCGGTCTCGTAGGAGTCGATCGAGTTGTAGCCTGCCAGATGGGTATGCGGGTCGACCACGCCCGGAAGGACGAGGTTCCCGCCAGCGTCGATCCGTTCGTCGGCGTCCGGAAACGCGTCTTCGTCGCCTACGCCCACGATCGTACCGTCGTCGATAGCGATCGCCCCCTCGAACATCGCCTCGGCGGTAACGACGGTCCCGCCGGTGATGACGGTATCAATACTCACCACGGTTATCCACCCCGACCCTGGACGTCGACCGCGCTCCGTCCACGGCACCCGAGGGTCACCGCGAAGCTGAACCGTCTCGGTCCTTTCACCGTACTAACCATGCTCTCGAATACTCGACACCTGCTCTTAAGGGTTGTTCCGCTTTCGCCGCCGAAACTCTGGGCGACTGCGAGCGCGAACGAGAATTTAAGTGACGGGCGGTCCGACCAGAGGAGAACGATGAGCGAACGAGCGATCGAGGACGTGAACCGATCGGACAGAGAGAGTTTCGTCGACCTCTTGGGCAGCGTGTACGAGCACTCCCCGTGGGTGGCCGAACGGGCCTGGTCCGACCGTCCCTTCGAGTCGGTCGACGACCTTCACGGGACGATGAAGCGCGTCGTCGAGGATGCCGATCGAGAGCGGAAGCTCGAACTCCTGCGGGCACATCCGGACCTCGGCGAGCAGACCGAGATGACGGACGCCTCCGTCGAAGAACAGGCCTCCGCCGGACTCGATCAGTTGACTCCGGAGCAGTACGAGGCGTTCCAGCGGCTGAACGAGCGGTATCGGGATACCTTCGGCTTCCCGTTCATCATGGCCGTGCGGGACGAGTCCCCCGACGCGATCAGAACTGCGATGGAGAAACGGGTTGCGCACTCCCGTCCCGAAGAGTTCCGGACCGCCATCGGCGAGGTACACACCATTGCCCGCCTGCGACTCGACGAAATACTGGAACCGTAGAGACGGGTGGAACCACGACGATCAAATGACAACTAACAATCAAAAAGAGTTTAAACTAGCGTATAGACCTCGTTGGTAGACGGTGACAAGAAAACTACGTCACGGCAGGTTTTGCAGCCCGGGGCACAGCGATCGCTGCAGCCAGCAGAGATGACCGACGACGATACTACCGATAATCCATGACCGACGACACACAAAACACCGACGGCCGGACGATGAACTACGGCAAAAAGCACGTAAACGTCTACCGGACATACGCGACTCCGCTGACGGGCCTCCGCGAAATCCCCGAGTCGACGTTTACTGGCAAGCCAAACACGCTCTTGGGAATGGAGGTGCGTGCTCAGGTCGAGGGCGAGGAGTTCCTTCCCTCATTCCGGAGCGGCGACAACTCGAAGGTGGTGGCGACGGACTCGATGAAGAACTTCATCCTGCACCACGCCGGTGAGTATGACGGGGCGACCGTTGAGGGCTTTCTCCATTACATCGGCTCGGAGTTCCTCAAGACCTACGACCAGATGGAGGCGGTGCGCATGTCCGCCGACGAGCTCCAGTTCGACCAAAGGCCCGTTCCAGACGGCGAGGGAGGGTTCGAACCGAGCGAGCTTGTCTTCCGTGTTTCCGACAACGAGTCGGCGTACGGCGAATACTACCTCAAGCGCGAGGATGGCGACATCGTCATCGAGGATCAGCGAAGCGGTGTCACCGGCATCGAACTCGTGAAGGTGAAAGACAACTCCTTCGTCGGCTACGTTCAGGACGAGTACACCACACTTCCAGAGCGAAAGAATCGGACGCTGTACATCGGGCTCGATATTTTCTGGACGTACGACGACCCTGAGGCGGCGCTTGGTGATGATCCCAAGGAATATGTGCCGGCCGAGCAAGTTCGAGACATCGCTCAGGTGGTCTTCGATGAGAAGGACGTCAACTCGATTCAGGACCTCGTCTATCAGATCGGGCTCCGGATCCTCGAGCGGTTCCCGCAACTGGCCGAAGTGAACTTCGAGTCCAGGAACCAGACGTGGCTGGGCGTACGCAAAGACGACCTAGATGGTGACGCGAAAGTGCTTCGAGAACCGCCTCGCCCGACCGGCTTCCAGCGGTTCTCGATGGATCACAGCGACCTCAACGAGGAGAGCAAAGAATGAGCGCCGGACTAACCACACACGTACTCGATACGAGTCGCGAGGGACCGGCAGAGGGCGTGGAAGTGACACTGTTCCGGCTCAAGGAGGGTGACCGCGAGCGGGTTACCTCAGCGGTGACGAACCATGACGGCCGGGTTGACGAGCCATTACTCGACGCCGAGGAAATCGAGGCCGGAACGTTCGAACTCGTCTTCGACGTGGGAACGTACTACCGCGAGGGTCCCACGGAATCGACGTTTCTCGACGAGGTGCCGGTTCGCTTCCTGATCGACGACCCGAGCGAGCATTACCACGTGCCCTTACTCCTCTCTCCCGGCAGTTACACGACATACCGAGGGAGCTGAACCGCGATTGCACCCGTCGCCATCCGGACGCCGATCCCGGAGGTGCGACACTCCCCGGCCGAACGGTTCGATGGGTGACCGCGTCCGTTCGGGGTGACTGGATCCGCGCCGATTTCGAACGGCGCTTCATCGGAACGATCACGTAGCGGACGATATCTGCCTGTTGGCTGCGAATATTTTCACATTGTAGGCCACATATAGTGAAAAATAGTGTCCTAATAGAAGATTTTAATTAGTAGAAGTCTCATTGGTATGTCGAAACATGCCGGAAAATACAGACGAAGGAATCGATCTCGCATACGGTCTGGAAGAGAAGCCACCGTTGTCGAAATCGTTCCTGCTCGCGCTACAACACGTATCGGTCATGATTGTCCCGTCGACTGCAGTCGCGTTCATCGTCGCGGGAGCCGCGGGATTAGGCTCCGGGGACACGACGTTCCTCGTTCAGATGGTGATCCTCTTTGCGGGGGTGGCGACCGTCGTCCAGGCCTACACCGTGGGCCCAGTCGGCGCGAAACTCCCGATCGTAATGGGAACGAGCTTCGCCTTCGTCGGCGCGATGTCGTCGATCGGCGCGAGCTCGGGCCTCGATGTCGTATTTGGCTCGATCGTAGCTGCGGCGGTCGTCGTTCCGTTCCTGTTAGGCTGGCAGTTCAAACGACTGGAGTCGTTCTTCCCGCCGCTTGTCACGGGGCTCATCGTCATCATCATCGGTCTGTACCTCGTTCCGGTCGGTATCGAGTACGCCGCCGGCGGCGTCGGTGCCGAGGACTTCGGCTCGATGCAGAACCTCGGACTCGCAGGACTGGTCCTGACTATTTCAGTTCTATTCAATCTACTCTTGAAGGGTGTCTGGCGGATGTTGAGCGTCATCATCGGAATCAGTGTCGGCTACGTCGTCGCGATCGCGTTCGGCGTCGTCGACTTCTCACCCTTCTACGAAGCGGCGTGGATTGCGGTACCCACTCCCGGCCGGTTCGGGTTCAGTTTTGAGTTGATCCCGCTGGTTACCTTCGCGTTCCTGTTTCTGGTTTCGGGTATGGAGACAATCGGCGATATGTCCGGAATCACCGCCGCCGAAGGACGCAACCCCACCGAAAAGGAGTTCCGCGGCGGAATCTTCGCCGACGGATTCATCAGCGCCCTCGGAGCGGTATTCGGGTCCTTCCCGCAGACATCGTTCTCCCAGAACGTCGGCATCATCAACTTCACCGGCGTGATGAGCCGCCACATCGTCGGGATCGGCGGTGGGATTCTGATCGTACTCGGACTCGTCCCGAAGATCGGGGCGATCGTGACGACCATCCCCTCCGCCGTCTTCGGAGGTGCCGTGCTCATTATGGTCGGAATGGTGGCAGCCAGCGGGATGCGGCTGTTGTTTTTGAATATCGATATGAACCGGCGAAATATGGTCATCATCGCCACCGCGCTCGGACTCGGGCTCGGCGTCACGACAGTACCGGATGCGCTCTCGGGTCTGCCGACGGGGGCACAGACGTTCTTCGGCGAACCGGTCATCGTCACCGGCCTCGTGGCGCTCGTGCTGAACACAATCGTTCCCGGCGAGTCCAGTCCGCTGTTCGATAAGGCTGACACCGTCCCACCGATCTCCGAACCGGTCGACGACGATTAAAACCTAACCGAGGCCGACAGGGTTGTCCCTGCGTGGCCTTTTATTCGTCATTTTTCTCGTTTGGAGGACGCCGATTGCCAACCTCCAGTCGAACCCTTTCGCCGGAAGAACCTCCAAGTGGTACCACCGGACCACCCAGTCAACGACACGGATGAACCGCGCCGAGCCGTGATCGGGGTCACCCGGGTCTTCACCCGGGTCACTACCCTGTCCGTGCCGTCGGGCGGGGGAAATCTTTTCTCCCGTGACTGAGTTCACAACACGTATGTTACTGACTGGAACGGTCGTTGCGGACGCGAACACGGTCCTCCACGACGGAGCGGTTGTCGTCTCCGGGTCACGGATCGAGGCGGTGGGGGAGGAATCCGAGGTCGCGCCGCAATATGCTGACCACGAGCACCGATCCTACGACGTCCTGCTACCGGGACTCGTCGGCGGACACATCCACTCCGTCCAGAGCCTTGGGCGGGGGATCGCCGACGATACCGAACTGCTGGACTGGCTGTTCGACTACATCCTCCCGATGGAGGCCACACTTTCGGCCAAAGAGATGGAGATCGCGGCAAAACTGGGGTATCTAGAGATGATCGAAAGCGGGACGACGACCTGTGTGGACCACCTCTCGGTCGCCCACGCGGACGAGGCTTTCGAAGCCGCAGGTGAGATCGGTATCCGTGGCGTCCTCGGCAAAGTCATGATGGATCAGCGCTCGCCCGACGACCTCCTCGAGGATACACAGGAGGCCCTTGACGAGTCCGAGCGGCTCATTCGGGAGTACCACGGCTCGTTCGATGACCGCATCCGGTACGCCGTGACGCCGCGATTCGCGGTGTCCTGTACCGAAGAGTGCCTCCGCGGCGCTCGAGAATTGGCCGACGCGTACGACGGGGTCCGTATCCACACCCACGCCAGCGAGAACCGAAATGAAATCGAGACCGTGAAAGACGACACCGGGATGCGCAACATCCACTGGCTCGACGAGGTCGGACTCACCGGCGAGGATGTCGTGTTGGCACACTGCGTGTGGACCGACGAAAGCGAGCGCGAGGTACTTGCCAAGACAGGCACGCACGTCACGCACTGTCCATCCTCGAATATGAAACTCGCGAGCGGCATCGCTCCGGTCTGGGACTACCTCGACCGCGGCATCAACGTCGCTCTCGGCAACGACGGCCCCCCGTGTAACAACACGCTCGACGCCTTCACGGAGATGCGCCAGGCCAGCCTCCTCCAGAAGGTCGATCGGCTGGACCCGACGGCGACCCCGGCGAGCGAGATCTTCGAGATGGCGACGATAAACGGTGCGAAAGCCGCCGGATTCGACGAACTCGGTGCGATTCGGGAGGGATGGCGAGCTGATATCATTGGTCTCAGTACGGATCTCACGCGGGCGACACCACTGCACGACGTGCTCTCACACCTGGTGTTCGCCGCTCACGGCGACGATGTCCGGTTTACGATGGTAGACGGGACTGTCCTGCAGGACGAGGGAAATGTAACTACCATCGACGCTGAGACAGTCCGTCGGGAAGCGTCGGAGATATGCCTCGATATGGATCTAGAAGAGGCACGACGGTCCGCCCAGAAACAGAAACCTTGAGATTAGCGTGAACGGCGCGCCCTGCAGCATCACAGGAGTGAGCTCGTATCGATTCACTTGATTCTAGGATTGTGTTAGCCTCGTTGTGGCGGTACTGAGAGCAGCCCATCCGATTTATAACATATTTGATGAAGGGATTTTTTCTTTACGGCGCTGGATCCCCAATTCGAGTTTGAATGTCTTCAGAGGAGCGTGTCAAAATCCCTTGGTCGTCCACCGCCTTCCAGACGGTGCTCGCCTGTTCGCTTATCGGCGTCATGGGAGTCCCGCTCATCAGTCCCATCCTGCCGGAACTCCGTGGTGTATTCGGTATCTCCGATACGCAGGCCGGACTCATCATCACGGCTTACACCCTCCCAGGCGTACTTCTCACGCCGTTCATCGGATTTCTCTCGGATCATTTCGGTCGTCGACCCGTCGTCTTACCGCTCCTCTTCCTTTTTGGCCTGACCGGTGCAGCAATCGGTTTCGCCCCGCCCTTCGAAGTCGTGCTTCTCCTCCGGCTCCTGCAGGGAGTCGGCGCAAGCGGCTTGATGGTCCTGGCGATAACCCTCATCGGTGACTTGTACGACGGGGCACAGCGTCATGCGGTCATCGGCGTCAACGGAAGCGCAATCGGCATCGGCGCAGCAACGTACCCGTTGATCGGCGGTGCCCTCGCGTCGGTCGGATGGAACGTCCCCTTCGCCTTCTTCGGGGTCAGCCTCGTCGTTGGTGTCGTTGCCCTGTTCTCTCTGACGGAGCCGTCGATCGATTCGCCGCCGTCGTTCCGCACATACGCCGATCGGCTCACCTCTGCGGCACTCATGCCACAGGCGCTCGGGCTCTGGGTTGCCGCCTTTTTTACGTTTTTTCTCTTCTACGGCGGCATCCTCACAACCCTATCCTTGCTGTTGAGCGACGTGTACGGGCTCGCTGCCGGGGAGATCGGGCTGCTGTTCAGTATGGTTTCGTTAGCCAACGCCACGATGGCATCACAGTACGGACGGGTGTCGCAGTTCCTCCCGGCAAAACAACTGGTCGCGCTAGGTTTCGTCGGCTTCGGGGTCAGCCTACTCGGCGTCTGGGTCGCCACGACACCGGTCGCGATCGGCACGATGCTCATCTGCTTCGGCCTCGGATTCGGCGTTGTGATGCCGTCGCTCGACACCACGACCGCCGGACTCGTCTCGGGCCAACTCCGGGCGAGCATGCTCGGCGTGCTGACGAGCATGCTCTGGCTGGGCCAGACCGTCGGACCCGTCGTGTTCACCGGTGTCGCTCAGAACGCGTTCGACAGTGCTGTCGCGGGCTACCGATTCCTGTTGATGTTCTGGGGCGCAGGTGCGGTAGTCGGCGGTTTGAGTGTCTTCGCCTACTTGGCACTCAAAACCGGGGCGACAGCTCACCACTCCGAGATGTCGTGAGGAGTATTCCGGGGGATTCACTCGTGGTCAACGAGTCGCCTGTGAGATCTCTGTTTCTGGCCCCGTATCAGTGTCACCAAGCCAAACAACTTTTTATCCACGGTGACAGTCACTCACCATGCGGTATCTTGACACACAAGCCGAACTGACCGCTGTCACGTGTAATAAACCGTGTCAGAGTCGCGGGATCGAGACCGATGACTGACACGGTCGACACGCTCGTCCGCGGCACGTTGGCAAATGTCCACACGGGCTCGCTTGAAGACGGTGCCGTCGCCGTTGACGACGGTGAAATCGTCGCACTGGCGGAGCGCCCGGCCGAGCGCACCCTCGACGCTGGCTACGTCGCGCCCGGACTCATCGACGCCCACATGCACGTCGAGTCGAGCATGGTGACGCTACCGGAGTACGGAAACGCGGTCTTGCCCGGGGGCGTGACGAGCGTCATCCACGATCCACACGAAATTGCGAACGTGCTGGGAGAGCCCGGCGTTCGCGCTGTCGTCGAGGACGCGGCGAACACGCCGCTGAAGGCCCGGTTCACCGTTCCGTCCAGCGTTCCGGCCACGTCGCTGCAAGACGCCGGTGCGACGCTCTCCGCGGCGTCCGTGGCGTCTCTGCTCGACATCGACTCCGTCGTCGCACTGGGCGAGGTGATGGACATCCCGGGACTGCTCGCGGGTGACGAGGAGGTCCACGCGAAAATAGCGTCCGCCCGGGAGCGCGGTCTCACGGTCGACGGTCACATGCCCGGCGTCGACGGGGCGGCCCTCCACGAAGCCGCCCGATATCTCGACACCGACCACGAGAGCATCACGCTCGACGAGGCTCGCACGCGGGCGGAGCTCGGGCTCCGAGTCTATCTGCGTGAGGGCTCTTCGAGCAGGAACCTCGCCGATCTCCTGCCGCTGACTGACGCGGTCGATACCCGGCGTCTCTCGCTCTGTACCGACGACAGGGAGGTTGTCGACATCGTCGACCACGGGGGCGTCGACTTCGCGGTCCGGAAAGCGATTGACGAGGGTGCCGATCCCGTCGAGGTCGTCCAGATGGCGACGCTCAACACCGCCGAGAGCTACGACCTGCCGTTCGGACGGATCAAGCCCGGAGCGCCGGCCGACCTCGTGCTGCTCGACGATTTGGAGTCGTGGGACGTTGCCCACGTGATGATCGACGGCGAACTGGACCCCACAGCGTCTGAGCGGACCGGGGACACGAATCTGGCGACGGATACCGTCAAGTTCGACCCGGTAGCGGGGACAGATCTCGCTATCGAGACACCCGCTGAGGCCGGGAACACGGCCGACGTCCGCGTCATCGACGCCGTCGGTGGGCTACAGACCGATCCCATGGACGCCACCGTTCCGAACGAAGCGGGCGTGCTGGTTCCCCCTGACGACGAGGACATCGTTTCACTGGCCGTCATCGAGCGCCACGGTTGTGATGGCGGTATCGGACGGGGATTCGTGCACGGTCTCGGCCTGCACCGCGGCGCTATCGGCTCCACCGTCGCCCACGACGCCCACAACTGTGTGGTCGCCGGCACAGACCGTGACGCGATGGCCACAGTGGCAAACCACCTCCGTGACATCGGTGGCGGTATCGCCGCTTTCGATCCGACCACCGAAAAGACCGCGTCGCTCGCGCTGCCGGTCGCGGGGCTCATGTCCGACGCCCCGATCGAGACGGTGTACGAGGAGTACGAGCGGGTCGAGGCGCTCGCGGCCGACCTCGGTCTCGTCGATAGCGGTCTCATGGAACTGTCCTTCCTCGCGCTGGAGGTCATTCCGACCTATCGCCTGACGAACAACGGACTGGTCGACGTAGAGGCGGGCGAATACGTCGACGTGATCCGTTCCTGACTGCGGCTCCGATTGCGGCCCTTTTGCGTCCGTCGGTGACCCGGGCGGCTGCCGCGTGCTCGCGCTTCACCGAGACGGCGAGTGGTCGGGGGCAGCGTCCTCGGGGTCGTCGACGTGTCACGGAAAAACAGCGGATGCGAGCCGTCTCAGTCGTCGTCGAGTGCGGCCCGGATCTTCTCCGGGGTGATCGGCATGTCACCGATTCTGACTCCAACGGCGCGGCGGACGGCGTTGCTCAGCGCCGGCGGGACCCCGTTGACTGGAATCTCGGCGACCGATTTCGCACCGAAGGGGCCAGTGGGCTCGTGCGTTTCGACGATGATGGAGGTCAGCGGAGGTTGATCGGCCGTGGTAGGCATGTCGTAGTCGCGGAATCCGAGCGTCTCCGGCCGACCGTCCTCGTCGAAGTTGATACCGTCTCCGGTCGCCAGTTCGTAGCTCATGTGCATCGCGCCCTCGATCTGTCCCTCGACGAGGTCGGGGTTGAGCGCCACGCCGCAGTCGACGGCGTACACCATATCGTGGATCTCGAACTCGCCGGTCTCCTCGTTTACCGTTACGTCGACGAACTGCGCGCCGAACGGCGGCGGCGACTCTTCCGTGCAGTGGCTCGCGTCACCCATGACCTGTGCGCGCACCTCGTCACCGTACATCGACTCGTACCCGATCTCCTCGAGCGAGACCGACTCGCCAGTGACTTCCGAGATGACCGAGCCATCGTCGACGGTGAAGGCCGACTCGGGTTCGTCGAGCATCCGCGAGGCGAACTCAAACAGCATTCCGCGGGCGTCCTCGGCGGCTTTCTTGACCGCCTGTCCGGTGATATACGTCGTCGACGAGGCGTAGGCCCCGTAGTCGAAGGGAGAGATATCGGTGTCCGACGGCTGGACGAGCACGTCCTCTGGTGGAACGCTCAGCACCTCGGCCGCGATTTGCGCCATCACGGTGTCGGCTCCCGGCCCGATGTCGACGGCACCGGTCTGAAGGATGAAGGAGCCGTCCTCGTTCATCTTGATATGCGCCGCGCCGAGTTCGTCACCGGGAACGCCGCTGCCCTGGATGGTCAGCGCCATGCCACAGGCTCGGTGTCGGTGGTCCGCTTCGGGTTGTTCGATATCGTCCCAGCCGATCGCCGCACGCCCCTCGGCGATACACTCGTCCAGGCCACACGAGCGGATGCGTCGGCCGTACTCCTTGTCCTTGAGGATGCCGGAGGCCACCTCGAGGTCGCCCTCCGAGATCGCGTTCCGCGAACGGAAATCGATCGGGTCGAGATCGAGTTCACGGGCGATCTCGTCCATGTGTCCCTCGACGGCGAGGTGGCCCTGCGGGGCACCGTAGCCACGGAAGGCACCTGCGATAGGCAGATTAGTGTGGACGGCGGTCATCTCGTATCGGATGTTCGGCGTGTGCGTGTAGAGCGGTAACGGCTTCTTTCCGACGGCGCTGGCGACCGTCATTCCGTGGGGGCCGTACGCGCCCGAGTTCGTGACCGCTTCCATATCCAGCGCTTCGAGATCGCCGTCGTCCGTCACGACGCTCCGGAGTTTGACGCGAGCGGGCCGGCGGTTGCGGATTGCATGGAACTGCTCGCGTCGCGTCGTCTCGACTTTCACCGGTCGATCGGCGGTGTCCGCGAGCGCCATCGTGAGCGGCTCGATGATCATCCCCTGTTTCGAACCGAACCCGGCTCCGATCCGCGGCTTCGACACCTGAATGTCCCGAATCGGCACGTCGAAGAGATGTGAGAGCTGTCGGCGGGTATGGTACGGCACCTGCGTGCTGGAGATGAGGTGGTACCGATTGTCCTCGTCGCGGTGGGCGATCGTCGTGTGCGGTTCTGGCACGCAGTGGGACTGGTAGGGCGTCTCCCATTCCGTCTCGATCACCGTCAGATCCTCGCGATCCTCGGCCTCCGCGAAGGCAGCCTCCACGTCACCGATTTCGCCCGACATGTGGGCCTCGACGTTCCGCTCGTAGTCCGCGCCCGGCTGGATGTTCTCCACGTCGTCGGCGTCGTGGATCTGCGGCGCGTCGGCCTCCATCGCTTCGGCCGTGTCGAAGACCGCGTCGTACTCATCGTACGTAACGTCGAGTTTCCGTGCGGCCTTGCTTGCGGTGTCCTTGTCTTCGGCGACGACGGCGGCGATGGGATCGCCAACGAACCGGGCCTTCCGACGGAGTACCCGGAGATCCCACGGAGACGGCTCGGGGTAGGACTGTCCGGCGGAGGTGTAGGGTTTCTCTGGAATTTCGGGGGAGTCAGGCGTGACGACGGCGTAGACGTTGTCCATCTCCTCGGCTGCACTCGTGTCAATGTCCGTCACGACGCCGTGTGCGATGTCCGAGCGAACGACCTTCGCCTCGGCCAGATCCGGGAACTCCCGGGCGTAGTCAGCCGTGTACTTCGCCTCGCCGGTTACAATTTTCTTTGCGTCGTCCTTCTCCTCACGGTGTGAAACCGTTCGGCGCTCGTCCGGTGCCTTCCGGTTGTTCGGGGCCTCGTCCCACTGGATCGGGTTGGATTCCGCTATCTCTGCGGTACCGGTTGCCTCTTCTTCCGGCTCCGGATCGTCAGTTCTGCTCATTTGTCGCTCCCCCCTTCGAGACAGTCACAACCGCGACATGTGTCGTTGGTGGGAACGCGTCCGCCGTCGGCCGCTACGTCCGCTTCGCCGGACATCCGGGTCGAAGCGTCTTGGACGGCGTCGATTATCTTTTCGTAACCCGTACACCGACAGAGGTTCTCCGAGAGGGCGTCACGGATCTCAGCCTCGTCGGGATGTGGATTCTCTTCCAGTAACGCCTTCGAACGCATGATCATGCCCGGAATACAGAACCCGCACTGGAGCGCGGCGTTATCGACGAACGCCGACTGAACCGGCCCCAAATCGTCTTGCGTTCCCAGGTTCTCGATGGTTTCGACCTCTGTGCCGCCGAGTTGGCTCACCGGTCTGATGCAGGATTTGACTGGCTCGTCGTCGACGATCACCGTACAGAACCCGCAGTTCCCGGTGTCACAGCCACGTTTCGCACCCGTATACCCGTTGTCCCGGAGGACATCGAGCAGCGTGTCCGAGCGTGCGACCTCAAACGTTACGTCGTCGCCGTTCAGTGTAATATCAATTTCCATATGTGTCTTCGTTGAATAGTGATCCCTGAAAACAGTACACAGCTCCGGGCGAGATGTCGGACTGCCAACGCCCGTGGCCGGTGTCCGGGCGAAGAGTCGAGTTTGTATCCCCAATACCCGGCATGTTAATTCCTCGCAAAGTACACAATCGACGAGGAGAACTTAAAATTTTTCATCGGGTACCTCGCTTTCGGGCAGCTGTGGGCCAGTCGCTTCGAAGGTTACGGAAAATTCGAAGCGAAAGCCTCGTGCTTCAGCGCGGGGAGGATGTCAACTCTCGCAGCATGTTGGCAGCCAACTCGATCCAAATCCATCATTTCTCTGATGGTTCGTGGTACCGATCGTCATCACCCGAGTGGCTCCGGTTCGAATTGCGCGAAGGGTCACGGTGCTGCAGGTGTGTCCTTAGACGCTTGGGGTCGTGGATATTTATTACACGGCCCGTCAAACCTGCCTCTCATGGAATTCGCACAACCGAGTCAACGAAGTGATGGGGAACCGGCGCACAACAGTGGCCCTGGTGACATTCGGACGAGTAGGGGTATTCGAGGAGAATGACGGACGTACTGATCACCAACGGGACGGTCGTCACGCAGAACAGGGACCGTGAAGTCATCGACAGCGGCGCTGTCGCCGTCGAAGATGACAAAATCTCAGCAGTCGATTCAGCCGAGCGCCTCGAAGCCGAGACAAATCCGGACCGGATCATCGACGCCGATGGCGGAGCAGTGATTCCCGGGTTGATAAACGCACACACCCACGTCTCCGATATTTTCCTACGCGGAGCATTCGAAGGCGACCGAGGTCTGTACGACTGGTTGTTCAACGTGAAACAGCCCGCCCTCTCAGTGATGGATGCCGACGAGCACGCCCTCGCGGCGCGACTGTACTGCGTCGAGGCCCTCCAGTCAGGAACGACCACATTCGTCGAGAACTCGACGGCCCTCGACTGGACCGATCTCGAGCCCACACGGCGAAAACTCGATGTCTACGATCGGTTCGGCATTCGGAATGTCTACGGAGCCGGGCTCAGGGATCGCTCCCCAGACGAGGATTTCAGACGTTTGTACGGAGAGATCACAGACTCCAGCGGCGGATCTGTTCACCCTGGACCCGACGCACTCATCGTCGAAACCGAGGACGGGTTGGCGGATGTCGAATCACTCATCGAGGCGTACCACGAACCGGATGGTCGACAGTCGGTCTGGCCGGCCCCAGCGACGCTCGCGACTACGACGCCGGATATGCTTCGTGGAGCGTACCGGCTCGCCGAGGAATACGACGTAATGACAACAGCCCACGTCGCGGAGGCGGAAGCAGAGGTGAGAGAGAGGGGGGCGGTATCGAGTATCGAATATCTGCGAAATGTCGGCTATTTGGGTGAGCGCGCGCTGCTCGGCCACTGTGTCCAGACGAACAACCGAGACGTCCGACTGCTCGCGAAGACGAATACGCCGGTCGTCCATAATTACCGGGCGAACATGCAGCTTGCTACCGGTTTCGCGCCCGTCGTTGAGATGCTCGGTCGCGGCGTCACCGTCGGAATCGGGACCGACAACACGATTCTGAACGACACGGTCAATCCCCTTTCCGACGCCCGAGCCGTTGCGACTGCGCACAAGGGATACCATCGCGATTCCGGAGTCGTGCCCGCAGAGACAGCGTTTGATATGGTGACGCGGGACGCTGCCCAGGCCATCGGGCGCGGTGATGAGCTCGGGACAATTGAACCCGGCAAGCAGGCTGACCTTGCGGTGATCGACCTCAATCGACCGCATCTCACGCCCGCACCGGATCCAATACACGCTCTTGTCTACGGCCTCCAAGGAAGCGAAATCGAGACGGTCCTCTGTGCCGGCGAGATTGTGATGGATGATCGAGAGTTGCTCACGCTGAACGAACCCCTCTCGGAACTTCTTTCTACGGCCGAACGAACGGCCGCCGACATCGTTCGACGGTCTAACATCGAATGAGCGGGCCCGATCGACTCCGAACGATAGGAACCTAGACCTGGGATGTCGATCCGCGGGTTGCATGCACACTCGTAATCCATTACCCAATGTGAAACGATTCCGGCACGACTTCTGGTGAGCCGTGAACTCATCTGGCCGTGGGTCGGCATCAGTGATCGTCCCGAGTTCTTAGGGTATCCACCGGAACCTCTCTTCCTTATTTCGAGGTTTGCATTCCCGACTTGCGATTGTGGTGCCGAAAGTGTGTCCGTCTCGGGTGTAGGGACCGATAGTGGACAGTTATTTGACGACAGCGACCTTGGTTCCGAACCCATTCGTCTTTAGCTAAGCCTCACACCTCGGTTGCGTAGCGGTAGCGAGCGTCTCCTGTAAGATCG
>NZ_JBHSXI010000009.1:0-38506 GCF_042662525.1 Halorubrum trueperi
GCTCCTCGCGGCCTACCGGCCGCTCGGAGGCGCGCCACCGATTCTCTATTTATAAATAGCCGTCGCCGCCACATTCGTCCGTTTAAATACCACGTCGCCGACGGCGGTCTGCGATCCTCACTCCCGTACTCGCTCGCCGCCGTTTCTGTAGTGACCGCAGTCAGGTCAACATATCTCACTTGCCGAGGATCGCAACAGAGCCGACGTTCCCAAGATCGTCGAACGCGTCGTCTACGAATCCGTACTCTCGTCTGTCGTATCACCGTCTCTGACCGTTTCGTCGACCTTCTCTTCGACGGTTTTTTCGACTGTCTCCTCGACTTTTTCGCCGACAGTTTCCTCGACGGTCTTTTCCACGGTCTCCTCGACTTTTTCGCCGACAGTTTCCTCGACGGTCTTTTCGACGGTTTCGCCGACTGTTTCTTCGACTGTCTCCTCGACGGTCTCTTCGACTTTTTCGCCGACGGTCTCCTCCACCTTTTCGCCGACGGTCTCTTCGACTTTTTCTCCGACTGTCTCTTCGACTTTTTCGCCGACGGTCTCCTCCACCTTTTCGCCGACGGTCTCCTCCACCTTTTCCCCGACTGTCTCTTCGACTTTTTCGCCGACGGTTTCTTCGACTTTTTCGCCGACGGTCTCCTCCACTTTCCCGGTCACTTCCTCGCTGACGGTGTCCGTGACCTCGTCGGCGACCTCGCTGACTTCCTTGTTGACGGTCTCACCGACGGTCTTTTCGACTTCCTTGCTGACCGTGTCGCCGACGGTCTTCTCGACCTCCTTGCTGACAGTCTCGCCGACGGTCTTTTCGACTTCCTTGCTGACCGTGTCGCCGACGGTCTTCTCGACCTCCTTGTTGACGGTTTCACCGACGCTCTTTTCGACCTCCTTGCCGACTTGGTCGGCGACCTCTCGCGTCATCCAGTCGGGGTCGAATCGGGCCATCTTCCAGACGACGTGGATGACGTAGGAGGCGAACACCCCGATCCCGAACGCGATCCCGACGTCGTTCACGTCGAGCGTCGCGATAAGCACGATCGACAACACGATCAGCGCGCCGTACGCGAGGTCGGTGAGCGCGTCGACGCGCGCCGGCCGCATCACCATCGCGGATCCGCCTCCCGGACCGAGACGCCGCCGGTCACCGCGACCGCCCGCAGCCGTTCAATCCCCGTCTGCGACGCGGCCACGTCCGTCCGGCGGTCCTCACCGTATCTTCGATTTCGTGTGAAACTCGTCGCCATACCTTCCCTATCCGCGCTGGCGGGCTAAAAGCCCCGCTTCGCGCCGACAGCGGAACGGGGCGAGGCGCGGTGCCGCGGGCGCTCGCGGAGCGGGGTCCTTTTGTGCCGGATGCCCGAAGCCGGCGTATGGACATCGAGGAGGGTGGCCGCACCGTTTCCGTTCCGGAGGCCCGCGACGGGGCGAGCGAGGGCACCGGCGGCGGGGTCTTCTTCAATCCCACCCAAGAGTTGAACCGCGACGTCACCGTCGCGGTGTTGCGCGCGTACCGCGACCGCGAGCCGCGTGCAGCGTCGTACCTCGACGCGATGGCCGCCTCGGGGGTCCGGGGCGTCCGCGCCGCCGCGGAGGGATACGACGTCACCTGCGCCGACGTCGATCCCGACGCCGTCGACCTCGCGGCCGAGAACCTCGCCGCCAACAACCTCGACGGTGAGGCCGTCCACCGCGACGTCAACGCGCTGCTGTACGAGCGCGTCTTCGACGTCGTCGATCTGGACCCGTACGGGACCCCGATCCCCTTCGCGGACGCCGCGTTCGCGAACGCGCGAAACCTCGTCTGCGTCACCGCGACCGACACCGCCCCGCTCTGTGGTGCCCACCTAAACAGCGGGATCCGGAAGTACGGCGCGGTCCCCCGAAACACCGATTACCACCCGGAGATGGGACTCCGGACGCTGATCTCGGCGCTCGTCAGGACCGCGGCGCGCTACGACAAGGCCGCCCGCCCGATCGTCTCGCACGTTTCACGTCACTACGCGCGGACGTACCTCGAACTGGAGTCGGGCGCGCGAGCCGCCGACGACTGCATCGACGAACTGGGCTACGTCGACAACTGCGAGGACTGTCTCTGGCGCGAGTCGACGCGCGGGCTGATCGCCGACCCGGTCGAGAGCTGTCCCGTCTGCGGAAGCGATCGGATCCTCACGGCCGGCCCGCTCTGGCTCGCCCCCGTGGCCGAGGCCGACTTCGCCCGCGAAGTTCGCGGCCGCGTCACCGACGACATGGGGGAGGCGAAGCGCGCCCGCAAGCTTCTCGGAACGGTCGCCCGCGAACTCGATCGGCCGACCCACTACGACCAGCACCGGCTGTACAAGGAGTGGGGCGAACCCGCCATCGGGATGGACGAGTTCGTCGAACGCCTGCGCGGGGCCGGACACGAGGCCAGCCGCGCGCACTATCGCGGTACGGCGGTCAAGAGCACCGCCTCGATCTCCGAGATGCGCGCTGCGGTCCTCGGCGGCGACGAATCCGCGGACTGACCCCGGCGGCGACGAATCCGCGGACTGTTCTCGCTTTCCCGACGGACACCCGCCCGTTTTTGTCTCCATCCACCGAACGAACTGTCGTGTCCCGTCACTCGACCACCGCACTCGACGCCGGCCGGCGCGTCGTCGACACCGCGCTCGACCGACAGGTGACGTTTCTCGCGGCCGCGATCGCGTACTACGCGTTCGTCTCGCTGATCCCCGCGCTGCTGCTTCTCGTCGTCGTCGCGAGCACGGTCTTCGGTGAGACGATCGCGGGAGAACTGGTCGCGGCGACCGGCGAGTTCCTCACGCCCGCCGGCGAAGAGGCGGTCGCCGCCGCCGTCTCCTCCGCCGGCGGGCGGACCGGTGCGAGCGTCCTCGGGGTGGCGGTCCTCCTCTGGTCAACGTTGAAGGTGTTCCGCGGGCTTGACACCGCGTTCGCAGATCTGTACGGCGTTGCGGATCCGCCGGATTTTCTGAAACAGGTCGTCGACGCCGCGTCGGTCGTCCTCGCCGTCGGCGTCGGGATCGGCGTGATGGTCGCGATCGGGGCCTTCCTCGCGGCCGCGGACGCGGTCCCCGCGGTCGAGGTGGCGAGCGTTCTCGCGCTCCCCGTCTTCCTCACCGTCGTGTTCCTCCCGATGTATTACCTGCTCCCGCGGCCGACGATCCCCGTCGGAGAGGCGCTTCCCGGTGCGGCCTTCGCGGCGACGGGCTGGACGCTGCTTCAGGCCGGATTTCAGGTGTACGCCGCGAGTGCCGGCCAGTATCAGGTGTACGGCGTCATCGGCGGGATCCTGCTGCTCGTGACGTGGCTGTACGTCGCCGCCGTGGTCGTAGTGGTCGGCGGCGTGATCAACGTCGTGCTGGCCGGTCGCGACGCCCCGGACCGGCAGTTACAACACGGCCGCGGCCGACCCACGGATATGAACGGCGAGTCGGACGGCGCGGGCGACGCCGGCGACGAGGAGCGGCCGCAGGGAGCGCCGGACGTCGCGGCGATACAGGAGGATCTCAGCCGGCTTCGGGCCGAGTTCGACGAGTTCGAGGACGACGTCGAGCGGCGAACCGTCGACAAGCCGGCGGTCGAATCGGAGCTGAAGCGGTACGTCCGTTCGCGGATGCGACGCGGACACGCCCGTGGATGGGGCCCGTACCTCGTGCTCCTATACGGGACGGTGCTGACGCTCGGTGCGTTCTCGATGCTCGACGGGCTGTACGCCATCGCCGCCATGCTGATCCTCGGGCTGTCGACGCTCGGGCTCTACACGCTCTTCATCATCGTCGGTATCGGTCTCAACCTGCTCGAAACGCCCGGAAAGGCGCTGGATTACGCCCGTGGACGGAATGACGACTGAGCGGATACTCCCTCGCCTCCGGCGTTCGAGGTCTCACGGTGTTTTGCGGCACCCCGGTGATCCGCGCTCTTCCGGGGATCCGCGGCAGCCGAACTCTCTGCGGGTGATGCTCGCGTGACCGGGATCGTGTCAGCCGAACGCGGGGTCGGCGAGCTCCCCATCGTCGACGCGCTTCCGGAGGTCGTCGTCGTCGCCTTCGCGGCCGTCACCCACCTCGCGGACCCGTGGTTTTTGTTCGGGCTGCTGGCGGTCGGGTACTGGTTCGCTGGCGATCGGCTCGCCGCCTCTCCGCGTCGAGCCGGGGCGACCGCGATCGCCGTCGTCACGTGCGCGTACGCCGCCGTCGCGGTCGGAAAGGCGTGGTTCGCAGTGCCCCGACCGCCGGGCGCGATGCCCCCGGCCGACGTCCCGACGTGGCTCCCCGAACTGCTCTCGGCGTGGTTCGAGGCGCAGGTGCTCTCCGACGGCTTCGGGTTCCCGAGCGGTCACGCCACGGGCGGCGCGGCGGCGTACGGCGCGCTTGCACTGCTGTACGACCGCGCGTGGACCGCCCGGAGACGGCTGGCTGCAGCCGGCGTCGCCGCCGGTGCCGTGGCCGTCTCGCGGGTCGTCATCGAGGTCCACTACTTCGTCGACGTGCTCGCGGGCGTCCTCGTCGGCGTGGCGGTCGTGGCGGGGGGGCTGTGGCTCGCCGGCGATCCGCGATTCCGGCGGGGAGACGCCTCGGGACCGAGAGGCGATCCGACCGCCGCGCTCGATCCGACTGCGGCCTTTCTGACCGCCGCGGCCGTCTCCCTCGTCGCCGCCGGCGTCGCCGTCGCCGCCGGCCATTCCGGCGAGGTAGTCGAGGCCGGTATCGGTATCGCCACCGGCGTCGGCGGCGCGATCGGCTGGCGGCTCGTCGACGGTGACGAGCCGCCGGTTCCGGTTCGGATCGCGATCCCGGCGCTCATCGTCACCGGAGCGCTCTGGGTCGGGGCGTACGCGCTCTCGGACTCGCTCGCAATCACGGTGATCGCGACGACCGTCGCGGTCGTCGCCGTGGTCGCGCTGCCGTCGCTGCCGGACCGGATCGGGTAGCCGTCGGACAGTCGGAACTGAGTGGATCCATCGACCGATAGTCGTGATCCCGCCGCGATCGACCGCGGGAGTGATTCTCGTAGATACTCGCCGTCGGCGTGATATTTAAAGAAGCGAGCGCGGCAGCGATGACCGGTTATAAATGACTGCGGCGCTCGCGCGCCGGTGCCGAAGCGAGCGGCGGCGAGGCGCGCAGCGCCGGAAGCGGGGCTGTGGGTTTGGGGGTGATCGCCGAGCCGTCAACACCCATCAACTCCCCACCTGCCAACCGCTCAGTCGTCTTCGAGCGCCTGCGCGATGCGCTGGAGCTGGCGGGTCGCGTCGCGGACCTCGTCGCGGAGCTGGCGCACCTCGCGGACGAGTTCCTCGTTGCCGACCTGGTCGCCGCCCTCCTCTCCGCGGCCGCCGGGACCACCGCCCATCCCCGGCGGGCCGCCCGCGCCGCCGGGACCGCCGCCGCCCATCATGCCGGACATCATCTGCGCGAATGGGTTGCCGCCGCCACCGCCGCCCATCCCCGGCGGACCGCCCGCGCCGCCGGGACCGCCGCCCATCATCTCCTCCGGGTCGGGACGTTCTCCCTCCTCGCGCTCCTGTTCGCGCCGCTCGCGAATCTCCTCGACGCGCTCGCGGAAGGATTTCTCCTCGCCGTCGTCGCCCTCGGCGGCGTCTCCGCCCTGTTCGGCGGCGTCTCCGCCCTGTTCGTCGCCGGTTCCGGCGTCGGTTGCGTCGTCGTCTCCCATGGGAGACCGTTCGATAGCCCGGCCGAAAAGGGTTGTTGCTCCGGACTCGACGGTACGTTTTAAATCCCCGAGCCGGCCGATTCGTCTGCCCGCGCGGTCACGCTCGGATCGGCATCCGGCAGTTCGGGCACTCTGCGGTCCCCGAATCTCGACCGATTGCGGGGACGTGATCGCCGCAGTTGGGACACCGCGTCCGCGTGCGGGCGTACTCGGTGCTCGACTGAACGGAAGACCGCTTCGACCCGTCGGACATGCGTGATTGACAACAACTAGCACGGAAATAACTTTTCTATATAGCCCCTAAAACGAAATAGATCCCTAATACGGACCGAAATACCACAGAGACGCATTCGCGGTGGGTGACGCCGGTCCACGAACCACCGCCGACCCGCCGACCGCGACACCGCCGACCGCGACACCGCCGACCGCGACACCGCCGACCGCGACACCGCCGCCGAACTCACTCGTGTCCGGAGACGCGAACCGGTTCGTACGGCTCCTCCAGCCAGTCGATGTCCGAATCGGACAGGTCGATATCGAGCGCCTCGATCGCGTCCTCCAAGTGCTCGACGCTCGTCGTCCCGACGATGGGCGTGTCGACCCAGTCCTTGTGGAACAGCCACGAGAGCGCTATCTGAGCCATCTTCACGCCCTTCTCGTCGGCCAGTTCGGCGACGCGCTCGTTGACGGCTGGGCCGCCGCCCTCGCGGTACGGGTGCTCGTAGAGGTGCTCTTCGGTCTCCCCGCGGAGCGTGGCGTCGACGTCCTCGTGAGGCCGGGTGAGGTACCCCCTCGCGAGCGGGCTCCACGGCATCACGCCAATCCCCTCCCTCTCGCACAGCGGGAGCATCTCTCGCTCCTCCTCGCGGTACGCGAGGTTGTAGTGATTCTGCATCGTGGCGAACCGCTCGTACCCCTCGCGCTCGCTCGCGTGGAGCGACGCCGCGAACTGACGGGCCCACATCGAGGAGCCGCCGACGTACCGCACGTCGCCGCGCCGGACGGCGTCGTCGAGCGTCGCCAGTGTCTCCTCGATCGGGGTGTTGTAGTCCCACCGGTGGATCTGGTAGAGGTCGATCGTGTCCATGCCGAGCCGGTCGAGGCTGTGCTGGAGCTCCTGTTCGATCGCCTTCCGCGAGAGTCCGCCCGAGTTCGGGTCGTCCTCGTCCATCTGGAAGTACGCCTTCGTGGCCACGACGGTCTCCTCGCGGTGACCCTCTAGTGCTTCACCGAGCACGCGCTCCGACTCGCCGTTCGAGTACATATTGGCGGTGTCGAAGAAGTTCACGCCGAGTTCGAGCGCGCGCTCGACGATCTCCGTGCCGTCCTCCTCGTCGAGCACCCAGTCGCGCCAGTCCGAGTCGCCGAAGCTCATGCAGCCGAGGCAGATCTTCGAGACGGTCGTTCCGGTGTTCCCGAGGGTCGTGTACTCCATACGTCGACCAGACGGAGACGGACCAAAAAGCTACCCGCGCCGACTTCGCGTTCCGGAATCTGACCCATTCCGGATGCTACGCTCCGGATGATCCGTTCGGAATGAGCAATCTCGGCCGATCAGGGTGGGACGATCAGTCCCGGAACGACGCCGTGTACACGAGGAACGCACCGGTGAGGAGGACGAACGCGAGGAAGGTGACGAGTGCGAGCACGTTCGCGACGGGAGAGAGGGGAGCGAGGAACGACTGTCCGGTAGCGTCGAGTACGAGCACGGCGAGGAGGGCGGCGATCAGCCCGAGGAGCCAGTTCGTGAGAATCTCGTCCATACCGCAACGTCACCGGGGACGGGGAAAAAGGCGCGGGTCAGGAATCGCCGTCGGGGAGCGTCACTCGCCGGCTGCGATTCGGCGAAGCCGAGGGACCGCCTGCTCGTAGCCGAGCGCGACGATCCCGACGTAGAGCGCGAGCAGCCCCATCGCAACCGCCCACGCGCCGAGCACGAAGTCGCCGCCGGTGGCCGCCGAGAGCCCGAACCGTTCGAGCAGGACGCCGGCGACCGAGGCCGCACCGGCCCCGACGACGATCGCGAGGAGTTCGATCAGTTCGACCGCGGCCGCTGGAACGTCGACCATACCTGCCCGCGGTGGCGTTCGATTATCACTCTTTCGAGTGCGGTCCGCGATCAACCCCGCAAACGAACCGGCGAGATGCGATTCGAGAGCCGCATCGGTGCATGCGATTCGAGAGCCGCATCGGCGAATGCGATTCGAAAGTCGAACAGGACGAATGCAGCCGTCTCGGCTAGGCGAGGCCGAACATCCGCATCGTGGAGTCGGCGACCCCCTTCGCGATCAGCGCGAGACCGGCCACGAGGACGGCGACCCCGGCCCCGACGATCGGGTCGTACACGGCCAATAGCCCGATCGCGAGGAGGACGAGAGCGACGCCGACGATGCCTTCGGATCCGAGCGTGTCGCGTATACCGCGGATCCCCGCCACCGCGACTTAAAAAGGCCGTTTCGGTCGTCGCGGGTCGGAGAGCGGCCCTTTTATTTCCGGGAGCGCGTATCACGGGGTACGCATGAGCAACGGAGACGGCGACGGTCGAAACGACCTCCGGATGCCCGACGACGACGAGGTGTTCGCGGAGGTCGTCGAGATGCTCGGCGCGAACCGGGTCAAAGTCCGCTGTGCGGACGGTAAAGAGCGGACCGCGCGCATTCCCGGTCGGATGCAGAAACGCGTCTGGATCCGCGAGGACGACATCGTCCTCGTCGAGCCGTGGGACTGGCAGGACGAGAAGGCCGACATCGCGTGGCGCTACGAGAAGAGCGAGGCCGAGCAGCTCCGCGAGGAAGGCCACCTGCGGTGAGCGATCGGTAGCAGAGGGCGAGCACCCGTTCCCTCGGAAACGCGTGCTCGCTGTCGAAGAAAGCGAGCGTCAGATCCTCCGAGAGCGCCCCGCCTCCGACGCGGCCGCCTCACGGTTTTTAAGTTCGAACGGCCCCCAGCGAGCGTATGCTTCGGCTCGCGATGACCACCGACGCGGAAACGTTCGAACGGGTGCGCGGGCCGCTCGGTGAGCGCGGAATCGCCGTCGAGCACGTGCGGGCGAAAGAGCGATCGCTGTGCGTCTCGGGCGACGAAGACGACGGAGAATTCGGCGGCTTCGACGTCGGCTTCGTCTACCCGTCGCGGCTCATGGAGGGTGCCGTCGTCGACGAGCGGCTGTCCGTCCCGTGGGTGAACGGCCGCGAGTCGGTTCTGACCTCGCGGAACAAGGCGGGCGTGCTCGCGGCGCTCGACGCGGTCGGGGTTCCGACTCCGCGAACGGTCATGGTGTCGAACCCGGTCGACGAGGCGACCGTGATCGACGCCGTCTCGTCGTTCTCGTACCCGGTCGTCGTCAAGCCGAACTCAGCGACTCGCGGCGTCGGGGTCGCGGCCGCACACGATCTTGATTCGCTCCTCGGGATCGTGGACTACCTGAACCTCGTCCACGACTACCGCGCGACCGGCGACCGGTCGTACCTGATCCAGGAATTCCTTCCGGACGCGCGCGACTACCGAGCGATGGTCGTCGACGGCGCGTACGCCGGCGCAGTCAGGCGGGAGCTGCCCGCGGACGCGATCGAATCGGGCCGATGGAAACACAACGTCCACCGCAGCGCCGAGGCCGCCGCCGTCGACCTCCCCGAGCGGGCTTACGATCTGGCGGAGCGGGCCGCTGACGCGCTCGGGATCGATTACCTCGGGGTGGATCTGCTGGAGGCGGGCGACCGACTCGTCGTCACCGAGACCAACGCGCGCCCGACGATCGACGCGGCGACGAAATACGAGCCCGATTTTTACGACCGACTCGCGGGGTTGATCCGGCGAACCGCAGAGCGGTGAGAACACGGGCATTAAGGTGTCGCCGGCGACGCGAATACGGTCTACAGATCAAGGTGAGTGCCTCGGGGTCGTTCGGAAGAGCTTCGGTCTTCCGTGATGACGAGAAAGCTTCGATCTCTCGAACCACTTGACCCCGAGGCGGTTCACGAGAGGTCGATCGACGCGGAGTCGTCGTCGCGGTCGAACGCCACCTCTAGCACGCCGTTGTTGAACGTCGCGTCCGCGGAGTGCTCGTCGACCGGGACGGGAAGTTCGACGGTCTCGTCGTACTCCCGCCGGTCCGACGCCGCGGAGATGGTGAGTGCTTCTCCGTCGCACTGCAGAGAGAGTTCCTCCTTCGAGACGGCCGGGAGGTCGGCGACGAGCCGGACGCCGTCATCCGTCGTGTACGCGTCGACGTGCGTCGCCGACCCGAACCCGGCGTCCTCGGTGCCGGGGTTCCCGTTGGCCATCTCGTTCATCATCCGTTCGATCTCCTCGAAGAAATCGCCGAACGGATCGTCACGGTCGTCTCTGTCCATACCTCACGTGAGGATGGTGGTCCCGATAAGCCTTCTGTCGATCGCCGTATTGACCGCCGGGCGGATCCCGGATCGGCGGGGTCGACCTCCGGGGTCGTCCGGCGCGTCGATCCCCGCGGACACCCACCTCGAACGGCTGTATCGGCCGTAACAAATCCCAACGTTCGTGACGATTTTGGAGCGACTCGGTCGGATTTAAGTATCTGGGCCTCGCTTATTTCGAATATGAGTAAATCATATCTCGCCGCGGGCGACGACGTGAGCGACGACGACGTCGTCCGGGTGGGCCTCAACGGGTTCGGGCGGATCGGCCGGAACGTGTTCCGGGCGGTCATGGAGTCCCCACGGATCGAGCTCGTCGGCATCAACGACGTGATGGACTTCGACGACATGGCGTACCTCGCGAAGTACGACACCGTCATGGGGCGACTCGACGGCGTCGAGCGCGACGGCGACGAGCTGACGATCGGCGGCACCTCGGTCCCGCTTTTCAATGTCCAAGACCCCGCCGACCTCCCGTGGACCGACCTCGACGTCGACGTCGCCCTGGAGTGTACGGGGGTCTTCCGAACGCGCGAGGACGCGAGCGCGCACCTCGACGGCGGTGCCGGCACTGTCATCATCTCCGCGCCCCCGAAGGGCGAGGAGCCCGTCAAACAGCTCGTGTACGGCGTCAACCACGGCGAGTACGATGGCGACGACGTGATCTCGAACGCCTCCTGTACGACCAACTCCATCACGCCGGTCGCGAAGGTGCTCGATGCGGAGTTCGGCATCGACGCCGGCACCCTCACCACCGTCCACGCCTACACCGGTTCACAGAGCCTGATCGACGGACCGAAGGCGAAGACGCGTCGCGGCCGCGCGGCCGCCGAGAACATCGTCCCGACCTCGACGGGCGCGGCCGGTGCGGCCCAGCAGGTCCTCCCGCAGCTCGACGGCAAGATCGACGGGATGGCGATCCGCGTCCCGGTCCCGACCGGCTCCATCACCGAGTTCGTCGTCAGCCTCGACGAGACGGTCACCGCCGAGGAAGTCAACGACGCCTTCCGCGACGCCGCCGACTCCGGGCCGCTCGCGGGCGTGCTCGGGTACACCGACGACGAGGTCGTCTCCAGCGACATCGTCGGGCTCCCCTTCTCCAGCTACGTCGACCTCCAGTCGACGAACGTCATCGCCGACGGGAAGCTCCTGAAGATCCTGACGTGGTACGACAACGAGTACGGCTTCTCGAACCGAATGCTCGACATGGCCGCGTACGTCACCGACGAGTCGTAAGCGAGCGATCGCGACCGACACCGCTTCGGCCGCTCGCCGGATGCCCGCCGACCGCCCGCTTGACACTCGCCGAACGTCTGCCGGCCGCTCACCCGCCGGCCGCGTTCCCCGAAAGAACCACCGCTTAAATATCCAATCGACGACCGTTCATCCATGCCCACCTTCGACACCATCGACGACCTTCCGGCCGACTCGCGCGTCCTCGTTCGGCTCGATCTGAACTCCCCGATCGAGGACGGAGAACCGCAGGACAACCGCCGGTTCGAGCGCCACGCGGAGACGGTCCGCGAGCTCGCCGAGGCGGGACACCGCGTCGTCTGCATGGCCCATCAGGGTCGCCCCGGGCGCGACGACTTCACGTCGCTTGCGGGTCACGCGGCCATCCTCGCCGAGCACGTCGGCCGCGACGTGGCGTTCGTCGCGGATACCCACGGCGACGAGGCGCTCGCGGCCATCGACGCGCTCGGCGCTGGCGAGGTGCTCCTGTTGGAGAACACGCGGATGTGCGACGACGAGCTGCCCGAAGAATCGCCCGAGGAGAAGGCCGACACGGAGTTCGTGACGACGCTGTCGCCACACGTCGACGCCTACGTCAACGACGCCTACTCCGCGGCTCACCGGAAGCACGCCTCGCTGGTCGGCTTCCCGCTCGTCTTACCCGCGTACGCCGGGCGGGTGATGGAGGCGGAGTACGAGGCCAACACCGCCATCGCGACCCGCGAGTTCGACGGGCCGGTGACGATGGTCGTCGGCGGGACGAAGGCGACCGACGTGATCGGCGTGATGGACGCCCTCGAAGGGAACGTCGACCGCTTCCTGCTCGGCGGCGTCGCCGGCGAACTCTTCCTGCGCGCTGCGGGCCACCCCGTCGGCCACGACGTGGGCGGGACGGACCTGTTCGACGAGCAGTGGGAGCGGAACCGCGAGCTGATCGAGTCGGTGCTCGACGACCGCGGCGACGCGGTCCACCTCGCGAGCGACCTCGCGTACGAGGGTGACGGCGGAGAGCGAGCGGAGGTCGCCGTCGCCGACATCGACGAGAAGACCGCGGGGTACCTCGACGTCGGCTCCGGAACGGTCGACGACTACGACCCGCTCATCCGCGAGTCGGACGCGGTGTTCGTGAAGGGCGCGCTCGGGGTCTTCGAGGATGAGCGGTTCGCCGCCGGCACCGTCGGCGCGCTCGAAGCGATAGCCGAGACCGACTGCTTCTCGGTCGTCGGCGGCGGCGACACGTCGCGGGCCATCGAGATGTACGGGCTGGACGAAGCGGACTTCTCGCACGTCTCTATCGCCGGCGGCGCGTACATCCGCGCGCTGACGGGCGAGCCGCTCCCGGCGGTCGAAGTCCTCGAAGCGGCGGCGGCCCGGCAGTAGTGGGTTGCGGTCCTGAAGTGGTGGGCGGCGGCCTGCCGTAGTGGATTGCGGCACGGAAGTGGTGGGCGGCGGCCTGCCGTAGTGGATTGCGGCACGGAAGTGGTGGGCGGCGCGAACTTGCGAGTACCTGCCGTCGTGAGCGGTGGAGGGCGAACGTCGATTACTCCTCGTTGAGGTCGAGGTCGAACTGCTCGTTCTCGGTGACCGCGTTGAGGACGACGCTCGTGTTCGACTCGCGGATGTCGGCGTCGGTGAGTATCGACTTGATCTGGGCGTTCATCCCGTCCGTGTCGGTGAACTTCGCGATGGCGATCACGTCGTAGTCGCCGGTGACCTCGTAGACGCTCACCATCTGTTTCTCCTGGCGGAGCTTCTCCGTCACGTCAGGGAGCGCGCTCCCCTCCACTTTGAGCTGGAGCACCGCAGTCACGTCGTAGCCGAGCTTGTCGTAGTCGACGATGGGCGTGTACCCGCGGATCACGCCTTCGTCTTCGAGGTCGCGAAGATGGTTTGAGACGGTCGTCACCGATACGTCGAGTTCTTCGCCGAGGCTTCGAAGGCTCGCGCGACCGTTACTGAGAAGCGAGTTGACGAGTTTCGCGTCGAGGTTTTCGTACGTCATCACACCTAACCACGGCTTCAGGGGTTTAGAATTTTACGAACGTCCAGGGTTATTGCGAGTCCGGCGGTTCATGCACCAAGCGATAAGGCCTTTATACTGGCAGATAACGAATCAAACGTCCAGAACATGACGGACGAACACGCGAAAACAGACGGCGGTCTCACGGCCGAAGAACAGGCGGTTCTCGACGAAATAGAAGAGGAGAATGTCGATTTCCTGCGGCTCCAGTTCACCGACATCCTCGGCGTCGTGAAGAACGTCTCCGTGCCGGCCCACCAAGCGGAGAAGGCCTTCACCGAGGGTATCTACTTCGACGGCTCCTCGATCGAGGGGTTCGTTCGCATCCAGGAGTCGGACATGCGTCTCGTCCCCGACCCCGAGACGTTCGCGGTGCTCCCGTGGCGCAGCGGCGAGGACGGCTCCGCCGCCGCCCGGATCATCTGCGATATCGTCGACACCGACGGCGAACCGTTCGTCGGCGGCCCGCGCCAGGTTCTCAAGAGCGTCCTCGAAAAGGCCGACGACATGGGGTACTCCGTCTCCATCGGTCCCGAGCCGGAGTTCTTCCTGTTCAAGACGGACGACGAGGGTAACGCGACGACGACCCCTCACGACAACGGCGGCTACTTCGACCTCGCGCCCAAGGACCTCGCGAGCGACGTCCGCAAGGAGATCATCTTCACCTTAGAGGAGATGGGCTTCGAGATCGAGGCGTCTCACCACGAGGTCGCCGAGGGGCAACACGAGATCAACTTCAAGTACGACGACGCGCTCACGACCGCGGACAACATCGCGACGTTCCGCGCCGTCGTCCGTGCGGTCGCCGCGCAACACGACCTCCACGCGACGTTCATGCCCAAGCCGATCGCCGAGATCAACGGCTCGGGGATGCACAGCCACATCTCACTTTTCGACGAGGACGGCAACGCCTTCGCCGACGACGACGACGAGTTCAACCTGAGCGAGACCGCCTACCAGTTCATGGGTGGCATCCTGAACCACGCGCAGGCGTTCACCGCGGTCACCAACCCGACCGTGAACTCCTACAAGCGGCTGGTGCCCGGCTACGAGGCCCCCATCTACGTCGCGTGGTCCGACACGAACCGCTCGGCGCTCGTCCGCGTGCCCGACGCGGCCGGCGTCTCCGCGCGTTTCGAGGTCCGCAGCCCCGACCCGTCGTGTAACCCGTACCTCGGCATGGCGTCGCTCATCGCCGCCGGACTCCACGGGATCGAGACCGACGCTGATCCCGGCGAGCCGGTGCGCGAGGACATCTACGAGTTCGACGACGAGAAGCGCAAGGAGTACGGCATCGAGACGCTCCCGCCGAACCTCGGAAAGGCAGTCGAGGCCCTCGAAGCCGACGATGTCATCCAGGACGCACTCGGCCCGCACACCTCTGAGAAGTTCGCGGAGGCCAAGTCCCAGGAGTTCAGCGAGTACCTCACCCAGGTGTCCGAGTGGGAGGAGGACCGCTACCTGGAGACGTTCTAAGGCGACGACGCGGTCCAAGCCTCTCGTCTCTCCTGCGGTCTCGTATCTATCCGAGTCGCTCGTCGAGGATCAGTCGGGTCTTCGTCGATTTGACCTCGTCCATCTCTCTCGCCTGCGAGATCAGTTCGTTGACCGCGCCCGTGTCGACGGCGTCGACGACGAGAACGATGTCGTCTTCGCCGGAGACCTGCCAGACGAAGTCGACCTCCTCCCAGTCGACCATGCGCCCGCCGACCGCGGCGGTGTCGACGTTCATCTCCACCGAGATCTCGATCATCGCCTTCACGTTTCCGGTCCGGGTGGTGACGGTGAACCGCTCGATGGTCCCCTCCTCGGTCATCCGATCGACGCGGTTTCGGACCGTCCCCTCGGAAGTCCCCACGCGGTTCGCGATCTCCGTGTAGGGGGTTCGCGCGTCCCGGCGCAGGATCGAGAGGATCCGGCGGTCGAGGTCGTCCATACGCGACACACTCCCTCCGCCGACTTACTCGTTACGAATATCGTAACGAATCTACGAACGACGCATTTATTAGCCTATGCGCGTACGTTTCTCGTAATGTCGGACGCCTACATCGCGCTGGCCGACGGACGCGTGCTCGAAGCGCGCGCTCGTGCGCCGGGGCGCACCCGTGGCGAACTGGTGTTCACGACCGCGTACACCGGCTACGAGGAGTCGCTCACCGACCCCTCCTACGCCGAACAGATACTTACCTTCTCGTACCCCCTCATCGGGAATTACGGCGTCCGAAGCGAGCGATTCGAGTCGGAGTCGGTCCAGCCGCGCGCGACGATCGCCCGCGAGCTGACCGACGACGTCGCCGACTGGCTCGCCGACGAGGACGTCCCCGCCGTCGACCACGTCGACACCCGCGAGATCGTCACGACGGTCCGCGAGGAGGGCGCGATGGCCTGCGGGATCGCCGCCGGTCCGGACGCGACCCCCGAGGACGCGGTCGAGGAGATGGAGGCCTGCGAGCCGATGAGCGATCACGTCGATATCGGTGCGCAGGTGTCCGTCTCCGAGCCGATCGTCCGCGAGGGCGGCGGCGCGGCCGACGTGGCGCTTCTCGACTGCGGCGCGAAAGGGTCCATCATCTCGTCGCTCATCGAGCGCGGTGCAGACGTCCACATCCTGCCGTACGACGCGACCCCCGAGGACGTGGCCGACGTCGATCCCGACGTGCTGTTCGTCTCGAACGGCCCGGGCGACCCGGAGAACTTCGTCGCTGCCCAGGAGGTCGTCGACGCCTTCGCGGGCGACCTGCCGATGGCCGGCATCTGCCTCGGCCAGCAGGTAATCACGAGCGCGCTCGGCGGCTCGACGGAGAAGATGGCGTTCGGTCACCGCGGCGTCAACCAACCGGTCAAGGACCTTCGCACGGATAAGGTCGTGATGACGACCCAGAACCACGGGTACACCGTCGACGACACCGGCCCGCTGGAGGTGACCCAGGTGAACGTCAACGACGACACCGTCGAGGGGCTCGACAGCGAGGAGCTCGACGTCATCACCCGCCAGTATCACCCCGAGGCGAACCCCGGTCCGCACGATTCGCTCGGATTCTTCGACGAAGTGCTGGATCTCGCCCAGTCCCAGCCGCGCGTCGCCGCCGACTGATCCGCCCTCGGGAGCCCCGCCTTCGATAGGCCCCGCGTTCGCCTCCGTCCAGCTGACCACTCGGAGTACCACCCGGCCGACGCTTGCTTGTCCGCGTCGGATCCACGATCCACGACCGGCGACGTTTTCCCGCATCCCCTCACAGCACTGTCTATGACCCGCGAGATCCTCCTCACCAACGACGACGGGATCGACGCCGTCGGGCTCCGGGCGCTGGCTGACGCGCTCTCGTCCGATCACGACGTGACGATCGTCGCACCCGCGAGCAACCAGTCGGGCGTCGGCGGCGCGCGGTCGTGGTGGGACACCACGGTTGAGTACGCGGAGACCGATACCGGCTACGCGGTCGAAGGGACCCCGGCCGACTGCGTCGCCGTCGCGGACGTGGCGCTTGGACTCGATCCAGACGTCGTCGTCTCCGGCTGCAACCACGGGCCGAACATCGGCGCGCACATCCTCGGGCAGTCCGGAACGGTCGGTGCCGCGATGGAGTCGTCGTTCCTCGGGACGCCGGCGATCGCGGTCTCGCTGTACGACCGTGGCAACCTCCCCGTGCCCCCGACCCTGACCACCGACGACTTCGCGCTCGCCGGTGCGGTCGTCCGCGATCTCCTCGACCGCGCCGGCACCGAGGGGGTTGAGAGCGGTGTATCCGAGGCCGTTAAAGACGCCAAACTCGAGGGGGTCGGGGGCGGTGGAGCCCTCCCGTTCGGCGCAGACGTGCTGAACGTCAACGTCCCGGCCGCGGACGACGTGGCCGCCGAGGACCCCACCTACCGCCTGACCGAGCCCGCCCGCGGCTTCGACGTTATCGAGTTCCACCCGGGCGAGGCGGAGGCCGGGGAGAGCGGCTTCGACGAGCGTCGCGGCGAGATGGGGATGGAGCTCCGCGACCGGTTCTGGCGGGAGTTCCTCCGCGGCGACGTCGCTGACGATCCGGGATCCGATCGCCTCGCCGCGGTCGAGGGCGAGGTGAGCATCTCGCCGCTGTCGACGTCTCGGTCCGTCGCCGGCGACCGCGCTGGCGAGGCCGTCGAGATCGACGGTGAAGCGTTCGCATCGATGGAATTGGAATGAGAACCGGCAGCGTCGGACCGCGTTGCCGTCGCGACTGTCTCGCCGTCGATGGTGCGGGCGGGTCTTTCGTTGCCGTCGGCGGTGCGGGCGGGCCTATCGTCGCCGTCGACCCGGTCGCCGCGATCCGGCGGTGAACTCGCCGGCGAGCCGACCGAGGTACCACACCAAGAGCAGTCCCAACAGAACTCCGCTGGCGAGCGCCGCCAGCAGTTCGATCGGCGTCGGATCCCACTGGAGGGCGATGAGCGGCGGCGAGACGGCGACGAGCAGCAGGAACCCGACTTTGATCTTGCGGTTCCCCGAGTCGCGTTCCTCGTCGGACACGGGCCCTACCACGCCGACCGCCCCCGCTCGCGGAGCGGCGTTTTCGCCCGCCATGCCGCTTCCCTCGCTTCCGCTGTCGGCCGAGCGCTGCATCCGCTTCCTCCCGTGTTCATGGCCGACCCACGGCGCGGGCGACAATCAACCCGGCGGACCAACTGCGTCACTACGCCGCCGAGGAAACATAAGCCTCGCGACCGTTCACACCTGTACGCTCCGCCTACCGACGTGAACGGTCTCCGCCGTTTAAGTCCGTCCGTGTGCTGGTTTCCGATGCCCCTACCCGCGGGCTCCCTCCGACCGCGGACGCACCTCTGTTGTGCCGACTGAGACGGTTCGCGCCGACCGCGACGGGTCGCCCCGGCGAGACGGTTCGCGCCGACCGCGTCGCTGTCGCGTCGCCGCCGTACCGTTTTAGCGGCGCGTTTCTTCCGCCGTTCCGCGCCACCCCCGCCGTTCCGCGGCGTTTTTTTAGCCGCCCCCGAAACCGGACTGCATGGACGATGAACTCCGCGAGCGCGTCGAGGCGGCCGGCGAGGCCGCCGCGCTGTATAACGCGCTTAAACACGACAGCGACCCGGACGTGGGCGCTATCATGGGGCCGCTCATGGGGGAGAACCCCGACTTCCGACCGCACGGCGACGAGATCCCCGGGATCGTCGCGCCGGTCGTCAACCGAATCGCGGACATGGACGACGGCGAGCGACGCGAGCGGCTCGCCGAGCTCGCGCCGGACCTGCTCGCGGAGCTGGAAGCCGAAGACGAGACGGACGACCACGTCCTCCCGGCGCTTCCGAACGCCGAGGACGGCGCGGTCGTGATGCGCGCGGCTCCGAACCCCAACGGTCCGTGGCACGTCGGCCACGCGCGGATGCCCGCCGTCATCGGGACGTACAAGGAGCGCTACGACGGCGAGTTCATCTGCCGGTTCGACGACACGGATCCGGAGACGAAACGCCCCGATCTGGACGCCTACGACGCCATCCTTGAGGACATCGAGTACCTCGGGTTCGAGCCCGACCGCGTGATCCGGGCGTCCGACCGGCTGGAGACCTACTACGACCACGCCCGCGAACTGATCGACGCCGGCGGTGCCTACACCTGCTCGTGTTCCGGCGACGACTTCTCGGCACTCAAAAACGACGGCGAGGCGTGCCCCCACCGCGAGAAGGACGCCGAGACCGTTCGCGACGAATTCTCGGCGATGGTCGACGGGGAGTACGACGCCGGCGGGATGGTCCTCCGCGTTCGCACTGACATCGAGCACAAGAATCCCGCGCTCCGCGACTGGGTCGCGTTCCGAATGATCGACACCCCGCACCCACGCGAAGAGGCCGCCGACTACCGCTGCTGGCCCATGCTCGACTTCCAGTCCGGCGTCGACGACCACCTTACCGGCGTCACGCACATCATCCGCGGCATCGACCTCCAGGACTCCGCGAAGCGCCAGCGGTTCGTCTACGACTACTTCGGCTGGGAGTACCCCGAGGTGCTCCACTGGGGCCACGTGCAGGTCGACGAGTACGACGTGAAACTCTCCACCTCGACGATCAAGGAGCTGATCGAGACGGGCGAGCTGACAGGGTGGGACGACCCTCGCGCGCCGACGATCCGCTCGATGCGTCGTCGCGGCATTCAGGGCCAGGCCCTCGTCGACTCGATGACGGCGCTGGGGATGTCCACCTCCGACGTCGACCTCGCCATGTCGTCCGTCTACGCGAACAACCGCGACCTGGTCGACGACGACGCCAACCGGTACTTCCTCGTGCGCGACCGCGAGGACGACCCCGCCGTCGCCCTCGACGTCGTCGGCGGTCCCGACGCCGGCCACCCGCCGCTCCACCCCGACCACGAGGAGCGCGGCGACCGAACTGTCCCCGCCGGACGGGTGCTGATCGAGGAGTCCGACCTCCCCGCCCACGGCGACCGCGTCTGGCTCAAGGGCTTTGGCTGCGTCCGCCACACCCGGGATGCGTTCGAGTACGTCGGCGACGACATCGAGGTCGTGCGCGAGGGCGACGTCGACGTGGTCCACTGGGTGCCCGCAGCGGAGAGCCTGGAGACGCTCGTTCGTACGATCGAGGGCGACGTGCGCGGATTTTCGGAACCCGCGATCGCCGACGCCGCCGTCGACGACGTGGTCCAGTTCGAACGCGTCGGGTTCGTCCGCCTCGACGACTTCGACCCCGACCCGACCGACGAGGCGGACGGCCCGACCGGCGAGGAGGATCTCGTCGTCTACTATGCGCACCCGTGACTCGTCTCTGAGGCCACCCCACTCCTCGGCCGCTCAGCGAACCACTCCTCGACCGCCGAATACGTCGATCCGGACCGCTCTGCGGGCCATTCGTCCCGCCGCCGGGTTTATGTATCGAGCCGTGGACCGTTCGAGTAACGATGGCTATCGACCCGAACTTCGAGGAGAACCGCGAACAGGTCGGCGAGGAGGACGGCGTCGCCGTCTGGGGGCCCGTCGAGCCGCCGGAGAAGCAGGGAATCCGCGGGACCCACGTCGCCGTCGACTTCGACATCTGTCTGGCCGACGGCGCGTGCTTGGAGGACTGCCCGGTCGACGTGTTCGAGTGGGTCGACACGCCCGGTCACCCCGAAAGCGAGATCAAGGCGAATCCCACCAACGAGGACCAGTGTATCGACTGCATGCTCTGTGTCGACGTCTGTCCGGTCGACGCGATCGATGTCGACCCCGGTCGGGCCGGCCGCATCTGAGACGGCCGCCTCCCGTCGTCGGTTCCCTGCTGTCAGCCACTCTCCGTCGACTCTCTCGCCGCCCGAAATAATTTCTTTTTCTGTCACTTCTCTCTCGATGCTCCCTTCCGGCACCGGGCGCTTGCGGTTGGTCCGGTCCGAACGTGTCGTCTCACGCAAAGGACTATTAGGAATCGTGAGGATCCCTACGTGAGGATTGATATCTATGCACACAGTCGCACTGACCAAAGGCGTCCCCGACTTCCGCGAGGGAAAGGTGTCGTTCGACGAGGATGGCCACTTAGAGCGCGGGAAGACGCCGACGGTCATGAATCCGAACGACAAGGTCGCGCTGCGGGCGGCGCTGCAAGCGAAGGTACGCCACGGGGGGACCGTCTCCCTGCTGAGCATGGGGCCGCCGGGCTACGGGGAGGTCCTCCAAGAGGGGATGGAGTCGGTGTACGCCGACGACCTCTACCTCCTCTCCGACCGAGAGATGGCGGCGGCCGACACCTGGGCGACGTCGATCACCGTCGCGACGGGACTCTCGAAGCTCGATCCGGAGCCGGAGCTGGTCGTCGCGGGATTTAAAACGGCCGACGGGGAGACGGGCCACACCGGCCCGCAGACGACCTGGTGTCACCACATGAACGACGAGCTGCCCGACCGATCGCTCGTCACCCACGTCGTCGCGCTCGACGTCGACCCGGACGCGGGCACGCTCCGCGCGAAGCGGCTGGTCAAGGGCGACGTGGCGGAGATCGAGACCGTCGAGACCGATCTCCCGGCGCTCGTCGTCACCGACCCGGAGTTCGAGCCGAGCTATCGCAAGGCCGCTCACCGACTCCGGTACAGAGATCTCCGCGAGGAGGCGACCGAGCGCGCCGAGTCCTACGAGGAGCACCTCACCACGTGGAACCACGAGGACCTCAACCTCGACCCGGACTTCATCGGACTCGACGGATCGCCGACGATCGTCGCCGGCGTGGACCCGATCCCGAAGGGGCCGTCGGAGCGGGAAGCGACGATGGTGTCCCCGGACGACGCCGACGGGATGGACGCGGTCGTGGACGAACTGGCACCCTTCGCGGGGGGTGACTGACCGTGGTCGAGATCGACCCCACCGACCGCGAGATCGCGGAGCTCGGCCCGGCGATCAACGGCATCGACGACGCCGACGAGCTGGCGGAGATGCTCGAACTGGAACGCGAAGGCCCCGACCGCGACCCCGTGAAGACGCTGATCGAGAGCCGGATCGAGACGCTCGAAGCGGACGAGGAGGGCGGGGCCGAGGCGGTCGATCCCGCCGACGTCGACCTCGCGGAGCTGTCGATCGCGGAGGTAGCCAACATGGTTCGCGGAGTCGACGACCCCGATCTCCTCCGAGACCTGCTCGACCGCGAACGCGACGGCGAGGACCGCGACGGGGCGATCGGGCGGATCGAGAGCCGAATCGAGGCGGTCGAGGGAACCGATCAGGAGGGCGAGGAAGACGCGCCCGAGTACGTTCCCCCGGAGGAGAAGCACCCGGACCTCGATCACCCGACCGCCGACAAGACCTACGTCGAGGGCGTCTCCGGCGAGACGTACCGCGACATGTGGGTGTACTGTGAGACTCAGCGGGGCGAGCTCGTCGACGCCTCGAAGGAGATCCTCGGCAAGGCACGCGAGCTGATGGACGGCTACGAAGACCGGTACGGCGACGAGGAAGACGTGATCGCCGTGGTTATCGGCGACGACGTCGCCGACCTCGCCGAGGAGGCGATCGCGTACGGCGCGGATCGGGCGGTCTACCACGAGGACGAGCGGCTCGACCGCTTCCGCCACAAGCCGTACGCGGAGCTCTTCGTGCACATGTGCCGGGACTTCGAGGCGGACTGGCGCGACTACTACGAGCCCCGGTACACCGTGTTCCCGGCCACCCACAACGGTCGCGACCTCTCCGCGCTCGTGCAAGCGGAGCTCGACTCCGGGCTCGCTTCCGACTGCTCGGACCTGTACATCGAGGAGGCGATGATCTCTAACCCCGCGAAGACGGGAAAACCGGGCGACAGCGAGGAGTTCGAGCGCGTGCTCCACATGCCCCGGCCGGACTTCTCCGGGTTCGAGTACTCGACCATCCTCTGTATCGACAAGCCGCACCGCGACTTCCACCCGCAGGGAGCGAGCGTCATCCCGGGGGCCTTCGATCTCCCCGACCCGAATTCGGAACGCGCCGGCGAGGTCGTCGAACACGACCTCGATCTGCCGGACGACTGGTTCCAGGTCGACGTGGTGGAGCACGATCGGCTGGAGGCCGGCGTCGACCTGACCGGCCACGACGTGATCGTCGCGCTCGGGCGGGGAATCGGTGACGACCCCACGACGGGCATCGAACTCGGCGTGGAACTCGTGAACGCGTTCGACGACGCCGCCCTCGGGCTCTCGCGGGGCGTCATCACCGCCTCCTACGAGTTCGCCGGCCACGTCGAGGATTACGTCTCGGAGGAGCGACAGATCGGCGAGTCCGGACAGGTCGTCGAACCGCCAGTGTACGTCGCGGCGGGAATCTCCGGCGCGGTCCAGCACAAGGTCGGCATGGACGAGTCGGACACGATCATCGCGATCAACGAGGACCCCGACGCCGACATTCGGGAGTTCTCGGACTACTTCATCGAGGGAGACCTCTTCGAGGTGGTGCCTCGGTTGACGGCGGCGGTCGAGGAGGGCGGTGCCGTCGCGGCGATGGAGGGGGTGGCCGATGACTGACGCCGACGCGGCCGGCCTCGATGACGCGGATGTCGACGACGCGGATGTCGACGACGCCGATGTAGCCGGTTCGACGGAGCACTACGAAGCCGTCGTCGTCGGGGCGGGTCCCGGCGGCGCTGCGGCGGCCGCGGCGCTGGCCCAACAGGGCGTCGAGACGCTCGTCTTAGAGCGGGGCGTCGACGCCGGCTCGAAGAACGTCTCCGGCGGGCTGATATACGCAGAGGAATCCGCACCCTACACGATCGACGGGCTGTTTCCGGGGTTCCGCGAGGAGGCGTCCGAGCGCCCGGTAGACGAGTACTTCATGCACAACGTCGCCGGCGACCGCGTGAAGACGCTCGACCTCGACCGGGTCCACGACCGCGACACCGACTGGTGTGACGCGGTGTTGCGCCGCCGGATGGACTCGTGGCTCGCCGAGCGCGTCCACGAGACGACCCGCGAGACCGGCGGCGGGCTGCTCACGGAGGTGCGAGTCAACGGGCTGCTTCGCGAAGACGGGGAGATCGTCGGCGTCACCTGCGACGAGCTCGACCCGATCCGCGCGGACCTGATCGTCGCCGCCGACGGCGTCAACTCCGAGCTGGCGCGCGACGCCGGGCTCATGGACTGGGACGACCCCGGTGACTGGTTCCAGGGCGTGAAAGCGGTCGTCGACCTCGACCCCGACGTCATCAACGATCGGTTCGGCGTGGGTCCGGACGGCGGTGCGGCCCACCTGTTCTCGGGCGACCTGTTCGATGGCGTCCGCGGCGGCGGATTCCTGTACACCAACGAGGACTCGCTGTCGATCGGAACGGTGTTCCACCTCGACTCGCTGACCGCACGGCAGGCGGAGCCGCACGAGCTGCTCGACGGGCTCCTGACGCATCCCCTGCTCGACCAGTGGCTGCAGGGCGAGTACGAGGAGCGCGAGTACTCGGCGAAGCTCGTCCCCGACTCGAAGAAAGTCGCGCACCCCTCGCCGCACAGCGGTCGGCTCCTGCTCGTGGGCGACGCCGCGGGACAGATGCAGGCACAGGGGCCGATCATCAAGGGAATGAACCACGCCGTGGCCGCGGGGGGGCTCGCCGCCGAGGCGTTCGTCGACGCCCGGACGCGGGGCGACGCCTCGAAGGCGGGCGACCTCTACGAGCGGAAGCTCCGCGAGGAAGGCGTCATGGAGAAACTCAGGCCGCGGCGCTATCGGGCGACGCGGGCCGTCGCCGAGCACGACGCCGTGAACCGGCTCGGGAGCGCGCTGATCGAGTCACCGCTCGGTGCGGCCGGGCTGCGGGCCTTCGAGGGACTCACCGAGCGCGCGTTCAACTCCCCGCTGCTGCTCGGGATGGTGCCCGACACCAAGTTCTCGTACGTCACCGTGCCGACCAGGATCGCGGAGGTTCTCGGGAAGCCGATCGAGGGGCGCTCCGAGGCCGACGCGAGTGCCGCCGGGGAGGACGAGCCCGGGGTTCACCCGCCCGATCTCGCGGACCGGATCGGCGACCTCACCTACGACGTCGGCGACCCGCACATCGAACTCCTCGACGAGAGCTACGAGGCCAGCGGGGCCGCCGTGACCGCCTGTCCGGTGAGCGCCGAGGACTTCGGCGGCGGCTGCTACCGTGACGAGACGGTCCGGACCAACGGCGAGGAGAAGCGCGTCGTCAGTCTCGACACGCAGCCGTGCGTCGAGTGCGGCACCTGTGCCGTCGTCGCCGAGACAGAATGGGAACACCCCAGCGGCGGTAAGGGCGTCGAGTACAAGGAGGGATAACGTGACACCGACCCGCTCGCGGTACGCCGACCGGATCGCGTCGCTCGCGGCGGACGCTCGCGCCACGCGCGCCCGGTTCGATCCCGACTTCCCGCGAAAGGATGACCGAGACGGGGCGGACGACGGCTCACAGCGCGAGCCGCGGCGCGGAGACGGCGAGTCGATGCTCGCGGAGGACGCGCCGCTCGCGGACGGCGAGGCGGTCCTCGTGGACGGAGAATCGGTGCTCGCAGACGGTGAGTCGCGGCATACGATGACCGATCGAGTGCGGACCGAGCTTGAGGGAACGGCCGTTTCGAACCCCGAGGAGGCCGCGCTCGTGGCGGCACGCGATGGGCTGGGCCCAGTCGTTGGCGTGTACGTCGAGGCGCGTACGGCGGACGAGCCGGTTCGGTTCTCCCAGCGGGAACTGGACCGGCTCCACGCCGCAACGAGCGACTGGCTGGCGGTGTACGCACGGTGTCGGGGCATCGACGCCGACCCGGACGCGACCGTCCGCGAGGCCGCCGAACTGCTAGTCGATACCCACGACGTCACTGACGTGGCGGCGCTGCTCACTGGAACCCACCGCGGCGACTCGTGAGACCCCACCGTGGCGACTCGCGAGCCGAGGCGACGCGCGACTCGCGAGGTCGGGCGACCGATCCGCACGGATTTGAATCCCACGATCGTTCGTGGGGAATGCTTATCTGTCGTTGTATGGTACCGTACACCATGGAGCTGGCACAACGCGTTTCGATCGAGAACCGAGATCGGAAGGACATCTACGAGTACGTGGAGCGGCGCGGATCGGTGCCGGCCGAGACGGTGCGGCGCGAGCTGGGGTTCGACGAGGAGGCCTTCGGTCACCACCTCGCCGTGTTGCGACGCGACGAGTACGTGCGACAGCTCGACGACGACGACCTGGAGATCGCGTTCGACACGGACACCGGAACTGTCCACGAACAGGAGGGCTCCCGCTTCACGATCCGGACCGCGCGGCAGGCCGACCTCTCGGGACTTGTCGGCATCATCCGTCAGGTGGCGAAGGACGGATCGTACATCGAGGCCGAGACCGTCGCGGACCTGATCGACTACGAGGAGATCCTGTTGCGGAACAACAGCGCCGAGTCGCGGATGTTCTTCGTGGCCACCGTGGAGGACCAGGTGGTCGGATGGGTCCACCTCGACCTGCCCGAGACCGAGAAGCTCCGTCACACGGCGAAGCTCACGGTCGGGGTCCTCGACGAGTACCGCGGTCGCGGCATCGGCGGGACGCTGTTGAAAAAGGGGTCCACGTGGGCCGGCGAGAACGACTTCGAGAAGCTGTACAACAGCATTCCCGCGACCAACGAGGAGGCGCGATCCTTCCTGGAGGCCCACGGGTGGCACACGGAGGCGATCCGCGAGGACCACTACCGAATCGACGGCGAGTACGTCGACGAAGTGATGATGGCGCGGTCGCTGTAGGCGGTCCGAACGCCTCGTTTTTCGCGGCTGTGGACACCGTCACGGCGGCGGGAACCGTCGTGATGGAGCACACCGTCACGATCGCACCCTCATGACGGCTCCGTCTACGGCCACACGTCCTCGTGCCCGGGGAGCGGCGTCGCGACGACGCCGTCACGCTGGCCCAGCGCCCGCGCGCAGGCCGGGCAGACGTCGCGGTCCTCGTCCCACGGGATGTGTAACCGGACGGCCGCCCGCCGATCGCAGTCCGGCTCCGCACAGATCGGCTGGGAACCATCCGTCTCGTCGGTCATACCGAGCGATCCGTCCGCGACCCTCTTCGGTGTTGCTCCGACGGCGTCTCGGCGGTGTCACTCCCGCGTGAACCGGTCCCGCTCTGCGAGCGCGAACGCGGTCCCGAACTCCTCCACGAGGGGCTCGTACGCATCCCCGAGCGCCCGCATGCACGCGGCCGTCGAGACGTAGCCGAGCTCGTCCACGACGGATTCCCACGGGCGGCCTTGGAGCACCTTTCGGACGAGCAGCCGCCGTTCCCGCTCGTCGAGGCTTGTCTCATCGTCACCGTTGATTGCCTCCTCGCCGTCAATCGCCTCCTCGCCGCCGATCAGCGTCGCAAGCGCCAGATCCCTGAACGCGCCGGGGGCGCTGTCGTACATCCCCGGGCCGAACGAGGCCCCGACGACGGATCGCCACTCGACCTCGGTGAGGTCGACCGGCGCGGACGCCGGGCACGCGCGGAGCGCGCCGATCACCACGTCCGGGTCGACGTCGCGGTGGGCGTCCGAGAGCCCGTCGCGCTCGCGGTCGCGGAAGGCGACGGCGTGATGGGAGAGCAGATCGCGGCCGGCCTCGCTCGTCGGTCGGAGCATGATCGCCGAGTGCTCGCCGGAGGCATCGTTCCGCGAGGTCGAGAGGTGAACGGTCCGGTACCCCGCTCGCCGCCAGAACCGGAGCAGTCGGGGGGTCGCGCCGTAGCCGACCGAGAAGTAGTCGGTCTCGTCTTCGAACTCCGAGTGAACCTCTCGGAGGAGCCGGGAGCCGAACCCCTCGTCCCGGACCGCGTGATGGGTCGCGATCCTGACGGTTCGGAGTCCTCGGCGCTCTGCAGCCTCCTCGTCGCGGAGCTGGCTGGTGAGCACGTCCGGCACCATGTTACCGCGGACCCGCTCGCCCTCGTACATCCGACGACGCGTCTCGGCGTCCAACCCCCCCTCGCGCGCGAGCAGGGCGACCGCGACGACCCGGCCGCGGGCCACGAGCGCCCGCGCCGAGAGGTTCGGCGCGTCGAACAGCCTGGCGAGGTCGTTCGGCTCGGTGCGGTAGTGGGCGGCGACGAGCAGGCCGAAGGCCTCGCCGAGCAGGGTCTCGTTCGCGAGCAGGTCGTCGGGCGAGAGCGCCCGGTACGCCGCGTTCTCGACCGTCGAGCCCGCGACCGCCTCGTCGACGGCGGGTCGGGCGTCGAGCAGCAGCGCGCGGGCCGCCCACGCCTCGACCGGGTCGTTCCGGGCGTACCGGATCGGCTCGTCGAGACGAACGTCCCGCACCGCGAACGGCCCGTCGAGCAGGCGCTCGCGGAACCGGATCGCGAAGCCGCGGCCGGCCCCCTCGTAGCCGTGAACTGTCGTACAGAACGCGACCGAGAGCGACTCGTCGAGGAATCTCTCCAGCAGTCGAACCGGGAGCGCGGCCGCCTCGTCGACGATCACGACATCGGGGCCGTCGGGGAGTTCTGCAGCCACCGCGGGCTGGAGGTACCGAACGCGGCCGCCACCCGGTACGTTGAGACGTCGAGCATCAGTCCCGCCGTCACTGTCGCGACCACCGTCACCGTCGATATCGCTGCCGCCGCCATCGCCACCGCCATCGCCATCGCCGTCGCTCCCGGCGACCAGCTCGCGCGCTCGCGCGAACACCTCGGCCGTGTTGCGGAACGTCGGTGCGGTGACGAGCACGTCCGCGCCCGCCAGCGCCAGCGCGCCCGCGGCGATGCCCGCCGCGCTCGACTTCCCGCGCCCGCGGTCCGCCTCCGCGACGACCGCCGTTCCGGGCGTCGCGAGCGACTCGAACGCCCGAACCGCTCGGGCCTGATCGCTCGTGAGACACGCCTCGTACGCCGCAGCCGGGAACGTCGCGTTCGGCGGGACGGTCGGTGGCGTGGTTACCCGCCCATCCGATTCCGCCGCCGTACCGCCCCGCGAACCGACGAGTCCGTCGCGCTCGACCGTATCGCCCGCCGGCGTCTCCCCCAGCGACGCGATCGCGATCCCCGGATGCGACCGAAGCGTGCCGACGAACCGCTCGCGGAAGCGACCGGTCACGTCGTCGACGTCGTACGGCGGGACCGCGAGTGAGTCGTCGAAGCGGTCGCGTCTCTCGGGCCACGCGTCTAGGTCGGGGGTCAACAGGACGAGCAGACCGCCGCCGTCGACCGCGCCGACGCACCGCCCGAGCGCGTTCGGGACGAACTGTTCGTGGCAGTCTAGGACGACGACGTCGCGGGTGCGGCCAAGCAGCTCGTCGGCCTCCCGCGGTCCGTGCTCCTCGTACCGAAACCCCTCGCGCGTCGAGACGATCGAAACCGTCTCCCCGTCATCGCGCGCGAGCGTCTCCCGGTCATCGCTCTCGCTCGCCTCCCTGTCATCGCTCGCGACCGCTTCGATCGCGTCGTATGACGCGTCGAACCCTCGGTCGCGGTCGCCGGCGAACACGAGGACGCGCCGCTCGTTGGCCGCTTCGGCCTCTCGCTTCGCGTCCCGCGCCAGCGCCGCGATCATCGTTGGTCGTCGTTGCCGGGGGGCGCGGATGTGTCTTGTCCTCCGAGAGCGCCGGGTCCGCCGCCGTCGCTCCGCCCGCGCCGCCCGCGCCGAGCGAGGCGGGACGCTTACGGACTCCCGGCGCGTTGCTTCGGGCATGACCACGGTCACGCTCATCGGCACGCGGCTCGCGGACACGGGCCGCGAGTTCGTCTACGAGGGGGAATCGCCCGATTGCGACGGGTGCCCCTACCGCGGGCAGTGTCTCAATCTCTCGGAGGGGACGCGGTACCGGGTGACCGGGATCCGGGAGAACGCACAGACCCTCGACTGCGCCGTTCACGACGCCGGGGTGCGCGCGGTCGAGGTCGAACCCGCTCCAGTCCCCGCGAACGTCCCGTCGAAGCAGGCGTACACCGGCGGTCGCGTGTCGCTCGCGGGCCCCTGTCCGCACACCGAGTGCCCGAGTCACGGGTACTGCGTCCCCGACGGTGCGGACTTCGACGAGGAGCGCGTGATCGATCAGGTGCTCGGCGAGCCGCCGCACGACGAGTGTGCGCTCGACCGGGAGCTGACGCTGGTGGAGTTCCGAGCGGAAGACGGGTGAGCGGCGGGCCGCCCGCGGTGGTCCCTCCAGCGCCGTGATAGCGTTCAGCGTGACTACAGCGCCGTGATAGCGTTCAGCGTGATTCGGATCGCGCGCTCGACGTTGTCCTTGGCCTTCTCCGGCAGTTCGTCGTCCGAGTCCGCGCCCTTCTGCGTGCCGGCGACGAGGTTGCCGTCGACGGTGCAGATCGCGCCGGCGCGAAGCCCCTTGCGGCGCGCGAGCGCGAAGACCGTCGCGGCCTCCATCTCGATCGCGAGCAAGTTCGCGTCCTCCCAGCCGTCGATGTACTCGTCACTCTCGTTGTAAAAGGCGTCGTCGGAGACGATCGGGCCGACGTGGATCTCCTCGTCGTTGTCCTCGGCCCCCTCGACGAGTCCCGTGAGCACGTCGTAGTCCGGGACGGCGGGGTAGTTCGCGGATTCGTAGCGCTTGCTCGTTCCCTCCTCTTTGGCCGCGCCGGTCGCGACCACCATGTCGCCGACCTCCATGTCTGTCTGGAGCGCACCGCAGGTTCCACAGCGGACGAACGTCTCGACGCCGACGCGCGAGAGCTCCTCGACCGCGATGGCGGCCGACGGGCAGCCGATCCCGGTCGAGCAGATCGTGAGGTCGACGCCCTCGTAGCTCGCGTTGACGATCTTGTACTCGCGGTTCTGCGCGACGAGTTCGCTGTCGTCGCAGAGATCGGCGATCCGATCGACTCGGCCGGGGTCGCCGGGAATGACCGCGATCTCGTGGACGTCACCCTCTTCAACCAGCAGGTGCGGCTGTTTCGCCATACGACCGGAGTCATCCGCCGCGCGCAAAAACGGACCGGTCGAGAGGCGGCGGAGACGCGCGAATCAGATTTAATATCGCGACATACAATTTATAAAGAGTTCGGACACTCCGGTCCTCCATATCGCGATCGGCCCGACCGCCTCGCCGATCGGCCGTTTTATCGCGCGGCCGTCGCAGATCCGAGTATGACCGACTCGGACGCCGACTCCATCGCTCCGACGATCGCCTCCGTCGTGGTCGCCTTCGCGCTCGTCACGCTGGTCGCGGGGTACCTGCTCGGGGCTAACTGGACGCAGGCCGTGCTGGTCGGCGGGTTCGCGAGCGTCGTGGCCGCCACGTCGGCGTGGCTGACCGCCCGACGGGAGGACGACGACTGACGCCGCGTCGCGCGATGATACCTGTTTCCACGATTCTGTTTCCACGATTGACGTAACCACTCATCGACAAACCCATATGCCGGCCGCATGAAGGACCGTTCATGACCGCAGTCGGCATCGACGCCGTCGGTATCTGGACCGGAAAGCTCAAGCTCGACTTACCGGGCACGTTCGCCCCGGAGAAGGGCGACGACCCGGAGAAGTACACGAAGGGGCTCGGACTCAACAACTCCTCGTTCCCGGACGTGTACGAGGACATCGTCACGATGGGCGCGAACGCCGCGAAGCGGCTGATGGACCGCAAGGGCCTCGAGCCCGAGGACATCGGCCGGATCGACGTCGCGACCGAGTCGGCGTTCGACCACTCGAAGCCCGTGTCGACGTATATCGCGGGCTGTCTCGAACAGGTGTACGACGGCGACTTTACCCACGCCAACAAGGGCGAGCGGAAGTTCGCCTGTCTCGCCGGCACGCAGGCGATAGACGACGCCTACAATTGGATCCGGGCGGGTCGAAACCGAGGCAGAGCGGCGCTCATCGTCTCGACGGACACCGCGCTGTACGCCCGCGGCGATCCGGGCGAGGCGACGCAGGGTGCCGGGGCCGTCGCGATGCTGATCGACGAGGACCCCTCGATCGTCGAGCTATCGATGGAACAGGGATACGGGTCGAAAGACGAGACGGACTTCCTGAAGCCGAACCAGCAGTTTCCCAGCGTGGACGGCAAGCGATCGGTGCAGGTGTACCTCTCTCGGATGCGGGAGGCCTTGGAGGACTACGAGTCCGTCACCGACGACATCGAACTCGACGATTTCGCGTACGCTCCGTTCCACACGCCGTTCCCCGGGATGGTTCGGAAGGCGGCCCTGCTCGCGTACCGACACGTCATCCGCGACACGGAGTACGAAGACGACCTTGCCGACGAGATCGGCCGTCAGCCCCGCGAGGCCGATTTCGACGACCGGGAGGCCTACGAGGAGGCGATCCGCGAATACATGGACGAGCTCAAGACCACCGAGCAGTATCAGACGTGGTACGACACCGTCGTGGAGCCGACGCTCGGTCTTTCGCGGGAGGTCGGCAACTGGTACACGAGCTCCGTCCACATCGCTCGCGTCAGCGCGCTGCGAGACGCGTTGACCCGCGATCGGTCGTTCGTCGGTGACACGCTGCTCGTCGCGTCCTACGGCTCCGGCGCGCAGGCGGAGATCCACGCTGAGACGATCCGCGACGGCTGGACCGCGGAGATCGAAGGGCTCGACATCGACGACCAGCTCGCATCTCGCTACGATCTCACGTGGAGCGAGTACGAGGACGTCCACGACGTCCACGAGTACGACATGGACGTCGACCGCGAGATCGAGGAGTTCACCCAGCCGGAGGGGGAGTTCGTCTTCACCGGCTGGGGCCGGATGAACGAGCGGAAGTACGAGTACGCCGAGTAGCTCCTCCTTCGCGGCGCGGATCGTTCCCGATCGAGCGTCCGCGGTCTCGTCTCGTGACCCCGCTTCCCCGTGAAAACCGGTCACACGACGCCTCTCGAATACGATGGGTTTAAACGACGTTAGGCTGAATTTCACCTCAATGGTAACCATCTACGACGTGCCGGCCGACGCCCTCATCGAGGAGGTCGCCGCACGACTCGAAGATCGGATCGACGAGCCCGACTGGGTCGAGTTCGCCAAAAGCGGTGCCGGCAAGGAACTCCCGCCCGAACAGGAGGACTTCTGGTACGTCCGCTCCGCCAGCCTGCTTCGTAAGGTCGCGCAGAACGAGCCGATCGGCATCGAGCGGCTCGCCACCGAGTACGGCTCGAAGAAGCGCGGTTCGAACCGGTACTCCGTCCGCCCCGGCGAGCACGCCGGCGGCTCTCGGAAGGTCATCCGCGCCTCGCTGCAGGCCCTCGAAGACGACGGACTCGTGACCACCGCCGCCGGCGAGGGTCGCCGAATCTCCGACGACGGCGAGGCCTTCCTCTCGGAGGTCGCTGCCGACGTCCTGGAAGATCTCGATCGCCCGGAACTCGAACGCTACGCGTAGATCGCCGATTCGCTTTTCGACGCCGTCTCTCCCAACCGAGAGCGCAGCGTACCTCTCTCACCTTCCGAGCCGGTCCTTTTTTTTGTTCGTCTCCCTCCGGTCGTCTCGTTTTGCTGCTTCCCCGAGAATCCCGTCGCCTGCCGCCTTCTCCCGCCTTCTGATCCGATAGAGCGATATCTCTTGTGCGAATGACTTATATCTCATTCCGCTATATAAAATCTCGATCAGGACGATGTCGTTCGAGGAGATGAGGCAGTTTTGCAGCCTCACAGCCGCGAGGACCGTAGCCGTCGCGAAGGGATATTCGACGCCTGGTACACCAGATGACGGATTCCAAGACGCGGGCTAACGTGCTGGCTCTGCTGGAATCCTGTGTGCATGGCATATTCTGACCCGGTTGGAGTCAGTATAGGAACAGCGATGAGCGATACGGGAGTAAGTATGTCAATTTGATTGACTGGTCATTTATAAGTGAACGAGTGGTGGTGCCGTCGGATGTTTATATGTCGTTGCTGGCGGGGTGAACACGTCCAAAGCCCCAGCCGTGAGGCGGGCGCACGCTCGCTGTCGCCCGAAAATCTCCGATTTTCGGGATGTCGTCAGAACGCAAAGCGTTCTGACTGCTAGCCGGAAATCAACGATTTCCGGCGATGACGAGAGAGCTTTGCTCTCTCGAACCACGCTCCTCACTCGCTCGTTTCACTCGCTCTTTGCGGTGCTAGTGTCGCCTGCGCCCGCCTCACGGCTGCCCCTTTGAATCCCACCCCGCACCGCTCAGCACAGCACCTCACACCTCCCCAACCTCGCCGCGTCGCGTCTTATAAAGGCGCTCGCGGCGTCCAGCGAGAATCGAAGATTCTCTGGCAGCCGGCGGCTCCGCCGCCGGCGACCTCGCGGGCTCCTCGCGCCCTCCGGGCGCTCGGAGGCGCGCCACAGCGTTGTTTATTTAGAAGTAGTCGTCGCCGTCGCGCTCGTTCTTTTAAATACCACGTTGCCGGCGGCGGTCCGCAACATCCACTCCCGCAATCGAACAAGCGAGGGATCTTCGGCGGACGGCTGTCTCACCCCGTGTTGTGTCCAAAGAACAGGATTACAACGGAGCCGAAGTTCTCAAACGACGGTACCGGAAGCAGTGGTCAAAAATCCCGGGAGGTACGCCGATATTGCCACTGATATCAGTAACGGTGACGACCCGCTTCCGGTTCCAGTAGACGGGGTACCGCGTCAAGAACGGCGCGTCTATCACTCACACCCGGAAGCTGGCGCTCACGAATATGGAGGGACGCGATTCAGGCGTCGTTCCGTTCGTAGGCATCGAACCAGCTAGTGACGGTTTTCTCGAGCGCCCCGGTCGTGCTTCCGAGGTTCAGTATCTGGTAGCCGTTCGTCGCTTTTTCGTTGACATCATCCATCCCGAACCCGAGACCCGCAACGGGAACACCCGCACCGACGGCCTTCGATCGAACCGTCTCGACAGCTTCCTGTACCCTCTGATGATCGATTTCACCGGGGTAGCCGAGTGATACCGAGAGGTCGAACGGGCCAATGAAGACAAACCCCAGTTCCGGGATAGTTAGTATCTCGTCCAGGTTCTCGATGGACGCCTCGGTCTCGATGGTCACACCGACGAGGGTCTCCCGATCTTCAGTGGTGATGTAATCGTCAGCAAGGCCCCAACGATGAGCCCGTGGAGATCCCAGTCCCCGATCACCGGGACCATCGTCGTACCGGAACCGAGCGGATCGAACCGCGTCTCGGACTTCTTCGGCGGTTTCCACGCGGGGGAGGAACACGGTTCTCACACCGAGGTCGAGCGCCTTCCGGACGAGCGTTGGATCCGTATCGGGAAGCCTAACAAGTAGTTCTACGCCCGTCCGTTCGGCCGCACGGAGCAGATCTTCCAACTGACTCCCGTCCCACGGGTCCGGGCCACCGTGTTCGAGATCCAGCCAGACGAAATCAACGCCGAGTTCACCGTAGAACTCCACGAGCGTCGGACTGTACGTATTGTCGAGTATTCCGAGTGCGACATCTCCGTCGTCCAGGGTCGCGGCGAGTCCGTTAGCGGGTTGGGAAGCGGTCATAACCGACCGGACGGGGTATTCTTCGTCGGTGGGGTTTCGGAGTTTGTCGATCCAGCCTCGACGTCGCCGACCGTCTCCTGAACGTCCTCCCGGGCTTCGCCACCTGCCTCTTTCGTCTCCTCAATGACCTGTTCTTCGATCGTCCCTTCTGTGTTCTCGGATGTGTTCATTATGGCTTACCCCCGGTCTGAACGGAGTTTGACTCCGATTCGGTGTTTCTATCTCAATACTGCTGGTGGTGGTAGTTAGTCTTTGAGTCGAACTTCGTCATCGTTGATATCGGCGATGCGTCGTGATTCGAGCCGATAATCGTCCGCGTCTGCGTCTCCCCACCCAAGTTTAGAACGGATGGAGTCCGCGATCCCTGGATCCGCGTCGACGTACGCGTTCCCGTTTTTCACTTCTGTAATCATCCCGATTTTCTGCCCGCTGGAGTTGACTACCCGCTTTCCCTTGTCGTCGTCAGATATCTTCGTTCGTACCATCGCATGCTCTCGGACGGGAGTCGGGAAGATTGTAATAGAGCCCGTATCCGCGTCTCGAGTTGGTAATTCCCCGTTACTGGGGAGAGACGTCGGGTCGCACGCCGAGCTACCCGGTGTTCTTCATCCCGGCGGCGATGCCGTTGACGGTGAGTCGGAGGGTTCGCTCCTCGGCTTCGGTGCGGTGGGTCCGCCCGAGCAGGCTCGCCTGCAGCAGGTTCAGCGGATCGACGTAGGGGTTCCGCCGTCCGAGGCTCTCGGACAGCCATTCGCGACGGAGCAACTGGTCGCGACCGCTTATTTCGAGCACTAGCTCCCGGCCGCGCTCGTACTCGCCGATGAGTTCGGGGAAGAAGCGCTCGCGGAGGTCGTCGTCAGCGAGGTCGGCGTACTCGGCGGCGATCTCCGGCTCCGTGCGGGCGAGCGCGAGGCCGGCGTTGTCGAGGGTCGTCCGGAAGAACGGCCACTCCTCGTACATCTCGCGGAGCGTTTCGATCCCCTCCGATTCGCCGACCTCGTCGAGGTAGGCGTCGAGCCCGGAGGCGAGCGCGTACCAGCCGGGGAGGATGAGCCGGGTCTGGGTCCACGAGAACACCCACGGGATGGCGCGCAGGTCCTCGACGGTGCGTTCCCCCGAGCGCGACGCGGGCCGCGATCCGAGGTTGAGGTTCTCCACGACGGAGATCGGCGTCGCCTGTCCGAAGTACGTGACGAACCCGTCGGTGTTCAAGAGATCGCGATACGCCTCGCGGGCCGCGGGTGCCATCGTCTCCATCGCGTCGACCCAGCGCTCGGGGACGTCCTCGGTCGGCTCCTCGTTGGCCTCCCGACGCGAGCGGACCTGCGCGTCGAGCATCTGTTCGAGCTCGCGCTCGGCGATCCGCGGGTTGGCGTACTTCTCGGCTATCGCCTCGCCCTGCTCGGTGAACTTCACTTGGCCGGTCACCGTCTCGTTGGGCAGCGCGAGCAGCGCCTCGTTCATCGGGCCGCCGCCGCGGGAGATGGAGCCGCCGCGACCGTGGAACAGCCGGAGGGTGACGTCCTCCTCCCGGCAGAACCGCGCGATCCGGCGCTGGTTTTCGTAGAGGTCCCAGTTCGCGGCGAGGAACCCGTTCTCCTTGTTGGAGTCGGAGTAGCCAAGCATGACCTCCTGCACGTCTCCCCGAACCGAGAGCGCGGTCGCGTACGCTTCGTTGTCGAACAGGGCCCCGAGGATGCGCTCCGCGCCGTTGAGCGCTGACTCGGTCTCCAGCAGCGGAACGACGTCGAGCCCGCAGTGGTCGGGAAGCGAGACGGCACCGACCTGGTCGGCGAGAAAGAGCACTTCGAGCACGTGGCTCGGCTCCTCGGTCATCGAGATGCAGTACGTGTCGATCGCCTGCTGGCCGTACTCGTCCTGCCACCCGGCCAGCTCCTCGAACCGACGGAGCACGCGCTCGGTGGTCTCGGAGACGTCGCCGGGCGCGTCGACGTCGACGACGGGGTTCTTCTGTAGGATCGCCTCGGAGAGGAACGCCTCTCGTTCCGCCTCGTCCATGCCGCGGTAGTCCACGCCCTCGACCGCGACCGCCTCGGCGACGGCCTCGGTGTGGTTCTCGCGGTGGTCTCGGAGATCGAGCGACGCGAGCGTGAAGCCGAACGTGTCCACCTGCCGACGGAGCGGCTCGACGAACGACTCTCGTACCGCGTCTTGGCCGTCAGCCGCGAGCGAGTCGGCGATCGCGTCGAGGTCGGCGAGGAACGCGTCGCCGTCGGGGTACTCACCGGGGCGCACGTCGTCGACGCGGTCGAGCCGCTCGCGCATCAAGCGGAGCTTCTGACGGTACGGCTCGTCCGGATAGCGCTCGCGGGCCTCTTCGACGACAGTCGGAAAGCGCTCGGCGTCGGCGGCGAGCGACTCGGCGAGCCCGTCGTCGAGCGCGTAGCGATCGCCGTCCTGGCTCAACACTGCGGAGAGCCGCTTACACCGATCTCGGTACTTCTCGATGGCGACGGCCCGCTGCCGTTCGAGCGTCTCGTCGGTCACCTCCGGCGTGACGAAGGGGTTGCCGTCGCGGTCCGATCCGGCCCACGAGCGGAACTCGAACAGCTTCGGGCAGTCGACGTCCTCGTACTCCGTGGCGATAGTCTCCTCGAATTCCTCGTAAGCGTCGCCGATGACGTCGAAGAGCGTGTTCTCGAGGTACCAGCCGACGTTGCGCGCCTCGTCTTCCGGCTCGGGCGGCCGCTGGCGCACCTGTCTGGTGCCCCAGAGGCTCGTCACCTCGGCGGTGACGTCGCGCCAAATCGCGCTCCGCTCGCGCTCGGTGAGGTTGCGCTCGTCGAGCTCGCCGAGGTGGGTGGCGATCGACCGGAGCTTCGCTTTCACGGTCGCCCGGCGGGCCTCGGTCGGGTGCGCGGTGAACGTGGGTTCGATGAGCACGTCTTCGAGGAGGTTCCGGAGCGCGTCCGGTTCGACCCCCTCCTCGGCGAACTCGGCGATCGTGGCCTCGAAGGAGTCGTGGAGTGCCCCCTCGTCGTCGGCGCTCCGGATCGCGCGCACTCGTTCCCGCTCCTCGGCGAGGTTGATCAGCTCGAAGTAGGTGGTGAACGCGCGTGCGACGATCCCCTCGCGGGTCGTCGACAGGTCGTCGATCGATTCGTGGAGGCGGTCTCGGTTCGAGACCTCGCCTCGTCGGTAGCCGATCGCCGCGTTTCGTAGATCCTCCACCGTCTCGTACGCCTCCGTCGAGGTCTGTGCGGCGAGGACTTCGCCGACGAGCGCGCCGAGCTCCCGAACGTCCGTCCGCACGCTCCGATTGTGCAACTCCATAACACACCAACAACCGGTCGAGTCGGTTAAAACTGCGGTCCGAACGAATGTTTGCCTCAGTATCGAGTGAATATTTTCTAACCGTTCGTCGTTCTCCGGG
>NZ_JBHSXI010000009.1:38559-75330 GCF_042662525.1 Halorubrum trueperi
CTTTTTACCGGTCCAACCCGAACGGCGCGTATGAGTCAGTCCGACAAGTATCCGGCCGAGTCCGGTCGGCGACGGTTCGTCAAGGGCGTCGTCGGCGGCGCGGCCCTCGCGGGGGTCGGAGCGATGGGGTCCGCGACCGTGAACTCCCTGACGACCTCCGGCGGAATCGGCGGTGGGGCGACCGTCGCGACGACGATCGCACACACCGGCGGTCCGGCACCGCGCGGTCTCCCGCAGATTCCGGTACAGGTGACCGACGACGGGTACATCGAAGGGATCTGGCCCGAGACGACCACGGTCACGCAGGAGGGACAGGAGATCGAGATCGCCCAGCAGGATCTCGGCGGCAAGACGTACTCCGGCGCGTGGTTCCAGTACTGCGGCGTCGAATCGCAGGAAAACATCCAGCCGGGCTTCGAATCGGACAACCTGTTTCGCGCCGCTCCCGGGAAGTACGACTGGCAGGACGAAACGTACGATGCGGGCGATCAGATCCACATCGACGACTTCGGCGACTACGAGGAGTGGGGCAACGGAATCGGTAACGACGGCGTCGGCAAACCGGCCTCGGCGACGTGGCGCTCGCAGGACACGGAGTCCAGCCTGAACGTCATCGTCATTCGCTCCTCGCAGATCGAGGAGGCCGCCCAGAACAACGAGTGGCTGTCGGCTTCGACCGACCAGGGGTTCATGGCGTACCTCAACGTCTGTACGCACTTCTGTTGTATCCCCGACTACAAAGTGCTGGAGGAGTCCGCCAGATACGACGCCGCCGACGGGACGTACTGCGTCTGTCACCAGTCGACGTACGACCCGTTCACCCTCGAAGAGGCGCTGTTCATCGCCCGCCCCCGCCCGGACGAGTAGTCCGACTCTTTCGTCGGTTCGACTTCCGCCGCGTTTTCAACTTTCTGCGCCTCGTTTTCGACTCACCACGCTTCGCTTCCGACCCGACGCCGCGTTTTTCCCTCGCCTTCGCGTACGACGATACATGAGCGACGACGACGCGTCGGACGGAGCGACGTCCGGCGATCAGACGACCGCGTCCGGCGATCAGACGACTGCGTCCGGCGATGCGTCCGGCGACGAGTTTTCCGCCGAGATCGGGCGTGCGAGGGCGCTCCTCGACGGCGACGATATCGACGCCTTCCACGTCGGCGTCGTCCGGGACGGCAAGGTCGACACCGCGTTCGCACAGCGGGGCGACGAAGGGCCGGACGGCGAGGGGCTTCGTGCGCTCGCGCTGCTCGCTGCGCACGTGCGACTCGTCGCCAGCGAGGCCGGCGTCGACCCGTCGACCGTCGCGGGCGACGCAGCAACGCTCGCAGGCCAGGTGGAACGGATCCCTGCCAGCACCGAGGACCTACCCGACGAGTAGGACCGGCGATCGGGGCCTACTCCTCGCTGCCCCCGTATTCAGAGCCGCTGCTCCCCGATTCGCTCGTTCGAATTCGCGCGAGCTGATGAGCCACGCCGGCGAGCGCGACGAGCAGCACCGCGAGGTTGAACGCCGCGAGTGCGAGCGGCTGGTAGGCCGGATCGAGCCAGGTCCGGATGGCGGTCCCCGTCTGACTGTAGAAGCTCCAGCCGGCGATCAACGCGAGCAGGACGAGCGCAGCGAGACCGACCCTGTCGAGGATCCCGCGGAGGCGGTCGGTGGTGAGCCGATCGAACTCCACGCCGGACGGTCCTCCGTCGCCGTCGGTCGTTGAGTCGGCTCGGTTGCCGTCGTCAGTCGTTGAGTCGGCTCGGTCGCCGCCGTCAGTCGTTGAGTCGGTTCTCTCGCCGCCGTCGGTCGCTGTGTCGGTCATGGTTCTCGTGGTGGGTGCGTCGTCCGTCTCGGTGCGTGCCCGTTCGTTGCGGTCTTCCTCGCCGACGTCGTCGCGGTCGTCCGTCATCGTCGCCTCCGTGCGACGAGTGCGGCGACGACGAGCGCGACGAGCGCTGCAGTCAGACCGAACCCGGGCGTCGAGTCGTCGGTATCTTCAGCGCCGTCAGCGCCGTCAGCGGCGGGGCGACCGCCGTCGTCCGACCCAGCGCTATCCTCGCCGCCGCCGGCGAAGTCTTCGACAGCGAAGTCCACCTCTTCGACGCTCTCGTCGGCGCTTATCGTCTCTCGCGGGTTCAGGTTTGCGACGCCCTGCGTCTCGTCGATGAGGACGTCGTCGCTCCACAGCGCGGCATCGACGTAGTAGTTGTAGTTAGCGGGAACCTCGACGGTTGTCGTCACGGTATCGGTTCGCCCGGGGCGGACTGATTCGACGGTCTCGGTCGCCTCGTCGGCGATCACGTTGGACTCCGACTGCCGCAACAGCACGCGGAGGTCGAGGGGGGCCGACGCCTCGTCACCTCGGTTCGTCACCGAAACCGAGACCGACAGCGTCGCGGTGGTGTTGTCCGCCTCGCGCACGCTGACCGCGACGGTCGGCCAGACGTTTCCGTCGGTGAACCCGATCCGCGAGTCTGCGTACTCCGGCGTGAGCGCCTCGACCCCGCCGACGCGGGTCGTCTGGCTGTCGACGCGCTCTCCGTCGGCGAACACGGCGGTCTCTATCCGGTACCCGCCGGCGCGCTCGACGTCGACCGAGCCGTTCACCGTCCGCTCGCCGCCGCCGTCGACGTCGCCCACGTCGACCGTCGTCTCGTCGACGAGCAGTCCGGAGTCCGCACCGATCGCGCGGTGACGTATCGTGACGTTCTCGACGCCCGATCCGCGGTGCCGGAGATCGATTCCCAAGCGCAGCTCCGCGGTCTCGCCGCGCACCTCGCCCGGCGAGACGACTGTATCGACTATCCGAACGTCGCCGGGACGATCATCGACCTCGCGCGGGTCCACGATAGCGTCCGGCGCGGCGACGGCTCCCACCGCGGTGAGCAACAGCACCGCGGCGGCGGCCGTCAGGAGGGCAGTTCGCGTGTCCATGTCCCGAACGTCAAACCGGCGATATAAATGCTTTGTCGGAGACAATGGCGATCTCGACGGCGTCGCGCGCGCGACGCTCATTCGCGTCGGCGTCGCGGAAGCCCGGATCTCAGAGGACCCGATACCGCCCGCGCGACTCGGAGAGCTCCCCGCGGCGAGCCAGTTTCGTCAGGATCTCTCGGGCGGTGTCGGCGGGGATGCCGCGCTCGCTCGCTCGCGCCACCACGTTCTCCTCGGTGGGCTGGTCGGCGGCCGCGACGGCGTCGCGGACGACCTCCGTCCGGCTCCGCGATCCCGATCCGCCGCCTTCGGCGCGGTCGCCGGCGGACTCGACGGCGTCAACGTCGATACCGGACGATTCGAGGTACTCGCGGTCGTCGACGCCGGCGTCGTCGACGGCGCTTTCGAGCTCCGAGACGTGTGCGATCTCGTCGAATGCCGCGCTCTCGCCGCGCTTCTTCGCGAGCAGCGCGGCGCGAGCCTCGCGGGCCGCAGCGCGGTCTTCGGATTCGAAGAAGCGCTTGAGCTTCGCCGTCTGGTGGGTCTTCTGACAGCGCGGGCAGGTCGCGCCGTCGCTCGTTCGCGGGTCCGAGAGGAGCCACATGGCCGCACACTCGTTGCAGCCGACGACCGCGTACATGCCCCGGCGTTCGTCGCCATCGGATTTGAACCCTCGGCTCGGGTCGGCGATCGGGATCCACGGTCGACGATCGCGCTCGACAGTCGGCGATCAGGTCCGGACTTCGATCAACAGGTCGACCTCCGGCGACTCGCCCATCACCGAGCGGATCCGGTCCCACGAGAGGTCCGCGCGGGCGGTTACGGTCCCGGCCGCGATCGCCCCGCAGGCGTTCCCGACGAGCAGGGGAACCTGGTAGTCCCGCGGGTCGTGCGAGAACCCGCCGTCGGTTATCTCTGGTTCGCGGAGGGCGGCACCGAGGAACCCGGCCGCGAACGCGTCGCCCGCGCCGACCGTGTCGACCGCGTCGACGTTGAACCCCGGGTGTGACACGTCACCGTGGGGAGTCCGGATCGTCGCGCCCTCGTCTCCGAGCTTGATCGCGACCACGCGGTCTTCGGGCTCCCACGGGTCGATGTCCGTCGACGCGGCGAGCGCGTCGGCCTCCCGAGCGTTCACGAAGAGCACGTCCGTCGCGTGGAGCGCGGCGTCGAACTCTCGGTCGCCGATGCGACGTCCGGGATCGAAGCTTCGGGTCGCGCCAGCCTCGCTAGCGGCGGTCGCCAGCGCGGCCGCGGTCTCCGGCTGCTGACCGGTGAGGTGGAGATGGTCGGCCGCCGCCAGCGTGTCCCGATCGAGTTCGGCGGCCGAGAATGACTCGTTGGCACCGTCGTTGGCCAACATCAGCAGCTCGCCGCCGCCGTCGACGATCACGTACTTCACCGAGGTGGGCTCGTCGGCGTCGACGAGAACCTGCCCGGGATCCACGCCCGCGCTCGCGAGCTCGCGGAGCGCGAGCGCGCCCGACTCGTCGCCGCCGACGCTCCCGTAGACGACCGACTGGCCGCCGAGATCGACGAGACCGACCGCGACGTTCGCGGCGCTGCCGCCGCCGGACTGTTCGAGCCGCTCGATTCGAGTCTCGCCGTCCGGCTCGGGGAGCCGGTCGACGTGGATCGTCACGTCCCAGTTGATGTGACCCGCCGAGACGACCTTCGGTACGCGACCGGACGACTCCGGATCCAGATCGGGGTCGTCGTCGACCGCGGCGTTCCGGTCGTCCGTCCCGTTCCGGTTGTCCGTCCCGTTCCGGTCGGTCGTACTGCCGCCGCTGTCGGCTTCCCACTCGGAGACCTCCTCGTCCCACTCGGCCACCTCCTCCTCCCAGTCGCCCAGGTCGTCGTCGCCTTCGCCGCTGCCGCTCATGGTTCAGCCCACGGCTCCGCGGCACCCTCGCCGAAGAGCTCCCGCATGAGCGTCACGATACTCTCCGGCGGGAACTGCCCCTGTTCGGTGACGATCGCGTCCATATACCGGGGCGGCGTCACGTCGAACGCCGGGTTCTCGACAGCGATATCGCCGATCGAACCGCGGTCCTCGGGATCGATCACTTCGCTTTCGTCGCGCATCTCGATCTCGACGGTGTGGCCCGTGAGCGTCTCCGGGTGGAGCTTGATCGTCTGGGCCGCGGTCATGATCGGAACGCCGCGCTCGCGGGCGTTGACGGCGAGTCCCGACGTGCCGATCTTGTTGATCACGCCGCCGTCGGCCGCGATCGAATCGGCCCCCACGACGACGTGATCGACCTCGTCGAGGTAGCGGCGCGCCGCGGAATCGACGATGAGGGTGACCGGGACGCCGACGTCGCGGAGTCGTTCCGCGGTGATGTGGCCCTGCTGACGCGGGCGCGTCTCCTTGACGACCGCAGATATCGACTTCCCCTGCTCGACGGCGGCCTCGACGCACGCGAGCGCGTCCGTCGAGTGGCAGTGGGTCATCACCGTGTCGCCGTCGGCGAGGCGGTTCGCGCCCACCCGCCCGAGGTCCTCCTGCGCCCGGTCGAGCTGTTGGACGAACGCCTCGCTGGCGTCGACCACGCTCCGGCGGAGTTCGTCGACCTCACCGCCCTCCATCCGTTGGAGGACGTACCGGAGGGCGTTCGGCAGCGACACCGCGGTCGGTCGAGTCTCACGGAGGGTCCGGGCTGCGGCGCGCATCGACGCGCGGAAGGCCTCGGGATCACTCGCGGTTGGCCCGCTCTCCGCAGCCTTGCTCGCCTGCACGGCGAGCGCCTCAGCGGCCGCTGACGCGATGGTCGCCGCCCCGCGGATCTCCATCGTCGCGATCGATTCGGCGGTCTCCCGCACCGCGTCCGCCGGCTCGTGCTCGGTCATACCGATCCGGTGGCCGTCCGGGTATTTATATAACCGGTCGATTGTCGAGGTAGTTGTCCCTACTTCGCGTCCGGCTGTTGACCGTAGCTCTCGAAGCGCTCCTCGACCGCCGCCAGCTGCTCGTCGGTGAGGACGTGAGGTTCTCCGACGGACGACGCCCGGAGGTAGAGCCGACAGAGGTCCTCGACGTGGTGGGTGTTCTCGACCGCGGTCTCCAAGTCCGCCCCGGTGACGACGAGCCCGTGGTTCGCGAGGATGGCGGCGTCGGAGTCGGTCTCGGCCATCGCGGCGACCACGTTCGCGGCCAGCTCCTCGGTCCCGTACGGCGCGTAGTCCGCGAGCGGAACCTCGCGCCCCACGGCGGCGATCATGTAGTGGACGGGCGGGAGCTTCCGATGGAGCGTCGCCATCGTCGTCGCCCACGGCGAGTGGGTGTGGACGATCGCCCCCGGCCGGTCGTGTTTATAAATACCCGTGTGCATCGGCACCTCGCTCGACGGGACCATCCGGCCCGCCAGCCGCTCGCCCTCAAGTGAAACCACCGGAACGTCGATCGCGTCGAAGGAGTCGTACGCCACGCCGGTGGGCGTGACGGCGACCGCGTCTCCGACGCGGACGCTCAGGTTCCCGGTTCGTCCGGGTGTCAGCTCCGCCAGCGCGGGCGCGTACTCCACGACGGCCTCGCGCGCGTCGCGAAGGAGGTCGGGATTGGCGTCGGCGTCGGAGTTCTCTCGGGTCACGCCGTCACCTCCGTCAGGTCGGCGAACGCGTCGGGCCGGTAGTCCGGGCGCTGTTGTTCGGTGAGTTCCGCGTTCGCGGGCGCGTCGCCGTCGGCGACGAAGAGCGCCGTGTCCAGTCCGACCGCGTTCGCGCCGGCCACGTCGGCGTCGACGTTGTCGCCGACCATGAGCACCTCGCTCGGGCGGCAGTCGAATGCCGCGAGGGCGGTCGCGAAGGGGATCGCGCTCGGCTTCTCGCGGCCGACCTCCTCGGAGGTGACGAGCCGGTCGATCCGGTCGTCGATCGCGAGCCGGGAGAGCTTCTGCAGCTGAACGCGCGTGGTGAGGTTCGTCACGACGGCGACGTCCGTCCCCATCTCGGCGAGCGCGCCGAAGACGCGCTCGACCCCGTCGCAAAGCTCCATCTCGGCCGCGTACCCGTCCCAGTACGCGTCGCCGACCGCGAGCGCGGTCGCGGCGTCGTGCTCGTCGGAGTGGAGCCGTAGCGCGCGCTTGAAGTAGATGTGTCGCTCGTGGGAGGCCGCGGTGCCGCGGGTTTCGCGCTTCGTCTCTCGGCGGGCCGTCGCGTACAGCTCGTCGAACGTCTCCCGGTCCATCTCGTACCCCTGCTCGCGGAAGGCGGCCAGAGCGGCCCGCTTGCCCGCCTCGTTGCAGGGCGGGTACGGGTACAGGGTGTTGTCGAGATCGAAGAACACCGCCTCGTAGCTCATGTCCACACTCGACCGGGCGGTGACTTAAATATAATTCGACGAGTCATGGAGGGAACGCCGTCGATTTTTGTACGAAACCGTAGCCACCGACCCCGTGAGCTGATCCGTCGCTCGCGGCGGCCGAGGCGGGAGCCCGGCGCACCGTCGCGAGGAAGCCGCCGCGCCGGCTGTTCGCCACCCGCTTCCAGCGAGCGATCCGACCGTTCACTGTTCGTTCATCGCCTGGCTGGCGATGTTCCGTCCGCGCGAGTTCAGCGCCACCTCGCGGCGCACCCGCACCTCCTCGACCACCTCGACGTCGACGAGCCGGTCGAACGTCTCCTCGACGTCGTCAACGTCCATCCCGAGGAACGACGGGATTTCGAACGGTGAGACGCCGGAGTACAGTGCCATCAGCACCTCGCGGTCGCGGCTGGAGAGGTCGACGTTCGTCGAGCTGCGCTGCTCGCCCTTCCGAAGCCACGCCTCGACGAACCGCATCCGGCTGGGATCGCCGGCGACGTGCGTCTCGATGCTGGTTCCCTCGTCGTCCGTGTGGGACACCTCGATCACCGGCTTCTTCTCGCCGTTGACGGTACGCTTGGCGGCGTCGAGCCCGCTGATGTCGTCGAGGTCGAACTTCACGAACGCACCGCCTTCGAGCGCCGCGTTGAGTCCGTTCTCGTCGATCTTCACGCGAGCCTGCTCCCACTTCGTCTCTTGGACCACGCCGCCCTCTATCGCGGGGTGTTTTGCCATCACGGTCCGCTGGTCGAGCAGCGCTCGATAGACGTCCCGCTCGAACTCCTCGTGTTCGGCGGCCGCGACGAGCAGGACCTGGTCTCCGAGATCGAAGCTCACGTAGTTGGAGACCCGCGCCACCGACTGGTTCGCGTCGTGGCGTCCGCCGAGCCCTTCGAGCTCCGAGAGGCGTATCGTCCGCTTCCCGTCGTTGCCGGCGAGTATCAGTCGCCGGTTCGAGAGCAACACCCGCCCGGGCGTCCACGAGACGTCGCTCACCTTCCTCCCCTCGCGGACGGCGACCGCGAACCGCCCTTGGGTGTCCGTGACTTTGTACTCCCCGCCGCCGTCGGACATTTACGGACCCCCCGCGCGGAGCTTGGAAACCGCGGAGAACACCCGCTTCCGGACGGCCGAGCTCTCGTCGTCGGTGAACTCTTCGAGTCGGTTGAGGGTCTCCTGTCCACCGATCTGTCCGAGCACGAACACCGCCTTCGCCCGGGCGTCTTCGGGATTCTCGGTACCGATCCTGTCGAGAAGCCGATCCTCAACGACCGGGCCGCCGAGGCTCTTGAGGCTCGTGGCCGCGAACTGTGCAGTCTGCGGATCCTCGTCGGCGAGCGCGTCGGCGAGCGCCTCGACCGCGACGGTCGACTGCCGGTCCGCGACTCGGCCGAGGATCCACGCCGCGTTTCGCCGTTGCCGGCTCTGCTGACCGTCGGTGAGAATCTCGACGAGCGGCTCGACGACCGTCTCGTCGTCGGCCGACTTCAGCTCGGAAACGACCTGGTCGCGGACCGCGTGGCTCCGTTGGGTCGGCACGTTCGATAGCAGTTCGATGATCGAGTACACTGCGGCGTTGCGGACGATCGCGCTCTCGTCGCCGAGCGCACGTGCCAGCGGCTCGACCGGCTGCGGGTTGTTCGCCTTCCCGAGCGCACCGGCCGCGATCCGCCGGAGCGACTCGTCGGGATCGTCGAGCAGGGCCAAAAGCGGTGCGAGCGCCTGATCCGTCCCGACGTTCCCGAGCGCGTTCGCCGCGGCCCGCTTGACACGCGGTTCGTCATCGAGACGCTCGGTCAGGCCGGGAATCGCTCTCGGGTCGGCGAACGTCCCGCAGGCCTGGCAGGCTCGAAGCCTGACGCGCGCGTCCTCGTCGTCGAGCGCGTCGACGAGGTGCTGGAGCCCGCTCGGATCGTCGAGCCGACCGAGCGCGTTCGCGGCGGCCATCCGGAGCTCCGGTCGGTCGGCCTGCAGGGCGCGTGCGAACTTCCGTGCAGTGACCCACTCGGCCTCGGACCCGCCGGTACCGGTGAGCTCAGAGAGCAACTGTTCGAGCGCCTCCTCGCCGATCTCGTCGAGGGCGTCGACCGCAGCCCCGCGGACCTGGGCGTCGTCGTCCCTCGTCGCCGCGCGGAGGAGCCCGTCGATGGTCGCCTGATCGTCCACCTCGCCGAGTTCGCCGAGAAATTCGGCGGCGCGCTTACGGACCGCGGCGCTGTCGCTCCCCAAGGCGTCCCTGAGCCGCTCGTCGTTGCCATCCCGCGCGTGCTGGTACAGCGACATTATACTCTCTCGAACACCCGGCGGCGCTTGTCGATCGGTTCGTACCTGTCCGTTCGGTCCGGCGGAACGCTCTCGGTCATTCCGAGGACGAGGACCCCGTCGTCGGCCAGAGACGCCTCCAGCGTGTCGAACAGCGCTCCCTTGTGATCGACGTCGATGTAGATCAGGAGGTTGCGGCACAACACTACGTCGAAGGGATCGCGCGCACCGTCGCGGATCAGGTCGTGCGTCTCGAAGTCGACGAGCCGCTGTACCTCGGACCGGACCCGGAACGCATCCTCGTCGCGCTCCACGTAGCGGTCCGGGTCCGAGAGCGGTGCGAGTTCCGCCGCGATGTCTGTCGTTCGAGTGGTGTGATACTCGCCCTCGCGCGCATTGTCGAGCGCCTCCTCGCTGATGTCCGTACCGAGGACCTCGACGCGCGACTCGTCGATCGCCGGGTCGTCACAGGCCAACATCGCGACGGAGTACGGCTCTCGACCGTCGGCCGAGGGTGCCGACCAGACGCGGACCCGCCGCTTCTCGGCGGTCCGCTCGCGGAGCACGCCGCGGAGCACGTCCCACATCTCCGGGTTCCGGAAGAACTCGGTCACGTTGATGGTGAGCGCGTCCATCAACGCCTGCCGCTCGCCGTCGTCCTCGCGGAGCAGTCGCTCGTACTCCGCGTGCGATTCGGTGTCTCGGCGGCGCATCCGCGCCGTGATACGTCGGTCGAGGTACGACTCGTTGTAGTATCCCGGCTCGAACGGCACCGTGTCGTCGATCTGCCGGAGAACCCCCTCGAAGGCCGTCTCGCCGGTCATAGACTCACCACGTCCAGGACGGCCACGACGTCGCCGTCTCCGAGGACGGCCGTGCCGCTGAGCCCCGGCGTCCCCGACAGCGGTCCGTCGAGCGGTTTCACGACGACCTCCTCCTGATCCAACACGGCGTCGCAGTGGAGCGCGACCTGTCTCGTCTCCTCGCGGATCCGAACCAACATGCCGTCGTCGACGTCGGTATGGTCTTCGACGCCGCCATCGGTCGTCGCGGCTTCGCCACCTGCGTCGGTCGTTGCGGCTCCGCCGCCGCTGGTCGAGCCGCCTCCCTCGTCGCCGACGGCGAGGTCGCGACCGGCGTCTCCGGCGGCGGACCCGGACCCCGCGGCCGCCACGCCGCCGGCCGCGAGTCGGTCGTTCAGACGGATGACCGGATATAACTCCTCTTCGTGACGAACGATCTCGTCGCCGTGGACCTCCTCGACGTCGTTCGCGCGGGCGACCTCAGCGATCGATTTTATCGGGATCCCGTACTCGGTGCCGCCGACGTCGACGAACATCACCTTCACGATGGCGACCGTGACCGGGAGCCGGAAGCGGACGGTGGTCCCATCTCCCGGTTCGCTCTCGACCGCGACGGAACCGTCGAGGTCGCGAGCGGTCGTCCGGACGACGTCCATCCCGACGCCGCGGCCGGAGACGTCCGTGACCTCCTCCGCGGTGGAGAGCCCGGGATGGAACACGAGGTCGTACACCTCGTCGTCCTCCATCGCCTCGACGGCCTCGCGGCTTTTGACGCCCTCCTCGACCGCCTTCTCTCGGAGCTGATCCGGATCGAGCCCGCCGCCGTCGTCGGCCACCTCGATGATGACGTGGTCGCGCTCGCGTTCGGCCGTGAGCCGGACGTGACCTGTCGCCTCTTTGCCGGCGGCCTCGCGCTCCTCTGGCGATTCGATCCCGTGGTCGACCGCGTTCCGCAGCACGTGGACGAGCGGGTCGCGCATCTCAGTCAGGATCGTCCGGTCGAGCTCCACGTCGTCGCCCTCTATCTCGAAGTCGATCCGCTTGTCGAGGTCTCGCGAGACGTCGCGGACGAGCCGGGGGAACGAGTCCGACACCTGCGAGAACGGGATGAGCCGCATGTCCATCGCGGTGTCCTGCAGGCTGGACGCGAGCTTGTCCAGCTCGTCTAACGCGTCCGAATCGGCGTTCAGATCCTCCAGTTCCCGGCGGAGCTTGATCCGACTCGTCACCAGCTGCTCGACGAGTCCGTACAGCTCGTCGACCTGGTCGACGTCGACGCGGATCGACTTGATCTCGTCGCCGGAGCTGGATCCGGATGGAGAACCACCCGTTGCTCCGTCACCCTCATCGTCGCCGCTCTCGGAATCGTCGTCGCTCTCGTGGTCGTCAGCCTCGCCGCTCTCGGAATCGTCGTCGGTACCCTCGCTCTCGGCGACGTCTTGCTCCTCGACGAGAGTCGTCGCGATCGACTCGACCTGCGTGAGCGCGCCGAGCCCGTCGGCGACGACCGCGGGATCGGCGTCGGCGATGAAGACGTCGAACCCCTCATCGTACTCCCCGTCCTCCAGCGCGTTCGCCTGGGGGGCGGTGACGTGCTCACCGAACTGGCCGTCGAGTGCCTGCAGCACGAGCGCGGCGTCGACTCCCGCCATCGCGGTGTCGCCTATCGTCACGTCCGCGTACACGACCGGGGACTTGAGCGTGGCCGCCGCGGCGGGAAGCTCGGGCACGGTGACGTCACCGTTGGCGTCAGACTGGTCGTCCGCACCGCCGTCGTTGGCGCTGTCGTCGTCGCCGTCGTCGCTGCTGTCGTCGCCGTCGTTGGCGCTGTCGTCGCCGTCAGCGTCACTCGCGCCGTCGCCGATCTCGTCGCCGCCCTCGGCGCTCCGGGATTCGTCCCCGCCGCCGACGGTCCCGTGCGCTTCCATCTCCCGGAGTCGGCCCTCCAGATCGGAGGGATCGGTCGACACGTCGCCCGCGTCCGCGATCTCGGCAACCATCGCTTCGACGGTGTCGACCCCCTCGAAGAGGAGGTCCATCAGCTCGGGCGTCACCTCGCGATCGCCCCGTCGGACCGCGTCGAGCAGGTCTTCTAGCGCGTGGCCGAAGTCGGAGACGTCCTCGTAGCCCATCGCCGCGGCGTTCCCCTTCAGCGTGTGGGCGACGCGGAACACGTCGTCCATCGCCTCCGCGTCTTCGGGGTCGGATTCGAGCGCAAGCAGGGCGTTGTTGAGGTCCGTGATCCCGTCTTCGGCCTCGGCGACGAACGCGGCGCGGTGGGACTCCATCAGGCCGCACCCCCCACGATCGCGTCGGCGACGTCGTCGAGGTCGCGAACCTCGTCGACGCCGCCCGTCTCGACCGCGCGCTTCGGCATTCCGTAGATCACGCAGGTATCCTCGCTCTGGGCGATCGTCCGCGCGCCGGCGTCGGCCATCGCCCGGATCCCGTCGGCCGCGTCCGAGCCCATCCCGGTCAACACGACGCCGACGAGGGGGTCATCGACGACCGCGGCCGCCGAGCGCATGGTGACGTCGGCCGCGGGGGTTACCGACTGCGAGTCGTCCTCGTCGAGCTTGACGCGCAGCCGCCCCGCGCGGTAACTGTCGATCCGAGTGTGGCTCCCGCCGCGGGCGACGATCGCCTCTCCGGCACCGATCCGCGCCCCGTCGCTCGCCTCGCTCACGTCGTACGCCGAGGCGGCGTCGAGCCGGTCGGCGAAGCGCGCGGTGAACGCCTCGGGCATGTGCTGGACGATGACGACCCGGCAGTCGGCCACCGGAAGAGCGGACATCACCCGCTCGACGGCGTTCGGACCCCCGGTCGACGCCCCGATCACGACCGTCAGCGGCTCGTCGACGTCCGGGGCGGATCCGGCCGCCGTCCCGCTCGGCGTGCGAATTCCCGAAGCCGTCCGCCCGTCCTCGCCATCCTCCTCGCGGCGGCCGCGGGTCGCCGCGTCCAAGTCGGCGTCTGCGACCGATCTGACGGCCTCGACGAGGCGGTCGGACTCCCGCGAGACGCCGGTCGAGATCTCCCCGCCGGGCTTCGAGAAGAAGTCGACCGCGCCGCGTTCGAGCGCCTCGAAGGTCACCTCTGCGCCCTCCGCGGTGTGGGCGGACAGCATCAGTACGGGCGTCGGCGTCTCGTCCATCAACCGCTCGACGGCCTCTAACCCTCCCATCCCCGGCATCTCGACGTCCATCGTCACCACGTCGGGACGCGTCTCGGCGACCACCGACAGCGCCTCCGCGCCGTCGCCCGCCTCGCCGACCACCGCGACTCCCGCGTCGGTCAGGAGGTCGGAGATCAACCCTCGCATGAACGGCGAGTCGTCGACGACTACCACCCGCGGAGACCCGTCGCGACCGCCTCGCCGATCCGTCGTCCTACTCATGTCCGAAAGCGGGCCCAGAATCAGCATAAATCCACGGACCCGGTAATCACTGCTGATAATTCAGGGGATACGGTTATTGGGGTCTCGGGCGCAGGCACTCCCATGGCAGCCATCGAAGCGGACGGCGAATCCACCAAGGTGTTGGAGTTCGGTCTGGGAGACGGAACGTACTGTCTGGACATCGGCGTCATCGACGAGATCGTCGACGCCGGGGAGCTCACCCGGATCCCCAACTCTCCCGAGCACGTCGAGGGCGTCATGGACCTACGGGGACGCACGACCACCATCGTCGATCCGAAGACCCTCTTCGCGATCGAGGAGGAAGGTCCCCGCGAGCGGATCGTCGTGTTCGACGACGACGAGATCGACGAGGGCGGCACCGTGGGGTGGATGGTCGACGAGGTGTTCCAGGTCCGCGACGTCGCGCCAGAGGACGTCGATCAGGGAACGACGGTCGAGGACGAGGGCGTCAACGGCATCGTCAAGTCCGACGACCGGTTCGTCGTCTGGGTCTCGCCGGACGTCGACGATATCGACGTCGACGTCGGCAACGTCGGCGACGCGTCCCCGGACGAGGGCGCGGAGGCGTAAGACCGCCCGAAGGGCGGTCGTTCTCACCCGTGAGAACCGGGTGCCAACCCTTATGCGGCGACCGACGAGTTCCTCCGTATGCGCGCCTCAAGCGGCGTTCCCGGGTTCGACGACCTCGTCGACGGCGGATTTCCGGAGAATCGCCTGTACGTTGTCAGTGGCCCTCCGGGAAGCGGGAAAACGACGTTCTGCTCGCAGTTCGCGGCGCAGGGTGCCCGTAACGGCGAGGACGTGTTGTACATCAGCATGCACGAGACGAAAGAGGGGATCCGCCGCGACATGAGCGGGTACGACTTCGGGTTCGACCGCGCGCTCGACACCGACCGGGTCACCTTCCTCGACTCGTTCTCCTCCGACGGGCGGCGCTTCTTCGGGCTCCCGGGCGAGCGGCGGGACCACTCCGGGGTCACGAACCGGCTCACCGGATTTATCAACTCCCGCGACATCGATCGCGTCGTCTTCGACTCCACCATGCTGTTGCGGTTCCTTCTCGACGGCGACGAGGACACCATGATCCAGCTGCTCTCCTCGCTGAAGCGGACCGACGCGACGACGCTGCTCATCTCGGAGATGACCGATCCGAGCGCCTACTCGGAGGAGCACTACCTCGCACACGGCGTCGTCTTCATGCACAACTACCTGGAGGACGACGGGATGCGCCGCGGAATTCAGGTGTTGAAGATGCGGGGAACCGACGTGAACACGGACATCCAAGACGTCGAATTCACTGACGGGGGGATCCGGGTCGGATCCGCCGCGACGGTGACACACTGATGTACGACCGTACGTTCGGGACGGAGTGGACCGATCTCACCCGCGAGGGGGCGGTCGAACGGGCGTTCGCGCTCGGCGTCGCCGCCGGCGTCGGCCGCGAACGACCGGAGGAGCTCGACCGCGTGCTGGAGGCGTTTTCGAGCGCGTACGACCGGAGTCTCGTCGAACTCGCGTACGACGAGGGGCGCACGAAAGCGCTCGAGGCCGTCGCGGAGACTGACGATCCCGACGCGGTGTGGGACGATCTCGTCGACGGCTCGGGTGCGCCGGGAACGCCGCCCGTCCCCGCCGCGTTGCCCGGTGCGATACGCGAACTGACGCTCACGAAGCCACCGCAGGAGGGCCCGCCGTCGGCGCTCGATTTCCCGTCGATGCTTCGGAAGTGACCCCTCGGAAGGGTTTTACCCGCCACCCCCACAACCACGACACATGACCGTGCTTCCCGACGCTGTCCGGACCGCCGACAGCGTGCTCGTCAGCGGCCCCCCGATGAGCGGGAAGTACGACCTGTTCAATCGGCTGCTCGCGACGTGGTCCGACGCTCCGATCGTCATCTCGACCGGGCGAACCGCTGAGAAGATCCGGGACGACTACGAGACGATCACGGGGCAGGACGGCGACGACGTGATCGTCATCGACTGCGTCACCCACGAACAGGGCGACAAGCGCGACGACACGCCGACGACGAAGTACGTCGGCAGCGCCGGGAATCTGACGGACATCGGTATCAAGTTCACCGATGTCGTCGAGTCCTCGGCCGGCCGCGACCGCGCCGTGGGGGTCTACTCCCTCTCTCAGCTGCTGATGTACTGGGACCCCGAGCGCATCTACCGATTCACCCGGGTCATGACGTCTCAGACCTCCGGCGAGGGGTGGCCGTTCGTCGGGGTAGTCAACTCGACGGCCCACGACGAACAGGTGGTTCACACCCTGTACGAGCCGTTCGAGGTCGTCGTCGAGACGCGCGTCGAGGACGACGACCGGGAGTTCCGCGTCCGCGGACGGGTCGGACAGCCGTCGGAGTGGACCGGCTTCTGACCGCCGACCGACAGAACTCCTTCACCCGATCAGCTCGAACTCCGAGCCGATCGGCGGTCCGTCGACGATCCCCCAGTAGACGAACCGATACGGTCCCGGTCCGAGCGGTGGACAGACGGTGAGGTCGAGGTCGGGAACCGCCGTCGCGATCGACTCCTCGTCGAGATCCACCGTCCAGCTGTACGCGTCGTTCGGCCCGAAGGACTCCTCCGTTTGCGGGAATTCCACCCCCTCGCCAGTCGTCGAGCCGCGGACGTCGAGCCAGCCCTCGCCCGTCTCTCGCTGGATCGAGTACGCGTATTCGCCGAGCGCCCTCGCCGGCTCGTCGCCGGTGTTCCGGAGGACCAGTCGGATCGACTGACCGTACGTCTCCGAAAAGCCCTCCGCGGACAGCTCGAACCGGGTCCCGCCCGCCTCGACGACCGTCCCGTCGACTGCTCCGTCGAAGGGTCGGTCAAGCCGGACGAACGACTCGTCCTCGCAGGTCAGCGTTTCCGGCGTTCCCTCGGGTCCTTGCGGTCCGTCGCCCGCCGCGAAGTCGAGACAGCCGGCGACCCCGACCGATCCGGCGACGGTGAACGTCGCCGCGCCCGTCGCCAGCAGGTCGCGTCGCGTGCGTTCCATAACGGGCGGTTGGGGCGGGGCGGGTTTCAACCGCACGCGTCGGATTCGTCGCGGGTAGCGGACGGCGGTCCCGACCCGGTTCGGAACCGCTTTCCCGTCGGCCGGCGGATGGCCGCCCATGGAGCTGTTCGGATCCAGCGGCATTCGCGGGGTCGCGCTGCGGTACCTCACGCCGGAGCTCGTCCTCGACATCGCGAAGGCGGCCGGGACGGTGTGGGACGCCGACCGGGTCGCCGTCGCCCGCGACACCCGCACCACCGGCGAGCTGTTCGCCAACGCCGCTGCGAGCGGGCTGGCCGCGGTCGGGTGCGATGTCGACCGGCTCGGCGTGGTCCCGACGCCAGCGGTCGGGAACTACTGCGAGTCCGCCGGCGTCCCCTGCGTGCTCGTCACCGCTTCGCACAACCCCTCGGAGTTCAACGGGATCAAGCTGGTCGGCGACGACGGCGTGGAACTCTCCGTCGACGTGCTCGAACGCGTCGAGCGCCGCGTCCTCGACGACGAGTACGACCACGCCGACTGGCGGACGGCCGGCGCGACGACCCGCGTCGTCGGTGCCGTCGACGACTACGTCGACCAGTTACTCGCCGCGGTCGACGGCGAGGCGATCGCCGACGCCGGGCTCACGGTCGCGGTCGATCCCGGCCACGGCGCGGCGTCGATCAGCTCGCCGCGCATCTACCGCGAGCTGGGATGTGACGTGCTGACGGTGAACGCGACCCCCGACGGCCACTTCCCCGGCCGGGACTCAGAGCCCGTCCCGGCGAACCTGACTGCGCTCTCCCGGCTCGTCGCGACCTCCGACGCCGACGTGGGGATCGCCCACGACGGCGACGCTGACCGCGCCGTCTTCGTCGACGAGGACGGGACCTTCGTCGACGGCGACACGTCCTTCGCGGCGATGGCGGACGCCTGCTTGGAATCGGGCGACGCCGTCGTCAGCGCGGTGAACGTCTCCCAGCGGCTCGTCGACGTCTGCGACGCGAACGACGCCGACCTCGAGCTGACGCCCATCGGCGCGACGAACATCATCACCCGGACGCGTGAACTCCATGACGTGGGGACGAACGTCCCCATCGCCGGTGAGGGGAACGGCGGGTTATTCTTCCCGCCGTATCGGCTCTCGCGGGACGGGGCGTACATCGGCGCGCGATTCCTCGAACTGCTCGCGGCCGCCGGCGGCGCTCCGGTCAGCGAGGTCGTCGCGCCCTACGCCGACTATCACTTCGTGCGGCGCAACGTCGCGTACGAGGACGCCGACGAGCGCGACGAGATGCTGGCGGCGGCGCGGGCCTACGTCGAGACCGCTGACGCCGAGCCGAACACGACGGATGGCTTCCGGCTCGACTACGGCGACGCGTGGGTGCTCGTGCGTCCTTCCGGCACGGAGCCCAAGATCCGGATCTACGCGGAGTCCGCCGACGCTGACCGCGCCGAGCGCCTCGCGACGGACATGCGCGTGGCGGTCGAGAGTGGGCGATAACGACGATCATTTATAAACGAACGGCTGGGGGGTTGGAAGCGTTCACCGCGCCAGAAACCGCTTATAAATAACCGCTTCAGTCGAGCGCCGCGAGCGCTTCGGCCGCCTCGCGGGCCGCCCGCAGGTGCTCGCGTGCGCGCCGCGGATCGTCGGTCTCCTCGGCTGCGTGTGCGAATCGGGTCAGCGTCCGCGTCAGCGACGCGCGGGCGTCGGCGACGCCGCCGGTTCCGGAATCTGCCGCAACCGTCGGGCCCGCCGCAGCGTCCGATCCATCGCCGCCTCGCGACGAGCCGATCGGCTCGGTCGACTCCGCGCCCGCCGACTGCGAGCCGGTGGCCGTCGGCGTGGACGCGTTCCCGGTTGGCGTGGGCGCGTTCTCGGTTGGCGTGGGAGCGTTCCCGGTTGGCGTGGGAGCGTTCCCGGTTGGCGTCGTCTCCTGGCCGGCGTTCGAGGATCCGGTCGTCGGCGTCGCCGTCTCCGAATCCGTCGTCGTCTCGCGCGTCGCGGACTCGTCGGCCGCACCCGTAGTGTCCGCCGCGTCTTTCGCATCGACCGTGTGACACGTTGGACAGAATTCTTGGCCATCTTGTCGGAAGATTGGATCGCCGCAGTCGTCGCAGTGGCGGTTCGTCATCGTCGCGCCTTTCAGGAGGAGTTCGGACATCCGCTGGGTGTGTTCGCGCTTCTGTTCGTCCTCCGCGAACTTCTCGCGGAGCTTCTCGCGTTCGGCCTCCTTGTCGAACCCGTCGCTCATACGCGGACGAACGTGACTCACGAGCAAAAACCCGGTGGGCTCGGGACGCGGACTTCGGGGGCTCGGGACGGAGCCAACAGGGAACCGACAGCCTCTGCGGCTCGCTACTCCTCGGTGATCGTGCGATCGTCGGGGTCGAGCTCGCCGCGGTGGATCTTCGAACCGTCCTGTGCGACCTGCCGACCGAGCACGGCGCACTTCACGCGCATCGGGGAGATGTCGACGCCGAGCATCTCGGTGACGTCGTCGGTGTCGAGAGCGTCAAGTTCGTCGACGGACATCCCGTGGAGCCGCTCGGAGAGCATGCTCGCGGAGGCCATCGAGATCGCGCAGCCGTCGCCGGTGAACCGCACCGCCTCGATCGTCTCGCCCGCGTCGTCGAGGTCGACCTCCATCCGGATCGTGTCGCCGCAGGAGGGGTTCTCGCCGACGTGCGTGAAGTCCGGATCCTCGAGTTCCCCGTAGTTGCGCGGGTTCTTGTAGTGGTCGAGGATCTGCTGTCGGTACATGTCCGAGCCCAGTCCCATACTGCGTTCACGTAGGCCGGTCCCGGTCAAAAGGGTTCCGTCGGTCCGCGAACGTGAGCGTTCTCGTCGCGCGATCACGCGAACAGATCGCGCGCCTCGCCGACGGCCTCGACGAGCGCGTCGATCTCCTCGACGGTGTTGTAGACGTAAAAGGAGGCGCGCGCGGAGGCGGCGACGCCCATCTCGTCGTGGAGCGGCTGGGTACAGTGGTCGCCGGCGCGGATCGCGATCCCGTAGTCGTTCAGGATGCTGGACAGATCGTGAGCGTGGACGCCCTCGACGTTGAACGCGACGAGCCCGCCGCGATCGTCGCCCGGCGGCCCGTAGATCTCCACGCCGCCGACCGCCTCAAGCTCGTCGTAGGCGTACTCGGCCAGCAGGTCCTCGTGGGCCTCGACGCGGTCCAGTCCGATGTCCTCCAGGTACTCGATCGCGACCGCGAAGGCGATCCCCTGCGCGATCGAGGGGGTCCCGGCCTCGAACTTCCACGGCAGGTCCTCCCACGTGGAGTCCTCGAAGGTGACGCGCCTGATCATGTCGCCGCCGTAGAGGTACGGCTGCATTCCGTCGAGGATCTCCTCGCGGCCGTACAGCGCCCCGATGCCGGTCGGGCCCAACATCTTGTGGCTCGAAAAGGCGAGGAAGTCGACGCCGAGGTCGTCGACGTCGACGGGACGATTCGGCACGGACTGAGCGCCGTCGACGAAGATCAGCGCGCCGTGGTCGTGCGCGAGGTCGGCCAGATCGCCGATCGGGTTGATCGTCCCGAGCGTGTTCGAGACGTGGACCACGGAGACCATCGCGGTGTCGTCGTCGATCAGCGCCGCGGCGTCGTCCATGTCGAGTCTCCCCTCGTCGGTCACGTCGATGAACCGCACGTCTGCGCCGGTCCGCTTGCCGATCTGCTGCCACGTCACCAGCGACGCGTGGTGCTCCATCTTCGAGAGGACGACGTTGTCCTCCGGGCCGAGTTCCGCCAGCCCCCACGCGTACGCGACGAGGTTCACGGCTTCTGTCGTGTTCTTCGTGAAGACGATCTCCTCGCGGCCCGCAGCACCGATGAAGTCCGCGACGGTGTCGTGAGCCTCTTCGTAGGCGACCGACGCCTCCTGGCTCAGCTGGTGGATCCCGCGGTGGACGTTGGCGTTGTAGCCGCGGTAGTAGTCCGCGATCGCGTCGACGACGGGGTCCGGCGTGTGCGAGGTCGCAGCGTTATCGAGGTAGACGAGCGGAGTGTCGTCGCCCGGGCCCTCTCCAGGCGACTCCGGATCGCCGCCGACCTTCCGATCGAGGATCGGGAAGTCGGCGCGGATCGCTTCCACGTCGAACGGGGACGGTTCCTGAACTCCCATTACCCTGATCTGGGCCCCGAGCACTAACACACCTTCGGTCCGGTACGTGTTGCCAGTATCTTGGAGGCGGACGATTACTTATAAAACGTCGCTCCAGGCGGGTCGGTCGTGAACGTCTCCAAAGCCCCAACCGTGAGTCCCACCCCACCCGCACCACTGTAAGACGTTCCCGCTCGCTCACTTCATTCGCTGCGCGGGCTGCGATTTCCATGCTCCCGCTCGTTTCACTCGCGGGACCGCAACCGCAGCCTCACGCCTCCCCAGCCTCGTCGGCCGCTCGCAGGCACGCGCCGACCGCATTCGTTTATAAACACCACGTCGAGATCCCGCGTTTCGCGCGGGCGTCGACGCCACGACCGAACTAGTGCGCTTTTGAACGCGGGGGACCTCCGTCAGAGTATGACCGATACGCTCAGGCTCGCCACGCGCGGATCGGCTCTGGCTCTCAGGCAGGCCGGAGCTGTCCGCGACGCCCTGTCGAGCCGTCGACGCGACGTCGAACTCCGGCGCGTCGAAACCCGCGGCGACCAGATCCCCGACGAGCTGATCCATCGTCTCGGCAAGACCGGCGCGTTCGTCCGCGCGCTCGACGAAGAGGTGCTCAACGGCGACGCCGACCTCGCGGTCCACTCCCTCAAGGACGTGCCGACCGAGGGAATGGACGACGTGGTGATCGCGGGCGTCCCCGAGCGCGCTCCCTCCGGCGACGTGCTCGTCCACCCGGACGGGCTCGGAATCGAGGACCTCCCGTCGGGCGCGGTGGTCGGCACGGGATCGCTCCGGCGGACCGCCCAGATCGCGGCCGCACGCCCGGACCTCGTGGTCGAACCGCTCCGTGGGAACGTCGACACCCGGATCGAGAAGCTTCTCGCCCCCCGCCTGCAGGCGGAACACGAGCGCCGGCTCGTCGCCTCGGGCGAGGCGCGCGCGGCGACGGCGGAGGGAGGCGACGGCGACGAGGGGGCGGACGACGGGCCGGAGTGGGAGCTTCCGGACGAGGGATCCGACGGCGACGACGCGGGAGACGAAACCGGGAACGACGACGAGTTCGACCGGACCGTCGAGGAGTGGTTCGACTCCCTCTCCGACCTGGAGCGCTCGGCGATGGAGCGGAAGGTCGAGACGGAGTACGACGCCATCGTCCTCGCCGAGGCGGGGCTTCGGCGCTCGGACCTCTTTTACGACGTGGAGACCACCCGACTCCCCCGCGAGGAGTTCGTCCCCGCGGCCGGCCAGGGTGCCATCGCCGTCACCGCGACCGACCCCGACGTGATCGAGGCGGTGCGCTCCGCGGTCGATCACCCACGGACCCGGGTGGCGGTGACCGTCGAGCGGACGATACTCGCCGAACTCAACGGCGGTTGCGTCGCGCCGATCGGCGTCTCGGCGCTCGTGCAGGGCGAGCACGTCCACACGCGGGTTCGCGTGCTCTCGACCGACGGCACCGAGGAGGTGGCCGACACCCGCGACCTCCCGATCCGGTCGCACGCAAAGGCTGCCGAGTCGTTCGCGGCTGACTTGGCGGACAGAGGCGCGGCCGACCTGATCGCGGCGGCGCGCGAGGACACCGAGACCGGCGAAGGGACCCGAGCGGAGGCCGACGAAGGGACCCGAGCGGAGGAGAACCCCGATGAGTGAGGGGAACTCCCTCGGCACCGTCTACCTCGTCGGCTCCGGTCCGGGCGATCCGGACCTATTGACCGTGAAGGCCGCCGAGCTGATCGAGTCGGCCGACGTCGTGCTCCACGACAAACTCCCCGGCCCGGCGATCCTCGGGCAGATCCCCGCGGACAAACGGGAGGACGTGGGCAAGCGCGCCGGCGGCGAGTGGACGCCGCAGGAGTACACGAACCGGCGGCTGGTCGAGCTGGCGCGCGAGGGGAAGTCGGTCGTCCGACTCAAGGGCGGCGACCCGTTCGTCTTCGGCCGCGGCGGCGAGGAGGCCGAGCACCTCGCGGCCGCGGGGGTACCCTTCGAGGTCGTTCCCGGCGTCACCTCCGCGATCGCGGGCCCCGCGGTCGCCGGGATCCCCGTGACGCACCGCGATCACGCCTCTTCCGTCTCCTTCGTCACCGGCCACGAGGACCCGACGAAGGACGAGTCGGCGGTCGACTGGGACGCGCTCGCCGCCACCGGCGGGACCATCGTCGTGTTGATGGGGGTCGGGAAGCTCCCCGCGTACACCGCGGAACTCCGGGACGCCGGGCTCGACGGCGACACCCCGGTCGCGTTGGTCGAGCGCGCGACCTGGCCGGACATGCGCGTCGCGACCGGCACCCTCGACACCATCGTCGACGTCCGAGACGAGGCCGGCGTCGAGCCCCCGGCGCTCACCGTTATCGGCGACGTGGCCGCGACCCGCGATCGGGTCGTCGCATTCCTCGAAAACGACGACGGCGAGGGCGCAAGCAATGACGTCGCAATCGGCGGCGACGACGGAGATCACGGCGGCGGTGACGACGGCGACGACGGCGACGATTCGGGAGGTGACGACGCGTGAGCGACGGGATCGGAGGCGGCGAGCGTGGGCCGGGGGACCGACCTCGCGTCGCCGTCTTCCGCCCGGCCGACGAGCGGATCGACGACGCGGCAGCGCTGCTGGAGTCGCTCGGTGCCGATCCGGTGACCGACCCCATGCTCGCGGTCAAGCCGACGGGCGCGACGCCTGCGGACGCGCCGTACGTCATCCTCACGAGCAAGACCGGCGTCGAACTCGCCGCCGAGGCCGGCTGGGAGCCGGGCGATGCGACGCTCGTCGTCATCGGTCCCGCGACCGCCGCCGCCGCGCGCGCCGCGGGCTGGACCGTCGACGTCGTCCCGGACGAGTTCACCTCGGCGGGACTGGTCGAGACCCTCTCAGAGGGAATCGATGGCGATCGCCTCGACGGCGAGCGCGTCGAGGTTGCGCGCTCGGACCACGGCAGCGCCGTGCTCTTAACCGGGCTCCGCGAGGCCGACGCCTCGGTCACGGAGACGGTGCTCTACCGTCTGACGCGCCCGGCGGGAGCCGGCGAATCGACCGAACTGGCCGCCGCGGGCGACCTCGACGCCGCGGCGTTCACCTCGTCGCTGACGGTGACGCATTTCCTCGACGCCGCTGCGGAGCGAGGCGTCCGCGAGGAAGCGGTCGCGGGCCTCACCGACGCGATCGTCGGGGCGATCGGACCGCCGACCGCGGAGACGGCAGCGCGGCACGGGATCGAAGTCGACGTCGTCCCGGACGACGCCGAATTCGAGTCGCTCGCGCGGGCGGTCGCGAACGCTGTAGCCGACCGATAGCCGACCGACAGCTGACCGATAGCCGACCGACAGCTGACCGATAGCCGACGATCCTCACGAGACCGCGATCGCGGCGATCGACGATACTCGCGGCGTTCGCGGCCGCGGCGATCGACGATACTCGCGGCGTTCGCGGCCGCGGCGATCGACGGCAACCGCTCCCGACTCCGTCACCTTTCAAACTCGATAGGAGAAGCCACCCAAATCGATGCCGCCCGTCTGCCGGTCTCGTTTTGCCGTATCCCGGCTACCGACCGACGCCACCGATCCCTCCCGTATATCAATATTGATATCGAGGTGCGTGCATTTATAATCCGACAGGTGAGAATGATTACCATGAAACCGAGCGAGCGCTGGTCGCTGCGGACCGACGACGAGGTGTTAGTCGTCGAGTTCCCGCACGGGACGGGGCTCAGCCCCGCAGACAGCGAGGCGCTGCTCGATCGGTGGCGGAGCGTCACCGCCGACCGTGCGGTCGACGCCGTCGTGCTCGTCGTTCGGACGAGCCGCCCCTGTTCCGACGCAGGCCGGCGGGCGCTGCGCGAGTCCGCACAGATCGCTGTCGCCCGCGGCGTGGAGCGGTTCGCCATCGTCGGCGAACGCTCGAAGCGCCGTTACCTCAAGCGGACGATCGACGTCGAGGGGGTCGACAGCGAGGCGTTCAACGATGCCGCCCCGGCGATGCGGTGGGCAAAGTGCCCTTCGGAGCCGTGCCCGCCGATCGAGCTGAGTTTATAACCAATCGCCGCTGTTCGCGCCGCCTCGCTACTCGAACTCCGCCTCGCGTTCGCGGCCTTCGCGAGATCGACGACGGTCGCTCCAACTCTCGGGGCCGGAGTTGATCCGGTCTTTCAGCTCCTCGGTCTCCAGCATCCGGTCGAGCTTCCGCTCGAACTCCTCCTCGCCGATCTCGCCGGCCGCGTACCGCTCGCGCAGCATCGCCAGTGGGTCAGCTTCGGTCGTCATCGGGGTCGAACCGTCGTCGGTCGCGGACTCGACGAGCGGGAAGTCCTCGCCGAGCAACAGCACCAACGGGATGAGCACGAAGAAGCCGAGGATGAACGTGGCAGGTATCAGCCTCTCCAGTGGTCCGGGCAGAAGGACGGCGAAAAGCGACGTGAGCCCGAACGCGAGGACCGCGATCAGGCCGATCAGCCGCTTCTTCTCAAACGTAGGGAGGGCCATACGTCCCGGATTCCTCCGAGCCAACAAAAACGTACTGCCGGATCGCGCTCCCGATGCCGACCGCGACCGACGGCTATTCGTTCCGGCCGCCCGCATCCGCACCCGTGCTCAGATACGTGACGACGAACCCGGGGAAGGTGCGCGAGGCGGAGCGCTACCTCCCGGACGGCTCGGTGGAGCGGCTCGATTTCGACTACACGGAGATCCAGGCCGACGAGCTCGGCCCCATCGCTGCGCGCGGTGCGAGAGAGGCCTACCGCCACGCCGGCGAGCCGGTCCTCGTCGACGACGCGGGGCTGTTCGTCGAGGGGCTCGACGGTTTCCCGGGCCCGTACTCGGCGTACGTCGAAGGAACGCTCGGCGTCGAGCGCGTTCACGAAATCGCCGGCGACCTCGACGACCGACGGGCCGCGTTCCGCTGCACGCTCGGATACTGCGACGGAGACAGCTTCGCCGCCAGCCCGGACCCCGTGGACCGCGGCGATCGCGACGCGGCCGCGGCGGCGGGCCCCGACGGCGAGGACGGAACCGAGGGGCTCGACGATCCGCTTCCAGTCAAGCTGTTCGAGGGGTACGTCCCCGGTCGGATCGTCCCACCGCGCGGCGACGGTGGGTTCGGGTACGATCCGATCTTCGAACACGACGGGGAAACCTTCGCCGAGATGGACACCGATCGGAAGAACGCGGTGTCACACCGCGGGCGCGCGTTGGCGAAGTTCGCCGAGTGGTACGCGGATCGATAGAACGCCCGCGCCGCGGACCGCTCGGCGGGCGACTACGCCGCCTCGTCGATCGCCGCGGTCAACAGCTCGCAGCCGAGCGCGATCTCGCGCTTGGTGACGTCGAGGGGCGGCAGGATCCGAAGCACGCCGTGGCCGCATCCGAGCGTGAGCAACCCCCGCGAGAAGGCCCGTTTTAGGACCTCGTCGCGTCGGTCCTTCGTATCGAACTCGACCGCGAGTAGCAGCCCCTTCCCGCGGACGTCGACGACGCCGTCGAGGCCGGCGTCGCGCATCGTCTCTTTGAACTGACGCCCCCTGACCACGGCGTTGTCCATCAAATCGTGCTCGCGGATCGCGTCGAGCGTGAGCGCGCCCTGCGCGGACGCGACGATGTCCCCGGCACCCCACGTCGAGGAGAGCCGGCTCGTCTCCTCGGGGAACACGTCCGAGCGCGAGACGGTCGCGCCGACGCGTAGCCCCTTGCCGGCGGCGATCACGTCGGGGTCGAACGCGTAGTGGTCGGAGCCCCACAGCTCGCCGGTCCGGCCGACTCCAGACTGGATCTCGTCCGCGATCAGCGTGACGTCGTGCTCGTCGACGAGCGCAGCGATCTCGTCGGCGAACGCGTCCGAGGGGAACCGGTACCCGCCTTCCCCCTGGATCGGCTCCAGAATGAGGTACGCCACGTCGTCGGGGTGGACGGTACCGCGCTCGGGATCGAGCTTCTTGCGGAGTCGGGAGACGCCGTCGGCGAAGAACCCGCACGAGCACGTCTCGGGGGTGCAGGTCCGGTCGTCACAGAAGGGGACGTCGGTGACGCCGCCGATCTCCGGGAACTTCCGCCGGTACACGGACTTCGATCGGTTGAGCGAGAGCGCCCCGAGCGTCCGCCCGTGGAACGCGCCGTCGAAGGTGACTGCGTACGTCGCGCCGTCGGACTCGTCGTAGGCGATCTTCATCGCGTTCTCGATCGCCTCCGCCCCGGAGTTCGAGAGGAAGACGGTGTCCATGTCGTAGTGAGCGGTGAGGTCGGTGAGCCGGTCCATCAGGCCGGACGAACCCGGGAGCCCGTCGCCGGGCGACTCGCCGCCGGCGACGTAGAAGTCCTGGCCGGCGATCTTCAGCGGATCGACGAGATCGAACTCGGCGAGCGGCTCCATGATCAGCGGGTTGTTGTACCCGAGCGGCGCGGCGGCGACGTGGCTCGTGAAGTCCATGAGGACGTTGCCGTCGACGTCGGTACAGAAGGGCCCCGCGGCGGGCGCGGTTCGGTCCCAGACGAACTCGTAGACGTACGTGCTCGGCGCGGCGGACTCGTGGTGGTACTCAACCCACTCTCGCGCGTGCTCGCCCGGGAGGTCGGTGACCGCTGGCACGGCCGTGTCGCGATCCATGCCGACGTGTCGCACCCGAGACGAATAAACTCACCCCGGTGGCGATCCAGTTGGAGAACAGTCCAACCGCGCGCGAAGCCGGCAACCACCCGCGGACCGTGGCGGGTCCCGACGAGCGATCCTGGCGATCGCGAGTAACGGTGGACGGGAAACGTGGGCGCGAGAGTGTCGATGGTCGCCGATCAGTGTTCGATGTACTGCGACTCCCACTCGGTTCGGGCGTTGATCTCGCGCCGCCCGCGTCGGGTCAGCGTGTAGTAGTTCGTGCGTCGATCGCGCTGGCCCTTCTCGACGAGCCCCTTCTCGACGAGCGTGTCGAGGTTGGGGTAGAGTCGGCCGTGGTGGATCTCCTTTTCGTAATAGTCTTCGAGCTCCTCCTTGATGGCGAGACCGTGGGGCTCGTCCAAGCCGGCGATCACGTAGAGCAGGTCACGCTGGAAACCTGTGAGGTCGTACATACAACTGTTCGTACATACCGATCCTGAATAAATAAATATACCGTTATAAACAGCGACGATCAATTCTCCACCCCACCTACACCACCGATTTATCCGTCTCCGTTTTGTCAGCCGGATAACTATCCGTCGCGATCCGCTCGCCGATCCCACCCACCAAACTCCTTTCTCCGACCTGATACGTGGAGGCTACAGTGGCGCGAATCGGGCGATGGTGTCGGATCAAAGAAACGTCTCGGATCGGTGCGGACGACGTCGTCATCGTCATCGAAGTGGAGTTCGCCGGGCGATCGCGGTCAGTGTCGTCACTCACAACATAGTCGTTCGGTTTGGAAAGCGGCACGCCCGACGCGGAAAAAAGCCGCGTCGGGCCTGCCGTTGGTCCCCGCTGACGCTTCGGCCCTCCAGACGAAGCGTCACCTGACGATACAGCGCTCCGATTGATAAACCTAACGAGCGCGCGCCACAGGTGTTCCTCTATTCACACGAATCCGACCTCGTATCACGTTTCAGAAGTCGACACACGGTGTTGATCTCGTCGTTCCGTTCGTCACATGTGTTCTTCCTCTAACACCCACCCGAGCGCGCGCTTGTAGTGGGTGAACAGTTCCTCGACGCCGCGATGGTTCATCTCCTCGTCCTCCAGCTGTTCGCGCAGGAACTCGTACTGCTCGCGAACCTCCTCTTCGGAGCGCATGGGCGCGGATACGGCGTGTGCCGGGATAGTATTGTGGCCGACGGTTCGAAGCGGGTCGATCTCCAGTCCCTCGCTTATAAATCGTTGCTGGCGCGGTGACCACGTCCAAAGCCCCACCCCGCACAGTTCCACACCGCACCTCACGCCTCCCCAGCCTCATCCGGACCGTTCGCCCGACCGCTGGGCGAACGGTCCGGACTCCCTCGAGGGCTGGCTCGCGGCCGCCTTCGGCGGCTACTCGCAGGCGCAGCGAGGCGCGAAGCGCCTCTAGCAGCCGGCGCGTAGCGCCGGCGACGCCACCGCGCGTTGATTTATAAGATGTCGTCGATGTGATGTTCTTGGTTTAAATACGCCGGTGGTGCGAACCGACTCCGAGATGTCGGGTCATCCGACCACGAGTGTCTCCTCACAGCTCGATCCGATCACCGAGGTCTGGAGCGTGCGCGTCGAATCCGTCCGCCCGGAGATCCGCCGCGAAGGGCCCGCAGCGGTCCCCGTGGTTGAGGAGGATCCGCGCTCTCCGATACGCGTCGAGGAACGTCTCCAATCCGGCGCGGTCCGCGTGCGCCGAGAAGTCGTACGACTCGACCCGCGCGCTCACCGGACGGACTCGTCCGTTTATCGCCAGTCGGCCGTGGTCCTGTAGCTCTCGACCCGGCGTCCCTTCGACCTGGTATCCGGTCAGAGTCACCTTGTTCGTCGGGTTCCCGCGGATCTTCGGGAGGTACGAGTGGACCGGTCCGCCGGCGAGCATCCCCGACGTCGTGACTATCAGCTCGTTGTCGCCCGCGATGCGCTCGCGCTGGCCGTCGCGGCCAGTGACGAAGCGGGCGGCCCCCTTCGCCCGGCGGAGCGCCTCGGAGTCGCGCAGGAACTCGGGATGCCGGCGGACCAGCCGGGTCACCTCGACGCCCATTCCGTCGACGTACGGGGTCAGGTCGTTGGCGTCGGCGACGAGCATGAGTTCCTGCGTCCGGCCGATCGCGAACGCGGGCGCGACGACGGTGCCGCCCTCCCAGATCGTCGTCTTCACGCTCTCGGCCCATCGGTCCTCCACCGCGCGGCGCTCCTCGTGAGCCACGTCGGCGTAGGTCGATTCGCAGATCACGGCGTCGGCGTCGGGCCTTGCGATCGTCCCCGAGACGAGCCGCTGGTCGTCGGTGTGGAAATCCCCGGTGTAGAGCAGGCGGGTGTCCCGGTCGTCGACGAGGACGTGAGCCGATCCCGGGACGTGCCCGGCGTTGAACAGCGTCACCTCGTACTCGGTCCCGCCCGCTTCGACCACGAAGGAGTCCCCGTACGCGTGAGGTTCCTCCACCTCGCCGAGCCGCGCGACGTGCTCCTCGGAGAACGGACACAGCGGGCTGTTCCCGTGGAGCTTCAGCGTGTCGCGAGCCAGCGTCCGCGCGAGATCGGCGGTCGGCGGCGTCCAGTGGATCGTCGGTCGCCGGTCTCCTTTCAGCAGGGCCGGGACCGCGCCGACGTGGTCGAGGTGGCCGTGCGAGACGACGACCGCGTCGGGCTCGGGGTCGCGGACCGGGTACTGCGGGGGGTCCGCGGTCAACAGACCGTAGTCGAGGAGGAGGGCGTCGTCGACGAGCACCGCGCTCCGACCGACCTCGCGGGCCCCGCCGAGGAACTCGACTTCCATTGCCGGGGAGTAGCCGCCCGCGGCGTTAGTGCTCGTCGGTCCCACCGGCCCGTCAGTGCTCGTCGGTCCCGTCCTCTCGTCTAGATCATTCGATCTCGTCCGTGAAGATCCACTGCGTCCCGAGGGTCGGGAGCGGCCCGAGCAGCCACACCCACGCTGCGAGCATGAGCGCTCCAGGAAACTCAGGCAGTGCGAGTCCGGTGACGGGCCACCAACCCGCGAGGTACGTGGCCCAGACCCCAACGTGAACTGGGACGAACGCGAGGGTGATCGCCCCCGTCGTCGCCCCGCGACGAGCGAGGCCGTCGACGGCGAAGACGAGAGTGACGAGTGCGTAAAACCCGACCGCGGCCGGACCGTGAAGTGACTGCGTGAGGTCGAAGGCCCCGACGCCGGCCATCGCGACCATCGCGAGCCCGAGGAGGACGGCGCGGAGCGGCGCGACGACGTGTCCGTTCCCTCGATCGGGCACCCGGGCGATCCCGCCCGCGTAGCCCACCCCGACGAGACCGCCGAGGATCAGCCCCCAGTTGAAGGCGGGGGCGCTCCGGTCGCGAACGCCGAGGTCGGAGAGCGCGTCACCGGTCCACGAGAACGTCGGATCGAGAAGGATCGCCCCGGCGATGCCGCCGAGCGCGAGCAGCGTCGCCGCCGCTCCCAGCGCGCGCGTTCGAGCCGCTGTCGCGGCGACGCGACTTCTCATGTGGGCGCGGTCAGATCAGTCGAGCCGCTCCGCGGCGTCCCGCTCGACGAGCGGGTCCGCGTTCTCCACGGGGAGGTTCACGACGTCCTCGCTGGCGAGATCGTACTCCCGCTCGTCGACGCCGAAGATGGCACCCACGTCGCGGGTGATCCGGACGGTCTCGCGGTCGCCAATCGCCGAATCGGCGTCGACGGCGGCGGTCGGGTCTGTCGCCGCGGCCGATGCGGATCCGGACCCGTCCTGCTCGGACGCTGCGGACGGTTCGGACTGAACGACATCCGCGCCGTCTCCGTCGCTCACTCCCGACGCTCCGGGTGGCGCGGGCTCTGGCGGGACCGCGGTCGGTCCGCCGTCAGTGGCGGGACCGCCGTCGGGGCTCGCCGCGTCGTCCGCGACCGCATCGTTCGCGCCCGTTCCGTCCTCCGGCGGCACGGGCGGCGTTTCGTCCGCCGTCCCGCCGCCCGTCACGTCAGCCGCCGTCGCGTCGATCGCGTCGGCGACTCCGTCGTCGTCGCCGCCCATAGCGCCGGCGAGCGCGTCGGCCGCGGCGTCGGCTTCGGCGGACGACGGCTGGGTGCTCGCGTCTGCCGCGGGCTCTCCTTCGGGCTCGGGCGTCGCCGGATCAGCATCGGCCGACATCGTCTCTTCGGTCGAACCGCCCGGCGTCTCGTCGGTCGGATTCCCGCTGACCGCCGACGGTTCGGCACCCGCCGGTGCCTCGCCGGAGAGCACGTCGAGCACGCGCGATTTGTTCTCGCCGATGCGGTCGACGAGGTCGTCGAACAGCCGTCGTTCCTCCGTGGTCATGCCGTCGGCGTCGACCGGCATGTCGGCCGCCGCGAACGACGCGAGCTTGACGACCTTTCCGACGCGGCGCTCGTAGAGCGCCTCCGCGACCTCCTCGGCCGTCTCGACCTCGTCGGACATTCGACGGACGTCGTCGTCGGAGAACGGTTTCGCGACCTGCTCCGCGCGCCGATCGCGGGCCGCGCGCAGGTCGGCGACGTAGGCGGCCACGTCGTCGTAAAACGAGTCCCGCAGGTGCTGCAGGCTGTCCTTGCGGCGTTCCTTGGCCTGGGCCGATCTGAGTTCGTCGAGGTTCATCGTTCGGGGGCTTTCCGCGCCTCGCCGCGGGCCATCAGGAAGACCCCCGCGAACTCGGGCACGGTGTTTCTACCGGGTTCGACTAACACGGCCTCACCGTTTAGTTCTACCGTCCGATCGTCGTCGCTCTCGATCCGGATCTCCCGACCGACGAACCGCTCGGGGACCGCGTCCCGAAGCGGGTCGAAATTGTCGAGATCCGCGCGATCGATCGGCGTGACGACGAGCCCGGATCCGCCGTGGAGGGTCCTCGGGAGCCGAATAAGCCGCCGCGTGTCGGTCGTGACCGGCTCGTCGATCGGCGCGGTGTCGGTCGCGGCCACGCGCGCGGCGAGCGCGGAGACGAGTCTGCGGACGCCGGGGCCGCCGGCCTCGACGTTGCCCTCGCGGACCGCGGTCGGGTTGCGCTCGAACGCGCCGAGGATCGTCTCGGCGCGACCCTCGCCGATCCCGTCCAGCTCCATCAGCCGCTCGCGGGCCGCGTCCTCGTCCATGTCGCGGAGATCGTCGGCGTACTCGACGAGCGCTTCGTGGACGCGAGCGCCCCACCCGCCCTCGGTGCGGAGGACGCGTTTGGTCGTACCGCGCTCCGAGACGGTTCGGATCAGTCCCTCGGTGTCGAGGTCGATCGCGCGGACGTAGTCGACGATCTCGCGGCGCGCCTCGCTGTCCAGGTCGCGGACGCTCTCGTCGCGAACGTGGACGTGGTAGCCGCGACCGCCGGAGAAGACCACGGTGAGGTCGTCGAAGGAGAAGTCGTCCTCCAGGAAATCGAGGAGCCGCAGGAGCGCCTTCTTGCACTCGGCGAGCATCTCGGGGTAGGTCGTCGTCTCGGGGTCGACGCCGGGGAGGTGGTCGGCGTCGAGGTCGAAGACGAGGTCGGCGGAACGCCACCCCTTCTTCGACATCGTCGAGGCCCCGGGATCGTCGTACCGGGCGGCCGAGAAGTACGCGTGTCGGGGCGCGTTGTCCGAGAAGAACGTGTCGACGTCGCCGAGGTCGAAAAGGGACTGGTGTCGGACCATCGTCGTGCCCGAGCCGGGGGTCCACGGGATGTGCCCCCACTCGCGGAGGTTCGCGTCCGGCGGGAGCGCCGGCGAGGCGTGGCGGTAGTAGTCGCCGAAGCGCCCCTTGAGGTACTCGCGCGTCCGATCGTCCATCGTCTCCACGTGTACCGGCGGTCGACGTATCAACGTATCGTTCGCAGTTCAGACGACGGTGGTGTGAGACTGCGACCGCGACGGCGACGAATGCTTATAACTGAATAATGCGGTACTGTGGCGTGCCTCCGAGCGGCCGGTAGGCCGCGAGGAGCCCGCGAGGGAGTCCGGACCGTCCGCCCAGCAGTCGGGCGGACGGTTCGGACGAGGCTGGGGAGGCGTGAGGTGCGGATGCTGTGCGGGGAGGGATTTAAAGGGGCAGTCGCCGGCGGCTCTGGCAGTGAGGGACACAGTCCCTCGGGCAACCGGGCTTCGCCCGGTGACAGCCGGACGTAGTCCGGCGACTGGGGCTTTGTAGATGTTCACCGCGCCGTCGAAGATGTATAAGCAATCACCGCCAGCGACTCAGCGATTCACCACGCCGTCAACGGTTTATAAACAGCCGCCAGCAACACCACCCTATCACTTATAAACACTCACTCCGACCGCGTGCAACACGTACCGTCGTCAACGGACGACGATTTCATTCGCAAACCTCCCTGAAGAAGATGAGTTCGACGCAGCCCGACTCCTCCTGTCGACGACCTACTCGCCGCCGTCGGTGTACGCGAAGTCGTCGAGCACGCGGTCGGCGGTCACGTTCGCCTCTGCGGGAGTGGGACAGTACCCGTCGACGACCTCGTCGGAGAGCTCCCCGGCGAGCGCGTAGACGGCGGTGCCGTCGGCGCGCTCGGCGACGCGCTCGAACGTTGGTCGGTAGCCGGCGGCGGCGCGCTGTCCGATCTCGTCGAGCGAGGCGTCGATGGCGTACTCGAGCTGGCGAACCGCTTCCTCTGGTTCCATACGCATCGATACCCTTGCGAGCCACTTAAATGTACTCGGATTCGGAATCGAGTGAATTCTGTGTTCGCGGCGCGTGGCGACGGATCGGCTGTCGACGGATCGGCTGTCGACGGATCGGCTGTCGACGGATCGACGTTTATACGCGTCGCGCGGCCGGATCGCGACCATGACTGACGTAGACGAGCGCGCCGCGGTCGCCGAGCGCGCGGCGCGGGCCGGCGGACGCGTCGCGAACGAGCGCTTTCGGAGCGGCATCACCGTCGAGGCGAAGGGGGAGGACGACGTCGTCACCGAGGCCGATCGTGCCGCCCAGCGCACCGTGATCGAGGCGATACACGAGTCGTTCCCGGACGACGCGATCGTCGGCGAAGAGGAGGACGAGCGCAAGACCGTCCCCGACGAGGGCGCGGCGTGGGTGATCGATCCGATCGACGGCACCCACAACTACGTTCGGGACATTCCCGTGTGGTGCACCGCAGTCGCCACCGTCGTCGACGGCGAACCGGTCGCCGCCGCCACCGTCGCGCCCGTCCTCGGCGACGTCTACACCGCGGACGGCGACGGCGCGTACCGCAACGGGGAGCGGCTGACCGTCAGCGACGTGGCCGATCCGCGGGGAGGAACCGTCGATCCGACGCTGTGGTGGGACCACGACTCCCGCGACGAGTACGCCAACGCCTGCGAGGCGATCGTCCGTCGATTCGGCGACATGCGCCGGCTCGGAGCCGCGCAGATCGTGCTTCCGACGGTCGCCGCGGGCGGCCTTGAGGGGACGATCTCGAACCTGCGGGCGAACCCGTGGGACTCCGTCGGCGGGGTCTTCATGGTCCGTCAGGCTGGCGGCCGCGTCACGGACTTGGAGGGGAACCGCTGGCGACACGACTCGACCGGCCTCGTCGTCTCGAACGGGGCCCTCCACGACGAGGTGCTCGCAGCGGCGCGAGCGATCGAGAGATTGGAGTAGCAGCACCTCCGTCGGCGATCAGACTGTCACTGCTCGCCGACGTAGTCGAACGCGACCGCGAGGTCGTCGGCACCCCAGAAGACGAACCGGTAGCGCCCCGGTTCGAGGTCGGGACAGACCCGGAGCGCGTCCGCGTGCGGCCCGTTTTCGACGAGTCCCGCCTCGGTCATCTCGAACTCCCAGTCCAGCGTCTTGCCGGGTCGGACGGCGAGCGCCTCGTCGGTATAGCCGAACGTGGCGTCGCCGTCGGTCCCGCGGATCTCGGTCCACCCCGACTCGGTACGGAGTTCGAGATTGTACTTCCCCTGGTTACCGACGTGGGCTTCGTGACCCGAGACGTTCGTCAACTCGATACCGAAGCGCGTGCCGCGAGCGATCGCGAGCTCCTCGGACCCGGCGTCGTCGTCTCCGGGGATCACGGCTCGGAGCGCGAGTGGCCCGTTGTCACCCTCGTCACCGTCTTCGCCGACACCCCCGCCGTCGCCCCAGTTGACCTCGCCCTCGTACACCTGCGGGTGGCGCTCGAACCCCTCCGTCTCGCAGTCGAACGCGGCGGGGATGGACGCGGGATCGCCGTTGGGACGGACGCCGCCGGGTAGCGCCTCGGCGTCGAGGACGCCATCCGCGTCTCGAACCTCGCCCGTCTCGTCCCAACCGTCGGTGATAGACAGCCGGATCGCGTTCGGGAGCGGATCGGTCTCGACCCGTAGCAGCGCGCCGGGATGGGTGATCGCCTCCCCGCAGGCCTCGTCGTCGTCGGCGGTGTTCTCGACGGTCGCGCTCGCGACGAGGGTCCCGTCCTCGACGGACACGCCGGAAAACGACAGCTCGTTGTGACACGTCGTCGGCCCGACCGACTCCGCGTACGCGAGGACGGCCGTCTCGAAGTCGGTCTCCTCGACGAACGTTCCCGTCTCCGCGGGCGCGTCCGCGAACAGCCACGAGGCGTCGTGTTTGTCAGTGATCAGTGCACAGAACCCGCGGCGGGCCTCGGGATCCCACGCGGGTCCGGAGAGCGCGCGGCCGACCTGGTGGACCGCAGTTTCGATATCGCGTCCGTTTCCGCCATCGTCGCCGCCATCGCCGTTTCCGGGGACGATGCCGTCCGCGCAGCCGGCGAGCGCGGCGGCGCTCCCCGCGCCGATACCTCGGAGGACGATTCGACGCGTGCGTTCGGTCATAGCCGTTCATACGACGCCCCCGGATAAGGGTCTCGTGTAGGCACAAAGAACTCTCTGTCTTACCCCGCACACGGGCCCGTTCGTCCCGCCGGCGTCCTCGATGTCGTGTGCAGTAGTGCCGACGCAGTCGACGCCTGCTATGGTGAGTAACAAAGAATCTAGTGCGCTTATGAACGTTTTAGAGCAACCTCATTCGGTTTTAAAACGTCTCTACCACCCCGAGAAACGTGGTGAAAATCCCCGAACCCTCTACTGGCTATATGGGTTCCCCCGGCATAGTCGTAGGTGTCCATGTCTACCCCCGCCCCCACTCGTCTCGCGTCCGGTCGTCAAGTCGCCGGCTTGATGACCGGCACGGTCAAGGCGGCCGCTTTCTGGGCGGCCGTCGCCATCCCGACCGCGTACCCCGTCTTACTGTACATGGGGCTCGAAGGGACCACCGGTCTCCTGTTCGTCGGACTGCTGTTCGCCAACGTACTCGCCCTCGCGCTCGGTCACGACTACAAGCGCTAGAGCGCCCTCCGCGTTCCGCCTTTCGCGCTCCACTCTCTGCGTTCCGTCCTTCACGCTCCGTCTTTCGCGCGCCACCTTGCTTCCGC
>NZ_JBHSXI010000009.1:75370-163107 GCF_042662525.1 Halorubrum trueperi
ATGACCGACGAGACGCACGTCGAGTGGCGCGATTGGGGCCGCGAGGCGTACGCCGAGGCTGACGATCGGGACTGCCCGGTCCTGCTTTCGCTGTCCGCCACGTGGTGTGAGGGCTGTCACGAGATGGACGCGATCACGTACGCGGAGCCGCGGATCGCCGCCAACGTCAACGAGGGGTTCGTCCCGGTTCGTGTCGACGTCGACCGTCACCCGAGGGTTCGCGAGCGGTACAACATGGGCGGGTTCCCGACGACCGCCTTCCTCACGCCCGAGGGCGAACTGCTCACCGGCGCGGGGTACCTCGACGTCGACGGGATGCGACAGGTGCTCGAATCGGTCCGAACGATGTGGGCCGAGAAGGGGCGGTCGGCGGGACGCGTTCCCCGCGCACTCGACGCCGACCTCCCGCCGCGCGGCGAGCTGACCGACGCGGTCGAGAGCCACCTCGCCGGCCAGATCGAGGTGAAGTACGACGAGGAGTACGCCGGCTGGGGGTCGGACGCGAAGTTCCCGCTCCCGCGGACGGTGGAGTTCGCGCTGAAGCGCGACCGCGACCGCGCCCTGCGGACGCTCGACGCGGTGCGCGATCACCTCGCCGACGACGTCGCCGGCGGCTTCTTCCGGTTCGCGGGCACCCGCGATTGGGGCGACGTGGCCTACGAGAAGCCGATCGACACGAACGCGGCCGTGATCCGAGCGTTCGCGAACGCCTACCTCTACACGGGCGACGCGGCGTACATCGACCCCGCAACCGACGCGATGGACTTTCTCATCGACGACCTCTGGACCGGCTACGGAGTCGGCGGCAGCCTCGGACCGGGGCTCGGGCGGGCCTACTACGCCGCCTCCGCCGCGGACCGCGCCGACCTCGACGCGCCGCGTCGGGACCTGACCGTCTTCGCGGGCGGAAACGCGCTGGCGGCCGACGCGCTGCTCGCGGTCGCGGCCTACACGGACGACGAGCGCGCGCGAGAGTACGCGGAGCGGATCCTCGACGGGCTCGAACGCGACCTGATCGACGTCGACTCCGGGGAAGTGACCCACTACCGCGGCGGCGACGAGGCCGGCGAGTCGGACCTCCTCGACGACGCCGCTCGCGTGGTGAGCGCGTACACCCGCGCGGCGGGCGTGCTCGGCGAGGGGGCGGACGTCGCCCGCGCGGTCGCAGACCGGGCGATCGACCGCCTCCACGTCGACGGATCGTTCGTCGACGGTCCGCGGTCGGGCGCTGGGCTGCTCGATCGTCCGTTCCGCCCGCTCGACGGCAACGTGGAGCTGGCGACCGCGCTGCTCGACCTGGGCGCGCTGACCGGCGAGGACCGGTACCGCGAGGTCGCCCGAGAGACGGCGTCGTCGTTCGCGGGTGCCACCGAGCGACTCGGGGTGCAGGTCGCCGGATACGGGAGCCTCGTCGGTCGGTTGCTCCGCGGGACCACGGTCGTCGCCGTCGGCGACGCGCCAGGCAGCGACCTCCATCGCGCCGCGTGGCGGGTCGCGGATCACGAGAAGGTCGTCGCGCCGAACGCGCACCTGGACGAGTCGCCCGCGCCGCGGCCGGTTCCGGCGGGATCGGCGGTCGCGATCGCCGGCGACACCGTCTCCGATCCTGCGGAAACACCGGAGGAGTTGATGACGTGCATTTCGGAGACGGTGGAGTAGCGCTTAGGGCTCCTTGAAATACCCGTGTGCCCGGCTACTGGTGCGGAAAGCGTCGATACGATCGACCGCGTTCGTGTCCCACCAACCGCTCGATCGTCGCATAAACCGTCGACGTGTTTATACGAATGCCGCCGGATCGGTCGGTATGGCATCTCTCCGCGATCTGGGTCTCTCCGAGTACGAGGCCCGCGCGTATCGCGCGCTCCTGCGCACCGGGCCGACGACGGCCAAGGACCTCTCTCGCGCCAGCGAGGTTCCGATGGGGCGGGTCTACGACGTGCTCAACAGCTTGGAACAGCACAATCTCGTCCGGAGCCAGGCCGCCAGTCGGCCGAAGAAGTACGCGGCGGTCGAACCGGACGCGGCGCTCGATCGGCTGCTCGACGAGAAGAAGCGCGAGTTGGAAACGCGGGCGGAGCAGTACGAGGAGGTCGTCGACGACCTCTCGACCGAGCTCGATGCCGGCGAGCCCGTAGACGGGCAGTTCTGGACCGCCGCCGTCGGGGCCGAGGAGGCGACCGACCTCCTTTTGGAGCGGATCGCGGCCGCCGAGCGCCGGATGGTCGTCGTCGCCGGCGCGCCCGCGACCGGGTTCGACCTCGGGACGATCGGCGAGCGGGTGACCGACGAGCTGGAGTCGGCGCTGGACCGGGGCGTCGGGATCCGGGTGTTGCTGTCGCCGGAGGCGGTGGACGCGCTCCCGCGGAGCGTCGGTCGGCGGTACACCGCAGAGCTCTCCGACATGGAGGGGTTCGAGGTGCGCACGACCGCCGGCGTCGACGGGACCTTCTCCGTCTTCGACGGGATCGAGGTGTGCATCGAGGTGCCGCACCCGCTCTCCGGCGACGAGCCGTTCGCGATGATCGACGTGAAGGACGCGGAGTTCGCAGCGAGCGTAAAAGATCAGTTCGAGCCGCAGTGGGACGAGGCGGAGCCCCTGACGTTCGGATGAGTCTGAACCGCTCGCCGAGTGACCCGCCGACTGCCCCTACGCCGCGTCGAGTTCGCCCCGCAGATCGCCCATCGTGACCTCGCGCTCGGCGTGCGCGTTGTGCTGGTGGATGGATTCGTCGTTCGACTGTCTCATGTGAACGACCGCGCCGTCCGGGAGGTGGTCGAACTCGTCGACGGTCCCCTCGGCGAGCGCGCGGACGCAGTCCTCGACGAACTTCGCGTCGGCGTGGGCCTCGTAGGTCATGTGGTCCTCGTCGGGTCGCTTCGCCATGTTGTAGATGCGGGCGCTCATCGCGTCGCGGGCGACGTCGATCACGTCTCGGAGATCGATCTCGGGGTGGCCGTCGGTGGTGACGGTGAGGGTCGCGTGGCCGCGCTGAGAGTGCCCCGGCTGCGGGACGGCTTCCAGGAACTCCTCGGTCGTCTCCTCGTCGACGCCGAGTTCGGCGAGCTTCTCGCGGGCGCGAGACTCGCTCATCCCCTGCGAGCAGGGGCAGACGGTCATCCCGGTGACCTCCGCGCCGATCTCCTCGCGCGTACCGCCTTCGGTCGCGGTCGCGCTGGCGATGATCGTGGCCGTGCTCTGGGTCTCGATTCCGGACGCCGGGGTGTCCTCGCGGGTGACGAGATCCGCCGTCATCGAAACTTCGGCGGTGGTGGTGTAGTCGTGCTTCTCTAGGAGTCGCTCGGCGGCGTCGCCGCAGACCTCCTCGACGCGGTACGCCTCCTCGCGGGTGATCTCCTCTAAGATCTCGTCGATCGTCGCGAGGTTCCGGGACATGTCTATCCCCTTGCGGCCGCTCGGGAGGTCGACGAACACCTCGAACTCCGCCATGAGGACGATTGGACGCTTGTCCCCCCGGGCTAGCTTGACGAGCTTCTCCACGCCGGTGACGCCGACCTGCGAGAGCCCGACGGTGACGTCGGGCGACGACGCCTGTACGTCCGGCAGCTGATGACTCATTACGTGTGCGGTACGGATGTCACGGGATTAGCCCTTTCGAAAGGGGGCCTTCGAACGGGCGATTCTCGGCCACCGCAGCGCGCATACGCAGACCGCTCACGGACCCGCCGGCACACGCGAGCGCGCGGTGGCCGTGTGGTATCGGGTCTCGGGCGAGCGCCGTAACGCACCATTTATAACCGCGGCAGCGGAAGATTGCCCAAGACCATGCCGAGTTCCAATGGACCCCAGAAGGCGACTCGCGACAAACTCTCGAATAAACCCCGCGACCGCGGTACGTCGCCGCCGCAGCGAGCGATCCAGGAGTTCGAGGCGGGCTCGCAGGTCCACCTCAAGATCGACCCGAGCGTGCAAAAGGGTCGCTTCCACCCTCGATTCGACGGTCGTACCGGAACGGTGACGGGTAAGCAGGGTGCCGCGTTCACCGTCGAGATCCCGGACGGCGGCAAGACGAAGACGCTCGTCGTCCGCGCCGCCCACATGAGCGCGCAGCAAAACTGAGATGACTATCTTCAAAGAGAAGATCGACGAGGAGTACGTCACCACCTCCGAGGCGAAGGAGATCCTCGTGGACATCGAGGCGGAGCGCGCGGAGGACGAGGACCGCGACCTCCGCTACGAACTCGCCCGCGCGATCGAGCACGTCAACCGATTCGCGCACCTCGACGCCGAGGAATCTCGCGAGCTCGTCGAGGAGCTAGCGGAGTTAGATCAGATCGACGTGCCGACCGCCGTGAAGATCGCCGACCTCCTTCCGGAGGACCGCACCGAGCTCCGCTCGGTGTTCGCCCAAGAGCGGTACTCGCTCGACGGCGACGAACTCGACGACGTGCTCGGCGTCGTTGCCAAGTACGCCTGAAACGGGCCTCTCTCCCGTCTTTTCGGTTCTCGATTCGTTCCCGTCCACGCTTTGATTCGCCGTCCGTCAGAAAAACACGCCGTTCGGGAGGCCGCTCTTTCGATCTGCTCGACGGGGGTCGACGATCGTTATTCGAGCGTGCCCTGGCTGACGAGGGTGTCGTCCTCCAGGTAGTGCTCGACGTGATGACCGTGCTCTTCGACGTCTTCGAGGATGTCGCGGAGCAGCTCCTCGGTGTTGTAGTCGCCGAGATTGTTCGCGAGCTGGATGTGCTCGCGGAGCATCTCGATGATGTCGCCGAAGATCTTCAGGTCGTTCTCCAGCGACGTCCGGATGTCGTAGGCGTCGGCGTCCTCGGGGCTCACCGGCGCGTGCTCCTCGTAGTTCGCACCGCCCGAGAGGGGAACGCCGCCGAGCGCTTGCGCGCGCTCCGCCAGCAGGTCGGCACCCTCCTCGAGATCGGCCGCGACCTCGCCGAGATACTCGTGGATCTCGAGGAACTCCGCCCCCTCGACGAGCCAGTGGTGCTTTTTGATCTGGTGATACAGGACGTACGTCGCGGCGAGATCGGTATTGAGCGCGTCGACGAGCTGTTCCGCCTTCTCCTCGGGGACGCGAAGCGCTTCGCTCTCGTGAACGTCGCCGTACCGTTGGCGAGCCTGCTTTTGCGTGCTCATGATCTACGTGGACAGACGCGCGCTGTCCACTTAACTATTCTCACTACGATAAGTAGAATTCCGATATCTGAAAATTATTTTTATATTCTAACCATTCACACGGATTGACGCTGCGCTTCCCGATGCGTCCTGACCCAGCACCTCGCTCGGCTCTCGCTCGAATCTTGTTTCGGGCCGCGCTCTCGAAGGGAAACGTCTTAATGGACTACGCGCGCAGTTCGTGGTGTATGAGCAACGGCGACGACGACCCGGCCGACGCCTCCAAGGGGGCCGACGCCGCGGGAGACGCGGAGGAAGCGGCGGACGCCGGCGAGTCGACGGAGAGGACCGCCGTGCCGACGCGTCCCGACGAAGCGACCGAGGAATCCCTGAACGAGTACCTCGACGAGATAGCTGCGCTCCTCGACGACGCCGAGACAGAGGCGGATCTCGACGACGTCGACGCGCTCCTCGACGACGCGGAGGACGGTCTCGACGAGGCCGACCTCCCCGAGCCTGACGAGGACGACGAGGACGACGATGCCGAGGATCCGCGAGGCGACCTCGAAGATCGGATCGGCGATCTGCGTGAGAGCGTCGAGGATGCACGCGGTCCCTACGCGGCGGACGTCGTCGACGCGATCGAAGCCGCCGTCGCCACCATCGAAGACACCGAGTGGACGGCCGACGGCCGCGATGACGCCGCGGACGCGGTCGACGCGTTCCTCGAAACCGCCGGCGAACTGGTCGATGTCGACGCGTTTCCGGACCACGACGAACTTGAGGAGCAGGCCGCCGCGCTCGGTGCCGTCGCCGAGGCGGTCGCGGACGCGGACCTCGATCCCGATGACGACGCCGACACCGTCGCGGCACTACTCGACGCGACCGACGACCTCGAGGCGGGACTCGACGACGCCGAGGAGTGGGACGACCTCGAAACCCACGAGCAGCTCCGCGCGCAGGGATACTACGACGTGCTCGGTCACTACAAGGACTACCCCGTCGAGTGGTCCGCGCTGAAGGAACACGAGAAGCGCGGCAACGTCGACATGATCCTGCTCGCGCTCGACTCGCTGCAGTCCGACTTCATGGAGCGCCACTGCCTCGAAGCGCTCGAGCGGATGGGCAAGCGCGCCAAGACCGACGCGTCCCTGGAGGAGCTTCTCGGCCGCGCCGAGAAGCGCGACCAGTTCGCCATCAGCATCCTCGGCAAGATGGCGGCGGCGGAGGCGACCGAGACCCTCGTCGAGTACGTCCCGGAGGACTCGAACCCGCAGCTCCAGAAGGCCGTCTTCAAGGCCCTCGGCGAGATCGGCGCTGCGGAGGCCGTCCAACCGCTCGCGGACCAGCTCGATCCACAGGGCGACACCGCCGACCTCGTACGCCCTCACGCCGCCCGCGCGCTCGGGTTCATCGGCGACACCCGCGCGATCGACCCCCTCGCCGACGCGCTCGCCGAGGACGACTCCGACGACGTTCGCGCGGCCGCCGGCTGGGCGCTCCGTCAGATCGGCACCCGCGACGCGCTCGAAACCGTCGCCGAGTACGCCGACGAGCGCTCGTTCCTCGTCTCGACGGAGGCCGAGAAGGCCGAGCGGTCCCTGGACGCGGCGTCGGCGACTGCCTGAGGTCGACCGGCGTTCGGCCGATACTTCTTATCCGATGCCGCGGGCAGACCCCTCGTGTCGCCCGCACCGTCCCGTCTCGCGAGCGCCTCGGTCGCGAGTGTTTCAGCCGCGATCGAGAGTGTCTCAGCCGCGAACGTCATCGCAATCGCGCTCGGGCTGCTCGTCCTGACGACTGCCGCGCCGGTCGCGGCCGCGAGTGACGCCGGCACCGACCCGAAGGTCGCTGGAACCGACCCGGGGGGCGTCGTTACGCACTCGAACGACGAGCCGGAGAACCGGACGCTCGTGTCGACGAGACCGCGAATCCTCGAGCTGTTCCCGAACCCGACGGCGGCGGAGAATCGCGGCGAGTACCTCGTCGTCCGGCTCCCCGAGCGCGGGAACTGGTCGCTCTCCGACGGCTACTACGAGGCGGAGATTCCGGCGAACGCGAGCGGCGTCGTCGCCCTCTCGATGGACCCCGCGAACACGACAGCGCTGCTCGACGACGAGACTACGGTCGCCGGCAGCGGCGGCACCGGCGAACCAGAGCTTCGCGCGCTCGAGGACCACTTCCCGCTCGCCGCCTCCGGCGATCGGATCGAGCTCCGCCGAAACGGGACGGCGGTCGCCGTGGTCGGCTACGACCGCGCGCCCGAGGGGCACCGCTGGCGCGCGGACTGGGGTGAGTGGCGACCACGGGGGTACGACCCACGGCCCGTGACCAGAACGGAGAACGCAACCGTGACGCCGTTCGTGCTGCCGGACAGTCCGATGGTCCCGGTCGAGCCGCTCCGTGAGGCCGACGACCGCCTGCTGCTCGCCGGCTACACGCTCGGGTCTGAGCGCGTCGCCGACACGCTCGTCGCGGCCGCCGACCGCGGCATCGACGTGCGAGTCCTCGTCGAGGGGTCGCCGGTCGGCGGATTCTCCGCTCGGAGCGCGCGGCTCCTCGATCGAATCGCGGCCGCCGGCGTCGAGGTCCGCGTGCTCGACGGCGACCCTGAGCGGTTCCGCTTCCACCACGCCAAGTACGCGGTGGCCGACGACCGCGCGGTCGTCCTCACGGAGAACTGGAAGGCGTCCGGGACGGGCGGGCGGACCAACCGCGGCTGGGGCGTCGTCACCGGGTCGTCTCGATCGCCGACAGCCAGCGAGACGACCGCCGACGACCTCGCCGTCCTCTTCCGTGCGGACGCGGCGGCGTCCGACGCTCGCTCGTGGTCGTCGTTCCGAAACGACGCCGAGTTCCACGAGTCCGGGACGGCGAACGGGAGCTACCCGACGCGGTTCGAGTCGCCAGGGGAGACGACGGCGGACGTCGAACTCCTGACGACTCCGGGAAACGCCGCCGATCGGCTGGTCGAGCGGATCGACGCGGCCGACGACCGCGTGTTGGGCGTGGTCCCGCGGACGGGCGGCCCGGATAACCGGATCGTTCGCGCACTCCGACGGGCCGCGGATCGGGGCGTCGACGTCCACCTCCTGGTGTCCGGCGCGTGGTACGACCGGGAGACGAACCGCGCGCTCGTCGACGAGTTCGCCGACGAGCCGATCGAGGTGACCATCTCGGAACCGCGCGGCCGATTCGGGAAGATACACGCGAAGGGGCTCGTCGTCGACGACGCGGCGATCGTCGGTAGTCTCAACTGGAACGAGGGTGCGGCGACGGAGAACAGGGAGGTGCTGCTCGCTGTCGAGGACGAATCGGTCGCGGAGTTCTATGCCCGCGCATACGCGGCCGATTGGCGCGGCGGCGGAGTCCATCTGCCGGTCGGGTTGCTCGGCGGGTTGGCAGCCGCCGTCGCGGGTGCCAGCGTCGTCGCTCGCAGAACGGTGAATTTCGCGTGAAGTAGCGTTCGTGTGAGGCGACGCGGCGGCTGAACGACCGTGCGGGGCCGCTTCAATCGTCGATCGCGACCGTCGACGAGAGCGTCTCGTCGATCTCCGCTTCGGCCATCTTCTCGACGAGCGTCTCGATGACGGCGCTCCGACGGCCCTTCACGAACTTGATCGAGCCGACGACGAGGTGACCGCCGCCCGAGACGCCCGCCTCGGGGAGTTCATCGTTCAGCTCCGTCACCATGTTCGGGATGTCGAGTCGGACGCCGTCGGAGCGGAGCACGCAGAAGTCGGGGCCATAGCCGATCGTGATGACGGGATCGCCCGTTTCCCGGACGCGGGTATCGTGGAGTTCTCCGGTCGTCTTTCCGGGTGCCGGGTAGGTGAATCGGTGTGCGTACTCGTCCAGATCGATCCGGTAGAGATGCGCGCCGGAGGCGAGCCGCTCGTGTTCCACGTGATCGTCGAGCGCGTCGAGCTGGCGATCCACGTCGCGTTCGGCGCGTTCGGAGAGGAATTCGACCAGCTCCTCGTGGCGCGCTTCGTCGTCACAGCCCACGTTGAGGGCGTCGTTGACGAGCGTCTTCCCCTCGGAGTAGCGGAGCCAGTGGGCGGCGTAGTCGAGCGCCTCCCCGATGTCGAGGAGGGCCGACTCGTCGTAGCCGGCGGACTCCGCGAGCGCGACGTAGTCGTCCATCGCCTCCGCCTTCGAGCGGTCGGAGAGCCCGGCGACCGCCGGGACGTGTTCGAGTTCGCCGGTGATCGACGGGTCGATCAGCCGGGCGAGCTCGACGCACATCATTCCCGTCGTGATCCGGTAGTCCTCGTCGTGGAGGTACGGGTTCACGTGGGCGTCGAGCAGCGGCTCTACCGCCTCGGGATCGGGGTGGTGGTGGTCGACGGCCGCGATGGGGATGTCGTAGTGCGCGAGGTTCTCGTAGGCGGGCACGTCCTCCTCGGTCGACCCGTTGTCGAGCATGAGCAGGAAGGGGAGCTTCTGCCCGTGGCGCGCGCGCCCCTCTAGCGCGAAGTTGAGGTCGCGGGTGACGTCCTCCATCTCGTAGTACGGCGCTTTGCTCGGCAGTCGCTTGAACAAGTGGCGCGCCGCGTCGGGATCCTCGTGGACGTCGCGGACGAAGTTCTCCAGAGCGAGCTGTACCGGAATCGCGGCGCACATTCCGTCGCCGTCGGCGTGGTGGCGGACGCGAAGCGGGCGTCCGGAGAGCGCGGTACGACGGAGGAGCCGGGCCAGGTCCCGGAGGTCGTCGTGGATCGGCTCGAACGCGTCCCACTCGACGAGGGGGTCGACGTCGGCGGGCTCGGCGCGTTCGTCGAGCGCGGATTCGAAGCGCTCTCTCGCGTCCGCAGCGCGGTCCTCGGGCAGCCGCTTCAGGGAGTCGACCTCCAGCTGAATGGCGTTCTCGCGGGTTTCGATCGTCCCGCTGACGTGAACCATATCGCCGACGGCGACCTCGGGGTACGCCCGGACGCCGGCCTCCTCGAAGGCGGCACAGGAGACGACGCCGGAGGCGTCCGCGACGGCGAAGATCGTCGGGCCGCCGGTCTGTTTCGCCTGTACGACCTCGCCCTCGACGGTGACCTCGTCGCCCGGGGTGAGCCCGCGAACGCGCGAGACGGTAGGTTCGTGAGCGACCGCTTCGGTCCGGTAGTCGTCGAGGTCCACCTCGTCGAACGCGACGTCGCCGTTCTCCCTCACGTCGGTCAGCCGAACGATCAGCCGATCGCCGACCGTGTAGGTCCCTTCGAGGTTCGACTCGTGGACGAGCCCCGAGACGGCCTCGGAGACGTCGACGAAGACGCCGTAGTCGACGATGCCGTTAATCTCGGCGTGGTACAGGGCACCGACCTCGGTGTCCTCGCGGGTGCAGTCGGGTGCCAGATCGTGGACGATCGGCCGGTCGTCGGCCGTCCCCTGCGCCGCGTCGGCGTCGGGTTCGGGGCTCGAATCGCCCCGCGTGCCGGAATCCCCGGCGGTGTTCTCGCTCATGGACAGTCATCGGGAACGGCCGATGTTAAGCCTGTTCTCTCGCGCCTCGTCCGGTGTGGGGCGATCGGAGACGTGCCGCACAGGGGAGTCCGTGAACCCCCGGTCGAGCGGTCCGGAATCCCTATGAGGCGACGGCGACTTGCCTCTCGTATGCGACTGTTCCGCTCGGACGAGCTCCTCGGGATCGCCCGGGAGACCATGGAGTTCATCCTCGAGGCGAGCGAGGAGAGCCACCCCGACGAGTACATGGGGTTTCTCCGCGCGGACGACGCCCGGAAGCTCGACATCGACCGAGACGGGCAGGTGATCACCGACGTGCTCGTCATCCCCGGGACTGAGTCGAACCCGACGAGCGCCAGCGTTCGCACGCACATGAAACCGAACGACATGCGAGCCGTCGGCTCGGTTCACTCCCACCCGAACGGCGCGCTCCGCCCGAGCGCGGCCGATCTCGCGACGTTCGGACAGGGACGAGTCCACGTCATCGTCGGCGCTCCCTACGGATGGGGCGACTGGAAGGCGTTCGACAACGAGGGAACGCAGACGACGCTCGACGTCCTCGACGTCGAGGTACCCGACGAGCACTTCTTCGATTTCACTCAGGAGGACATCGACGCGGAGATCGTCGAGGAGAACCGTGACCGCGGCGGCTTCCTCTCGTGGTTCCGATGACGCGGGTCGTCGCCCAGGGGACGTTCGACCTCCTCCACCCCGGCCACGTCCACTACCTCGAAGACGCCGCGACGCATGGCGACGAACTCCACGCCATCGTCGCCCGGCGCTCCAACGTCACGCACAAGCCCGAACCGATCCTTTGTGCGGAGCAACGCCGCGACATGGTCGCCGCGCTCGACGCGGTCGACGAGGCCCACCTCGGGCACCCGGTGGACGTGTTCGTCCCCATAGAACGGCTCGATCCGGACGTGATCGTGTTGGGGTTCGACCAGCACCACGACGAGTCCGACATCGCCGGCGCGCTCGCGGAGCGCGGTATCGACTGTCGGGTCGAGCGCGCGTCGGGCCGCGAACCGCGGTACGACGACGAGCTGCTCTCCAGCGGCGACATCGTCGATCGGATCCTCCGCCGACGCGGGGATGACTGAGACGGCTCCTCGGTGTCGATCCGCTTCCCTGCCTCGGTGCCGGTCCGCTTCCCTGCCTCGATGTCGGTCGGCCACTCGCCGACGTCGCTCCGGAGTCCGTCGACTTCCCCGCACTCGTCGGATCCCCCCGCGCGAACGCCTCGGCCGTCACGGGATCGCGGAGTCGGATCCGGCGAAGCGCGGGACATATATGGGTCGGTTCCTAAGCCACGTCAAGTGACGATACCCGATCGATTCCCCGCGGTCCTCGCGGCGACGGCGATGGGGGTGTACCTCCTGCTCGTCGTCGGTGCCACGACCTCGCTCACCGAGGCGGCAGCGGCGTGTGCGGGGTGGCCCGCCTGCGGCGGGGGCGCTGCGCTGCCCGCCGAGAGTCCCGGGTGGATTGCGCTCGGCCACCGGCTGCTCGCCGTCACCGTCGGCCTCCTCGTCGTCCTTTCGGCCGTGCTCGCGTGGCGCGACGGCGCTAGCGGTCGTGTTCGCGCTGCGCTCGCGGGAGCGGTGCTGTTGTACCCGGTACAGGCCGGCGTCGGCGCGCTCGTCGCCGTGGGCGAACTCCCCGCCGCGCTCGGCTCCGTCCATCTCCTCCTCGGCGTCGTCATCTTCGGGGCCACCCTCGCCGGACTCGCGTGGCGGCTGGAGGCTGAGACCGGCGACGCCGATGACACGCCCGTCGACTTTCGGCCGGGGACAGATCACCTCCCACCCGTTGACCAGGCTCCGGAACCGACGATTCCGACGGCGACGCTGCCACGACTGAAAGCGACGGTGGCCGCCTACTTCCGGCTCATGAAGCCGCGGCTGATGTGGCTGCTCTGCCTCGTCGCCGCCGCGGCGATGGCGCTGGCCGGCGGACCGGGATTCACTCCCGACGCCGTCGCCGCAACGCTCGTCGGCGGCGCACTCTCGATCGGCGCTTCGGGAACGTTCAACCACGTGTTCGAACGCGACGTCGACCGGCGGATGCAGCGCACCAACGACCGTCCGCTCGCGACCGATCTCGTTCCGGTTCCGCACGCGCTCGCGTTCGGCGGTCTGTTGACGTTCGTCTCGGTCGGGCTGTTCTGGACCGTGAACCCGCTGACGGCCGGACTCGGGATGATCGCGATCCTGTTTTACAGCGTCGTGTACACCCTGATCTTGAAGCCGAACACGGTCCAGAACACCGTGATCGGTGGGGCGGCCGGGGCGCTCCCGGCGCTCATCGGCTGGGCGGCGGTCACCGGCACGGTCGGCGGCGGCGGACTGCTGCTCGCGCTGGTCATCTTCCTGTGGACGCCCGCGCACTTCTACAACCTCGCGTTGGCCTACAAGGACGACTACGAGCGCGGCGGATTCCCGATGATGCCCGTCGTCCGCGGCGAGACGGCGACCCGGCGGCACATCGTCTGGTACCTCGGCGCGACGCTGGTCGCGGCGGCCGCGCTCGCGGTGGTCGCCGATCCGCTGGGCGCACTGTACGCCGCCGTCGGCGTCGCGCTCGGCGCGGTGTTCCTGTGGACAGTCGTCCGGCTCCACTACGAACGGACGGAGACGGCGGCGTTTCGAGCGTTCCACGCGTCGAACGCCTACCTCGGACTCCTGCTGTTCGCGGTCGTGTTCGACGCCCTCGTGGTGTGAGCATCCATCGGACGTCGCCGATGCGGGCGGCAGCGCCCGCCCGCGCCCCTTTTAAGCCCGTCCGCGACCAAAGGTGTCGCATGACCCGCGTCGAGATCGAATACTGCGTGCCGTGCGGCATGTTGAACCGCGCTCAGGACGTCTCGGCGGCGCTCCTCCGCCAGTTCGGCGACGACCTCGACGAGGTCGCGGTCGTCACCGGCGACGACGGCGTGTTCGTCGTCCGCGCCGACGGCGAGGTCGTCTTCGACAAGACAGAAGATGATTACGACGTCGACGCCATCGTTCGCGCCGTCAGACCGTACGTCGGCGCGACTGCGTAGATCGGCAAGCGCGGATCCGGTTGCATCGCCGTTTCTTTCGTTCCGCTCGCGTTTCCCCTTTTTCTGTTCCGCTCACCGCTCCGTTTCTTGCTTATATACGGGTCGCGCGGAGTTGGTCACCACGAGGACGCTGCTCGTCGCCATCGCGAGCGCGGCGAGGAGCGGATTGAGGACGCCCGCGATCGCCATCGGAATCGCGACCGCGTTGTAGACGAACGCCCAGCCGAGGTTCTGCGTGAGTCGGCGGTTCGTCCCGCGCGTGACGTCGAACAGCTCGGGGATCGCGGAGAGCCGATCCTCCAGGAGGACGGCGTCTGCCGCGTCGGCGGCCAGGTCGGTTCCGCTCGCGACGGAGACGCCGATGTCGGCCGCCGCGAGCGCCGGCGCGTCGTTGCTCCCATCCCCGACCATCGCGACGCGCTCGGTCGCGGCGAGTCGCCTGACCGTCTCGGCTTTCGCCTCGGGCGGCACCGCCGCGAAGACCTCGTCGACGGACGAATGTTCCTCGAACCGTCGGGCCGCCTCGGGCGAGTCGCCGGTGAGGAGAACGACTCGCCGACCGTCCGCCGCGAGCTCGTCCACGACGTCCTCCCAGCCGCTTCGGACCTCGTCGCCGACGACGAGGACGCCCCTGACGGTCCCGCCCCAGCCGACGTAAACCGGGACTCGACCGCCGTCTCGGGCGTTCGAACCGGCTTCGTGGAGGCGTTCGGGGATCGTCCACTCGTCGCCCCCGAACAGCGAGCGGTGGCCGACGACGACGTCGTCGCCGTCCACGCGGCCCGAAACGCCCCGGTCGGTCACCGTCGCGGTCGTCGTCGCCGTCGCGGTTCTCCCTCCGTCAGTTGCCGCACCGTCGTCGTCGACCCCGGCGACGATCGCCTCCGCGATCGGATGGGGAGAGGCGCGTTCCAGCGCGGCGGCCCGACGCCGCACCGATTCCGGGCGGGCGTCCGCCGCGACGGTGTCGAGGAGCTGCATTTCACCGTCCGTGAGCGTCCCCGTCTTGTCGAGCACGACCGTGTCGACGCCGGCGGCCTGCTCGAAGACGGCGTCCGAGACGATCACGATCCCGCGTCGGGCGGCGTCGCGGATCCCCGCGGCGACCGCGAGCGGGGTCGCGAGTCCGAGCGCGCACGGACACGAGACGATGAGCACCGTGAGCCCGACGAGCGCGGCGTCGGTCGGCACCGCCCCGAGCGCGAGCGTGGCGGCCGCGGCGAGGACCGCGACCGCGACGACCAGCGGGACGAACACCGTCGCGAGTCTGTCGACGAGTCGCTGGATCCCCGATCGCGAGCTCTGGATCTCCCACAGCATCCGGACGAGCGTGTCGAGGGTGCTCGTCGCGTCCTCGCCGACTTCGATCACCACCGGCGCGTCCGTCACCAGGGTTCCCCCGCGAACCGCGTCGCCCTCGCGTTTCGTCGTCGGCAGCGACTCGCCCGTGACCAGCGCCTCGTCGACCGCGGCGGTCCCGTCGGCGACGGTCCCGTCGAAGGGAACGCGCTCTCCGGGGCGAACGAGGAGGCGATCATCCGGCTCGACGGCCGTTGCCGGGACCGTCTCGCCGGTCTCGGTGCGGACTTCGCCGTCGGTCGCGGTCGTCAGCTCCGAGAGCATCCCGGTGGCGCGACGCTTGATCAGCGACTCGTAGTGGTTGCCCGCGGTGACGACCAAGATTACGGCGATCGTCACGTCGAAGTAGAGATCGGTTCGGCCGAGAGCCAGCGCGAGGGTGCTGTACGAGTAGGAGCTCACCGCCGCGAGCGACACCAACAGGTCCATGTTTGGTCGCCGCGCTCGGAGGCTCACGTATGCGCCCCGGAGGATCGGGTAGCCGGTGTAACACAGGACGATCGAGGCGAACACCCACACCTGCGCGAACAGGTACGTTCCGGAGACGCCGCCCAGATCTACAATCGGATCGTACCCGAAGTAGGTGGGGTATAAAAAGAGGACGTACCACAGCATCGCCATCATCCCGAAGAACCCGCCGCCGATCAGGAAGCGAACGACCGCGGCGTCGTCGCCGTCGGTGTTCGGTTCCGCGCGGTCGCTCGCGGTGTAGCCGGCGACCGAGAGCCGATCGGGGAGCTCGTCGGCGCTCACGGCGTCGGGATCGTAGTCGACGCGGATCGTGTCGGTCGCGTAGCTCGCCTCCGCGCCCGCCACCCCGGGCTGTTCCCCCGCGGTCATCTCCAGGAAGGACTCGCAGGTCGCACAGTGCATCCCGTCGACGTGGAGGAACGCCGTCTCGCCGTCGAACTCGGCAGCCGGGTTCGCGTCGGAACGCCGGTCCTCGACGTCGCCGATACCGTCGACGTCGTCGACGCCGTCCAGCGACCGGGCGACGGAGAGACACCCCCGACAACAGAACTCCCCGTCGACGTCGGGAGCGCTGCGGGGATCGTCTCCCGTCGGGAGGCCACAGAGGGTACAGTTCGTCATTTGGGGTTCGATTCCGGCGTCGCCGGGGCGCGCCGTTACGCTTCCTCGGGGTCCGCCGCGTCCGAGGCCTCCGAAGCGGTCGCACCGGGGCGCAGACTGCCGCCGGTGGCGACCCGGAGGCTCCCCCAGATGAGAAGCACGTTCACCAGCGCGACCGCCATGACGATCTCAGCTCGGTCGAGGATGTACACCGTGAGCGGGACGAGCGCTCCCAACACGAGGAGCAGCGCTTGCTGGAGCGAGAAGTCCATAGAATGAGTAATCGTCCTGATGCAATATATCTCACCCGCGTTTTCACGGTCCGAGAACGAATGGACGATATTTGTCTGCTTATCGAGTAGGCCGCCCATGGGCCGAAACGAAACCGCACACGCCTCGGCCGACGACGTGAGCGGTGAGGACGAGGAGTTCGATCCGATAGGGACCCTCACGCTCATCGGGATCTACTTCGCGATCCTGGTGCTCTCGTGGGTGTACATCTACTACATCGAGTTCCTCGGTCGGGATCTCGTCGTCGTGGGGTGATCACCGCATGCACATTCACGCCTACGAGAAGCTCTGGCTCGCGGCGTCGATACTCCTGATACTGCTACTCATCGGTTCCGTCACGTACGGCGCGGTCGGGCCCGGGATCGCGATGGTGAGCGACACCGAGCCGGCTGTCGACGCCGGCGCGCTCGACGAGGACGATCGGTTCTCGGAGCCTCGGGTCGAGCGGGTCGGCGAGAACGAGTACGCCGCGTACGTCGTCGCCTTCCAGTTCGGATTTGATCCGGATCCGATCGTCGTCCCCGAGGACAGCCGGGTGACGTTCTACGTCACCTCCCGGGACGTCATCCACGGATTCGAGGTGGTCGGGACCAACGCGAACACGATGGTCGTTCCCGGCGAGGTCTCCGAGCTCACCGTCGAGGCCGAAGAGCCGGGCGAGTACGGCATCGTCTGTAACGAGTACTGTGGCGCGGCTCACCACTCGATGGAGGGGAAACTGGAGGTCGTCAGTCAATCCGAGTACGAAGACCGGTCCGGAGGTGACGACGAATGAGCGCGGCTATCGAGGGCGAGCGGACCTTCGCCGACAGGTACCCCGAGGAGGCGAGACTCGTTCGCGCGGCGTTCCTCGGCTCCTTTTTGGCGCTCACGCTCGGCGCGATCTTCGGGATCGTCCAGACGCTCCACCGGACCGGGATATTCCGGGGCCTCATCAGCTCGGCGGACTACTACACCTCGCTCACGGCACACGGCGTGTTCCTCGCGCTCAGCTTCACGACGTTCTTCCTCGTCGGGCTGTTCACGTGGGCGCTCGTTCGGAGTCTCGACCGGCCCCTGGTCAACATCAAGATCACGTGGACGTGGTACGCCCTGATGGCGATCGGGATGACGATGACGGGCGTCTCGATCCTCGCCGGGTTCGTCGACGCCCTCGACATGAGCGCCGACGTGCTGTTCACGTTTTACGCGCCGCTGCAGGCCCACCCGCTGTTTTACGCGGGACTCGCCGTCTTCATCGTCGGCTCGTGGATCGCCGGGGCCGACTGGTTCCGCACGTGGCTCGCGTGGAAGCGTGAGCATCCCGACGAGCGGATCCCGCTGCAGACGTTCATGGTGCTGACGACGATGGCGATGTGGTACATCGCGTCGTCCGCCGTCGCGGCCTCGGTGCTGATCTTCCTGTTGCCGTGGTCGCTCGGGCTGATCGATCAGGTGAACCCGACGCTCACCCGGACGCTGTTCTGGTTCTTCGGCCATCCGGTCGTCTACTTCTGGCTGATGCCGGCGTACCTGCTCTGGTACACCGTGTTGCCGACGATCGCCGGCGGACGCCTATTCAGCGACCCGCTCGCGCGGGTCGTGTTCGTGCTGTTCCTCCTCCTTTCGACCCCGGTCGGAATCCACCACCAGTACCTCGATCCCGGGATCGCGGAGGGGTTCAAGTTCATCTCGATGACGAACACGATGTTCTTGCTGTTGCCCAGCCTACTCACCGCGTTCACGGTCGTCGCGAGCGTCGAGTACGGTGCCCGACAGCGCGGGGGAACCGGGCTGCTCGGCTGGCTCACCGACCTCCCGTGGCGGAGGCCGGAGTTCACCGGGATGATGCTCGCGGGACTGATGTTCGCCGCCGGCGGCTTCTCCGGGATGGTGAACGCCGGCATGAACATCAACTACATGATCCACAACACGATCTGGGTGCCGGGTCACTTCCACCTCACCGTGGGGACCGCCGTCGCACTCACGTTCATGGCGGCGACTTACTGGATCTGGCCGCAGATCTCCAACAAGCCGATCTACAGCCGCGTAATCGGGCTATTCCAGGTCGTCCTCTGGTTCATCGGCATGGCGCTGATGTCGAACGCGATGCACGCGCAGGGGATCCTGGGCGTCCCGCGCCGGACCGCAGAGCCCGAGTACACCGGGTTCGACTACCCAGCGATGTTCGGCGGGTTCCAGGAGCTGAACGTCCAGATCGCCATCGGCGGCACCCTGCTCTTCGTCTCGACGGTGCTTTTCATCGGTAACCTCGTGCTCACGATGGGGAACCCGACGGTCTCCGGGCTCGCCGAGCCGCTGTCGCCGGCGCTGTCCGGTCCCGACGACGCGCCGCAGGTGCTCGACACCCTTCGGCTGTGGGTGGGTATCGCGCTCGTCCTGGTCGTACTCGCGTACGCGCTCCCGCTCGGAGCCATCATCAGTCGCGGCGGGCTGCTCGGCCCCGGCGTCGGCACGTACCCCGTGTGGATGACGCCAGCGATCGACGCGCTCGCGACCGCGCCCGCGGCGCTCCTCGGTGCGCTCACCGATGCGGCCGCCTCGCTCGCCGAGGTGGGTCGATGAGCCTCGACATCACCCGCGGCGGGCTGCTCGTGACGCTTGCGATCTTCGGGGTGATCGTCTACGAGCTCCGCACGGTGTTGGACTTCGTCGGGGTCGAGCTCCCGATCATCCCATACATGGCGGCGGTGTTCGGGCTCGCCGGTGCCGCGATCTGGTTCGTGACGCTCAAGGGCGGGTGGCGAACCGATCCCGACGGCGACGACTCGGCGTAGCGTCGGTCCGCGGAGCGACTCCGAACCCCGGCGCGTTCGGGGTGATACCCGGGATCCGGGAACCCCGAGCCCGGTACGAACCCGGGTACGTGTTCGCGATCGCGACGCGGATCGGTCGGTCGCGGGGTAACTCGGTCGAATCGTCGCTTGCTCCCGAGGCGATCCACCGATCCTTTTCGTGGTACAGTTCGTCGTCGGTAGCATATGTCCACACGGAACGGTCGGCTCACCTTCGGCGTGCTCGGGACCGCGGGGATCGCCCGCAAGGCGGTGGTCCCGGCGATCGCGGCGAGCGATCACGTCGTCGGAGCGGTCGCCTCGCGGGACGGAAAACGCGCGGAACGGTTCGCTGCAGAACGTTCGATACCGCGGAGATACGGGTCCTACGAGGCGCTCCTCGCGGACGACGAGATCGACGCCGTCTACATCCCGCTCCCGAACGGGCTCCACGCCGAGTGGACGAGACGGGCGGGCGACGCGGGGCTGGACGTGCTCTGTGAAAAGCCGCTCGCGGTCGACGCCGCGGAGGCGAGCGCGGTCGTCGAGCACTGCGAGGACCGGGGCGTCACCCTGATGGAGGGGTTCATGTATCGGTACCACCCGCGCACCGAGCGCGTCCTCGAACTGGTCGAGCGGGAACTGGACGACGTACGCACCGTGACCTCGACGTTCAGGTTCCCGCTGTACGACCGCCCGAGCGACGTGCGTCTGAACCCGGACCTCGCCGGCGGTTCGCTGATGGACGTGGGCTGTTACCCCGTCTCGCTCGTCAGGACGATGCTCGGCACCCCGGACCGGGCGTACGCGCACACCAACGACACCCGCGACGCCGGCGTCGACACGGAGCTCGCCGGCGTGCTGGAGTACGAGGACGGCCGGTCAGCCCGGATCGCGGCCGGCTTCGACACGCAGCTCGTTCAGCGCTACCGGATCGACGCGACGAACGGGTGGATCACCGTCGAGCGGGCGTTCGACGCGCCCGACGCCGAACCGGTGGAGTTGACGTACGATATCGACGGTCGGCGCGGCGTCGAGACGTTCGATCCGGTGGACCAGTACCGGTTGCAGGTCGAGCACTTTGCCGACCGCGTCGCCGACGGTGTCGATCCCCTGACCGACGGGGCGGAGGCGATCGCGAACATGCGGATCATCGACGCGCTCTACGAGAGCGCTGCCGGCGACGAAGCGGTTCACGTCGGATAAGCGGGCCCTCGGAGAGGCGGTCCGTCCGAAACGGGAGGAGAGAGCGCGTGCGCGTGGTCCGCGGTCAGACCAGAAGCTGGATGTCCGCGTCGACCATGTCCCGGAACGCCGAGGCCGCGCCGACGCCGGTCGTGACGCCGTCGTAGAAGTCGTCCTCGTCGTAGCCGAGCAGATCGATCGTCATCTGGCACGCCTGTAGGTCGACGCCGCTGGCAATCGACGTCTCGACCAGTTCCTCGATCGAGGCGACGTCGTTGTCCTCGATCTTGTTTCGCATCATCCGCGTGGTCATTCGATCCATCCCGGGGAGCGCGGCGATGGCGTTCGGGACCGGCATGTTCGGGTTGCCCACCGAGCTGAGCTTGAGGTCCTTCGAGTTCTCTTCGTGGAGGATCTCGAGGCCCCAGAAGGTGTGGAAGACGGTGACGTCGTAGCCGAAGGCGGCCGCCGTGCTCGCGAGAATCAGCGGCGGGTACGCCATGTCGAGCGTCCCCTTCGTGGCGATGATGACCATCTTTTGGGGCCCGTCGTCCTCGACGTCGGAGCGAAGGTCGGAGACTTCAGCCTCCAGCTCGCCGATCCGTTCTTGCAGGTCGGCGACGGACTCGGGGCAGCGATCGGCGTCCGACGACGCCGGCGTGTCCGCGCTCATTTCACTCGGTCTTCCGGACGTAGTGTTTGAACACGTCCTCGCCGCCCTCGGTCGCTTCCTCCTGATCGACGAGCTCGGCTCCATCGGTCGACTCCGCCCAGCCGGCGATGTCGCTCACGCTACCGGAGTCCGTCGCGACCACTTCGAGCACCTCGCCGGCGGCGAGGTCGTCGAACACGCCTTTGGTCTTTATGACCGGCATCGGGCAGTTCTGTCCCTTCACGTCCAGCGTCTCGGCTGCGGTTTCCGTACTCATTGTTAGATCCCCTGTGTTGGGGTTATCCCACAATACTGAATAGTTCATAATAAGTGTGTCGATACTTGGGACTGATACGAACAGCTGAAATACCGATCCGCTCCAGTTCCCGAACGCACGCCTGTTTAACGCCTTTATACTCTCTGCCGCCATATACTTGACTCAGTTATATTGTGTATATGGTGAATTACTATACAAACTCTTAAGGTCCATCCCCCGTTACGAAGGGGTGTACATGGACGCAGACGAGACGGACTTTCCGACGCCGGAATCGGACGCAGACTCGATCTCCCCCGAATCGCTCAAGCTCCGCATCGACGACGGCGAGTCGATAACCCTCCTCGACGCGCGGATGTCGAGCGACTACGAGGAGTGGCGGATCGACGGCGAGAACGTTACCTCGATCAACGTGCCGTACTTCCGGTTCTTAGACGAAGAGCTCGACGAGGACGTCCTCGACCGGATCCCGGACGACGAACACGTCACCGTGCTCTGCGCGAAGGGCGGAGCCAGCGGGTTCGTCGCGGGCGCGCTCGCCGACCGCGGGTACGACGTCGACCACCTCGAAAACGGGATGAACGGCTGGGCGTCGATCTACGAGGCACACGAGGTCACCGAGTACGACGGCCCGGGGACGCTAATCCAGTACCGGCGTCCCTCCAGCGGCTGTCTCGGCTACCTGCTGTACGACGACGGCGAGGCCGCGATCGTCGACCCGCTGCGCGCGTTCACCGACCGGTACCTCGCCGACGCCGAGGAACTCGGCGTCGAGCTTACGTACGCGTTCGACACGCACGTGCACGCGGACCACGTCTCGGGGCTCCGAGCCCTCGCTGACGAGGGCGTCGAAGCGATGCTCCCGGCCGCCGCGGCCGACCGCGGCGTCACCTACGCCGCCGACGTGACGCTGGTGGAAGACGGCGATGTGTTCGCGGTCGGCGACGCGACGGTCGAGGCGGTGTTCACGCCGGGACACACCACGGGGATGACCTCCTATCTGCTCGGCGACAGCCTGCTCGCCACCGGCGACGGGCTCTTCATCGAGAGCGTCGCTCGACCGGACCTCGAGGAGGGCAGCGACGGGGCCCCGGACGCGGCTCGCACGCTGTACGACTCGCTGCAGAATCGCGTGCTGGCGCTCGACGACGACGTGCTCGTCGGCGGTGCGCACTTCAGCGACGCTGCCGAGACCGCCGCGGACGGCACCTACACCGCGCCGATCGGCGACCTTCGGGAGCGCATGGTCGCGCTCTCGGCCGACGAAGATACGTTCGTCGAGACCGTCCTCGCGGACATGCCACCCCGCCCGGCCAACTACGAGGACATCATCGCGACGAATCTCGGGCAGAACCCCATCGACGACGACGAGGCGTTCACGCTCGAACTGGGGCCGAACAACTGCGCCGCGAGTCAAGATGCACTCACGAGCGACGACTGACCCGACCGTGGTGCGCGCTCGCGAACGCACGGCGGCGGCCTGCGGACGCACGGCGGCGGCGGCCCGGGGACGCACGGCGACAGCCCCCGCTCCCGTTCCACGGGGCGACCGGCGATGATCGACGCCGCCGTCGTCGATCTGCTCGGTCCGGAGGTGGTCGACGCGCTGTTTCCGAACGGGATCTCGCGGTACGCGATCGGGGGGCTCCTCGTCGGGCTCGGGACCGTCCTGATCTACCTCGGAACGGGGATCACGGCGGGCGCGAGCACGTTCCTCGAATCGACGCTGTCGTACGCCTCGGGACTGTCTCGGTTCGAACGGTACGTCCCCTCGCGCGACTGGCGGATCGTGTTCACCGCCGGTATCGTCGGCGGTGCCGCGATCTACGCGCTGATATATCAAGGCGAGCCGTGGTCGCTGGCGGGTAGCGGCTGGACGACCGGGGTGTCCGCGTGGCGGCTCTTCGTCGGCGGGATCCTCGTCGGCGTCGGCACCCGCGTCGGGAAGGGATGTACCTCCGGACACGGCATCTGCGGCGTCGGCTCCGTCTCCCGCACGTCGCTGGTCGGCGTGGCCACGTTCCTCGTCGTCGCGATCGCGACCGCCAACCTCGTCTCGGCGGTGGGGGTGGGGCTGTGAGCCGACACCCCCTGTTCATGCCACTGATCCTGGTCGGGGGACTCGTCTTCGGCTTCGGGCTCGGATTCAGCCACATGGCCCGGCCGGAGGTCGTTATCGACTTCCTGACGTTCGACGACTTCGGGCTCCTGTTCGTGATGTTCGGCGGCTCCGTCGTCGCCGGGAGCGCGTTCTGGACGCTCCCGAATCTTCGAGACTCCGCGCCGTTGACCGGACGACCGTACGGACGACGGCTGAAGTCGTTCGACCGGAACGTCCTGATCGGCGGCTCGATCTTCGGCGTCGGCTGGGGCCTGTCCGGGATCTGCCCGGGGGCGGCCTACGCCAGTCTCGGCGTCGGCAACTGGCCGATCCTGTACGCGATCGTGGGGATGTTCGTCGGCGCGTACGCACAGGGCGGCTGGCGTAGCCGAGGGACCGTCGACGACCCCGCGGCCGCACCGAGCGACGACTGACAGGCGACCCCGTCTCTCGATCCTTCACCTCCCGTCCCCGTACGTGTCTCACGGCTTCGAACACTCGAAACCCGCAGGGTGACGTCCGGACGGACGTCGACTCCATCGACGACCTGCTGGCGACCGACTGGTTCGACACGATGCGCGTCGCGACCGATTCTGGAAGCCGAACGTGATAGCGACGCACGAAGCGAGCCTTTATGCGCTCTGGAACTCAATAGTGTGTATAATGTCCAATACCACTTCCGGTGATCCCGCGTTGGGCCGGAGCGACCGACGGCCGACCTCGCTCGCGGACGAAGACGCCCTCGACGCCTTCGTCGCCGGCGCGGACGCCGCGCTCGTCGAGTTCTACACCGACGGTTGCGGCATCTGCGCGAGCATGGAGCCCGTCCTCGGCAACGTCGCCCGCGAAGTCGACGTCGACGTCGCGCTCGTGAACCCCCGAGACGACCCGCCGCTCGTCGAGCGATTCGACGTGCGGAGCGTCCCGCTATTCGTCCTGTTTGTCGGCGGCGAGCCGGTCGCGCGCCGCGCGGAGGGATTCATCCCCGGCGACGATCTCACCGACTGGGTCGCCGAACACGTCGCGTAACCACGAGCGTTCCGCACAGTCCGAGAGCCGTTCACGGTGCAGATGGCTCTGTGAGATCGAACGAAACGGAAGAACCCGTCTTTCTGCCGACCGGGCGCTCCAACGGCGAAGCGAACTCGTTAGAGGCGACCGACGTTCTCGACGGCCACGGATTCGACGCCGTCGACCTCGATAAACGCCTCCTCGACCGCTTCGGTACCGCCCGCGCCGTCGGGGACGATGACGGTTGGAAGGAGGGCGACGAGCCCGAACGCGACGTCGTCGCGCTGGAAGCCGCGAATCTTCGCGCCCTGCGGGAGCGACTCTTCGAGTCGGTCCTGCAGGTCGTCGAGGTCGACATCGGGGCTGTTCGGCATGACCTTGATCTTGGCGGCGACGTCTCCCATGGTCAGGGACCTCGGAAGCCGCAATCGTGGCACTCGTACAGGTTGCTCTGCTTCCGGCACTTCGCGCACCGATGAATGGTCGCTCCGCAGTCCGGACAGGAGAACCGCGCGGCGTTCATCCCGGCAACTTGGATACCACAGGAGACGCACTGTCGGGCGCTCTGCGTTTCACTCTCGCTCATACACTGAACCACCACCGCGCGACTTTTAACCGTTGTTCTTTGCTCTCGACTTCCGTCGCCTCCGCCGCCCGTGACGCGGTACCGAGGCGCTCGGCCCTCGACCGGTACTCGGCCCTCGACCGGTACTCGGCCTCGATCAGCCTCAGATCCCGGATCAGCATCCGATCCCCGATTAGTATCCGATCCCCGATTAGTATCCGATCCCCGATCAGCGTCTAGTTCTTCATCGGCGTCCGGACAGCATCGAAGCCGCGCGCTCATCCGAGGATCAGCGGCCCGATCAGCACCCCCATCAGGTGGACCCGCCTCGCGGCGAGGCGCGGCGGGACGAGTCCCAACGCGCCGGCGAGGACGAAGACGCCGACGCCGAACGCGCCCGCGAACGCGAAGGAGAGCCCCACGAGCAGGACGAGGACGCCGACGGAGAGACGCGTGTAATTCGCGTTGCCGACTATTCGAAGGTACGCGTCCCCGACCGCCAGCAGGAGTGCGAACCCGCAGGCGGCGGCGGTCGCCGCCGAGACGAGTAGGATCGGGAGCGCGAAGGGAACCTCGGCGCGGTCTATCGCGACCGTCACCCCGGTTCGCGGCGTCCCGAGTGCGACGAGCGCGAACAGCGCGAAGATGGTGTTCGCCGTGTTTGCCCCGCTCGTGGCGACGATAAACCCCCGATCGCCCTCCGACGGCGGGATCGCCGGCATCGCGGCGACGGCGGCGATGGCGGCGGAGACTCCCGGGACGTAGCCGACGACCGCGCCGGAGAGCGATCCCGCGCCGGCGCTCACCCCGAGATCGCGCGGTCCCATCGTTATCCGCGCGTCGGCCTGCGGCGGGACCCCGTCGCCGCCGATCGCGTCGACGAGTACCGGCGCGCCGAACAACCCGGCGAAAAGCGGCGCGAGGACTCCTCCGGCGTCGAGCGGTGCGGCGGGATCGACATCGAGGGTCGCGAGGCCGAGCGTGGCGCTCGCGAGGAAGGCGACGAGCCCGCCGACAGCGGCCCGCTTCGAAGACTCCGTGAGCACGAGAAACGCGACCACGCCGGCCAGAAGCAGCGGGAGATGCGCCCGAACCGTCGGGTAGCCGCGGACCATGACCCACGTGATCGGGACCGAAAGCGGGACCGCGATAGCGACCGCCAGCCCCGACCCGACCGCCGACAGCCTGAGGGCCTCACGCCCCCGCCCGGCGACGACGAGCCGGTGGCCGGGCAGCGCCGCGACCGCGGTTGCGGCGTCGGGGACGCCGAGCGCGAGCGCAGGGACGATGTCGAGGAAGGAGTGGACCACGCCTGCGCCGAGCATCGCGATCCCGACGAGCAGCGGGTCCGCGGGGATCGACGGAGCGAACCCCGCGAGCAACAGCGCGAAGTTGTTGGCATGTAGCCCCGGAACCAGCCCGCTCACGGTGCCGAGCGACGCGCCCCCGAGGAGGAACGCGAGCGCGGCCGCGGAAAAGCCGGGATCGACGACGGGCCGGACCAGCGCGTCCATCCCTCCGGAGTGGCCGCGGATTCGTATATAAGCGATCGGGGATCGCGGACGGCTCGGTACGGACGTCGACATCGGTCTGGCGGAATGGCGAGGTTGCGACCGGATGGGGTGACGGAGCGACGTCGTCGAATCCAGCGCCGCGGCTCATCGGGCGAGGCGGAACGGTAGAAAATTCGATCCCGCTTACGCCGCCTGGGCCGCCTGCGCCTTCTTCTGGGTGACGTAGCCGGCGATCCGGTTTCGGACTCCCTTCGACTCGACGGTCGTCAGCGCCGTGACGCTCTCCTTATTCGTCTCGAAATCCGTGTTGAACGAGTCGGGGTACCGCTCCAACAGGACGTTCCCGAGCTGCTTGATGTACTTGGGTTTGATGGCCATACCGAGCGATACCGCCGGCCCGAACTAAAAGGGTTCGTTCCGCCGCGAGCGGCCGTCAGGCGGTGGCGCGTCGCTCCGTCGTCGGCCGCGCGCTCGACTGCGCCGCCCACGCGTTGCCTCGTCGCGCTCGCGCTATCCCGTCGCGTCGTCGCCGTCGCGTCCGCGGTCCCGCCACCCGGTCGCGTCGTCGATCCGCTCGAACGCCTCTCGCTCGGCCGATCCGCCGCAGCGGTCGACCACGTCCGCGAAGTACGCCAGCCGGTCGAGCAGCGCTTCCGTGTCGAACTCGGACACGTCAAGCCGCGAGGCCGCCACCGTCGCGTCGACGACTGCGCCGAACCCCCTGTTTATCGTCGGAACGCGCTCAGCGACGACCTCGCTCTCGACCGGATCGAGCGCCCACGTTCGGATGGTCGTGTCGCCTCCGCTCTCGATTTCGACCTCCTCGACGGTCACCTCGACCCACGAGTCGGCGGTCGGCAGCACCGGATCGTCGACCTCTCGGACCGTCAGGGCGGCGTCGACGAACGTTCGCGGATCGGTCGTGAACTGCACGACTCCGCCGCCGCGCTCCGTAAAATTCCGCCACGTTCGGGTGCGGCCGTACGTCCGCGCGGTGACCGGCTCGTCGGGTCGCTCCGGCGCGTGGAGTCCGAGCGCGGCGACGTTCCAGCGGTCGTTCGGTCCGAGCGTCGTCACGACCGATTCGGTGACGCCGCGGAGGGGGACAGGCCAGCCGTCGACGGCGATACCCTCGACGTCGACGACGTCGTCTCTCACGGCGACACCTCCGCACCGCGCCGGAGCGCGACGTACAGCGCAGCGCAGGTGAGATCGGCGGTCGTTCCGGGGTTGATCCCCTCGTCGACGAACGCGATCGCGAGCTCCTCGGCGGCGGCAAGGTCGGCTGCGTGAACCGATTCGGAGTCGATCTCGCCATCGAGGCCGTCGGCGTCGATATCGTCGGCGTCGTGTCCGTTGGACGTCCCGCCGTTCGCGCCGAGTAGTGCGGCCGCGCGATCGCTCGCTGCTCGGGCCGCTTCGATACCGTGAGTCGTCGCCACGAGAGTGTCTGGCTCGGCCGCGAGCAGGCCGATGAACGCTCGTGCCGCGCGCTCAGTCAACGGGCCGTCGTCTGACAAAATCCACTCCGCCGCGCGGAACGTCCGCCGGAACCCTCCGATCCACTCCAGGGCGTTTCGGTCGGGGACGCGGTCCGAGCCGTCGTTGGCCGCTCCGCTTCCGTCGCCAGTCGCTCCGCTTCCGTCGCCAGTCGCTCCGCTTCCGTCGCCAGTCGCTCCGCTCCCGTCTCCGATCGACTCGCTCCCGTCGCCGACGTCCGCGGAGAGCGCCATGACGTCTCGAAGGGTCACCTCTCGCTCTCTGAGCGCCGGAGCCGCGTCGCTCCCCCGGCGCACGTCGAGATCGGCGGCGTCGGCGGGCGGGTCCGCGACCGCGACGTCGACGTGCTCGAAGGCCCGATAGAACGCGACCGCGTCGTCGACCGTCGTCTCCCGGGTCACACGGTCGAGTCCCGCCGGGGTGAGGTCGCCCTCGGCGGCCGCCCGCACTAGCGGGACGAGGAGTAGCACACAGCCGAACTGGGTGTTCGTCCCCGCTCGGTCGGCCATTCCGGCCACGCCGTGTTCGAAGGCGGTGCCGACGGATTTCTCGCCGTCCGCCGCGAGTTCGAGTCCTTCGCGAGCCCCGACCGCGCCGCCGAGGAACGACTCGAAACGGAGGTCGTCGAGATCTCGGTGTCGGTCGACGTTCCCCGGCTTCGGCGTCCCGGCGACTTCGAGCAGGAGCGCGAGGATCGCGTCGTCGGCCGGACCGAGGTCGGACTCGCCCGCGCTTCCGCGGCCGCTTTCGCGACCCGGTCCCCCGTCGTCGGACGTCACGGCGACGCCTCCGACCGGTCCGCCGTCTCGCCCGGCGGCAACTCCCCCTCGCGCCACGCGCGCACCGCGTCGGCGACTCGTGCGAGCGCCTCGGGGCGTTCGCTCGGACGACCGACGCTCACGGCGTCGGCCCCGTACTCGGCGTACTCGGCGATCGTTTCGCGCCCTCGGACTCCGTTGTTGGCGACCACGGTGAGGGAACAGCGGGGAAACTCGTGGGAATCGGAGGCATCGAGAGGATCGGGAGCATCGAGACCAATCGGATCATTCGGACTATCCGGACTGCCGGTGTCGCCCGTCGGCCGGCCGGCCGTCAGCTCCTCGACGACGGCTTCAGAGTCCATCGCGTCGACGTGGAGCCAGTCCGCCCCGGCGTCCGCGACCGCGTCCGCGACGGCGACGAGGTCGACGCCGGGGACCTCGGTTCGAACCTTCACGCTCGTCGTCGCGCCCGTCTCGGCCGCGGCGGCGACGTACTCGGCGAGCCGATCCACATCCCGGAGGAGCGACTCGCCGCAGCCGACAGCGCGAAGTTCCGGCTGCCGACAGTGGGCGTTGATCTCGCAGACAGCGTCGCGATCGGCGCAGATCTCGGCCGCCTCGCGGACCGGTTCGACCGTCGCGCTTCGGAGGTTCACCCCGGGTCGGACCGGCGCGTCGTCGACGGCGCGGACCTGCCGATCGATCCACTCGACCGGATCGTCGGGGAGGAACTCGGAGCGGTCGCGGGCGACGAGGTCCCGCGCAGCCGCCCTGCTGGCCGGATCCAGGGCGATCCCGCCCATGACCGCGACGTCAACGTGCGGGGCTGCCGCCCGAGCCCAGACGGCGTCGGACGCACCGCTGAGGCTGGCCGCGACGAGGAACGGGCCGCCCTCGAGTTCGGGGTCGCTCACGAGACTACCTCCAGCGCGCGATCGCACGCTCGGGCGACGCGCTCTGCGTCGTCCGCGTCGTCGATTCGGGTGTCGGTGCGCTCGACGTGGAGCCCGGGGTGCCGGTCGCGCAGGTCGGTGTCGTCCCGGTCGTCGAGGACGAACGCGTCCGCGAACGGGTACGCGTCCGCGACGCCCGCGGTCGACGGCTCTCGGCCGACGCCGGCCATGAGATCGGCCGCGGGGCCGGAGAACACCTCCTCGCCGACGAATGGCGAGACGGCGACGACGGGCGTCTCCGCGAGCGTCGCCTCGACGCCCGGGAGCGCGAGCATCGGGCCGATGCTCGTCACGGGGTTCGAGGGACCGATCACGACCGAGTCGTCGAGGGCGTCCCGGACCGCCGCGGTCGGTTCTGCGTCCGCGGAGCCTCGGAACTCGACGTCCGCGACCGCGGGCTCGCCCCGGCGGGCGACCCAGTACTCCTGGAAGTGGAGCGTCTCGCCCGCCTCGGTGTGGACCAGCGTCGCAACCGGATCGTCGGACATCGGGAGGAGGTCCACGTCGAGACCGAAGGCGTCGGCGAGCGTTCCGATCGCCTCGGTGAGCGATTTCCCCTCGTCGAGCAGGCTCGTCCGGGTGACGTGGACCGCGCGGTCGCGGTCGCCGATCTCCATGAACTCTCCCACGCCCGAGAAGCGCCGCCAGCGAGCGATCTCGCGCCCCGCCGTCTGCGCCGCTTCGTCGAGGTACCGGGGAGCCGTCCCGAGCCCGACCGCTGCCGCGAGCCGCCGCAGTTCCTCGTGAGTCGTCGTCGTGTCGTCGGCGATCCCCCACCACGTCTCGCGATCGAGGACGTCGCCGCCGGCAAACAGCACGGTGTCGACGTCGGGGCAGACGAGGTGGCCGCCGAGCTCGATGTCGTCGCCTGTGTTGGCGACCACCGTGATCTCGTCGGGGTCCCACAGGCTGGCTGCCCCGTCGAGGAGTTTCGGCGTTCCCGTGCCGCCGGCGAGGAACGTGACCATACCCGGGCAAGGCGGCGGGCGGATTTGTATCCTCGCCTCTCCGGTCGACAGCGCGGATCATGTGTGGAGTGAAGCCACGTCGAGCCCACGACCACGGAATAATCTAGAACTACCGAGAGCCCGACCCTGGAACTCCTTTTACTGCTGATACCGTACCGCTCTGTATGACCGATGACACGGCAGCCGACTCCGAATCGGCAGAGGAACCCGAACTTGGCAGCGAAATGGCCGATCACCGCACGGAGATGAGTTCAATATTGGGTGATGCCTATCGCGGAGAATTGGACCGGGAGACGACGTGGCGATCGCGCCTCGATCAGACGACTACGTGGGGGGTAACGGTTGTGGCTGCAATTCTCACGTTCGCGTTTTCCAGTCCCGATAATCCACATTATATTATCCTCGTCGGTATCCTCGCTGTCTCTCTCTTCCTGTTGATCGAAGCGCGGCGATATCGCGACTATGATGTCTATCGCTCGCGAGTGCGTCTCTTCCAGCAGAACTTGCTTGCGAACGCGCTCGATCCGTCAGCGGGGGTCGAACACGAGGATTGGCGGAGCAAACTCAGTCAGGATTATCGGACACCGACGCTGAAAGTAGCGTCATGGGAAGCCACAGCAAACCGCCTGCGGCGAATTTACCTCCCGCTGTTGGCCGTTTTACTCGTCGCGTGGCTGTTCCGAATCACGGCGTTCGCGCCAAACGAAAGCCCACTGACCACTGCCAGCATCGCCGTCGTCCCCGGAGTTCTTGTCGTAGCTGTCATTGCGCTCTATTATGTCGCCCTCAGTATGATTGTACTCTGGCCACAGGACAGAGAAGCGAAAGGAGAGTTTCGGGAAGGGGATCCAAACGAATGGAAAGAATCGAACTGACCACGGTCAGTGGTGCGTGATTGGTCAATCATCTGTAAAACGACTCTGTGGAACCCTTCATCGGATGAGAGACACCGGCCCCAGTGATCCGCACTCTGTTACCCGCTTACCGCGCCAGCGACTACTTATAAACGACACTCGTCTGCATCCCGTCCGTATTAAAGGCACTCCCGGTGCCGACCTCGTCGAGGACGATCAGGCCGGCGCCAGACCCCGTGATCTCCTCGAACTCGTCGATCGCCCTGTCGGCCGCTTCCTGCGCGCCGAGCCCGTCGTCGAGAAAACCGACCGCGCGCCGCGAGAGCGTGACGCGCGCGATGTCTTCACCGGCGCCCGTCGCGCTCGCCCCGCCGGCCTCGGTGCAGAAGAATCCGGAGCCGACCTGTGGCACGTCGCCGACGCGCCCCGCGAGCGCGAACGATCGCCCGCCCGTGGAGGTCGCCGCGGCGAACGTCTCACCGTCGGCGGCGACAGCGCCGACCGTGTCGTGGTCGGGCGCTCGGCCCGGATCGTCTTCGTTTTTTCCGTCACTCCCTGACCCACCACCGGCCTGATCGTCGCCCGATCCGAACCGCGTCGCGAGCCAGTCCAGGTGCTCGCGGGGACCGCCCCGCGGCGGGTCCTCGCTCTCGTACCGCTCGCGCGTCTCGTCGGTGCGCAGGTCGACGCCGGTCTCGATACCGAAATCCGCTGCGAGATCGACGGCATGCTCGCCCGAGACGAAGATGTGCGGCGTCTCGGAGTGAACGACTCGGGCGACGCTCGCCGCGTGTTCGACGCCCGGCATCGAGCAGACGGCACCGACCTCGCGGTCCGATGTCATCACGCCCGCGTCGGTGCGGACGACACCGTCGGACTGTACCGCGCCGCCGACGCCGGCGTTGAATCGGGGACTCGATTCGAGAATCGCGAGCGCGTCCGCGACAGCGTCGAGCGGCGTCTCGGCGAGAATGCCGCGGTCGGCCGCGTCGTCGAGAACCGCCTGTCTCGCTTCTGGCTCGTCGGGGACGCCGCCGGCTCCGCCGTGAACGATGACGCGCATACGCGCGCGTCTCTCGGGGAGGTAATAAGGATCCGGAACCCGCCGGAGGGACGACTAAGTGTCCGCGTCTCGATCGATAGATCATGGACGCGCCGCCGACGTCCGTTCTGCTCCCGACCGTCCGCTGGACCGAGGCCTGCGAGGAGGTGGCGAACCAGCTCGGCGCGGACGACGAGCTGCTCGTGATCTGCGACACGGCGACGGATCCGGTGGCGACTCGAAGGAGTGAATCCGGAAGTGGCATCGAGGAGGATGTCGCTTCCGGGAGTGGTGCCGAGGTTGACTGCGGATCCCTCCCCGACGGCGTCCGGATTGTGCTCGCCGGCGAACCGGAGGACTGCTCCGGGAAGGCGAACGCAATCGCCACGGGAATGGAGGTGGCGACACGCGATCGGATCGTCTGGACCGACGACGACTTTCGGCATCCGCCGGACTGGCTCGCAACGCTCCACGCCGACTACGACAGGCAGGGATCGACAACCGAGGTCCCGGTGTTCGTCGGACGGGATCCGCTCGCGCGGCTGTTCGAACCGGCGTACGCCATCGGCGGGACCGTCTCGGTCGCCGTCGGCGGGATCGTCTGGGGCGGTGCGGTCGTCTTCGAGCGCGTCGACCTCCGAGATCCCACCGACTGCGACGGTGCAAGCGACCGCGCCGCCGCCAGTGACCGCGACGGCGACGCTACCAGGAACCGTGAGGCCGTCGAGTCCCTCTGTCAAGATCTCCGCCGAACCGTTAGCGACGACGGCACGCTCACGGAGTATCTCGACGTGACGGCCGCGGACCGAACGCGGACTGTTCCGTCCGGCGGGTCGATCCGGGGATCGCTGGAGCGATTCGTTCGGTTCTTTCAGATCGTCCGGCACCACGCGCCGCGCTCGGCCGCGCTCAACGTCGTGCTCTCGGTCGGCCTCGCTGGGCTCTGTCTCTTCGCGCCGGTGATCGGGGTGGCGCTTGTCACGATCCTCTCCGTGGCGGTCTACGCGCGGTTCGGGATCCGGCGGGCGACGTTCTTGCTGGCCGGTCCGTCGGTGCTCGTCTCACCGGTCTTCATCGCGTATGCGGTCGCGAGGCGGACCTTCGTCTGGGGCGGGCGTCGCTACCGATGGCGATCGCTGTTCGACGTGGAAGTCTCGGCGGTCTGAACGCCGGTGTTCGGGTGAGCCCTCATCTTTCGATTCCGGCGAACGTGACGGTCAGCGGCAAAGCGGCAGGCACTTTAGGTGGGTCCAACAACGCACGAACGTTCATGAGCTACGACAAGGTCGAGGTCCCCGAAGACGGCGAGGCGATCACGCTCGCCGACGAGGAGACCGGCGAGTTGATCGTCCCGTCGAATCCCATCGTTCCGATCATCCACGGTGACGGGATCGGTACCGACGTGGGCCCGGCCGCACAGCGGGTTCTCGACGCGGCTGCGGAGGCGACGGGCCGTTCTATCGCGTGGATGCGGGTGTACGCTGGCGAGAGCGCCCGTGAGAAGTACGACGAGAATCTTCCGGCGGACACGGTGTCGGCCATTCGCACTCATCGCGTTGCGATCAAGGGTCCGCTGACGACGCCGGTCGGTGCGGGGTTTCGCTCGCTGAACGTCGCGTTGCGCAAGACGCTCGACATGTACGCGAACGTCCGGCCGACGTATTATCTCGAGGGGGTTCCGTCTCCTGTGACGAATCCCGAGAAGATGGACATGGTGACGTTCCGTGAGAACACCGAAGACGTGTACGCCGGTATCGAGTGGGAAGCCGGAACCGAGGAGGTCGAACGAGTTCGGGAGTTCGTCGAAGGTGAGATGGGTGTCGACGATATTATTCACGATGGCCCCGTCGGCATCGGGATCAAACCCATCACCGAGTTTGGGTCAAAGCGACTGATTCGCGAGGCGATCGAGTACGCGCTGGCGAACGATCGGGACTCGGTAACGCTGGTCCACAAGGGGAACATCATGAAGTTCACGGAGGGCGCGTTTCGGGATTGGGGGTACGAACTCGCGGCCGACGAGTACGGCGAGGAGGTCATCACCGAAGACGAGCTGTGGGACGAGTACGACGGCGACCAGCCCGAAGGCACGGTCGTCGTGAAAGACCGGATCGCCGACAATATGCTCCAGCAGGTTCTCACCCGGACCGACGAGTACGACGTGGTGGCGACGATGAACCTGAATGGCGACTACTTTTCGGACGCGGCGGGGGCACAGATCGGGGGGCTGGGCATCGCGCCCGGCATCAATCGCGGGCACGGTCGCGCGCTCGCCGAGCCGGTGCACGGCTCTGCGCCCAAGTACGCGGGCGAGGACAAGGTGAACCCGACGGCGATGATCCTCTCGGGTCGCGAGATGCTCGAGTACCTCGGGTGGTCCGACGCCGCCGATCTGGTGCGCGACGCGGTCGAGGAGACCATCGCATCCGGGAAGGTCACGTACGATCTCCACCGTCAGATAGAGGGCGGGGAGAAGCTCGCGACGAGCGAGTTCGCGGACGCGGTCGTCGACAAGATCGACGAGCTCGCGTAAGCGTCAATTCGAGGTTCGACGCGGACGCGCTCGTCTTCGTTTTTTATTCGGAATACTCGCAGAACATCGACCACTACATTACGTTGACCGCAACAGTACCCCGAATCGACGGCCGGCGCTACCGTCCGGACGCGTAGAACTCCTCGCGGTACACGCGCCCGAAGGCGTTCCGACGGAGGGTGCTGGCCGCCGCGTCGGGCTCGTCCTGAAACGTCGCCGCGATCACGGCGTCGGCGAATGGGACCGGATGCCACACGAGGTTGTCGACGTTGTCGGAGCCGATCTGGACGACATCCTCGGCGTCGAACCCGCTCTCGTCGAGCCACGCGTCGAACTCGCTCTCGTCGCCGACGTGGACCGCGAGCAGCTCGGCGAAGGTGGCGTCGCGGGCGGTCTGAACCACTTCCGAGGTGACCCGCTCGTCGTACTCCTCGGCGTCGAACTCCATCGCCTTCGTCGCCTCGCGAACCACGACCTGCGCGACCGGGCCGACCTCCTCGTACCGTTCGAGCGCGTCGGCGCGGGTCTCCGGCGCGAACGTCCCTCTGGTGTGCATACCGGACGTTCGCCGTCGACCGAAAAGGGCGTTCCGCTACGTGGACGGATCGTCGCTGTCGCCGTCGTCGCCGTCGTCGCGGTCGCCGTCGTTGCTGACGCTGTCGTTGCTATCGTTGCTGACGCTGTCGTTGCTATCGTTGCTGACGCTGTCGTCGCCATCTCGCATCTCTCGCGTCATCTCCCTCGCCTCGCGGAGCGCCTCGGCGGTCTCCGGGTCGGTCGCGCCGTGCTCGTCGACGACACCGGTCCGCGCGGAGGGGTCCTGTGCGTGAGCGTGCGCGTGACTGCTGTGGCCGCGATCGCGACCGGCGTGACCGTGCGCGCCCACGCCGACGTTCGGTCGGCCGCGGTCGACGGTATCCTCGAACACCTCGTGGTACTCGGCCGTCTCAGCGTGTGGGGTCACGTCGGCCGCGAGTCCCGCCGGGTCTCGGTCGCCCCAGTTCGGAACGCGCTCGTTGAGCCACGCTTCGTGGTCGTCCCCGTGTAACATCGCCGTGAACGCGAGGTGATGCGCGAGGTGTTCGCCGTCTCGCTGTGGCGTCTCGCACACCGGGCACGCGTATCCCATGATGGCACGTGGTACGGCCGTGATCCGTAAAGCGGCGTCGGACGACTCCGACGTCCCGGCCGCTCGCTTATAAGCAGCTGTTGGCGCGGTGAACGCCCACAAAGCTCCAGCCTCGCCGCTCGCGCCTTCAGTAAGTGCTCGCGACTCCAGCGAGCATCGAAGATCCTCTGTCAGCCGATGACTCCGCCGCCGCCGACCTCGCGCGGGCTCCTTACGCCCTCCGGGCGCTCGGAGGCGCGTGCCACCATGCCGCGATTTATAAGTGATCGTTACAGCGATTTATAAGCGATTGTCACCGGTTCGCGCGGGATTTGCTCACCGGTCTGTTTCTCTCGCGTACGCGCTCGGTGAACCCGTATCGCCACTATAACAGCAACTTTATCACTCGCACGGGGCGAATTTCGCATAAGACTACTCCGTTAGGAGGTCCAACAGTGACTGAAGCCAACACACAACCGGAGGTGAACATCGGTCTCGTCGGTCACGTCGACCACGGCAAGACGACGCTCGTGCAGGCGTTGTCCGGATCGTGGACCGACCAGCACAGCGAGGAAATGAAACGCGGCATCTCGATCCGGCTGGGATACGCGGACGCGACGTTCCGCCGCTGTCCCGGCGTCGACGCGCCCGAGTGTTACACCGTCGACGAGGAGTGCGAGGACGGCTCCACGAGCGAGCCGGTGCGGACGGTCTCGTTCGTCGACGCCCCGGGCCACGAGACGCTGATGGCGACGATGCTGTCGGGTGCCTCGATCATGGACGGGGCCGTGCTCGTCGTGAGCGCGACCGAGGACGTCCCGCAGGCACAGACGGAGGAGCACCTGATGGCGCTCGACCTCATCGGGATCGAGAACGTCGTCATCGCGCAGAACAAGGTCGACCTCGTCGACCGCGACCGCGCCGTCGCCAACTACGAGCAGATTCAGGAGTTCGTCGACGGAACGGTCGCCGAGGACGCGCCGATCGTCCCCGTCTCCGCACAACAGGAGGTCAACATGGACCTCCTCATCGACGCGATCGAGACGGAGATCCCGACGCCCGACCGCGACCCGGGCGAGAGCGCCCGCATGTACGCGGCCCGCTCGTTCGACATCAACCGTCCGGGCGCGACCGCCGACACGCTGAAGGGCGGCGTCGTCGGCGGCTCGCTGGTCAGCGGCGAACTGTCCGTCGGCGACGGCCTAGAGATCCGCCCGGGCCGCGAGGTCGACGAGGAGGGGCAGACGGAGTGGCGTCCCCTCGAAACGACGGTCCGGTCGCTGCAGGCCGGGAGCCAGGACGTCGAGAGCGCCCGGCCGGGCGGCCTGCTCGGCGTCGGAACCGGGCTCGACCCGAGCCTGACGAAGGGCGACGCACTCGCCGGACAGGTCGCCGGCGAACCCGGGACACTCCCGCCGACGCGCAACGAGTTCGAGATGCAGGTCGACCTGCTCGACCGCGTCATCGGCAGCGAGGAGGGCGACGGCGACGACGGTGCGGTCGAGGAGATCACCACCGGCGAGCCCCTGATGTTGACGGTCGGCACCGCCACCACGGTCGGTGCGGTGACGAGCGCCCGGGACGGCGAGTGCGAGGTGAGCCTCAAACGCCCCGTCTGCGCCGAGGAGGGCGCACAGATCGCGATCAACCGACGGGTCGGCGCGCGGTGGCGGCTCATCGGCGTCGGGACGCTCTCGTAGCGTGACCCGAACCGCCCGCGCGGACGACGCCGACGACGCTGACGGTGCTCTCGGCGGTGCCCTCGCGGCCGGCGGCGTGGACGACAGGGCACCGATCGTCGCGCTGGACGCGAGCGCCCTGATGTCGCCGGTCGAGGCGAATCTCCGGCTGTTCGAGGAGCTCGACCGGCTCCTCGGCGCGTACGAGACCGTCGTCCCGGCGGCCGTTGTGTCCGAACTCGACGGGCTTCGGGGCGGAGCGGGAGAGGCGGCGACGGCGGCGAGCGTGGGAGCGGACCTCGCGACGCGGGCTGAGACGGTGGAGACCGACGAATCGTACGCCGACGACGCGCTCGTCGAGCTGGTCGACGACGACCGGGTCGACGGCGTCGTCACCAACGATCGACCGCTGGCGAACCGGGTGCTGGAGGCGGGCGCACCAGTAATCGGTTTAAGGGGTCGGAACGCACTGGCGATAACGGAACCCTAGCGGACGCGGACAACCAACGAATATGTACAAACGAGTTCGACTCAAGGATACGGTCGAGGTACCGCCGAAACACCTGGCGGACGTCACCGACGAGCGGGTGAAAGCCCTGCTCCAGGACAAACTGGAAGGACGAATGGACGAGGACGTGGGGAGCGTGGTGAGCGTCATCGAGGTCCACGACGTCGGCGAGGGCGCGGTGTTGCACAACCGCCCCGGCGTCTACTACGAGGCCGAGTTCGACGCGCTGACGTACGACCCCGACATGCAGGAGGTCGCCGACGGGACGGTCGTCGAAACGGTCGAGTTCGGTGCCTTCGTCGGGATCGGCCCGGTCGACGGCCTGCTCCACGTCTCGCAGATCACCGACGAGTACCTCACGTTCGACGGGGCGAACCAGCAGCTCGCCTCGTCGGACTCGGATAAGACGCTCGGCGTCGACGACGCCGTTCGGGTCCGCGTCGTGACCAAGAGCATCGACGAGCGCAACCCGCGCGACTCGAAGATCGGGCTCACGGCGAAACAGCCCGGGCTCGGCAAACACGAGTGGCTGGAGGGACAGCGGCAGCACCGCGAGCAGACGGGCGAGGAGGCAGACTGATGGCCGAGGACCGCCTCGCGTGTCGGGAGTGTCACCACGTCAACGACCCTGACTCGCAGACCTGCGAGCACTGCGGGTCGTCGTCGCTGACGGAGGACTGGGCGGGCTACGTCATCATCACGCAGCCCGAGGGGAGCCAGATCGCCGAGGAGATGAACGTCACGAAGGCCGGATCGTACGCGCTGAAGGTCCGCTAGCGACGACCCGGCGGCGATTCTCATCCACCGTACACGTCACTTCCGCACTCTAATGCTCACGCTCCCCGACTCCCTCCGAGACGCGTTCAAAGACCCGCTCGGCCCGGTCACGACCGACGCGTCGGAACTGCTCGCCGCGGCGGCCGAGACGCGCGCCGACCGGATCGACCGCGACGCTCCGATCGTCGCCGTCGGCGACGTGGTCACGTACCACCTCCGCGAGGCCGGGCGCGTCCCCGACGTCGCCGTAGTCGACGGGAAGACGGAGCGCGAGGTGGTTCGCTCCGAGATCGAATCGGCGCTCGCGGCGGCCGACGTCCGTCGGATCGCCGTGGAAAACCCCCCGGCGTCGCTGTCGATCGATCTCCTCTCGGCGCTCGCCGAGGCCCTCTCAGCGAGCGAACCGGTCATGATCGAGGTCGTCGGCGAGGAAGATCTCGCCGCACTTCCGGCTATCGTCGCCGCTCCCGACGGCGCGAGCGTCGTCTACGGCCAGCCGGGCGAGGGGATGGTCCGCGTCGCGGTCACGCCGGAATCCCGCACCGAGGCCAGAACGCTGTTCGAGGCTCTCGACGGCGACCTCGACGCGGCGTACGAGGCCCTCGGGATCGCTTCGAACGACGCCTCGGAGGGAGCCGGTCGGTGACGGTCGAGCGCTCGAACGGGAGGGCACCCCCGCTTCGAAATCCTTTTACAGCTTTCGAGGGGATATACGCCTAACTGAACCATGGACGTCGATATCATCTCCGAGGAGGAGAACCCGATGTTGCACCGCACGGACATCCGATTCGAGACGACCCACGAGGAGGCGACGCCCTCCCGTCTGTCGGTCCGCGACTCGCTCGCGGCCAAGCTGGACAAGGCCTCCGAGGAGGTCGTTGTCCACGAGCTGGACACGAAATTCGGCATGCGCAAGACGGTCGGCTACGCGAAGGTGTACGACACCGCCGAGCACGCGCTCGACGTCGAGCAGGAGTACATGCTCGACCGAAACAAGATCGGCGGCGAAGGCGACGCGGACGCCGAGGAAGCCTAACGGCCCCGCCGAATGCGCGTTCTCGGCATCGAGGGGACCGCGTGGTGTGCGAGTGCCGCGCTGTACGACGCCGAGGCCGATTCCGTTCTCATCGAATCTGATCCGTACGAGCCGGATAGCGGCGGTATTCATCCTCGCGAGGCCGCAGAGCACATGTCGGAGGCGATCCCCGAAGTCGTCGATGCGGTCTTGACCGCCGCCGAGGCCGAGTACGGCCCCGACGCCATCGACGCGGTCGCGTTCTCTCGCGGACCCGGTCTCGGCCCCTGTCTTCGCACCGTCGGCACGGCGGCTCGCTCGCTCGCGGGGGCGCTCGACGTTCCGCTCGTCGGAGTCAACCACATGGTCGCGCACCTGGAGATCGGCCGGCACCGCTCCGGGTTGGAGAACCCGGTGTGTTTGAACGCCTCCGGCGCGAACGCGCACCTGCTCGCCTACCACGACGGTCGCTACCGAGTGCTCGGCGAGACGATGGACGCGGGCGTCGGTAACGCGATCGACAAGTTCACCCGTCACGTCGGCTGGGACCACCCCGGCGGGCCGAAGGTGGAGACCGCGGCACGGCGGTACGCCGAGGAAAACGGCGATCCGGAGGATCTCCTCGATCTCCCGTACGTCGTCAAGGGGATGGACTTCTCGTTTTCGGGGATCAGCTCCGCCGCCAACGACGCGTACGACGACGGGGTGCCGGTCGAAGCGATCTGTTTCTCCCTTCAGGAGCACGTGTTCGCGATGCTGACGGAGGTTTCAGAGCGGGCGCTCTCGCTGACCGGCGCGGACGAGCTCGTCCTCGGAGGCGGTGTCGCGCAGAACGACCGGCTCCGCGGGATGCTGACGACGATGTGCGCGGCACGCGGAGCCGACTTCCACTCCCCCGAGCCGCGGTTTCTCGGCGACAACGCGGGGATGATCGCAGTGTTGGGGGCGAAGATGGCGCGGGCGGGAGAGACGATGCCCGTTCCCGAGTCGGCCGTCGATCCGAACTTCCGACCCGATCAGGTGCCCGTGACGTGGAGGGCGGGTGACGTACCGGTCGCCCGCGGGCGGGGTGACGAGGATGCGTGCGGTGACGGGGACACGGACCGGCGCGGCGCGGAGGCGACCGTGGAAATCGCGGCGGTCGGGTCCGACGCCGGGGCCGCCACCGATCGGTGTGACGCCACCGCCCGCGTCCGCAAGCGCCGGGTCCCGAAGCCGTACCGGCACCCGGAACTGGATCGGTCGATCAGGCGAGACCGGACCGTCTCGGAGGCCCGCTTGACGAGCGAGGCGCGGCGCGCGGGCGTTCCGACCCCGCTGGTGTACGACGTGGACGTGCCGAACGCGACGCTGACGCTCCAGTTCGTCGGCGACCGCGATCTCGCCGCCGCTCTCGACGGCGGCGAGGCGTGGACCGACGCTGTCGGGCGACACCTCGCGCGGCTCCACGGGGCCGGGATCGTCCACGGCGACCCGACGACGCGGAACGCTCGAATCGCCGACGCGACCGGAGATACTTCGACCGCCGCCGACAGGACCGCACTCATCGACTTCGGGCTCGGCTATCACTCCGGCCACGTCGAGGATCACGCGATGGACCTACACGTGTTCGAGGGGTCGGTGCGGGCGACGGCGACAGATCCGGATCCGTTGATCGAGTCGTTCGAGACGGGGTACGCCGCCGTCGGCGACACCGCCGTTCTCGACCGTCTCCGTGACGTCGCGGCGCGCGGGCGGTATCGTTAAAATTCGCCCGGTACGCGGCGATTTCGCTGAGAATCGCCAGGAGACGGCGGACCACCGGGCGACGGGTTGCGGCGAGTTGTATCGCCGCCGCAGGTGCGACGCGAGCGGTTGCGCCACGATTTATATGTCCGGCGAGCGACGTACCAGTATGGCAGACAAACCGTCCTCGGGAGAGATACTCGGTATCCCGTACAACTTCGACCGACCGAGCCTCGGTCGGCTCGTCTCGTCGTACTGGCAGCCCGGAAAGGGGATGCTCGTCGAGAAGCCGTTCGGCATCGGCTACACCCTGAATCTCGCCAACTGGCGGTCGTGGATCGTGCTCGCTGTCGCCGGCGGGCTCTACTACCAGCAGTCGCAATCCGGCGCTGTGGACGGGAGCGACGCGGGCGACGACGGCGACGCGACCGACGACGGCCCCGTCGAAGTTATCGTCGACGACTGAGTCGCTTCGATCGCCTCTTCCCCGGTTCGTCTGGCAGTTCTCACGACCGATTTCGGGACGGATTCTTTTAAATATGAGAACGCCGTATCGACGATAATGAGAGTTCAGTTCGAATGCTCGTGTTCGGAGGAGATTTCCGAGTTCACGCGCGGGCAGACGAGCCGCGGTGTCCACGTCGAATGTGGGAACTGCGGCGCGGTGTACGCGGTGACGATCACTGAACTCGACTAACGGTCATTCGCTTCCGTCCCCGATTCTCGCGGTACGGGTGCGTCCGCTGACTCGAACCGGAGCCGGACGGTCGTCCCGTCGTCGGACGTTTCGAACCCGACGGTCCCACCCTGCGTCTCACACATCCACTTGACGAGCCAGAGGCCGATGCTGCTCGCGTGCGAGAGCGGCGTCTCCTCTTCGGCCCGCAGCACCGCGCGCTCGTCGGCCGGAATTCCGGGACCGTTGTCGCTGACCGTCAGGCTGGTCGTCGCGTCGTCCGCTTCGATGCGTGCGTCCACCCGACACCCCGACTCGTCGTTGTGGGTGACCGCGTTCTCGAACACCTCGCGGATGGGGTACTCGACGGAGCTATCGGCGCTGATCCACGCCGCCGCCGGCGCTTCGAGCGTGACCGTCACGGCCGGGTCGTCGACGTGTTCGGCGGCCTCGCGGACCGCGTCGACGAGGTCCACTCGGCCGGCCGGGGAGTCGGGCGACGCGTCCTCGATGATTCGGAGCTTCTCGCTGATCGCGACGACGTCGTCGGTGGTCTCTCGGATCGTCTCCAAACACGCTCGACTCCGTTCGTCGTCTTCGATCCGGTCGGCGAGCAGGTCCGTGTACCCCTGAATGACGTTCAGATCGTTCCGAACGTTGTGACGGAACACGCGACTCAACACCTGCAGCTGTTGGTTCGACGTCTCAAGGTCCCGTCGAGCGCGCTCTGCCCGGTCTCGATGATAGCGCATCGCGCCGTAGAGAAACAGCGACGAGACGCCGACGAACGTCCATCCGTCGACGAGCCGTGCCGGCGTCCACGACGCGATCGAGCCGCCGACGGACGCGACCACGAGATCGACCGCTAGCACGAACAGCACCCCGAAACAGAGATAGACGGCCGCGACCCCTCGCGGAGATCGATCGAAGACGAGATCAGCGTCAATTTTCATTTGACTATCACTAAAGCTCACTCAAACTGCGGTGTAAGTAACGACTCACTCGCGACGTATTAAGCTTTGACGCGAATTACTGATCACCACTCCTTGCAGTCGGTACAGACGAACGCCCCGTCGTCGAGCCAGCGGCGAGCGACCGTCTCGTCACAGCGCTCGCAGTCGGCACCGTCCTCCGTCCACGTCGACGTCGCGATCGCCGGATCCGAAGCAACCGTTCCGGCGCTCTCGCCGCTCTCATCGCATCCGTCGATCTCGTTACCGTCTTCGATCCCTCCGGAACCGTCGTCTTCGACTCCGTCGCCATCGCGGCCGCCGCCGTCTGGATCGCCCGCGTTCGCTCCCGCGAACTCGTCGAGCGAGCGGTCCTCGGGCATCTACGCCTCCTGGCGGAGCCGCGCCACGACGTAGTCGCGCTCCAGTTCGCCGAGGAACTCACCGAGCCGCGGCCCCTGCGTGTCGTCGAAGAAGAGCCGGTAGCCGGCCGAAAAGAAGTCACCGACCTCGACGTCGTGCGCTCGCGCCGTCTCGTACATCTCGGCCTGTATCGCCTCGCCGCCGTGGCCCGCGGCGACGAAGTCGGCGAGATCGTCGAGCGCGGCAGCGACGTCCTCGTCGAAGTCGACGTCGGGCAGCGCCGTCTGGAGCCGGTAGTCGTACTCGTTTTCGGTGCGCTCGGCCCAGTTTCGCGCCTTCTCGACTCGGGCGAGCGCGGCCTCGACGGTCTCGTCGGAGGCGTCCGCCGGGATGTGCCCCTCGTCGCGGGCGAGTCGCTCGCGGAAGTCCGAATCGTCGACCATCCCGAGGACGGCCGCGAACGTGTAGGGAAGCCGAACCGGCCTCTCGGTCGGGGGGTTGTCCGTGCGACCGACGACGAACGGGTACGCGCGCTCAGCGAAGGCCGTCAGATCCTCGTCGTCGACCTCGCCGAAGTAGGCGCGCTCGAATCGATCGAACCGATCGACGAGCTGGTCGAGCCGCTCGATGTCGAGGTCGCGGGCCTTCTTCGGGTGGAGCGCGAAGAAGTACCGGAGGACCTCGGGTTCGAGCAAGTTCAGCAGCTCGGGCACGGTGACGATGTTTCCGGCCGAGGAGGAGAGCGGCTCGCCGTTGAGGGTGAACCACTCGTACACCATCGGCACCGGCGGCTCGATCCCGAGGACGTTGCGGGCCACGTCGATGCCGGAGGGCCACGACCCCTCGGCGTGGTCCTTTCCGAACGGCTCGAAGTCGACGCCGAGCACGTCCCACTGGCCGGGCCACTCCAGTCGCCACGGGAGCTTCCCCTCGCGGAACGTTGCGGTCCCCTCGTGGCCGCACCCCTCGATCGTCTCGTCGCCGACGTCCATATCGGTGCAGACGTACTCGACGGTCTCGGCGGCGACGTCGATCGCCGTCACGGTCTCCGTCACCTTGCCGCACTCCGCGCAGATCGGGTTGAAGGGGACGTACTCGTCGTCGACCTTTTCCTGGTACTGCGAGAGGATCTCGCGAACGCCGTCGAGGTCGGCGAGGACGGTTCGCGTCACGTCGTCGAAGGCTCCCTCGGCGTACAGATCCGTGTTCGACACCATCTCGACCGGAATCCCAAGTCGATCGGCGTCGGCCTTGAGGAGGTCGGCGAAGTGGGCGGCGTACGACTCGCGCTCGCCGAACGGGTCCGGGATCGACGTGTACGGCTTCCCGAGGTTTCGGCCGAGCGCGCCCGCGTCGACCTCGCCCAGTCCGACGATCTCGCCGTCGGCGTTCGCCAGTTTCCGGGGGAGCTTGCGGAGCGGGTCCCTGTCGTCGGAGGTGAACACCTGCCGAACCTCGTGGCCGCGCTCGCGGAGCACTTCGGCGACGAAGTAGCCGCGCATGATCTCGTTGAAATTGCCGAGGTGTGCGACCCCGGAGGGAGAGACGCCGCCCTTGATCACGATCGGCTCGTCGGGGTCGCGCGCCTCGATCTCGTCCGCGACGACGTCGGCCCAGAAGGCCCGGAACCCCTCCCTGTTGCCCTCGTCGTCTCCGGTTGCGCCCTCCCCGTTGCCCTCGTCGTCGGCTCCGGCCGCGCCGTCCGCCCGCCCGGACGGAAGATGTGCGGACCCGGACTGTTCCGAGAGGATGTGCGGAGAGTCATCGTGCGCGACGTCACCGGTCATGCGTCCTCCGCGGCCTCCGCCCAGTCGTCGGGTTCGTCCGCTCCCGTCGGAACCACGTCGGTCCCGGAGTGGTCGCCGCGCAGCACCGCGTCGACGACGACGCCCGGATCGGTGCCGTCGAGGACGATGGAGCGGATGCCCGCGCGGTCGACGAGCTTCGCCGCGAGCAGATCGACCGGAGCGGAGGCACCCGCGTCCCGGCTCATTGGGAGGACGATATCGACGAGCTCCGCCGGCGACATCGACCCGAACTGGGTCGCGTCGTCGTCGACGTTGGGGTCGGCGTCGTACACGCCGTCGGCGCTCGTCGCGTAGACGAGCAGACCGGCGTCGACGGATTCGGCGAACGCGGCGGCGACGGCATCGGTCGTCTGACCGGGGGTGATCCCGCCCATCACAGACACCTCGCCGCGACGGAGGGCGGCCGTGGCCTCGTCGTACTCCGTCGCCGGCGAGACGTTCGCTCGCTCGCCGAGCGCGGCGATCAGCAGCCGGGCGTTGAGCCGGGTCGTCCCGATCCCGAGCCGGTCGAGTTCGACCTCGTTGGCACCGAGACTGCGCGCCGTCTCGATGTACTCGCGCGCGACGCCGCCCCCGCCGACGACGATGCCCACCTCGCAGCCGGCGTCGACCAGCCGTTCGATCGCCCCGGCGTACGCGGCCACCCGATCTGGATCGAGATCCGGCGCGAGCACGCTCCCGCCGATAGAAACGACGACTCTCATTACCGTGGAATACCCCTGTCGCGGTCTTAAGGATTATCAAGCCTGGACGCTGGCCGTGCACATCTCGCCGGGGATCCAAACGACTCGTCGGCGGGTCGTTAGGGCGGGAAACGCCTAAGCCGCTCGCACCCTGCCCTCGGGTATGCAACCGATATCGATCGTCGGTCCGGGATCGGCCGACCTCGCGGTCGCCCTCGCCGAACGACTCGACGGGAGGGTCGCCCTCGTCGGGCACGCCGACGGGAGCGTCGAGATCGAGAGACGATCCGACGCGACCGAGGGACGATCCGACGCGCCCCCATCCGCGACGGCCGCCGTCGACACCGAGTTGGCCCTCGCCGCGGACGGATCGTGGACGGGAGGCGGGACCGTCGACGGGTTTGACGACCTTCTCGACGGACTCGCGCCCGATCACGACTACCTCGTCGCTGTCGACGAGTCCCGCCTGCGGGTTCCGGTGATTCTGCTCGGTACCGATCTCGACCCGACGGACGTTCCGGGAACGGCGATCGCGACCGCGGAGTCTCCCGACGCGGCCGATCTCGATCGGATCGTTGCGTCCCTCGACGACGCGGAGCCGTGGGTCACGCGGGAGACGCTCGTGCGGCGGGTGGAGGCGTCAGCGGACGCCGACCGTGCGGGCGCTATCGCGACGTTCACGGGACGCGTCCGAGCGCGGGACGCCCCCGAGGACGATCGGACGACCCACCTCGCCTTCGAAACGTACGAGGGTGTCGCCGCGGAGCGGATGGACGCCATCGCCGCGGAGCTGACCGAGCGCGACGGCGTGTTCGACGTCAGGATGCACCACCGGACCGGCGTGATCGAGGCGGCCGAGGACATCGTGTTCGTCGTCGTTCTCGCAGGCCACCGGAGGGAGGCGTTCCGGACCGTCGAGGACGGCATCGATCGCCTCAAAGACGAGGTACCGATATTTAAAAAGGAGACCACGGAGTCCGAGGAGTTCTGGATCCACCGTCGGGAATGACGGACTGCCTCGGGGATAGATACGGAGTTGGCCCGGGATAGATACGGAGCCGATCCAAGATAGATACGGGGCCGCTCGGGTCGCTCCGACACAGGCCGAATGTTCGGGAACGGTCCGCGCTGAAACTGACCCGGTCTCGATCGTGAGCCAACGCGCCCGTCCGCAGTTCGACTGCGGAGAGGGGTCCACTCCGGGAGAAACAGGATAATATTGCTGGGAATCTCGCGTTCACGTCGGGCACGAGCAGTCGGATGCGGCCGAACAATGCATCCTTGAAAAGTGTATTAGAGGCGGCTATAAAACGTCTCGAGAGATCTAAAACCGTTGTGAAAGGTTCGTCTGACACCTTTTAGTTCCCGGTGGTGCATGAAAAACCGTGAAAGCCGCTGAACACCGTCCAACGGTCTCCCCTTTATAACACCGTTCGGTTACAAGCGTGGAGTGTACCATGAGCGCGACTGCGAACCCCTCCACGAACGCGACGCCGACCGACGGCCTCTGCAAGGAAGAGCGACTGAAGCGATACCTGCTCGACCGCGCCGAGGACGGTGAGATGTACTTCAAGGGGAAGTTCATCGCCGAGGACGTCGACCTCTCGCCGAAGGAAATCGGCGCACTGATGCTGAAGCTCCGCGATTCGGCCACGGAGCTCACCGTCGAGAAATGGTCGTACACGGGCGCGACGACCTGGCGCATCGAGCCGGTCTGACCCCCGCACCGCACCGGCTTCACCCCGACGAGACGTGAACAGCGCGCTCTTGCGCGTCCTCGCACTGCCTCTCCATCACTCCCTCCCGCGACCGCAATTCCCCCGCTTGATCCCCTGGTGGCGGCATCGCTGCCGCGGCTGTTCCCCGGTCCGATCGCGGAGCGGCCGTCGTCCGACGCGGGGTTTATACTCGCCGACCAGTTACCACGGACGATGCCAGAACAGGAGGACGCGGAGCCGTCGGAGGCGGTCGACGCTCCGCGTCCCGAGCCGCTCAGGACGTTCTTCCGGACAGACGAGGTCCGTCGCGAGGACGGGCGCGTCCGATACGTCGGCGAGTCCTACATTCCGGAGCGGACGCTGTTGCGAAAGCTGGTTCCACCGTTTCGCGAGGCAGGGTACGACGTCGATTTCGAAGTGGCCGAGGGGCGTCACGTCGTCGTGGCGACGCCGTTCGACCGCGGCCGGGACGGGGTCCCGTGGATCAACGTCGCCCTGTTCGCGGCGACGGTCCTGTCGACGCTGTTCGTCGGCGCATACGGCTGGTACTACGTCGGGTGGGAGGAAATCGCCGCGAACCCCCTGACGATGCTGCGAGCGTGGCCGTTCACGGCTGCCGTGCTCGGCGTGCTGATGACCCACGAACTCGGCCACTACGTCGCCGGGAAGTACCACGGCGTCGACGTGTCGCTCCCGTATGTCATCCCGTTCGTGTTCCCGTTCGGCACCCTCGGGGCCGTCATCCGGATGCGCGGTCGGATGCCCTCGCGAAAGGCCCTGTTCGACGTCGGCGTCGCCGGACCGCTTGCGGGGCTCGTGGCGACCGTCGTCGTCACCGTCGTCGGTCTCTCGCTCGACCCGATCCGCGTCCCGGCGGAGATCGCGAACGCGTCCGGCACGATGATCCGATTCAACAACCCGCCCCTGTTGGCGCTCATCGCCGACCTGATCGGCCAGCCGACGGCGTACGAGGATCCGAGCCTCTCGGCGCATCCGGTCGTCATCGGCGGCTGGGTCGGGATGTTCTTCACGCTCCTGAACCTCCTGCCGGTGGGCCAACTCGACGGGGGCCACATGGTCCGCGCGATGCTGGGCCCGCGACAGGAGACCGTCGCGGCGCTCGTCCCCGGGGCGCTGTTTTCCGTCGCCGCGTATCTCTACTTCTGGCGCGGGCTTGGGATCGACGAGTCGGTCGGGCTGTGGGCATTCTGGGGCGTCTTCTCGCTCATCATCGCCTTCAACGGTCCGGCGAACCCTGACGACGAGGAGCGACTGGGCTGGCCCCGTCTCGCCGTCGGAATTGCGACGTTCGCGCTCGGGGCGCTCTGTTTCCTCCTCGTTCCGATCCAAGTGGTTACGGCTTGAGACTGGGATATTCATAAAATCGGTCGATAGAATCGTTGGAACCCGGCATTCGGCCCGTTTATTGACAACCGCTTTTGATCGATTGCGGGAGTGAGTAGTGCAGACCGCCGCCGGCAACGTGGTATGTAAAAGAGAAAACGCGGCAGCGACGATTGCTTATAACTGATCGAGGCGGTGGCGCACGCCGTGAGCGGGCCGAAGGCCCGCGAACGACCGTGCGAGGGACGCGGCGAACGGAGTGAGCCGCGAGGCTGGGGAGGCGTGAGGTGCGGGGCTGTGCGGTGCGGGGTGGGATTCAAAGGGGCAGCCGCGAGGCGGGCGCAGGCGACGTAAGCACCGCAGCGAACGAGCGTAGCGACTGAGCGAGGAGCGCAGCGAGCGTGCGTCCGCCTCGCGGCTGGGGCTTTGAAGAGGTTCACCGCGCAGTCAACCACTTATAAGCTATCAACACCTGAAACACAACGAGTCACCGTGCCAACAACGATATATAAACAGCCGCCAGCAACCACATTCGAGCACTTATAAACGGCCACTCCAACGGGATGACACACTTACTCCCGCAATGTTTCACCGCTACTTCCGTATCGGCTACAAGGATATTTGGACGTGTACTCCACGGGGAGTTTCACCAACCTGGGACGATACGGGACCTGTGCAGTCGAGACGGAGTCACTTCTCTCGACGCTTCTTCATTCCCTGTCTGGTGAACTGCGGCGTCGCGCGGATCCCCTGCTTCTTCCGGAACGAGCGGTAGAGCGCGACGGCGAGGGGAGCCGAAAGCAGGAGTACGACCGCGGCGAGCCGCCACGACTGGGCGAACGAGTAGAGGATCGTCGCCGAGAGCACGCCGACCGCGAGCAGCACCGAGTAGGCGATACGCATCGCGAGCTTGTCGAGGACGTTCGAGTCGTCCTCGATCGTGACGTCGACGTGGAGATCTCCCCGGTTCGCCCGATCGAGGAAGTCGTCCGCCTTCGGCGGGACCGTGAACAGCGCCTCGGCGGTCTGCTGGGCCTGTTTCCCGGCATCCTCGGCGAGGTTGCGCGCGGTTCGCTCGTAGTACCCCTCCTCTTTGAGGTACTCCGTCGCGGTCGAAATGAAGTCGAACTCAGGGTCGAGGGTGACGCAGACCCCTTCGACGACCGTCGCGACCCGCAACACGAGCGCGAGGTTCGGGGGGAGCCGGAGCGGGAACTCGTAGATCGTAGATTCCACCTGCTCGATTATCTGGTTCACCTGGTACTGCTCGATGTCCTCGCCGCTGGCGTCTGCGATGGCCAGCTCCATCACGTTACCCATCACATCGCGGTCGGCCTCCGGCGAGAGCGTCCCCATCGCGATCAGGGTGTCTAATATCGCGTCGATGTCCTGGCGCGCGACCGCGACGTAGAAGTCGACGATCTTCTCTTGGACGAACGGGTCCACCCGCCCGGCCATTCCGAAGTCGTAGAAGATCACGGCACCGTCGTCGTCGACCGCGAGGTTCCCCGGATGCGGATCGGCGTGGAACACGCCGTCTTCGATGATCATCTGGAGGTACACCTCCTGGAGCGTCTCCGCGATGTCGTTCCGATCGAATCCCGCCGCGTCGAGCTCGTCGATGTCGCTGATCTTCGTTCCGGGGATGTACTCCATCGTGAGTACGCGAGGACCCGAGACGGCCTCGTATGTGGTCGGAATCCGTATCCGCTCCTCGTCCGCGAAGTTAGCGCGGATCTCTTCGAGCATTTCCCGCTCGCGGTCGTAGTCCATCTCCTCGCGGATCGTCGTCGCGAACTCGTCGGCGAGGTTCTCCAGCGAGAACGCCCGTCCGCTTCCGATGAATCGCTTGACGAGCGGAATCGACCACCGGATCGTCCGGAGATCGGCCTCGACCAGCGACTCGATCCCGGGGCGGCGCACCTTCACGGCGACCGGCTCGCCCTCGTACCGCGCGGTGTACACCTGTCCGAGGCTCGCTCCGCTTATCGACTCCCGATCGAAGTCGTCGAACGTCTCGTCGACGGGACCGAGTTCGTCCTCCAGCACGACCTTCGACTCCGCCCACGGGGCCGGAGGAACGTCGTCTTGGAGCCCCTCCAACACCTCGATGTATGCGGGCGGGAGAACGTCGGGTCGCGTCGAGAGGAGCTGGCCGAGCTTGATGAACGTCGGGCCTAGCGTGAGCAGGATATCGAGGAGGATCGCGGCGCGCTCGCGCTGGGTCTCCGCGTCGATTTCGCGGCTCCCGCCGAACAGGAGGTACCGCTTTCGATCCCGCCAGTAGGCGACGATAAGCGGCGAGAACCGCCGCATAACGACGACGAACCGCCAGTAGGCGCGAAGGATGACCAGCGTCACCACCCGTCAGGCGTCGTTCTCGTTGCCGTTGCCGTCCATCTCGCTGTCGACACCGCCCCGCTCGTCGTCGGATCCGTCCGTCCCGTTGGAGTCGCCCCCGTCGGCCTCGTCGATCGGGATGGTGCGGGAGGCGTCGCCGGTCCGTTTGGGGATCGTCACTTCGAGGACGCCGCGATCCATTTCGGCGTCGGCACCGCTCCCGTCGGCGTCGGAGGGAAGGGGCAACTCGGCGTCGAGGAACAGCGGCCGGTCCTCGCGGACGTACCGGAACCCCTCAGGAACGTCCTTCTCGCGGCGGCCCTCGATGACGATCCGACCGTTCTCCGCCAGGACCTCGGTCGTCTCCGCGGTCGCGCCCGGGAGGTCAACGACGAGCACGTATCCGTCGTCGGATTCGAGCAGGTCCGCAAACACCGCGTCCGGGAGGTCCCGGAGCGCGTCGCGTAACGCTGACATGGGCAAACGTACGGTCGCCGCGGCGAAAAAGGTGTGGAAAGGACGGATATCGCCGAGGAGGTCAGTCCTCTCGGTTCCGCTCGCCGCGGTCGAAATCGAGGTCGAACTCGCCGAGATCCTCCCCCTGTGATTCGCCCGGAAGGATATCGCCCAACCCCGCCCCGAACGCGGCAGCCGCCCAGACGACGGTCACCCTACCGATCCGCTCGATCGTCGTCGGATCTCCTTCGTGGAGCCGTCCCCAGAGAAGCAGCATGAAGACGGTCGTGAACAGGGAAACGAGCAGGATACCCGCGTACCGGCGCGGGATGAGCCCGAAAATCGGGTGTTTGACCTCGATCTGCCGGAAGTCGGCGAAGTAGAGCAGTCCGGCGGTCATGGTGAGTACGAACCCGACGTGCGCCACGAGCAGGACTGGGGCCCCGGCGACGGTCGTCGCGGCGAACCACGCCGCGATTTCGAAGACGCCGCCCTCCACGAGCAGCGGGAGCGCGAAGAGGACCGCCCCGACGAACGCCTCGGCCATGTCCCGAGAGGTGTACTTGGTGATCCGGGTCGTGAACGCTGCGCTCCCGGGCATTCGCTCGACGAGCGATATCGTCTGGCGGACCTTCTCCCGCTCGTGACCCTCGTCGACGGTGTCGCTCAGGGCGTCGAGCTTCGCGAGCAGGTCGTTGATGTCCGGATCCGCGGGGTCGCGCGCGAGATCTCCCGAACCGCCGGGCGGGCCGGTCGCGTCACCGGGCGAGTCGGTCGCGTCACCGGGCGAGTCGGTCGCGTCACCGGGCGAGTCGGTCGCGTCACCGGGCGAGTCGGTCGCGTCGTCGGACGGTTCCGGACTGTCCCTGGCCATATCCCACCGATCGCATCGAATCGTGGAAAGCGTACCGACGGAACGTCGCACTCCGCGAGACGCCGGTCCGGGCGGCGGATCGGCGAACGATTTATGTATTGTTAGGTGGTAACACGCATCACGAGGTGAGTACCGACGACATCGAGACCCATAATCACCCATCCCCGACCGTCGAGCGGTACCGCACCGAGTTCAGTCTAGGCGGCCTTCGAGACTCGAAGCGCGCTCGTTAATACCGAACGCGCGTCCCGCGCGGGCGTTCTCGTCCGCCCGTAGCGGTTTTGCCCGGTACGCAGCAATTTTCGCCGTCGCATTCCTCCGAGAGCCGTCGCGGTCGCGGCCTCGCGCATCTACGAGTTGTCCGGGAGGCGGCCGAGAAACGTCGAAAGCGCAGCGTTGAACGCCGCGGGGCGTTCGAGCATCGCGAGGTGGGCGGCGTCCTCGATCGTCTCGCGTTCGCAGCGGTCGATACGCTCCGCGAGGTAGTCGTGGTACCACGGCGGGGTGAGTCCGTCGTACCCCCCGACCGCGGCGAGCGACGGGACCGCGACCTCGTCGAGTCGGTCGCGAACATCGAACGCGTGGCAGGTGCGGAAGTCGCGCTCGGTGACGGCGCGACCGCAGTCGCGCATGCCCGCGCGTGACAGCTCGGTGTATTCCGCCGGCGCGTCGTGGAACAACCGGTCGGGTTCGTGTAGGAGCGCTATCGCTCGTTCGAAGTCGGTCGCGAGCGCGTCGAGCAGATCTTCGGCGACCGCGAGCTTCGCGCCGGTGCCGACGAGAACGAGCCCGTCGAGCGCGAGGTCGCGTTCGAGCGCGACCCACAGCGCGACGGCCCCGCCGAGCGAACTGCCACAGAGGACGGTCGCGCCCGTCGCCTCCGCGACAGCGACCACGTCGTCCGCGTACGCGCCGCGCGCCTCCGGGCCGGCCGCTGCGTCGACGTCGTCGCTGTCGCCGTGCCCCGACAAGTCGAGCGCAACGGCTGGAAATCGGTCGCTCACGCGCGCCTGCGCCTTCCAGACGTCCTTGCTTCCGCCGCTCCCGTGGACGAAACAGACGATCGGCCCGCTGCCACCGCGGTCGGAGAGCCGGTAGGCGGTGTCCCGCCCGTGGTGCGTGACCCGTTCCATACGCAGCGTTCCCGCGCACCGCTTATGAAACGTCGGACGGTACGACGTGTCAGTCGTCGCCGATTTCATCAATTAGACGTCGACGATCCGGCCCCGACCGCAGCTCCGACTTCGACCGCAGATCCGGCCGCGGCCGACGTCCGAACCGCAACACCACCGATGTTCGATCTCTATTCTCACGTCGTGCGGTTTTGTACGATACGTTTAAATACTTTCGCGCTTAACTTGTAGTTAGCATGAATCACCAACAGACCCGCTCGACCGGCGACGGCGCGTTGCTCCGCCGGTACGAGTACGAGGACGGGTGGGTCGTCGCGGCCGATCTGGGTGCCGACGCCGAGGACGTGAGCGTCGACACGGTCGGCGAGACGGCGATCGTCGTGATCGAGGGCTCCGGTGAGCCGATCGAATCCGAGTTCGAACTCCCCGGCGCGGCCGAGTCGGTCTCGGTCGAGAACGGCGTGGTCACGGTGGAGGGCGAGCGATGAAGCTCACCGTCAGGCCGCTGAAACAGAAGGACGCCGGTCGCCGCCTCGCGGCGATCGACCGCGTCGCGGCCGAAGAGCTCGGGCTCTCCGGTGGGGACATCGTTCGGGTCGAGGGTCCGGACGGTGCCGCGATCGCGCGCGTCTGGCCCGGATATCCCGAGGACGACGGGACGGGGGTCGTCCGCATCGACGGACGGCTCCGACAGGAGGCAGACGTCGGGATCGACGACCGCGTGACCGTGGAGTCGGTCGACGTCTCACGGGCGGAGTCGGTCACGATCGCCTTCCCGAGCCAGCTCCGCGTGCGCGGACAGATCGCGCCGTTCATCCGCGACAAGCTCTCCGGTCAGCCGGTGACCGAGGGCCAGACGATCCGCACGTCGATGGGCTTCGGGCTGATGGGCGGCCAGTCGCAGGCGGTTCCGATGAAGGTCGCTTCGACGACCCCCTCGGGGACCGTCGTCATCACCGACGACACAGAGATAGAGATATCCGAGGTACCCGCCGAGGAGCTGACCGAGCGGAGCGGCGGCGGCGACGGAACGAGCGACGGCCCCGACGTGACCTACGAGGACATCGGGGGGCTCGACAACGAGCTCGAACAGGTCCGCGAGATGATCGAGCTACCGATGCGCCATCCGGAGCTGTTCAAGCGGCTCGGGATCGACCCACCGAAGGGCGTTCTCCTGCACGGGCCGCCGGGCACGGGGAAGACCCTGATCGCGAAGGCCGTCGCCAACGAGATCGACGCGAACTTCCACACCATCTCCGGTCCGGAGATCATGTCGAAGTACTACGGCGAGTCCGAAGAGCAGCTCCGCGACGTGTTCGAGGAGGCGGCCGAGGAGTCGCCCTCGATCATCTTCATGGACGAGCTCGACTCCATCGCGCCCAAGCGCGAGGAGGCCGGCGGCGACGTGGAGCGCCGCGTCGTGGCCCAGCTGCTCTCGCTGATGGACGGGCTGGAGGAGCGCGGCGAGGTCGTCGTCATCGGCGCGACCAACCGCGTCGACGCTATCGACCCCGCGCTCCGGCGCGGCGGTCGATTCGACCGCGAGATCGAGGTCGGCGTCCCCGACCGCGACGGCCGCAAGGAGATCTTGCAGGTCCACACGCGGAACATGCCGCTCGTGGACGGGATCGACCTCGACGAGTACGCGGAGAACACGCACGGCTTCGTCGGGGCCGACCTCGAGTCGCTCGCGAAGGAGTCGGCGATGCACGCGCTGCGACGGATCCGTCCGGAGCTCGACTTAGAGAGCGACGAGATCGACGCCGACGTGCTGAACTCCATCCAGGTCACCGAGAGCGACTTCAAGGAGGCGATGAAGGGGATCGAACCCTCGGCGCTGCGCGAGGTGTTCGTCGAGGTCCCCGACGTCACGTGGGACCAGGTCGGTGGGCTGGAGGACACCAAAGAGCGTCTCCGCGAGACGATACAGTGGCCCCTTGAGTACCCCGAGGTGTTCGAGGAGCTCGACATGCAGGCCGCAAAGGGCGTCCTGCTGTACGGCCCGCCGGGCACGGGGAAGACCCTGCTCGCGAAGGCCGTCGCCAACGAGAGCGAGTCGAACTTCATCTCGATCAAGGGTCCGGAGCTGTTGAACAAGTACGTGGGCGAGTCCGAGAAGGGCGTCCGCGAGGTGTTCAGCAAGGCCCGCGAGAACGCGCCGACGATCGTGTTCTTCGACGAGATCGACTCGATCGCGACCGAGCGCGGCAAGCACTCGGGCGACTCCGGCGTCGGCGAGCGCGTCGTCTCCCAGCTGCTGACGGAACTCGACGGGCTCGAATCGCTGGAGGACGTCGTCGTCATCGCGACGACGAACCGTCCGGACCTGATCGACTCGGCGCTGCTCCGGCCCGGTCGACTCGACCGCCACGTGCACGTGCCCGTTCCGGACGAGGAGGCCCGCCGGAAGATCCTCGAGGTCCACACCCGCAACAAGCCGCTTTCCGACGACGTCGACCTCGACGTCATCGCCCGGAAGGCGGAGGGATACGTCGGGGCCGACATCGAGGCGGTGGCCCGCGAGGCGTCGATGAACGCCTCCCGCGAGTTCATCGCCAGCGTCTCGCGCGAGGAGGTCGGCGAATCCGTCGGCAACGTCCGCGTGACGATGGCGCACTTCGAGGACGCCCTCGACAAGGTGAACCCGAGCGTCACCCCCGAGACGCGCGAGCGCTACGAGGAGATAGAACAGCAGTTCAAGCGCTCCGAAGTCGACCGCCGGGACGCCGAACCCGGTGCCGCGTTCCAGTAGTCGGAGCCGCGGCCGCGTCGATCGAGGATGCAGTTTTTGACTTTGTTGAATTTCTCTTCTTCAGATATATTCTGTCCGAAATAGCTGGTCGCTGAACGGGTAAATTGATCGAGTACGAAAATGGGTATTGCAGACCGCCGCCGGCGACGTGGTATGTAAAGGGGGAACTGCGGGAGCGACGGTTGCTTATAACTGATCGAGGCGGTGCGGTGGCGTGCCTCCGAGCGCTCGCTTTGAAGCGAGCGCGAGTAGGGAGGGACCGAAGGTCCCTCTGACAGCCGGCGGCGAAGCCGCCGGCGAGAGCCCGCGAGGTCGCCGGATTACGTCCGGCTGCCAGAGAATCTTCGATTCTCGCTGGACGCGGCGACCGCAGGGAGCCGCGAGGCTAGGGAGGAGTGAGGTGTGGTGCGGTTGCGGTGCGGGGTGGGACTCCTCGCGGCTGGGGCTTTGGACGTGTTCACCGCACCAGCAACGATGTATACCCGAGCGGCTGGGGCTTTGTGAGTGTTCATCGCACAGTCAACGATCACTTATAAGCAATCAACGCCAGAAACACAGCAACTCACCGCGCCGTCAACGACTTATAAACAGCCGCCGGCAACACCACTCGTTCACGTATAACCGATCACCCCACGCAATGAGATCCCTACTCCCGGATTCGCTCGTCGCTATTGTTGTACAGACCGAAATCAGATCCGGATGTGTCGCTCGGTAAGCCTTTCAACGGAGCCAGTATTTTAAATGAGTCCCGTTGCCGATAGCAGGAAGAACGCGGCGACGACGACGATCCCGATCGTGACGAGCCGCCACGCGAGCTTCAGCACGAACTTCCCCACGACGATCACGATCGCCGCGGCGACCAGCGCGGCGAGGAGCTGACCAGTCTGGGTGCCGAGGATCCCGGCCTGTAACGACGGCGAGGTTGCGAGCGCAGCGAGGGTCGCGAGCGAAGCGGTCATATGAAGGCCCACGGAGAGGTTCGGCATAAGCTTGTGGGGACGCTCTCCCCAAAAATAACAAATCTGATAAAAACACCGTGAATACCACGTGATCGACTCGATAGCGGACATCGAAGCGACGGATATCGTCGCGGTAACACGGCCCATTTCCGGGAACGTATCTGTCTGATAACCCCCCTTCTGTTCCGGTGGGAAGGCGTCCTCATCGCGTACTTTTTTGCCCAAAATATCAGTTTCACTCTGGTCTGACTACGCTTATGTGCTCGGAGCCCATTTGTTGGCGACGTACCCGAAATAGCGTCAGGCGAACTGAATCGAGATTATATAAACAATCAGATATGTACATGGCTGAGATGCCTGTCGGGGTCCGACATCCGAACGTACAAGGGGCCGCCTCACCAGTACATCAACACTACAGATGATCCATATCCAACACCGACTCAGCGGGGTGGCCGTCGAATGACCAACGACGGCGTCGCCGCGGACGAACTCGAACTGCCGATCAAACGAACCACCGGGGAGACGATGGAGGAGTGTCTCACGGCCAACGCCTACAGTAACATTCTGCCGGCGCGGTACCTCCGGAAGAACGCGGACGGGGAGGCGATCGAGGCTCCGGAGGAGCTGTTCGATCGCGTCGCGCGCAACGTCGCGCTCGCTGAGGCGGTCTTCGAGGCCGAAAACCAGGGCGTCGAGGTCACCGTGACGCCGGACCAGCTGAAGCCCGACCACCCGCGTCGCGACGAGCTCGCCGCGGAGGTCTTCGGTGCGGGCGTCTCCGCCGCCGACGAGGCCGAGACGACGCTCACTGCGCGCAACGTCAACAAGTTCGCATACGACACCGTGGTCCCCGAGCTGCCCGACGGCGTGCGCGACCACGTCGAGGCGACCGCGGACCGCTTCCGCGACGGGATGGAGCAGCTCTCCTTCATGCCGAACTCGCCGACGCTGATGAACGCCGGCGACGAGCTCCAGCAGCTCTCCGCCTGCTTCGTCGACTCCCCCGGCGACGACATTACCGACATCCACCAGACCGCCAAGGAGGCGGCCGAGGTGTTCCAGTCCGGCGGCGGCATGGGGTACGCGTTCTGGAAGCTCCGCCCCTACGGCGACGCGGTCGGCTCCACTGGCGGGATCGCCTCCGGACCGATCACGTTCATGCGGACCTTCGACCAGATGTGCGAGACGATCGCGCAGGGCGGCGCGCGCCGCGGCGCACAGATGGGCGTCATGCGCGTCTCGCACCCCGACGTCATCCAGTTCATCCACTCGAAGAACAAGGACGTCTCCCTCGCCCACTCGCTGCGGCTCAACGACCCCGACGACTTCACCCACAACTCCTTCGCGGACGCCTTGGAGGAAGCTCGCGAGCTGATCGACGAGGACGGTCGCGTGCCCGAACACCTCCGGAACGCCGTCGAGGGCCACCTCTCGAATTTCAACATCAGCGTCGGCGTCACCGACGACTTCATGGAGGCGCTGTACAACGACGAGGAGTTCACCTTCACCAACCCGCGAACGGAGGAGCCGCACGTCGCGACGCCGGAGACGAAGGAGATCTACGACATGTTCGGCCTCGGCGAGCACGTCGAGGTCGGCGAGGTCCTCTCGATCCCGGCCAGCGAACTCTGGGACGACATGATCGAAGGTGCCCACGAGAACGGCGAGCCGGGGGTCATCTACCTCGAACGGGTCAACAAGGAACATTCGTTCGACGTTGAAGAAAATCCAGATCACAGAATCCTTGCAACAAATCCCTGTGGCGAACAGCCGTTGGAGGAGTACGAGGCCTGTAACCTCGGTCACATCAACCTCTCGACGCTCGCGGCGCAGGACGCGCCCGACTGGCGGGTCTGGTCCGAGGAGCACGCCGACGAGTACGACTCGGAGGCCGCGGCGATCGACGCCTTCCTCGAGGAGGCGATCGACTTCGAGGAGTTCGACGAGCGCATCGACTACGGCACGCGCTTCCTGGAGAACGTCGTCACGATGTCGGACTTCCCGGTCGAGAAGATCGAAGAGAAGGTCCGTGACATGCGAAAGATCGGACTGGGTATCATGGGGCTCGCTCAGCTGTACATCCAGCTCGGCATTCAGTACGGCACCGACGAGGGCAACGAGGTTGCCCGCCAGCTGATGACCCACATCAACCACGCGTCGAAACGGACCTCCCACGAGCTCGCGACGGAGCGCGGGCCGTTCAACGACTGGGAGGACTCGAAGTACGCGAACCCCACCGAGCACCGCGACTGGTTCGAGCACTACACCGGCCTCGACGCCGACGAGTGGGCGGACGGGTTCCCGATCCGCAACCACAACACGACGACTATCGCGCCCACGGGCACGACCTCGATGATCGGCAACACGACGGGCGGCTGTGAGCCCATCTACAACGTCGCCTACTACAAGAACGTCTCCGACGACGTGCAGGGCGACGAGATGCTCGTCGAGTTCGACGACTACTTCCTGCGCACCCTCGAGGAGAACGACGTCGACGTCGACGCCGTCAAGCGGGAGGCCCAGGAACAGATGGCGGAAAACGAGTTCGACGGCGTGGACGGGCTGGAGACGGTGCCGGACGCGATCGGCGAGCTGTTCGTCGTCACCGGCGACCTCTCCGGCAAGCAGCACGCGGCGGTCCAGTGCGCCTGCCAGCAGGGCGTCGACTCGGCCATCTCGAAGACGTGTAACTTCCCGAACGACGCCACCGCCGAGGAGATGGAGGAGGTGTACCGCTACATCTACGACCACGGCGGGAAGGGCGTCACCGTCTACCGCGACGGGACCCGCTCGAAGCAGGTGCTCACCACCCGCGCGAAGAACGCGGAATTCGCCGACGAGAGCGAGGCGGCCGAGACGATCGTCGAGCAGATCGGCGAGGTGTTCGGCGGAATCGAGGCGTTCCTCGACAACGAGGACGTGCAGGCGGCGATCGACACGGAGATCGCGGACCTGCTCGAAGCCAGTGAGCAGCCGCGGATCGACTACAGCGAGCGCAGCCCCCGTCCCGATTCCCTGAACGGCGTCACCCAGCGCGTCGAGACGGGGTACGGAAAGCTGTACGTCACCATCAACGAGGACGAGAACGGCCGGCCGTTCGAGCTGTTCGCGAACATCGGCCACTCCGGCGGCTACACGAACTCCTTCACGGAGGCGCTCGCGAAGGTCATCTCGACGGCGCTCCGTTCGGGCGTCGACCCCGAGGAGATCGTCGACGAGCTGCAGGGCACTCGCAGCCCGAAGGTCGCGTGGGATAAAGGCGAGCAGATCCAGTCGATCCCGGACGCGATCGGGACGGCGCTCCGCCGCTACCTCGACGACGACGTCGACAAGGGGATTCCACAGCAGCAGAGTCTCGACGACGTCGAGCGCGACCTGGCGAGCGAGTCGACGAGCCAGACCGACGGCGGCGCGGTCGACGCTGACGCGGCGACCGACGCGCCGAGCGGGAACGGGGTCGATGCGCCGACCGGTCCGGCCGACGACGCGTCCGGCACCGACGACGCGATGCAGGAACTCATCGCGGCCGGCGAGTCGCCCGAGTGCCCGGAGTGCGGCGGGATGAGCCTCTACTACTCCGAGGGCTGCAAGACGTGCGAGTCGTGCGGCTGGTCGGAGTGTTAGGCCGATCCCGGAGCCGGTAACGAGATTTCGACCACGCGGTTCGGCGGGTGAGAACCTGTTCGTTTAACCCGCCGTGGGCCGTTGATCCGCGCATATGGTCGAGGGCCTACTTCTCGTCGGATTCGTGGTCGCGGCGTTCGTCGGATACAACATCGGGGGTGCGACCACCGGGCCGGCGTTCGGACCGGCGGTCGGCGCGAATGTGATCTCGAAGGCGGGCGCGGCGGCGCTGATGTCGGTGTTCTTTTTCATCGGCGCGGGGACGCTCGGACAGCGCGTCGTGACGACGCTCGGCGAGGATCTCGTCACGGGATCGAACGTCTTCACGCTCGAAACGAGCATCGTCGTCCTGTTTTTCATCGGCGGCGCGCTGTTCATCGGCAACTACGCGGGCGTGCCGGCGTCGACGTCCATGACGGCGGTCGGTGCCATCGCCGGACTCGGGCTGGCGACGGGCACGCTCGATAGGGCGGTGATGGGCGAGATCGCTATCTGGTGGCTCGTCGCGCCGATCATCGGCTTCTGGGTCTCCGGCGTCGTCGGGCGGTACTTCTACCCGACGATCGATCGATGGGTGGCGATCGAGAGCACCGACGGGGCCCTGTTCGAACTCGACCGATCGGGGCTGATTCCGCGGCCCGTCCCGGGACCGAACACGACCCGTCGCGAGCTCGTCGGGGGGATCGTCGTCATCGCCATCGGTTGTCTGATGGCGTTCTCCTCGGGCACCTCCAACATCGCGAACGCCATCGCGCCGCTCGTCGCGCTCGACAACGTCGAGATGACGCCGATGATCCTCCTCGGGAGCGCCTCGGTCGCGGTCGGGGCGTTCACGATCGCCCGCCGGACGCTCGACACGCTCGGGAACGACATCACCGACCTCCCGCTGACAGCGGCGATCGTCGTCGCCTGCGTCTCGTCGGGGATCGTCATCAGCCTCTCGGCGGTGGGGATCCCGGCGTCGTTCGTGATAATCGCGACGATGTCGATCGTGGGGCTTGGCTGGGGACGCGCGACCCGGACCGTCACGGTCCGCCAAGGGATCAGCGGCGAGAAGGAGCCGACGGTCTCCGTCGGGGCGCTGAAGGCCGACGAGATGCCGGCGATAGGGGAGGGTGATCCGGCCGACATTCCGTCGGCCGCCGACCTGTTCAACCCGACGACGAGCGCCCGCGTCGTCCTGATGCAGAACGTCGTACCGATCCTCTCGACGGTCGGCGCGCTGGTGACGTTCTGGGTGCTGTTCGGATTCGTCTGGTGAGACGTCGCTTCCTGCAGCTCGTCCGGTGAAACGCCGTTCGCAGGAGTCCGGCTGGTGAGGTGTCGCGACCCGGGAGCCATCCGATCGGAGTTCGGCGGCGGCCGACGGGGTTGGGCCGACTGACCCGGTTCCGTCACCTTCCGAACCGCCGCTGCCGGTCCTGGAAATCGATGACCGCCCGGAGATAGTCTCGTTTCCTGAAGTCTCGCCAGTTCACGTCGGTGAAGTAGAGTTCGGCGTACACCGACTGCCAGATCGCGAAGTCGGAGAGCCGCTCTGCGCCGGTCTTGATCACGAGATCTGGCTCCTCGGGGAACACGAGCCGGTCGGCGACGTCGTCTGCGTCGATCGACGCCGGATCGAGCGTCCCGTCGTCGACGTCGCCCGCGATCTCGCGAACTGCGGCCGCGAACTCCGCCTTTCCGCCGAGCCCGACGGTGATACGGACGGGGACGTCGGCGGCCGTGTCGGCGGCTCCCGCCTCGGACTCCTCGGCGTCGTCGGGGCCGCGCACGACGAACGGGGCCGGCGCGTCGAGCCGCCGAAGCTCTCGCGTGAGCGTCGGAACCACCGACTCGTCGAGCACGGAAACCGAGACGGTGACGCGCTCCGCGCCGTACTCCATCGCCCACCCGAGCGCCTCGGAGAGGGTGTCGAACGCGCCGTCGACGAGGAGATCGCGTTCGGTGATGACGATCGCGACGTGTTCGGGCGGGTCGCCGTCGTGGAACCGGTGGCGAATCGAGAGGTACGTGTCGTACAGGCCCACGTGAGCACGTCTCCGCCACGCGTATAAAGAGTCACGTCCGCGGACGGTGTCGAACCTCCACGGACGGTGTCGAACCTCCACGGACGGTGTCGAACCTCCACGGACGATATCGAACCTCCACGGGTGGTTTCGAACTCCACAAGAGGTGTCGATCGCGTCCGCGACGAGGGGTTTAATTCGCCGTCGGCCGTATCCCGGGCGATGGCAGACAGCTACCGCGGGGTGTTCGGTGCAATCCCCTACGCGATTCGACACACCGAGTCGTGGACCATGCGACTGTACGGCGTCGTGGGGGCGCTGGCGGCCGGGCTCATCGCGACCGTGGTCACCCTCGCGCTCGTCGTCTGGATGGGCGAGACCGTGGGCGTCCAGAGCGGGACGTTCCTGTTCTCGCGGTCGCTGTTCGTGGTCGGCGGGTTCGCCGCGGTCGCGCCGCTCTTGGCCCCGCTCTTGTTCGTCGCGCGGCGTCACCGGCGCGGTGAGCCCGTCGCCGACGGCTACGACCGCAAGATGGCCTACGGCGGGTTCCTCTTCCTCGCCTCGCTGTACGCGGGACTGGTCGTCTCCGCGCCGGCGGATCTTCGTGACCCGACCGAGTCGGTCGTCCTCGGCGCGCTCTACGCCCTCCCGCGGGCGGCGGGTATCGTTCCGCCGATGGCGGCCGCAATCGTCGTCTTCGCTATTCACTTCCGGCTCCGCGAACGCGGCGGGTCGGAGACGGAAGCGATCGAATCGTCGGCAGACGACGCGCAGTAGCGCTTCGGCGGTCCGTTCCGAACGGAGCGGCGGTATCCGATGAGACGCGGCTCGAAACCCGGAAAAGGGCTGACCGTCTACGGTGACGCAATGACTGCCGAGACGGAGCGCACGAACGAGAAGGAGAGCACGTTCCTCGTCACACACGTCGAGAGCGACTCCGCGGTGTTGAAAGACGTTCACGACGGGCAGGTACACACGTTGAGCTCGAACCCCGGGTTCGACGTCGACGACGCCGTCGAGGCGACCGTGGCGCTCGACCCGCCGATGGAGGTCACGTACCAGGTGATCGAGGTGGCCGAGCGTCGAGCGCTCTCGATCGAGGAGAGCGAGGAGCCGCCGACGGTTCACGAGCGAGCGCTCGCCGAGGAGTCTGACGCGGGAGCGCTCGCCCGCGAGCCCCGAGCGGGCGTCGGCGAAATACACGTGTTGACGCCGCCAGAGAGTGACACCGAGGACGCGGTCGCCGACGTGCTCGAGGATCGCGAGGGAACGCTCTCGCGGGCGGCTCGATTGGGCGTGAACCGCGTCGAGATCCGGTCGGAACCGGGCGTTGTGAGCGTGCGGTACCTGCCCTGACGGCGAGAGCGGTGGGATGAGGGCGGTGAGACGAGGACGAGGTCGGTGAGAAGCCGGCAAAGGAGGGGGCGATCATTGACGACGGGCGAACGAGTGAGAAGGCTTATTCACGCCCGCGCAGGAACCGGTATTTATGGTAGCGATCGAGGTACCGGAGATCAACTACACAGAGTACTCGAACCGGCAGCTCGTGGCGATCCCGCTCGCGGTCCTCGTCCTCGCGCTCGCGATTATCGGCGGGTGGTATCTCGTCACGGGCGCGCCGGCGGATCTCGGGCTGGAGTTCACGGGCGGCGTCGAGCTCCGAATCGCCGACGACGGCGACGGCGTCGAGGAACGCATCCGGACGGAGTTCGAGAGACAGCCCGATTCGATCCGGTCGATCCCCGCGGACGACGTGTACGTCGTCACCTTCCGCGCGGCCGACGACGATCCCGACGACCTGGCGGGTAGTCTCGACAGGCAGGCGAACGAATCCGATCTGAACACGACCGCCGTCGATCAGGTCTCGCCGAGCTTCGCGAGCGACACGGCTCAGACCGCAATATTCGGCGTCGCGCTGGCGTTCCTCGGGATGAGCGTGCTCGTGTTCGCGCTGTTCCGGACGTTCATTCCGTCGATCGCGGTCGTCGCGTCGGCGTTCTCGGACCTGGTCATCCCCATCGCGGTGATGAACCTCCTCGGGATCCAGATGACGCTCGGGACGATCGCGGCATTGCTCATGATCATCGGGTACAGCGTCGACTCCGACATCCTGTTGAACAACTCCGTCCTGCGTCGGACCGGCGGCTTCTACGAGTCGGTGAGCCGCGCGATGCGGACCGGCGTCACGATGACGCTCACGTCGATGGCGGCGATGATCGTCATGGCCATCGTCGCGACCCTCTTCGGCGTCGACCTCCTTCGAAACATCGGTATTATCCTCGCCGTCGGGCTCTGTGCCGACCTCATGAACACGTACCTGCTGAACGTCTCGCTGCTTCGCTGGTACAAGTTCGAGGGGGTGAAGCGCTGATGTTAGAGCCGATCAAAAAGAACTGGCGGATCCTGCTTCTGGTGGTCGTCGTCCTCGGTGCGACCGTGGCCCTGTTCGCGCCGCAGTTCGGTCCGCAGACCGCCCCTGGGGAGGACGCGAGCGAAGCGCAACAGGGAGTCACGAACCTTCAGTACGGGTTGGACCTCGCGGGCGGAACGCGGGTCCGCGCACCGCTTCTCGGCCACACTGCGACCGGCGTCGATTTCGGGGGCGATCAACCCGACACGGTCGAACAGAACGTCGCCGCCGAGCTCGACGGCGTTTCGATCCGCGACGTGGGGACCTACGTCGAGGAGGACGCACGAGAGGTGGAGGTCACCGACTCGTCGGTGAGCGAAGCGCAGTTCCGAGCAGCGATGGACGCCTCTGGCTACGCGTACGGCGACATCCGTTCGGGCGTGACACAGGAGACCCGCGACCTCGCCGAAAGCATCATAACGGGGAAGATCAACGAGGCCGGCCTCTCCGGCGGAAGCGTTCAGCAGGTCCAGTCGGTCACCGGCGAGTACTTCATGCTCGTCGAGGTGCCCGGCGAGGACCGAAACGACGTTGTCTCGCTGCTCCAAGAGCGCGGCACGGTCCAGATCGACATCGCGTATCCCACCGAGAACGGGACCGCGATCGAGGAGGCCGTGCTGACGCAAGACGACTTCGAGAACATCGGAACCGCCGCGGAGCGCGAGGGGACCACCCGTGCGTACGTACCGGTGACCGTTCGGAACACGGCACCAGACGGCGAGCAGTCGCCGGCCCACAGCTTCCAGCAGTCCGTCGCGGACCGCGGATTCGCGTCGGCGTATACCGACGACCAGCGGGACGTGTGCGACTACGGGGAGAACCCGGACGACGTGAGCAAGCCGTGTCTCCTGCTCACCGTCGACGGCGAAGTCGTCAACTCGTTCGGAATGAATCCCGACCTCGCGTCCAGCATGGACCGCGGCGCGTGGGCCGACACCGGGAACTTCGAACTGACCACGAACGAATTCTCCACCGCACAGACCATCTCCGTCAATCTGCGCGCCGGCGCGCTCCCGGCAGAGCTGGATATCAGCGGACAGGGGACCTCCAGTACCATCTCGGCGACGCAGGGTGAGAACTACAAGAACTACTCGCTGGTGACCGGGGTCCTCGCCATCTTCGCGGTCGCCGGGATGGTGTTCCTCCGCTACCGCGAGCCCGCGGTGGCGCTACCGATGATCGTCACGGCGCTCGCGGAGGTGTACGCGCTGCTCGGGTTCGCCGCGCTGGTGAGTTACCCCCTCGAGCTAGCGGTAATCGCCGGCTTCATCGCGGTTGTCGGGACCGGGGTTGACGACCTCGTGATCATCGCCGACGAGGTGATGAGCGAGGGCGAGGTGAACTCCCGTACGGTGTTTAACTCCCGGTTCCGGCGCGCGTTCTGGGTCATCGGCGCGGCCGCCGCGACGACGATCGTCGCCATGTCGCCGCTGATGGTGCTCTCGCTCGGAGATCTCTCCGGATTCGCGATCTTCACCATCCTCGGCGTCCTGATCGGCGTCCTGATCACCCGACCGGCCTACGGCGACATCCTGCGTCGCCTGTTGACGGTCCGGTAACGAACGCCGGACTGCCCCAGCGCCAGACTGCCCCAGCGCCAGCGGTTCCAGACGCCGATTCCCCGAACAAACATTCGACGAACCGATCGGTTCGATCCGGACGTATTTCGCCCCGATCGCCGCGAGCGAACCCCGTGAACGACGCCACTCCGAACGCCGACGAACGACAGCTCCTCGGTCGTGAGCGCCTGCCGTCGGCGGGCCGTGTTTTCCGGGTGGTCTGCGCGTGACCGCCTACGCCGAGATCCTCGTCGTCGCGTTCGTGGCCCAGTTGGCGGTCCTTCCCGGCGAGAAGGTCCAGTTCATGATCGCGGCGCTGTCGACGCGGTACGACCCGAAGGTCGTCGTCGCCGCCGCGGGCTCGGCGTTCGCCGGCTGGACGGCGGTGGAAATCGCCTTCGGACGGGCGTTGCAGTCGGTGCTCCCCGGCGTCGCGCTCGACGCCGTGACCGCGGCGCTGTTCTTCGCGTTCGCGTACCTGCTGTACGCGTCCATGCCCGGTCGACCGTCGGAGCGAGGGACGTCCGATGCCGAGATCGATCCGTCGTCGGCCGAGGGCACCGTCGACGCGCTGGAGTCAGTGCCGCTTCCCGGACCGCTCGATCGGTACGCGGGGTCGTTCGGCGGCTTCCTGCCGATATTCGTGCTCACCGCCACGGGCGAGTTCGGCGACAAGACCCAGTTGGTCACGATCGGGCTCGCCGTGCAATACGGTGCGACCTCCGCTATCTGGGTCGGCGAGATGCTCGCGATCATCCCGATCAGCCTCGCGAACGCCTACTTCTTTCACACGTTCGCCCACCGCTTCGATATGCGGCGAGCGCACCTCGCGTCCGCGGTGCTGTTCGCGTTCTTCGGCGTCGACACCCTGCTCTCGATCGTGGCCGGCTTCTCCGTCTGGGAAACGTTCATAGACGCCGTGAGCGCGGCGGCCGCCGGGTTCCTCTAGAACTCGTCCAAGCCGGACTGTTCGGCCGCCGCGAGCACGTCGTCGCAGGTCGCCCACGATCGACGAGCGCAGTCGGGGACCTGGCCGCGGTCGGCGACGTACTCGCGCAGGAACGACCGCGTCGTCGGATCGCTCGGATAGCCGCTCCCCGCGCCTCCGTAGTCGGGATATCTCGCGTCGATCGCCGACATCCGCGCGTCGCGGGCCACCTTCGCGACGACGCTCGCAGCGCCCACGATCGGATCGTCCTCGTCTGCGCCGTGGGCGGCTTCGACGTCGACGGCGGGGAGATCGACGAACCCGTCGTCGCTGTCGTCTCCCGTCTCGATGAACTCGGACAGGCGGCTGGCGAACCGCTCCTCGCTCGTGTCACCCGCGTCGGCGACCGCGCGGATCGGCTCATCGATATCGGTGGCCACGACCCCGGAGAGCGCGATCCGCGCCGCACGGGCCTGTCCGCTGACGGTGAGCGTGTTCATGTCGGTGTCCGGTCGGTCGATCTCGTCGGGCGTGACGAACGCGACGCCGAGGGCGACGCCGTCGCTGTCGCGGATCTCGGCGTCGATCGCTTCGCGCCGCGCCGGGGAGAGCCGTTTCGAGTCGTCGACGTCGTCCGGCAGGCTCTCCGGATCGGCGAGCACGGCTGCCGCGACCATCGGTCCGAGCACGGGTCCCTTGCCGGCCTCGTCGACGCCGAGGTACACGCGTCGCCGATCGGCGGGTACGGATAAATACGTTCAGAAAACGGACGGCGGTTCGGGCGGAGAGTCGGTCGTCGGCAGATGGTCAGTCGTCGGTCGTCGGCAGATGGTCAGTCGTCGGTCGTCGGTCGGTCGTCGGGTGGAGGGTCGACCGCCGGACGGCCGGTATCCGCTCAGTCGAGGAGGACCGCGTTGACCTGTCCGGACTGACCGGGGCGCGAGGTGACGCGGGCGCGACCGGCGGACGTCTCGATGACTGCGCCCTTGGTGATGATGTTTCGGCGGGCGTAGTTGACGTTCGAGGGGTTGTCGACGACGTTCTCGATCTCCGCTTCGGAGACCTCATCGCCCTCGGCGACCTGCGCGACGTTGGTCGAGAGCGCGCGGACCTTCGTTTCGGTGCCGCGGGAGTCGATGTACTGGACCCGCGTCTCGCCGACGGTCGTCTCCGCGGGCTCGCGCCCGAGCTGGTGGCGTTTCTTGTTCGAGGCGTGCTTGAGTCGGCCGCCGGTGCGCTTGCGCGTGGAGCGTCCCTGGTCTTTCATACAGGTACGAACAGCCAGCGAATACTTGAAGCGTTCGACTCGTCCCGGCTCAGAGAGCCCTGGTACCGCCGATCGGCGTGGTACGATGCGGGAAGCGCCAGCGGACGACGGTGCGGGAAGCGCCGGTGGGCAACGAAGACGCGGCGATCACCTCTCGTCGCGGTCACGGTCGCAGTCGCGGTCACGGTCGCAGTCGCGGTCACGGTTGCGGTCGCCGTCGCGGTTCCTCCCTCTCAGGTGAACGAGCGCTCGAACTCCCGGATCCCCTCGTCCGTGCCGACGACGACGAGTTCGTCGTCGCCCTCGATCCGCGTGTCCGGGCCGATGTCGGTGACGATCTCCTCGCCTCGTTCGATGGCGATGACGGTACAGCCGGTTCGCTCGCGGACGTTCACTTGGCCGATCGTCCGGCCCGCGATCCGAGGGACGCGACTTCTGACGACTTCGATCTGTTGATTGAGGGACAAGACGTCTCGCTTCGCGAGGACCGTGGACGCGCACATCCGGCCGGTGACCGTCGCCAGCGAGAGCACGTAGTCGGCCCCCGCACGGTGCATCTTCGGAACGCTCGCGCTCTCCTCGACCCGCGCGAGGATCTCCACGTTCGGCGCGAGATCGCGGATCACGAGCGTCGTGAACTCCGTGGTCGTGTCGTCAGGGAGCGCGAGGACGACCGTCCGTGCGTCCTCGATCCCGGCGTCGATCAGCGTCTCGGGCTCCGTGGCGTCGCCGACCACGTCGACGCCCTCGGCCTCGGCTCGATCCACGACCGTCACCGGGAGGTCGGCGTCGTCGAGCGTTTCGGTGACGGTGCGGCCGACCTGTCCGAACCCGACGACGACCGTCTCGCCGGCACCGAACCGGCGGGTGGCGGAGTTGCTCAGGTCGACCAGCCGCTCCAGTTGGTCCGAACGCCCGGAGACGAGAAGCACCGTCCCGGCCGTCAGCGTCGCGTCCGGGGCGGGTGCCACTTCGAACTCACCGTTGAACCACGCGCCGAGCACGTTGACGCCGGTCCGCTCGCCTATCCCGCTGTCAGCTAGCGTCGAGCCGGCCAGCCCGCTTCCGTGGTGTATCGACACCTCCGCGAGCCGCAGGGAGTCGCCGATCGTGACGGCCTCGCTGAGATCGGTCTGCAGCGCCGTCGTCACCTTCGCGGCGAGGCTCTCACCGAGCAGCGATCGCGGAGAGAGGACATCGTCGGCACCCGCGAGCCGGTGGTACCGCTCGCGCTCTGGGTTCTCGACGACGCTGATGACTCGGACGTCTGGTGCCAACTCCTTCGCGGCGAGAACGATACTCGCGTCGACTTGGTCCGACACGTCGGTCACCAGCGCGCGTGCGTCGGTCAGTTGGGCACCCTGCAGTCCCGCGGTCGACTCAGGATCCGCGCGGATCACGGCGTGTCCCGCCTCGTACAGGTCAACCGCGCGCTCGGCGTCCGGCTCGACGACCACGTAGGAAATCCCCTGCGAGTCGAACTCGTCGAGGAGCGCGGCGGACCGCGAGGTGTCGGAGCAGACCACGACGTGATCGGCGTGCTGCTCGTCCAGTTCTCGGGGAACCGTCGTCGAAAACGCCGCCTCCAGGAGCGGCGTCACCACGACCGGAAGCGCCCCGATCAGGAGAACCATGCCGACGAGGTCCATCACCGCGATGAACGCGTTCATCTGCTGGCTCTCCCACGGCGCGTCGCCTCCGAACCCCGTCGTGGAGAACATCTCGACCGAGAACCGGAGCGCCTCGATCAGCGTCCGCGCCTCGCCCTCGTACACCCGCATCCCCCAGCGATAGGCGAGGGCGGTGGAGATCAGCACGGCGAAGACGAAGACGGAGTACCCGACGACGCGACGCTTCCACGAATCCATCGGACCGACGTACGAAAGCCACCTACAAAAACGGCGGCGTGTGCCGCCGCGGAGAGCGTCGGGGTTCGAACCGCGCCGCTCCGAAGCTCGATGGTTTAAGTTCCGGGGGTCGAACCGTCACGTATGGTGCGGGACCCGTCGCGCGAGGAGGATCCGCCGCCGGTCGGCGACGTGCTGGACGCGCTGGCCGACGACGCCGCACGGCGGATCGTCTCGGCGCTCTCCGAACCGAAGACCGCGAGCGACCTCTCCGAGGAGTGCGACATTCCCCTGTCGACGACGTACCGAAAACTGGAGCTGCTCACGGACGCCTCCCTCCTGACCGAATCGACCGATATCCGGCGCGACGGACAGCACACGACCCGCTACTCGGTCTCGTTCGAGAGCGTCATCGTCTCGATCGGCGACGGGGACGACGACGAGGGCGACCGGGACTTCGACGTGGAGTTCATCCGTCCGGAGCGCAGCCGGGACGAACGCTTGGCCGACCTGTGGTCGGAGCTACGCGAGGAAACATGACTACCCACATCGACCTGATCATCATCGTCGCAAAGACCGCCATCCTCCTGCTCGGTGGCAGCATCACCTACTACGCGCTCCGCGCGTACGGTCGGACAGGGGATCCCTCCCTCCGCGCGCTCGGGATCGGATTCGGCATCGTCACCGTCGGCGCACTGATCGGGGGCGTCTCCCACCAGATCATCGGCGCGGACCTCGCCGTCGGGATCGCGATCAACAGCCTGCTGACCGCGATCGGGTTCGGCGTCATCGTCTACTCGCTGTCCGTCGAGTGAGTTCGACGGCGCGTCGTTTGGGTCTGCGGCCTCTTGTGAGTCGTCGGAATCGGCCGTTTCGGCGTTCGATGTCGACGACCGACGAACCCCGGTTTCGGTAGCCTTTTGCGGCGTTCGGTCCTCGGATCGTTCAATGAGCGACGCACGCGAGGAGCTCTCCCGTCGGATCGCCGGCGAGATAACGCTCAGCGACGACCCCGGGGCGACGCTCCGGAAGTGGCGAACCGATTTCGACGTCTCCCAGACCGAACTCGCCGACCAGCTCGACGTCTCCTCCTCGGTGATATCCGACTACGAGAGCGGTCGGCGCGAGAGCCCCGGAATCGGTGTCGTGCGACGCACCGTCGACGGCCTCTTGGATATCGACGAACGTCGCGGTGGCGGCCGACTCAGGCAGTACGCCCGGGTGCTGTCTGCGGGGTTCGAGAGCGACATCGTTCACGACCTCCGCGAGTACTCGACGGCGGTTCCGCTCGAGGAGTTCTACGAGGCGATGGGCGCGACGGAGATCGTCCGCGGCGATCGAGATCACGTGAACGGCCACACCGTCATCAACTCCATCGAGGCGATAACCCGGCTGTCGAGCGAGGAGTTCTACCGGCTGTACGGTCAGTCGACGAACCGCGCGCTCGTGTTCACGGGGGTGACCCGCGGCGAGTCGCCGCTCGTCGCGCTGCGCGTCGTGAGCCCGACGCCGAACGCGGTCGTCCTTCACGGGATCGAGGGCGACGACCTGTGGCCCCACGCGGCCGATCTCGCGCGCGTCGACGGCTTCTCGCTGGCGACGTCGACCCGGGACCTCGACGAGTGTCTCGCCGACCTCCAGGCGCTCTGATTTCCGCGCGAAGAGAGCCACCGCCGCGGACGCGCCGAACCGCGACCCTGAAACCGCTCGCAGCCCTCCGGGCTGGTATGAGCGACGACTACGCCGAGCGGCTCCGCGCGAACCGCCGCGAGAAGGACGAGTTCTTCGCCGAGCACCCGCAGTCGCCGATCCCGCCGGAGCTCCGCGACGGCTTCGACGGTCTCGCGTACTTCGATCCCGATCCGGACTACCGCGTCGAGGCCACAGTGACCGTCCACGATGACCCGGAGCCCGTCGAGATGGAAACGACCGCGAGCAACCCGGTTCGTTACCTCCGGATCGTCACGTTCGCGTTCGAGATCGGAGGGGAGGAGCACACCCTCGCGGGCTACCGACAGGAGGGCGACGACGGCGCGATATTCGTCCCCTTCCGCGACAAGACGACGGGCCAGCAGACGTACCACCACGGCCGGTACATGGAGCTGGAACCGGAGAACGATCTCTCGGACACCGCCGACGTCGTGCTGGATTTCAACCTCGCGTACAATCCCTTCTGCGCCTACAGCGAGACGTTCTCCTGTCCGCTCCCGCCCGAGGAGAACTGGCTGGAGATCGTCGTCCCGGCCGGCGAGCGATCACCAGACATCGAGTGACTACCGGAACATCGACGAGCGATTCCGGGAGTGAGTATGTCAATTCGGAGGAGTGGTCGTTTATAAGTGAACATGTGGTGTTGTTGGCGGCTGTTTAGATATCGTTGCTGGCGCGGTGAATTGCTGTGTGTCTGGCGGTGAGTGTTTATAAGTGATTGTTGCTGGCGCGGTGAACACTTACAAAGCCCCAGCCGCTCGGGTATAAATCGGTGCTGGCTCGGCGAACACTTACAAAGCCCCAGCCGCGAGTCGGGCGCACGCTCGCTGCGCTCCTCACTCGGTCGCTCACTCCGTTCGCTCCCTCATTGCGGTGCTTGTGTCGCCTGCGCCCGCCTCGCGGCTGCCCCTTTGAATCCCACCTGCACCGCAACCGCCCCGCACCTCACGCCTCCCCAGCCTCGCCGCTCGCTTCGCTCGCGGCGTCCCTCGCACGGTCGTTCGCGGGCCTTCGGCCCGCTCACGGCGTGCGCCACCGTACGTTCATTTATTAGTAGTCGTCGCCGTCGCGCTCGCGCCTTTAAATACTACGTCGCCGGCAGCGGTCTGCAATACTCACTCCCGCAATCGATCGAGAGTCGTTGGTGAACGCCTGTCGCAGTTGCGTTCTTCACGGGTGAGTAGCACTTCGACGGGGCCACTTTCCGAGACCCCGGAACCCCTTTTAATTGGGACGACGACCGTTCACGTATGATCGACGAGACCGTCGCCGAGATCCGGGCGATGCGGACCCACAGCACGTCGGCGGTGGCCGTGAAGGCGACGCGGTCGCTCGCGGAGCTGCTCGACCGGGAGTACGCGGCCGTCGACGAATTCGAGCGCGATCTCGAACACAACGCTGGCGTATTGCGCCGGTCGAACCCCTCGCACGCCGCCCTCCACAACGCGATGCGCGAGGTCGAGCGCTCGATCGTCGGCGAGGCGACGAGCGTCGAGGCCGGAAAGCAACTCCTGGAGGACGTGATCGCCCGCGTCGCGGACGAGATCGAGACGGCGAAAGGGGAGGCCGCCGCCAACGCGGCCGAGCGCATCGAGGACGGCGACACCCTCCTCGTCCACGACTACTCGACGACGGTCTTGGAGGCCATCGAGACCGCCGCGAGCGACGGTGCGCACCTGACGGTGTACGTCACTGAGGCGCGCCCGCGCACCCTCGGTCGGAAGACGGCCCGCGTGCTCGCCGGGATGTCACGCGTCGACACGCGGATGGTCGTCGACAGCGCGATGGGATACGCGCTCCGCGAGTGCGACCGCGTCCTCCTCGGGATCACGTGTATCACCGGCGGCACGTACTACAACCGAATCGGAACGTTCCCCCTCGTCGTCACCGCTCGGGAGCTCGGCGTTCCGATCACCGCAGTCGGCTCCGCGGCGAAGACGATAGAGGAGTTCCGCTTCGAGAACGAGTTCCGCGACGCCGTCGAGGTGATGCGCGAGCCGGTCGAGGGCGTCACGATCGAAAACCCGAGCTACGACGCGACTCCGATAGATATGGTCGACACCGTGATCACCGACGAAGGCGTTCTCGAGTAGCCAGCTCCCTCGAACCGCCGATTCCGTCCGACGATATCCGTCATATCAACGCGTGAGACGGGTCACAAACGCTTTGTGCGTGCGCCGTGTTAACCGGATACAATGAGCATGAGTTCGGGGGCGTCCGGGGTCTTTCGAGTACCCAGCGAGGAACCGGCGGTAGCGGAGTGTACGAGCCTCTCGTGTGAGATCGGGAATCTCGCGAGCGAGCCGGGGGCCGTCACCGCCGTCGTCATCGCCGGTCTCGTCGCGTTCGTCGCGTTCGCGTACGTTCGCGACGCGAAGGCCGACTGTCGGCGCGAGCGCGCTCGGGTGCTCGACGAGCGCGAGGCGTTCGAGGAGTTCGCCGATCGCGTCTCGTCGTTCGAGCCCGTGCCTGCGGGCTCGACGGCGACGGCGCTCGACGGTCCGGTCGCGGCCGTGCGCACCGTGGATCGGATGGGCGGTGCGGACGTGAAACTCAGGCGGGTGCTGGCCGCGTACCGGGACACCGTGATGTCGCTGCCGCACTACAGACGTGAGTACGACGAGACGATACCGGAGAGCCTCGCGGCGGAGTTGGGACCGGACACGGCCACCGCGCTGGCGTCGAACAGGACCCTTTCTCCCGGCGCTCAGTCGGCGCTCGTCAGCCGGAGTCGGCGGGCTGTCGACGCCCGGTCCTCGCTGGCCGACGCGATCGACTCGGAACTCGACGCGCTCACCGCCGTCGAGGCTGACCTGGCGGGCGTCGATCGGCGGCGTCGTCGGCTCCTCGAACACCTCGACGGCATCGAACGGGACCCGACCGACGCGGCCATCGACGTCTGGCAGCGGCTCGACGATCTCGAACGCGAGTGCGACGAGATCGCCGCCGACCGACAGTCGGCGCTCGACGATCCGCCGCTGACGCCCGACGCCACGGTCGACGCGGACAGGGAGCGCGCGTTCTACGAGTACCTGTACGGGCCGACGGACGGGCCGCGATTCCCCGTGTTATCGCAGGTTAGCGAACTCGCCGACCGGATCCGGACGGACCAGGACCTCGTCGCGAACCGACTCGTCGGCGGACGCTGAGCAGCAGATCGCTGCGCGGCCGTTCGTCGACGTGAGCGGTCGTCGCCGCTGGCGGTTCGCGTCGCTGATGCCCGCCGCCGCTGGCGATTCGCGCTGCTCTCGTCACGAGAGGTTTATCCGTGGCGACGACCACGCTCGTGGTGGTGGCCGTGACGACGTGTTACCCCCACTGAGCCCCTTGTGATGAGGGTTATCCACCGAGCCACCACTTCCACCCACCGAGCGATCGCTCCGCGCTGCGGGCCGAGGCTCTCGCCCGCGAGTCGGCTTCGACGGGTCCGGCGAACGCGGTTCGCGGGCCGCCGATTCCACGCGGTTCGCGAGTAGCGAATCCACGCGGTTCCTGAGTCGACGACTCACGCTGTTCGGGATCCGATGATTCGGTACCGGCACGTCGACGCGAAAAGTCGAGATCGTTCGAGGGGCTCAGTACGACGCGGCGCGCTTGTCGAGGCCGGCGGCCTCGATGTCCTCGCCGCCGACGGAGGTTCGGAGAACGTCCATCCCGTCGTCGCGGTCGACGTCGAAGTTGCGAGCGTACAACTCTTCCAGCCGGTCGTACTCGTCCGCGGAGAGTGCGGGAACGTCGCTGGCGGCGCTCCACGCGGCGACGTCGTCGCCGTCGCGGAAGGTGGGCGTCACGGACGCGACCTCGTCGTGGGCGAGCAGCCAGCGGATCGCCGCCTGCGCCATCGTGCGATCCCTCCCGGCGTGGTCGGGATCTTCGAGGAAGCGGATCGTCTCCACCTTCTCCCAGCCCGTCTCGTACCACTCTTCGGGTCGGTGCGAACGGTGGTCGCCGTCCCCGAGGACGGTGTCGGGCGTCACCTGCTCGTTGAGGAGTCCCGAGGAGTGCGGGACGCGAGCGATGACCGACGTGTCGGATCCCGTCTCGCGAATCGCGTCGACGAAGTGGCGGCCGGGCTGCTGCTCGAACAGGTTGAACACCGTCTGGACCGCGTCGAACTCCTCGTACTCCACGGCGGCGTCGCCCTCGGCGAGCCAGCCGATCGAGGGGCCGAGCGCCCAGCCGAGCGCGCGGACGCGACCGTCGTCTTTCCACTCGCGGAGGAGGTCTCGCACCTCGGGCGTGACGTCGTCGACGTTCGCGTTGTGGAGCTGGAGCAGGTCGACGTGGTCGGTGCCGAGCCGGTCGAGCGACCGCTCGAACGCGGTCTGGAGGTACTCGCGGTCGAGCTCCTTTGGAAGTTCGCCGTGGCCGGCCTGCGGGTTGTTGTAGAAGTCGTAGCCGATTTTCGTCGCGAGCGTGACCTCGTCGCGTCGGTCGGCGATCGCTCGCCCGACAATCTCCTCGCTGTCGCCGTGGCCGTACACGTCGCCGGTGTCGACGTAGGTGACGCCCGCGTCGAGCGCGTCCGCGACCATTCCGACCGCCTGTTCGTCCGACCGGTCGCCCCACCAGTCGGTGCCGACGACCCACGCGCCGAAGCCGATCTCAGAGACTTCGACGCCGGAGTTCCCGAGTTCGCGGTGCTGCATACCCCACGTTGGGGATCGGGACACTTAGCGGGTGCGGTCTCCCCCACGCACCGGGATCGCGCGGGGATTTTTAAATTCGTCGCGGAGTCGTCGCCGCTGCGCGCGCGCCGCACAACCGAATCCCTTTGGGGGATGCCGACGAAGGGGCGACGATGACAAAGCGACACGTGTCCCTGCCCGACGGTGCGGAGGCCGGGGTTCGGGCGTTCATCGACGAGGTGGACGAACGGCTCTCCTCGGACGAGGACACCTGCGAGGTCGTGCGGGACACGCTGATTGATCTGCACGGGGATCGCGAGCGGTGGGACGCGTGGCAGGACGGCGAGTCGGTCTCGAAGGCCGAGCGCGTCCGTCTCCAGGGATACGACCCGTGTAACGCGACGCTGGAGTCGGAGTACTACGCCGAGAAGGACGAGGACCGATTCCAGCGGTCGAAGTATCTCCAGTGGCTCTGGCGGCAGTTCGACGCCACGCCGATGGCCGACAACGTCGAGTTCGCCCTCCGGTTCCGCCAGATGCTCGGGAACCACCTGTTCGCCGAGTGCGGGGACGACTGCCGCTTTTTCAAGGGAATCTCCGTCACCTACGGCCACAACATCGAGATCGGCGACAACGTCGTGATCCACGACGACGTCCACCTCGACGATCGCGGAAAGCTGACTATCGGCGACCGCGCGTCCATCTCCGACGGCGTCCACCTCTACAGCCACGATCACGACCTCGTGGACCAGACCGAGGTCCGGAACTTCCACACGAGAGTCGACGACGACGCCCGCGTCACCTACGATGCCATGGTCCGGGCCGGCTGCCGGATCGGCGAGAACAGCGTTGTCGGCGCGCGCTCGGTCGTCCAGGGCGACGTCCCCGCACACCACGTCGTCGTGGGATCGCCCGCCCGCAGCGTCCGCGTGAAGCCGGGATGGGAGGATGCCGCCGCGGAGCTGGAGGACGGTCGCCTCCCCGACCGGCAGCACGAACGGGAGATCGAATACGATCTCCCCGAGGATCTCGACGTCTTCGACGAGTTTCAGCGAGACCTTCGGCCGCCCGCCCCGGATCGGTAACGGGCCGCCTCCAGCGGATCGTCGTCGGAATCGACGACCGCTGGCGTTCTCGCGTATACATCGTTGCCGACGGCGCGGTGACCGCCTCTTGTCGCTCTGGTGATCGTGTCCTGAGACCGCCCGCCAGTATCGTTATGTTCCATGCTACCGTTACTCGACTCATGAGCGAAGACGACGCGGACGCGACGGAAACGGTCGGCAGCGGGCGCACCGCGCCCTCTCGGCTCGGTCGGGTCCTGCTCGGTATCGGACTCGCCGCGCAGGCATCCGAGGACTTCCGCGACATGGACGACACGATCGAGTACGCCGAATCGGCCGGCGTCCCGGTCCCGGAAGTCGCCGCGCCGGTCGCCTCGGGAACGATGGTCGCCGCCGGGGTCGGGATCGCGCTCTGGCGACTGCCGCGGCTCGCCACCGGCGCGGCCGTCACGTTCCTCGCGGTCGTGACGGCGACGATGCACGACTTCTGGAACGCCGACGCGGACGACAGGAGCGGCGAGCGGCTCGCCTTCTTCGGGAATCTCGCGATGCTCGGGGGAGCGCTCGTCTTCCTGCGCGAGGCGTTCGAGTAGCACGCGCCGAAACAGCCTTGCAGACGCCGACAGTGCGGTCGTTTTGACCCGGTTATAAATCGCCGGCGTCGAGCGGATCTTCGAGCTGTCCCATCACCGCCTCCAGCGTGTCCGTCGCGGTGACAAGCCCGACGACCTGGTCGTTCCGGAGAACGAGCGCGAGCTCCTGCCCCTCCGCTTGGAACTGGTCGAAGGCGTCGCTGACGCTCGTCGACGCCGCGATCGTCATCGGCGGGGCCGCAATCTCAGAGAATGTCAGGTCGCCGCTTCGAAGCTCGGCGAAGTGACTCACGATCGAGGGAGCGTACACGATCCCCTCGAAGTCGGTCAGCTCCGTGCCGACGAGGGGGAACCGGCTGTGCGGCGTGTCGCGGATCGATTCGAGGTTGGCCTCGACGGATGCGGTCGTCGACAGGGAAACGATCTCGTCGGCGGGCGTCGCGATCTCCGCCACGTCGACCTCGTCGATGTCGAGCGCGTTGAGGACTTCCTCTCGGCGCTCCTTCGGGAGCTCGACTTCCTCCATCATCGAGCCGAGCCGGCTCCGAAGCTCCGCGCGCGTTTCGAGCACGTCAGCCTCGGTCTCCGTCCACGCGCCGGTCATCTCGACGCCGAACAGCCGCAGCGTCGCCTTCGCGACCCAGTCGCCGACCGTGATCAGCGGCGAGATGAGCCACGCGAACCAGTACAGCGGTCTCGCGCCGTGCTCGGCGACCTGCTTCGAGCGCTCGACGCCGAGGTACGTCGGCGTCTGCTCGCCGTGCGTGAGGTGGACCATGTTGATGATGAAAAAGCCCAGAAGCGATCCGGCACCGGCGGACGCGAGCGCCGTGTTCGCGAAGACCGGGGCGAAAAGCGCCGCGAGCCCGGGCTCAGCGACGATGCCGAGCGCGATGCTCGTCCCGGATATCCACACCTGACAGGTCGTCAGGTAAAATTCGAGGTCGTCGGTCATCTCCCAGGCGCGCCGAAGCCCCGGCGTGTCTATCTCCGACTCGGGGTACTGCCTGAGACGGGTCAACGCGAACTCGACAGCGACGAAGTACGCGTTGATCAGGATGAGGAGGACGCCGGCGAGCACGCGGAGACCGATCTCGACCGATGGCATCGCGGTCGACAGCGGTATCGGGGTCATCGCATCCACGTTTTCGGCGCGCGTCCAAAAAAGCCGTTGAGGACCGCGATCAGTCCCGAACCGGCTCCTACTCGTAGTCCTCGTCGGTCGGGCGACCCGACTCGGACGGGAACTCGTCGACCGGAACGGTCGTCTCGTCGCCGCTCGCCATGTCTTTCACCGTGTACTCGCCGTTCTCCAGATCGCGCTCGCCGACGACGACCACGGTCTCCGCGTTGATCGAGTCGGCGTACCCGAGCTGTGCGCCGAACGATCGGTCGGAGACGTCGCTCTCGACGACGACGCCGTCGCCGAGCGCGCGGAGATCGCGGGCGACGTCGGCCGCCTCGGTGCGAGTGTCGCCGACGGAGAGGACGTAGTAGTCGGTGGTCAGCTCTTCGTCCGGCCAGACGCCGGCGCGCTGACAGAGGAGCTTGAGAGTGGCGTGGCCGGGTGCGACCCCGACCGCGGGGGTCGGCTGGCCGCCGAAGCTCTCGATCAGGTCGTCGTAGCGCCCGCCGCCGAAGACGGAGCGCGACACCTCGCCGGTGGAGTCGAAACACTCGAACACGACGCCGGTGTAGTAGTCGAGCCCGCGGGCGGTCGTCAGGGACACGTCGCAGAACTCGCCCGCGCCGAAGTCATCGGCGGCCGCGAGCACGCTTCGGAGGTTCTCGACGGCGGCCTCGACGTCCTCGCCGCCCGCCTCGGCGACGGCGTCGAGGTCGTCGACGGTCTCGACGCCCGCGATAAGGTCGTCGAACTCGCGGGCGGTCGCGCGGTCAAGCCCGGCGTCGGAGAGGAGGCCGAGGTATTCGCCGTCGTCGACCTTCGCACGCTTGTCTACAGCGCGAATCGCCGCCTTCGCGTCGATCGCGCCGGGATCGTCGGAGAGCGCCCGAACCAGCCCGCCGAGGATGTCGCGGTGGGAGACGCGGAACTCGAAGTCGTCGCCGGTGAGGCCCAGATCGGTGAGGGCGTCGGCGGCGACGGCGAGCACCTCGGCGTCGGCCTCGGGGGCCGACGAGCCGAACACGTCGATGTTCGTCTGGTAGAACTCGCGGAAGCGGCCCTGCTGGACCTGTTCGTAGCGCCAGAACGGGCGAGTGGAGACCCACTTGATCGGCTTCGAGAGCTCCTGGCCCTTCGCGACGACCATCCGGGCGACGGTCGGCGTGAGTTCGGGGGTCATCGACACGCCGCGACCGCCCTTGTCGTCGAAGGCGTACAGCTCCTCCACGATCTCCTCGCCGGACTTGTCGACGTACATCTCCGTCCGCTCGAGCGCGGGCGTGGCGATCTCGCGGAAACCGTACCGGCTCGCGGCGTCCTCGATCGCGTCCGTCACCTCGCGGCGGGCCGACTGCTCACCGGGGTAGAAATCGCGAAATCCCTTGAGTCCCTCGTACATGGACGCCGATTCGGCGAGCGCCCGCTTGAAAGCATCCTTTCGGGGCGATAGCCGAGGACGACCGCCTCGGTGCCGGCCGCCTCAGGCCCGCCGATCAGTCGTTCCGGCCGTGCACGTACGTCTGATCGTGGTCCGGGAACACCTCGCCGACCGTCTCCTCCCCGTGTTCGTCGGCGATGAGCGTCCGGAGCTCGTCCTCGTAGTCGGCCTTGGGGACCTCCTCGCTCGGTCCCTGCTGGACGTCGAACGTCGCCTCGACGAGCCGGTCGACGGCGTGGCGGCCGAACCCGGACAGCGGCGAGATGTAGTCGACGCCGTGGCGGTCCTCCAGGCTCTGCGCCTGCGCGCGCGACACCGTGGGAACCCGATCGTCCCGTCGCGTGCCGTCGGCGATCGCGTCGACGTCGCGCTTCGCGATCGTCTCGAGAGCGTGCTCGTGGACGCGCTGAATTCCGTTTCGGGGATAGCCGTCCGCGATCATCATCGCGGCCGCTTCCTCGGCGACCTCGCGGTCGAGATCGACGCGCTCGAACGCGAATCCGAGCTCCGTGGCGGCGCGTTCGGCGTGCTCCCAGTCGTCGGTGAGCCCGAAGCTTCCGGTGACGCAACGCACGTCGTAGAACCGATCGAGCAGGTGGGCGGCGAGCGAGGAGTCCTTCCCGCCGCTGTACAGCAGCGCGAGCTCCATCTATCGCCGCCGGATATCGAAGCTCTTCTGTTCGGGCTGGAGTTCCTTCAGGAGATCGCGCATCTGGTCCTCGTCGATACGTCCCTGGATCCGACCGCTCTGGGCGAGGGCCGCGACCTGCTGTTTCACCTTCTCGCCGAACTCCGGCTTCGACATCTCGACCGCGTTGAGCCGCTGTCGCGCACCGTCGGTCAGGTACTGCTTGAGCACCGCCTCCTGTTGGGCGTCGGCGCGCTCTTGGGCCTCTTGTTGGGACTCGGCGTCGGCACTGCCTCCCTGTTCGCGCTCGCGGAGTTCCTGCATCTTCTGTTCTCGGAGCTCTTCGAGTCGTTCGTCGTCGGGATTCCCGCTCATACGCGTACGTTCACGGCCCGCGCGAAAAACCATTTCGGAGGGATCGGTCCCCGCGACCAGACCGACCGTGACGGTGACCCCATTCACCGCGGAACGACATCACCGGCGGTCGCACCTTCACGGGTGAGGTCGGACGGCCCGTCCAAGCGCGGTCCGCGCCGCTTAAACGCCTCCTCGGCGTATCCGAGTGTAATGAGCGAGTTGCGGGAGTTCTGTCCGCGCTGTGGCGACGCCGTCCCCGAGCGTCGCGAGCCGCTTCCGGGCGAACCGAGGGGGCGAGATGCGCTGCTGTGTGACGACTGCTACTTCGAGGACTTCGATCTGGTCGACGCGCCCGACCGGATCGAGGTGCTCGTCTGTTCCGGCTGCGGCGCGGTCCGCCGCGGGGAGTCGTGGCGCGACGTCGGCGCGCGCGACTACACCGACGTCGCCGTCGACGAAGTCGCGGAGACCCTCGGCGTTCACGTCGACGCGGAGGACGTCGAGTGGGGCGTCGAGCCCGAACAGGTCGACGAGAACAACGTTCGGATGCACTGCCGCTTCTCGGGCGTCGTGCGCGGGACGCTCCGCTCCGCGGAGGTCACCGTCCCTGTCAAGATCTCGCGAGGGACCTGCGACCGCTGCGGGCGGATCGCCGGCGGCTACTACGCGGGAATCGTCCAAGTGCGCGCGGACGACCGCGAACTGACGCCCGGAGAGCGCGCCGAGGCGCTCTCCATCGCCGAGTCGTACGTGGCCGACCAGGAGGCCGACGGCGACCGCGAGGCGTTCATCACCGAGGTCAAAGAGACGGACGACGGCCCGAACGTCAAGCTCTCGTCGAACCGCCTCGCGCAGAACGTCGCGACGCGGATCACGGAGCGGCTCGGCGGCAGCTTCGAGTCGTACCCCACGCTCGTCACGGAGGACGGCGACGGCAACGAGGTGTACCGGGTGACGTTCGCGGTCCGGCTCCCTCGCTACGCCGAAGGCGAGGTGATCGACCCCGAGGACGGCGACGGCCCGGTCCTCGTCACGGGCGTCGCCGGGCGGCTCCAGGGAGTGCGGCTCGCCACGGGCGAGTCGTACGCGTCCGACTTCGAGGACGCGGAGGCCCCGGACGCGGCGCGGCTCGGCACGCGGGACGACGCCGCGGAGACGACCGTGGTGACCGTCGAGGACGAGAACGCGATCCAGGTGCTCGATCCGGTCACGTACGAGGCCAAGACGATTCCAAACCCCGACTTCGTCGGCGACGACGTTGACACCGTGCTCGCGTTCGAACACGACGGCGAGGTCCACCTCGTCCCCGAGGAGTAGTCGACGATTCACTAGATCCACTCCGGCGATGTCCGAGGCCGACGGAAACACAGTGAGTGGGTTCTGTTTAAATACGGAAGCAGCGACGAGCCAGTACGGGAGTAGGGATCGCCGACCGTCGCCAGAGACGTGGTATTTAAAAGCGATGAGCGTGGCAGCGACGACTGTTATAATGGAACGTGGCGGAGGCGCGCCGGTGAGCGGCCGACAGGCCTCGAACAGCGAGGGACACAGTCCCTCGGGCAACCGGGCTTCGCCCGGTGACAGCCGGACGTAGTCCGGCGACGAGGCTGGGGAGGCGTGAGGTGCTGTGCGGAGCGGTGCGGGGTGGGACTCAAAGGGGCAGTCGCGAGGCGGGAGCAGGCGACACAAGCACCGCAAAGAGCGAGTGAAACGAGCGATTGAGGAGCGTGGTTCGAGAGAGCAAAGCTCTCTCGTCATCCCGAAAATCTCTGATTTTCGGGCGACAGCGAGCGTGCGTCCGCCTCGCGGCTGGGGCTTTGGAGGTGTTAGCCGCGTTATCAATTATTTATAAGCAATCAACGCCGGACACACAACGATTCACCGCTCCGTCAATGATATATAAACCGCCGCCAGCAACACCACTCTCTCACGTATAACCGATCCCCCCAACACTCTGTGATCCCTACTCCCGCAATCGATCAAGAGGCACCGTTCAGTGCCTCGCTGTTTCGGACGAAAACGCGTCTGAAGAAGATTAAAACAGGGATCAGTCGGCGCGGGCGTCGCGTTCGTTGCCGAGCGCGGCCGCGCGCTCCGACTCCGCGACGTCGATACCGCGACGTTCGAGTTGGTCGACGAACTCGGCCTCGCTGAGACCGGCCTGTACGGCCGCCTGGGAGAGTGTCAGCGTTCGCGCCCCGTACAGCGTCAGCGCACTCGACAGCCCCTTCGTAGCCATATCAACAGTAGTGACGTGAAGGTTTATGAAGGTTACTACATCATTGAGGTGCCTGATACACCTTATACGATATATATTGACGATCGATCAGCGAGCCGGTGTATAATCGCTACCCCCTGCGTGACTCTCGATCGTCCGATCAACTCCTCGCTCGGCCGAGCGGCGGTTCCGCTCGGCCGACCCCGCAGGAATTATCACCGTCTATACCGGATCTCGGTGCATGGACAGACAACAGTTCTTCGCGCTGTTTTTCGCGTTCCTCATGGTGAGTTCCATGGCGGCGTGGGGCGTTAGCCTCCTGTGAGCCCGCGTCGGGGCGCGTCGAGCGGTCGAACGGGTCCCGGGCCGATAGTCCGTCCGATCGCCCGTCGTTTCGGGATCGCCTAGCCGTCGCCCCACACGTCGGATAGCGGGTGGTTCGCCCGCCGTTCCGCGTCCGCTTCCGACCGAGTCCGCGTCTCGTTCGAATCGGATCTCTCGTCGGACGGGCCGTCGTCGTCGCCCGCAGTGCTCTCGTCCGCGCGGTTCTCGCTCCGAATTCCGCCGTCGCCGCTCCCGTCGCTCCCTCCCGTATCCGCGCCGTTCCCGCCGATCAAATGTCCATCGGCGGCTCCGCGGCGTCGGCCGGCCCGCGACGGTCCCGACGGTTCGGCGTCGATCCCGGCGAGCGCGGCGGCGGGATCGAACGCCGGGAGCGACGGGGTCGTCATCGCCTCTATCTGGTCGCGGAACCACGGCGGCGTATCGGCTCTCGCGCGCTCGAAGAGATCGAGCAGCGAGTCGTCCGCGAGGTAGGTCGCGCCGTAGTCGTCCGGCGCGCGGACGACGCGCCCGCACGCTTGAATCACGGTTCGGAGCGCGGTCCGGTGGTACCACGCCCACTGGTCGTCCGCGAGACGGCGAGCGACCCGCGAGTCGTTGGTGTTGCGGTACGGGGCCTTACACACCACCTGCCACCGACAGCGGTCGTCCCTGAGGTCGAGCGCCTCCTCCATCTTCACCGAGACGAACACCGTCGGATCGTCGCTCGCCCGCCACGCCGCGAGCTCCGCGTCCCGGTCCGCGCGCCCGTGTCTGCGAACTCGCGCGGCGACGCCGAATTCCCCGAGCTTCTCGACGAGACGGCCGGCGATGTCGTACGAGTGCGCATGTATCAGCCCCTTCTCGTCGGGGTGTTCCGCCATCAGCCGAACGACGAGCCGGGCGATCTTCGGCACCGTCTCGTCGCGGTGCTCGTATGTCATCGGCCCCCGCGTCACGTCGTACAGTGGCCGGTGTTCGAGCGGAAACGTGTGCTCGACGTCGACGAGGGCGACGTTCGCGGGGTCGAGGCCGACGCCGCGACAGAACGCCTCCTTCGAGAGGATAGTAGCCGAGAGCAGCGCGAACCGGTTCCCGCGGTCCCACACGGTGTGCCGGAGGTACCGCGCGGGGTCCAGTGGCTTGATCGCGAGCGACCCGCCCTCCCCGTCGGGCTGGTCGACGACCCACGTCGTGGGCGACTCCGGATCGCGGTAGTCCTCCAGGAACCACCCGAGTTCGGAGATCAGTTCCTGTAAGCGGTCCCGACGGGCCACTTCCTCGCGATCGAGTTCGGGCCGACCCGTCAGCTCGTCTTTCGCTCGCTTGGCGACGTCGTGGAGGGACGCGACGAACCGGGCGGTTCGGTCGAGCGCGTCCTCCTCGGGGCCGGCGTCGGCCTCGACGTCGGGGACGCCCACCTCGTCCCAGACTGGGACGCGGTCCGGGGAGAGCTCGATCGTCGCGTACATCTCCGCCCACTCCGCGAGCCCGTGAGCCTCGTCGATCACGACCACGTCGCGCTTGCGGAACACGTCGGAGCCCGCGGTGCGCATGAAGTACGCTAACGTCAATGCGGCGTACCGGTTTCCGGAGGCGATCGCTCGGTCCGAAAAGTACGGACAGCGGTGCTTCACCGAGCAGTCGAACCCCTGCTGGCGGACGCAGGGGGCGCGGTTGACCGGCGTGTCGTGCTCGCCCGGGAGGATGCAGTCGTAGTTCGACTTCCCGCGGATCACCGCCAGGTCGTCGAGCAGGTCGTCCGCCTCCACGTCGTCGATCTGCGACACCTGCGGGGTCGTGTAGTACGCCCCCGTCGCCTCGCTCGGGGCCGTCTCGTCGACCGTACTGGACGCGCCCATGATGGCCCGCGCGAGGAGCGACTTGCCGCTGCCGGTCGGCGCGCGCACGAGAACGACGTCGTTACCGGCGGCGAAGGCGTCGCTGATATCCGCGAGCGCTCGCTCCTGTGCGCCGCGGAAGCTCGGCGCAGGAAATTCGGCGGGGATCCGATCGGGGTCCACGTGCGACCCTGGCGCGCTCGCGGAATTAAACCCTCGCTTGCGGGCGACGGTCCGGACAAATCCCAGGCGGACGCGAACGATCGGATCCGTGGCGGACGCGAACGGCCGGATCCGT
>NZ_JBHSXI010000009.1:163130-243127 GCF_042662525.1 Halorubrum trueperi
GGCGGACGCGAACGACCGGCTCCGCGAGAGACACGAATGAACTCGAAACTACCGTATCGTTTATGATGGTCCGGCTGAACCGTCGTGGTATGGCTTGGCAGGAGGCGGAACGGGAGTTCGCGGACGACGTCGTCGCGCGGGAGACGCTCCCGCGAATGTTCGAGCGATCGGCCGATCGGAACGCCGACCGGCTCGCCCAGCGGTACAAGGGAGGTATCTACGACCGATCGCTGGTCTCCGAGGGGGTCCTCCCGCCGGCGTCCGCGGGAGAGTACGGTGACGTGACGTACGCCGCGATGCGCGAGATCGTTCGCAACCTCGCCGCCGGACTCCGCGAACTCGGTGTCGAGGCCGACACGCGCGTCGCCCTCTACGCGCAGACGCGGATGGAGTGGGCCCAGACCGACTTCGCGGCGCTTGCCACCGGTGCGACGGTCACGACCGTGTACGCCTCCTCATCGCCGGATCAGGTGCGGTACCTGCTTTCGGACCCCGAGGCGACCGTCGTCGTCGCCGAGAACCGCGAACTGCTCGACGAGGTGTTCGCCGTCGCCGACGATCTCGAACACGGACTCGATGCGGTCGTGACGTTCGACGACGTCGACCCGAGCGACGTGGGCGATATCGCCGGAAGCGACGTCGACAGCGACGACGATAGCGACGTCGACAGCGACGCCACACTCACCCTCGACGACGTCTACACCCTCGGCGAGGTTCACGAGCTGGGTGCCGACGCCTTCGACGCGGACGCCTACGAGGAGTGGATCGACGCGATCGAACTGGACGATCTCGCGAGCCTCATCTACACCTCCGGGACGACGGGCCGACCCAAGGGCGTCCGGCTCACTCACGCGAACTTCCGCGACAACGTCACCCAGTGTTACCGCCGCTTCGCCGACCGACCGGACCGCGACCCGGGGGTCCCCGGGATCTCGGCGGAGTCGACGACGCTCTCGTTCCTGCCGCTCGCGCACGTCTTCGAGCGGCTGGCCGGCCACTACATGATGTTCGCGGCGGGCGCGACCGTCGGCTACGCCGAGAGCCCCGACACCCTCCGGGAGGACTTCGGGCTCGTGCGACCGACAACGACGACGAGCGTCCCGCGCGTCTACGAGAAGCTGTACGACGCGATCCGCGAGCAGGCCTCGGCGTCCCCGGTGAAAGCGCGAATCTTCTCGTGGGCGGTCGACGTGGGGCGAACTCACCACGAGACGGAGAACCCGGGAGCCGTTCTCGACGCGAAGCGCTCGCTCGCTGACAGGCTGGTCTTCTCGTCGGTCCGCGAGGCGATCGGCGGCAACGTCGACTTCTTCATCTCGGGCGGGGGGTCGCTGTCGGCGGAGCTGTGCGCGCTGTACCACGCGATGGACCTCCCCATTCTGGAAGGATACGGTCTCACGGAGACCTCGCCGGTGATAAGCGTCAACCCGCCCGAGGAGCCGAAGGTCGGCACGATCGGTCCGCCCGTCGTCGACACCGAGATCGCGATCGACGGGACCATCGTCGGCGAGGAGGTCGCGGACGTTCCGGGAGACGTGGGCGAGCTACTGGTTCGCGGCCCGCAGGTGACGGACGGCTACTGGAACAATCCGACGGCCACCGCCGAGGCGTTCACCGACGCTGACCGGCTGCCCGACGACGCCGTGGTCGCGGGGACGCCGCCCGACGAGCGGGATCTCGGTGCCGGCGAAGACGACGCGGCCGCCGCAGACGCGGCAGACGCCGCAGCCGCCGCGGCCGCCGAAGACACCGCGGACGAGCCGTGGTTCCGCACGGGCGACATCGTGCAGCTTCGCCCGGACGGGTACATCGCGTTCCGCGAGCGAGCCAAACAGTTGCTGGTACTCTCGACCGGCAAGAACGTCGCGCCGGGACCGATAGAGGACCGGTTCGCCGCCAACGAGTTCGTCGAGCAGTGCGTCGTGCTCGGCGACTCGCGGAAGTTCGTCTCCGCGCTCGTCGTCCCGAACTTCGAAAGGATCGACGCGTGGGCGGAGACCCGCGGGATCGACCTCCCGGACGACCGCACGGCGATCTGCCGGGACGACCGAGTCCGCGAGCGTATCCAAGGAGAGATCGACCGCGTGAACGGGGAGTTCGAGTCGTACGAGCGGATCAAGCAGTTCCGGCTGGTCCCCGAGGAATTCACCGAAGAAAACGACCTCCTCACGCCGACGATGAAAAAGAAGCGACGGAACATCTTGGATCGATTCGCCGACGAGGTCGAGATGATCTACGAGGAACAGTAGGCGGTCGTCGTCGGTCATCGGTCGTCGTCGGTCGTCGTCGGGTGCGTGCCGTGGCGACCGGGCCCGCCGACGGTACATTCAACTGTTCGGCCGTCGGACGGAGACCGTGAGCCGGGAGTTCCTCCTCGTGCTGTTCGGCGACCCGTTCGCGGTGATGAACACGATCGGGCTGATCGCGTTCGCGCTGGTCGGGTCGACGAAGGCGATCCGCGAGGACTTCGACCTGTTCGGAATCGCCATCGTCGGACTGGCGATGGCGTTCGCCGGCGGGGCGACGCGAGACGTCCTCGTGTTGCGGACGCCGCTGGCGCTGCAGTCGCCGATCGAGATCGGTCTCGGGCTGATCGGCGTCGGCCTCGCGATCGCGTTACAGGTCGTGCTCGCGTCGCCGGACACTCACCCGATCACGCTGGTGTCGGACGCGATCGGCCTCGCCGCGTTCGCTACCGCGGGAGCGATCGTCGCGACCGAGGCGGGACTCTCCGCGTTCGGCGTCGTCGCGATCGCGACGATCAACGCGGTTGGCGGCGGCGCGTTCGCCGACATCCTCCTCGACCGAGCGCCGTTCATCCTCTTCGAAGATTTCTACGCTAGCTGCGCCGTGCTGGGCGGGGTCACCTACTTCCTCGCCGGAGCCGTCGTCGGCACCGGAAGCACGGCCGCCGGCCTCTGTGCGGCCGTCACCGTCGTCGTCCGGCTTGCCGCCGTCACCTACGGCTGGGAGCTTCCGACGGTGCGCGACCTGGAACTGTCGAGGCGCTGAGATGCCGCCGTTGCGACGGCGAGCTTTCGAGAAGTCGCCTTGGCCTCCACGACCCCGGCTACGCCGACGACGGAGTCGGCTCCGCGCGGTCTTCGCCCTCGGAGGCTCGACCTTCATCGGTCGGTTCGCCGAACGCGTAGACGGTGTTGTGACCGGTCACCTCCACGTCGAGGAAATCGCCCACGTCGACGCCGCGATCCGTCGCGCTCTGGACGATTATCTGCCGGTAGGCGGAGTCGCGGCACTTCACGGAGTCGCCGGTCCCTTCCTCGACGACGAGCACGTCGAAGGTCTCGCCGACCATCGACTCGTAGGCGTCGCCGACGACCGTCATCTTCAGCTCCGACATCGCCTTCGAGCGCTCCTTTTTGACCGTGCCGCCGAGCCCCTTCATGTCGGCGGCGTCGGTGCCGGGGCGCTTCGAGAAGCGGGTGACGTTGATCTTCTCGGGTCGGACCGATTCGAGGAGGTCCATCGAGCGCTCGTGGTCGGCCTCGGTCTCGGTCGGGAAGCCGACGATGAAGTCGGTCGAGAGCGTCCAGTGGTCGAGCCGGTCGTCGAACGTCTCGACGACCTCGCGGAACTTGTCGACCCGGTGCTGTCGGCGCATGTCCTCGAGTACATCGTCGGACCCGGATTGGACCGGCGCGTGGATGAAGTCGTACAGCTTCTCGTTTTCGGCGAACACCTCGACCAGTTCCTCGTGGATCCCGTGGATGCCGCCGGGGTTGGCCATCCCGAGCCTGACCCGGAACTCGCCGTCGATGTCGCAGATGCGGTCGAGCAGCTCCGGGAGCTTCCGGTCTCCCGTGTCCCAGCCGTAGACGCCCGTGTCCTGTCCGGTCACCCGAATCTCCTTCGCACCGGCGTGGACCAGCGCGCGGGCCTTCTCGACATTCTCCTCGACAGTAGGGGAGTCGACCCGACCGGTCGCGAACTTCGTGATGCAGTACGAGCAGTTGCTCATGCAGCCGCGGGCGATGGGGAGGATGCCGACGACTCCATCGAGGACCGGATCGGCGTCGGGCGTGACCGTCGGACACTCGCCGTTGAGCGCGTACGAGGGGACCTCGTCCCAGTGGAGGATCTCGGCGTCGATTCCGGCCTCGCGAAACATCTCGCCCTGCGCGAGCGCCATACAGCCGGTAACGACGAGGTCGGCGGTCTCCTCGGCCAACTCCTCGGCGCGCCGGAGCATGTTCCGCTCCGTCTTCTCGACGACCGTACAGGTGTTGAGGATGGCGACGTCGGCGTCCTCCGGGCCAGCTGCCGGGCGGTGACCGCCGTCGCGGAGCGCACGCTCGATCTCCCGGCTCTCACCCCGGTTCGAACTACAGCCGTACGTTTCGATGTGGTACGTCGCCATCGAGTGGGCACACTACCGGTCGCGGGGGCAAAAACGCGACGGATCGGAGAGGGCGACTCGGGTCAGTCCTCGGCGACCGCGGTCGCCGTCGGCGGCTCAGCCTCGGGATCGGAGGCGGTTTCCGGTTCCCCGGTCTCGGCCTCGGATGCGGTCCCGGATCCCGTCGGTCGCTCCGACTCGGAGGCTGTCGCGTACACCGAGCGGCGGGCGTCGCGGGGGCACAGCCCCTCCTCGACGAGCCCGACGTCGGTGAGCTTCTCCACCGCGAACCGGACGGTCCGCGTTGAGAGGCGAGTCTCGTCGGCGAGCCCGGTCTGATCGAACCGGCCCTCCTCGTCGAGGACGTAGTAGACCAGTTTGGCGCTCGGCGGGAGCGGCGCGAGCAGCTCGCGGGTGCCTTCGTCCATACACGATGAACACGGGCGAGCCGGTCATAACCGTGGCCCGGGTGTGCGCCGGTATCGCACGTCCACGACTCTTTTATATATTGTCAGCCGCAGCCACCCGCTCGGACGTCCGTTGGGATGCCCCGTGTTTGCACGCCCTCTCCACCAGTTCGCACGCCCCCTTCACCCGTTCGCACGCTTTGAGCCGCGCGTTCGCACGCGTTGAATCACGCGTCCGTCCGAAACTCGAAGCGGGTCCCGTCCTCGGCGTCGGCGATCGAGAATCTCCAGCCGTGCGCCGTCGCGATTTCGCGGACGATCGCGAGCCCGAACCCGGTTCCGTCGGGCTCGGTCGAGGTTCCGTACTCGGTCGCTTCCTCAGGATCGACGTCGAATCCCGACCCGTTGTCGGCGACGTAGAACCCGTCCGCGAGCGCTCCGACGGAGACGGTGATCCCGGATTCGGCCGAGGCATCTTCGACGCCGTGTTCGATGCTGTTCGTGAACAGGTTCTCCAGCAGCGTGCGGAGGCGCTCGGGATCGGCCTCGATCGCGGCGTCCTCGTCGCGCACGTCGAGGATCCCGCCCGCGGTGTCGACGGTCCGCCACGCGCGCTCGGCCGCGTCGCCGAGGGACATCGACTCGGGGTCGTCGACGGTACGCCCCTGCTGTGCCAGCGTGAGGAGGTCGTCGATGAGTTCCTCCATCCGGTCGTGGGCGTCCTCCACCCGCTCGAGTTCCTCGGTCGCGTCTTCGTCGTCGACGAGCGCCCGAGCCAGATCGAGCCGGCCGGCGGCGACGTTGAGCGGGTTTCGGAGGTCGTGCGAGACGAACCCGGCGAACTTCTCTAACCGATCGATCTCCCGCTTGAGGTCGGCGTCCCGATCCCGGAGCTGCGCGGATCGCTCGGCCCGATCGAGCGCGACCGCGACGTTCGCCCCCAGCACCCGCGCGAGTTGGACCGCGGTGTCGTCGAAAAATCCCGGCTCGCGGGATCCGAGCGGCATCACCCCGTGGTCGCCGAGTGGCACGACGAGCAGGCTTCGATGATCGCCGTACTCGACGACGGTGTCTGCGACGTCGAGGTCGTCGACGACGATTGGCTCGCCGCGCTCGAACGCGTCCCAGAGGCGGCCGTCGCCCGGACCGAACGCGGGGCGATCGCCCAGTGCGTCGGTCGCCTCTTCGCTGATCGCGGTCGGCAGTAACGCCTCCCGGTCGGGGTCGTACAGCCGCACGGCGCTGCTCGGAAATTCGAGGATGTCGATCGCGGTCCGCGTCGCGATCGCCGCGATCTCCTCGCGGCTCCCGCCGCGGAACATCTCGCGCGTCGTCTCGTGGAGCTTCCGCAGGGTCCGCTCGATCCGCTTTTGTTCGCCGATGTCGGCGTAGATGCTGTAAACAACCGTTTCGTCCGGACGTATGACTGGGATCACGTGCAGGATGAAGTCTCGCAGCCCACCCGTCGTGTGGCGTCGCACTTCGCGGCGGGGCGGTTCGTCGCCGTTGAAGGCGGTTTTGGGGTCGACCCCGTCAGCTCCCTTCGGAATGATTCCGTCGCGGACCTCGTGGTAGTCATGTTCGCCGGCCGAGTACCCGAACGTCTCCTCGAACGCGCCGTTCGTGGCATCGAGGCGGCGCTCCTCCGGTCCGAGTGCCACAGTCCGCGCGGCCGGCAGCGGGAGGTCGTCGAACAGCGCGGTAAGCCGGTCGCGCTCGCGGCGGAGGGCGCTCTCCGTCTCGATCTGCTCTATCGCGTCGGCGGCGTGCGCGGCCAGCAGCTCCGCGAATTCCACGTCGCCGTCGTCGAAGGCGGCGTACCCGTCGGAGACGGCCTGAAACACCCCGTACGAGCCGACCGGAACGCTGATCGCAGACCGGATGTCGTCGGCGACGGGCGCGGCCACCTCGCCGGGATCGGGTTGACCGGAATCGGGTCGACCGGGATCGGGTTGACCGGGATCGGGTCGGCCGGGGTTCTCCGGATCCGCCAACTCGTCCGGGTCGGCCGGGTCGACGCTCAGGTTGTCGACGACCATGGTCCGCCCTTCCGCGGCCGTGTACCCGACGATCCCCTCGCCGAGCGAGAACGTCCGAACCTCGTCCTCGCCGACGTCCTCGGAGAGGACGACTGGAACGAGCCGGTCGTCTCGGCGGCGAGCCGCGACGCAGCGGTCGAACTGCAGAATCTCCTCGGCGGCGTCGACGACGCGCTCGAACACCTCCTCGACGTCTCCGACCGAGGCGAGGCCGGTCGCGAACTCGTGGATCGCGGTGATCTTCGCGTTCACCTCCCGGAGGTCGCGTTCGGCTCTGCGCCGATCCAAGGCGTTTTCGACGCTGTTCGCGAGCATCTCGTAGCGGTCGCGGCCGCTACCCTTCTGCAGGTAGTCCGTGACGCCGGCGGATATCGCCTCGCTTGCGATCTCCTCGCTCCCCTTTCCCGTGAACAGGACGAACGGGAGGCCGGGGTCTACGGTCCGAACGTCCGCGAGAAATTCGAGTCCGTCTCGTCCCGGCATGTCGTAGTCGCTGACGACGCAGTCGACGCGCTCCTCGCGAACGACCGCGAGCGCGTCGTCAGGTGCCGTTCGCGTGATCGTCTCGACCCCGTTCACCAGTCGGTCGACGTGGGTCGCCGCGAGGTCCGCCGCGCCCGGTTCGTCGTCGACGAAGAGCACCCGCCGCGGCCCGCCGCCGGCCGGGCTCGACCCGCGGAAGAAGACGTGCCCCGGGCCGTCGCGCTCGTCGCCGGAACCGGAATCCATGAACGCACGTCATCCTACTGGTAATTTTAGCTTTCGCTCCGCCACCCGATCTCGACGGCTGCGGAGACGGGAAGTAAACGGGATAGAAACGGCGGAAACATCGGAAGAAACGGCGGAAACACCGAGGAAAACAGCGAAAACACCGGGAAACGGGATAGAAACGGCAGACACACCGGGAAACGGGATCGAAACGGCGGAAACACCGAGAGAGCGGTCGATCGCTCAGCTACAGGAAACTCTCGACGTGGTCGGCAACCTCTTCCGGGGTGTCGCCGACGGGGACGCCCGCGTCGTTGAGGGCGTCGATCTTCGATTGTGCGGTGCCCGTGCCCGAGCCGGAGACGATAGCGCCCGCGTGGCCCATCCGCTTTCCCGGCGGCGCGGTGCGGCCGGCGATGAAGCCGGTGACCGGGGTGTCCATGTGCTCGCCGATGAAGCGCGCGGCCTGTTCTTCGTCCTCGCCGCCGATCTCGCCGCACATCACGACCGCGTCGGTCTCGTCGTCCGCCTCGAACGCTTCGAGGGCGTCGATGAAAGAGGTCCCGATGATCGGGTCGCCGCCGATGCCGATGGCGGTCGTCTGGCCGATCCCGCGCTCCGTGAGGTTATCGACGACCTGGTAGGTGAGCGTGCCGGACCGGGAGACGAGCCCCACGTTGCCGTCGGCGAAGATGTTGCCGGGCAGGATGCCGAGCTTCGCCTCGCCGGGCGTGATGATCCCGGGACAGTTCGGACCGAGCAGGCGCGTGTCGACCTCGCTCAGTCGCTTGTTCACCTTCGCCATGTCCTGGGTCGGGATGCCCTCGGTGATCGCGACCGCCAGATCGAGGTCGGTGTCGAGCGCCTCGAAGATCGCGTCACCCGCGAACGCCGGCGGCACGAAGATGACGGACGCGTCGGCGTCCTCCGCCTCGACGGCCTCGTCGACGGTGTCGTAGACCGGGACCCCGTCGACCTCCTGACCGCCCTTGCCGGGGACCGCGCCGGCGACGACGTTGGTGCCGTACTCGATCATCTGGCCGGCGTGGAACTTGCCTTCCCCGCCGGTGATCCCCTGTACCACGACGCCCGTGTCGTCGTCGACGAAAATGCTCATTGGGTCACCTCCTCCGCGTTCTTCACCGCGCGCTGGACCGCGTCCTCCAGCGTCTCTTCGACCTCGATCAGGTCGGTGTTCAGGATCTCCATCCCCTCCTCGGCGTTGGTCCCTGCGAGTCGAACGACGACCGGCTTCGGGATCTCGTCGAACTCCGCGAGCGCCTCGTTGATCCCCTTGGCGACCTCGTCGCCGCGGGTGATCCCGCCGAAGATGTTGAACACGACGCTGTCGACGTTGGGGTCGGAAAAGACCATGTCGAGCGCCTGCGTGACGCGCTCGGCCTTCGCGCCGCCGCCGATGTCGAGGAAGTTAGCGGGCTTGCCGCCGTAGTGGTCCACGAGGTCGAGCGTCGTCATGACGAGCCCGGCCCCGTTGCCGATGATGCCGACGTTGCCCGAGAGACGGACGTAGTCGAAGCCGTACTCGCCGGCCTTGCGTTCGAGGTCGTCCTCGTAGGACTCCTCGGCCAGCTCGGCGAGATCGGGCTGGCGGAACAGCGCGTCCTCGTCGATGTTCATCACGGCGTCCGCGGCGGTCACGTCGCGGTCGCTCGTGATCATCACGGGGTTGACCTCGATCTCCGAGGCGTCGTTCTCCTCGTAGAGCTCGTACAGCGTCGAGAGGATCGACGCCACGTCGAGCGCGACGTCGGCGTCGACGCCGGCCTCGTAGACGACCTTGCGGGCCTGGTACGGGTGGAGTCCGAACGCGGGGTCGACGTGCTCTCGCGCGATGGCATCCGGGTTCTCCTCTGCGACCTCCTCGATGTCGACGCCGCCCTCGGTCGACACCATCAGGACGGGCTCGCCCGCGCCGCGGTCCATCGTGACCCCGACGTACAGCTCGTCGACGAAGTCGACGCCGGCCTCGACGAGGACGGAATCGACGGTGTACCCCTTGAGATCCATGCCGAGGATCTCATCGGCGTACCGCTCGGCCTCCTCGCGGTCGGTCGCGATCTTGATCCCGCCGGCCTTGCCGCGCCCCCCGACGTGGACCTGCGCCTTGATCGCGGCCGGGTAGCCGATCTCGTCGACGGCGTCGAGCGCCTCGTCGACGGTCGTCGCGAGCCGGGAATCCGGAACCGGGATCCCGGCGTCAGCGAAGATGGTCTTCGCTTGGTATTCGTGTAGTTTCATCCGTTTTGAACGCGGACCGACGACGGCTTAAATGGTGCCGATTCGGCGCGAGCGGCCGTCGGCCGCGCTTCGGGTTCGGCGGTGCTCAGTCGTCGTCGCCGAGGATGACGCGGTGGGTCATCGCCTCGGGGTCGAGCACCCCGTCGGCCTCCTCCTCGGTGAGGTAGCCGGCCTCGACGGCGGCCTCGCGGACGCTCTTCCCCTCTTTTAAGGCCGTCTTGGCGACCTTCGAGGCCTTGTCGTAGCCGATGGCCGGATTGAGCGCGGTCGCCAGCGCCATCGACTGCTCGACGCGCGTCTCGCAGTGCTCCTCGTTGGCCTCCAGCTTGGCGACGAAGCGCTCGCCGAACGTCTCCGCGGCGTTCGCGAGCAGCTCCGCGGATTCGAGGAAGTTGTGCGCGATGACCGGCTTATAAAGGTTCAAATCGATCTCGCCGCGGGCCGCGCCGGCCGCGATGGCCGCGTCGTTGCCGACGACCTGCTTGTGGACCTGGTTGACCGACTCGGCGACGACCGGGTTGATCTTGCCGGGCATGATCGAGGAGCCGGGCTGATTCTCGGGCTGTTCGACCTCGCCGAGCCCGTTTCGGGGGCCGGAGGCGAGCAGCCGCAGGTCGTTCGCCATCTTGTTCAGGCTCCCGGCGATCGTCCGGAGCGCGCCGTGCGCCTCGGCCATCGCGTCGTGAGCCGCCTGCGCTTCGAAGTGGTTGTCGGCCTCGCGGAACGTCGTGTTCGTCTCGTCGGAGATGTACTCCGCCGCCAACTCCGGGAACTCCGGGTGGGTGTTGAGCCCGGTGCCGACCGCGGTGCCGCCCAGGGCGAGCTCCCGGAGGTTCGACTGCACGTCGGTCGCGCGCTCGATCCCCTTCGCGGCCTGTGTCCGGTAACCGCCGAACTCCTGGCCGAGCCGGATCGGCGTCGCGTCCTGCAGGTGCGTGCGGCCGGTCTTGACGACGCCGTCGAACTCGGCCTCCTTCGCCTCCAGTTCGCCGTGGAGCGTTTCGAGGGCGGGCACGAGATCCTTCTCGACGGCTTCGAGAGCGGCGACGTGCATCGCGGTCGGGATCACGTCGTTGCTCGACTGGCCGTAGTTCACGTGGTCGTTCGGGTGGACGACGCGGTCGCCGATCGCCGCGCCCGCGATCTCGGCGGCGCGGTTGGCGATGACCTCGTTGGCATTCATGTTCGAGGAGGTCCCGGAGCCGGTCTGGAACACGTCGACCGGGAACTGGTCGTCGTGATCGCCGGCGATCACTTCGTCGGCGGCGGCGACGATCGCCTCTGCGGTATCGTCCTCCAGCAGTCCGAGGTCTCGGTTCGCCCGTGCGGCCGCCTTCTTGACCACGCCGAGCGCGCGGATGAACCGCCGACTCATCGGGATTCCTGAGATCGGGAAGTTCTCGACGGCGCGCTGGGTCTGTGCGCCCCAGTAGGCGTCCGCCGGCACCTGCATCTCGCCGAGGCTGTCCTCCTCCGTGCGGTAGTCTTCGGCCATACTCGGGCGTTTCCCCGAGACGCGGTAAAAGGTACTGAAAGCGGTCACCGTTCCCGCGGCGCAGTAAACCGGTCTGTCATTCGAACACGATTTTTATTCGAACGACTCTGTTGAAATCCTCAACAGCTATCAGATTTTGGCAGGGATCGGTAAGTACCGTGTCCGAGAGTAGCGCGCTTCTCCATTGCTGCTGTCGAGAAATATACGCCCGTCTTGTCTAGGATGAGCGCGTTTGCAACTCAACAGCAACTTAATCCCTTTCAGTAGCAGGCTCATTGCTTATGCGGTTACTCGATGTACCATCGGATGGTATGTCCCTTTCCGAAACCGTCTCGAAAATCGACAACCTGAGCGACGAGCAACGCGAGTGCATCGAGAACTGTAACGAGGCCGCCCAGGTCTGCGAATGGTGTGCCGACGAGTGCCTCGGCGACTCCGACATGGAGGAATGCGCCCGGCTCTGTCGGGACGTCGCCGACCTCACGTCGCTGCACGCGCGCTTCATGGCTCGCAGTTCGAACTACAGCACCCAGCTCGCGCAGGCCTGTGCCGACGCGTGCGAGGAGTGCGCCGAGGAGTGCGACCGCCACGACGCCGACCACTGCCAGGTCTGCGCGGACGTCCTCCGTGAGTGCGCCGAATCCTGCCGGGACATGGCCAACAGCTAAGCGACGATCGGGAACAGACTCACCCATTCTTTCGCTACTGTTCAGCCGGTGAAACGTTCGCCGCTGGATTCAACCGTCGTCAGAGCGGGTGGGTCTCGCCGGGTCGCGTGCTGTGCCGTTACGCCTCGTCGCCGGTGAGCAGTCCCCTTTCCCGGAGCTCTGCGTCGAGGGTCCCGTCTCCGTGTTCGGCGTAGGCCGCCGGCGTGTACGTCTTGATCTCAAGGGCGTGAACCGACCGGGTCATGTGGTCGCCGACGGCGTCGTACACGCGTTGATGCTGGTCGACGAGCGACTCGCCCTCAAAGGCGGGCGAGACGACCCACGCCGCGTAGTGGGCGTCTTCGTCCTCGTCGTCGTGAATTCGAGGGTTCGTCACGCGGGCGACGGCGTCCGGAATCTCCGCCTCGATGCGGTCGGCGAGCTCCGCCGGGTCCATGGTCATACCAGTGATCGGGCCTCGTCCGTCAAAAACCGACCGCATGGCGGTGATTCGCAGAAGGAGATTCACGTTGTGGAACCGTCACCCTTCCAACCGACCTCTCCGATCGATGTCGGACGCGAGTATCGCAGACCGCCGCCGGCGACGTGATATTTAAAAGAACAAGCGCGGCAGCGACGATTGCTTATAACTGAACACGTGGTGGCGTGCCTCCGAGCGCCCACAGGGCGCGAGGAGCCCGCGAGGGACGCCGCGAGCGCCTTTTAAAGGCGCGAAGCGGCGAGGCTGGGGAGGTGTGAGGTGCGGGGCTGTGCGGTGGGGTGGGACTCAAAGGGGCAGTCGCGAGGCGGGCGCAGGCGACGTAAGCAGAGAGGGACCGGAGGTCCCTCATGAAGCCGGCGCTTCGCGCCGGCGACACCGCAACGAGGGATCGCGAGCGACCGAGTGAGGAGCGTGGTTCGAGAGAGCAAGCTCTCTCGTCATCGCCGGAAATCGTTGATTTCCGGCTAGCAGTCAGAACGCTTTGCATTCTGACGACATCGCCGGACTACGTCCGGCTAGCAGCCAGAATCCGAAGGATTCTGGCGACATCCCGAAAATCTCCGATTTTCGGGCGACAGCGAGCGTGCGCCCGCCTCACGGCTGGGGCTTTGTGAGTGTTCACCGCGCTGTCAACGATTTATAAGCGAGCGACTGGGACTTTGTAAGTGTTTACCTCACCCTCAATCATTTATAAGCAAGCGGCTGGGGCTTTGTGAGTGTTCACCGCGCCAGCAACGACTTATAAGCGAATGACTCCGACGTTAAACAAGCATATCGGCGAACTAAAACTGCAGCCTATCGTCCCGTGAGCGCCTCGCTCGCGGGCGCGAAGTCGATCGTCTCGCCGCGCCCCTCGTCGTTCGCTCGCGTATAGAGCATGTGCGCGGCGGCCACGGTCTCGATCCCGGTTCCGCCGGAGTCGAACACCGTCACCTCGTCGTCGCTCGTCCGACCGGGGTGCTTGCCCGCGACGACCTCCCCGAGGTCGGCCGCGACGTGATCCTCGTCGACCAGTCCGGCCGCCACCGCCGCGAGGAACGACCCCGCGTCCTGTCGCACTCGCTTTCGGATGTCGGGGACGTACGTGGCGCGTGCGATCAGCTCGGGCGGCAGTTCGTTCTTCTCCGGATTGTACTGGCCCATCGCCGTGACGTGGGTCCCGGGCTCGACGTCGGCGTCGTCGATAACGGGGTCGCTCGCGTTCGTCGCCGTGATCACCACGTCGGCACCGGCGACGGCGTCGCTCGCGCTCGCGACCGCCGAGACGTCGGCGGCGAGACGATCGTCGAACGCCGACGCGAAGGCCTCGCGGTTGTCGGGGGTCGGCGAGAAGACGCGCACCGCCTCGAACTCGCGGACGGTCGCGGTCGTCGCGAGCTGTCCGCCGGCCTGCGCGCCGCTGCCGATCACGGCGATCTCCGTCGCGTCCTCCCGGGCGAGCGCGTCGACCGCGGTCGCGCCCGCGGCACCCGTCTTGAACGGGTTCATCGACGCGCCGTCGAGGAGCGCGAGCGGCTCGCCTGACTCGGCGTCGAAAAGCGGCGTCATGAACCACGCGTCGCCCGCGCCGAACCCGGCGGAGTAGGTGTATCCGCCCATCGCGCCCGTCTCCGGGAGGAGCGCGGCGTACGTGGTCAACATCCCGGCCGGGTCGGGGTTGTACAAGAGCGTCCGCGGCTCCGCGGGCGCGCCCTCACCGATCTGCCGGTACGCGTCGCGGACCACGGCGACGTAGTCGGCGTGGTCCGCGAGGTCGTCGACGTCGGCGCTCGTGAGAAACAGCGTCTCTGTCATATCGGACCGGTCGGTTCGAGAGACCTAAACCGTACGGGAAAGCGAAACGCGGAGCGAGACGCGACGCCAACCCGAACCGGTCAGTCGGCGCTGTGACTCGTCTGCGATCCGCCTGGGGACGAGCGGATGTCGACGCCTGCTGGTGCTCTGACGAACATCGCGTGGGCGATCAGCGCCCCGGCGACGAGCGCGCCCCCGGGAACGGCAACCGACAACGACAGCCCGGCCAGATTGAGAACGGCGGTCACGCCGATCAGGGCGACCGGGATGAGCCCCAGAACGTAGTCGTAGTACCCAGTCATATCCACGTAACACTACTACAAAATGTCCCTTAAATTTTTCTCTGGGTTCGCAGTTACGCCCGTTACAACCATGGCGAAGTCATACATAACTTATGAACACGCGATCTTCGTCTCGCGAGATCGAAGAGAAATCGCAACTCGTGACCGACTTACCGGAACTTGAAGTACAGCGCGCGCCAGCCGCCGATCGCGACCGATCCAAGCACGAGCATGACCGCGGCGAACGTCGGCGCTGCGCTTCCCCTGAAGACGAACTCGCGCAGCGCGAGCCCGACGATCGCGGCGGGGATCCACGACCGGATGGCGAGCGGTATCGAGGATTTCGCGGTCTCGACGGCACCGGCCGAGTAGGCTCCGACGAGCGGGGCGACGAGGGCCCAAGCGATCAGGAACGGAGCGTACACTCCGAGCAGGTACAGGGGATTCGCCGACAGGAACTCGACCGTGCTGTGGTTGAGCGCGCCGACGGTCAACAGTACGAGCAACGCGATCACGTCGCCGACGACGAGCGGAACCGCGCCGCGGTCGAGGCGATCGGCGAGGAACGACGGGGCGTCCATACCGTCCCGTCGGGGACGCCCCTACTTTGTACGCACGGATCCGATCCGACCGTCACCGCGGTCCGCCGACGGAGACCTCGATCCGTCGGGTCTCGACCCGCCGCGTCACTCGTAGAGCGGGTGCGCTTCGCACAGTTCGACGACGCGCTCGCCGACCTCGTAGATGACGTCGTCGCTGTCGACGTTGTCGACGACGCGGTAGATGAGGTCGCCGACCTCGGCGATGGCGTCCTCGTCGAAGCCCCGAGTGGTGAGCCCGGCGGTGCCGGCCCGGATCCCGGAGGGGTTGAACGGCGAGCGCGTCTCGCCGGGGACCGTGTTCCCGTTGAGCACGATGCTCGCGGCCGCGAGCGCGTCCTCGGCGTCGCCGCCCGGCAGGTCCGGGTGCGAGTCGCGGAGGTCGACCAGGACGAGGTGGTTATCGGTGCCGCCGGAGACGAGTGAGAGACCGTGATCCTGCAGCGTCTCGGCGAGCACCTCGGCGTTGTCGACGACCGACCGCGCGTACTCCTCGAACGCCGGCTCCAGCGCCTCCTTGAACCCGACCGCCTTCCCGGCGATATTGTGCATCAGCGGGCCGCCCTGCCCGCCGGGGAACACCGCCTTGTCGACGTTGTCGGCGAACTGCTCGTCGCACAGCACGATCCCGCCGCGACCGGCGCGGATCGTCTTGTGCGTGGAGCCCGTGACGAAGTCGGCGATACCGACCGGCGAGGGGTGGACGCCCGCGGCGACGAGCCCGGTGATGTGCGCGATGTCGGCGAGGTGATAGGCGTCGACCGCGTCGGCGGCCGCCTGGATCTCCTCCCAGTCGACCGTACGCGGGTACGCGGAGTAGCCGGAGACGATGATGTCGGGTTCGAACGTTTCGGCGGCCTCTCGCAGCCCTTCGTAGTCGATGTACCCCGTCTCGGGGTCGACCTCGTACTGCTCGACGTCGTACAGCTGTCCCGTGAAGTTCGCGGGGTGGCCGTGCGAGAGGTGCCCGCCGTGGGTCAGATCGAGCGAGAGGATCTTGTCGCCGGGATCCAACACGGCGTAGTAGACGGCCTGGTTGGCCTGCGTCCCGGAGTGCGGCTGGACGTTGACGTGTTCCGCGCCCCACAGCTCCGTCGCGCGCTCGATCGCGAGCTCCTCGACCTCGTCGGCGTACTCACAGCCCGCGTAGTACCGGGCTCCCGGGTATCCCTCGGCGTACTTATTGGTGAGGACGCTCCCCTGCGCCTCCAACACCGCCTCGCTGACGTGGTTCTCGCTGGCGATCATCGCAAGCGTCTGCTCCTGTCTGTCGCGCTCGCCGGCCAGCGCGTCGGCGATCGCGGGATCGACCTCCCGAACGTGCTCGGTGTCCATATACGAACGCCGGTCCGATCGTGCATTAATCCTTGCGTAACGTCGTCGAAGGGGTTTGCGCTCAGTCGACCGGGACGCTTGCGCTCAGTCGACCGGGACGGAACGCTGCTGTCGCTCGACGAAACCCTCGATCCGATATTTTCGGGGTTCTCGGCCCGCGAACCCCCGTTGTTCACTCCCCGGATCCCGTTAATATTAAATATGTATCTGGTTTTTATTCGGCGAGATAAATGGTATCGAATTTACTGGAGGCGGACGTCGAGGCCGTTCTCGACGCCGCCTTCGCCGGTGACCACGAGGAGTTGCTCGTCGTCGATCCCTCGGCGGACACGGTCGTGTCGTTCATCGAGACGGCGATCGACCGGGACGACCTGCCCGAGATGTCGATGCTGGCCGACGAACGGGTGCTGAAAGACGTGATGGACGACTTCCTCGTCGCGTCGAAGGCCGCGGACCTCGTCGCCGACGGATCTCTCGCCCTCCGGGTGCTGCCCGACGACGTCGACAACGCGCTGTTCGTTTCCCCGTCGCGTCTCGTCGTCGTCGTGAGCGCAGACGAGCACGTCGCCGCGCTCTCGACGGACGACGAGGACTTCGTCGCCGACGTGTTCGAGACGCACCGGGCCACGTTCGAAGACGCCGAGGAATACGGCCTCCGCACGCCGGCGATCAGCCGCGTGCGCGAGACGATGGCCGCGGATATCAGTGAGGAGGCCCGCGACGACTTCGACGTCATCCTCGCATCGATAGACGCGGCCGGGGATACCGACGGACTCGACGAGGTGACCGTCTCCCTGCTCGTCGCCGCGAAGAACGACGTGCTCCTCTACGACATCTCGAAGTGGGGCGAGGATGTCGGGATCGCCTCGAAGGCGACGTTCTCGCGCACGAAGACCCGCCTCGAGGACCTCGGGATCATCGACACGGAGAAGGTCCCGATCGACGTCGGTCGCCCGCGTCTCCGACTCAAGCTCGGCGACGAGCGGCTCCGCGGCGTCGACGCCGAGGACCTCGCGGCCGCCGTCGCCGACGTGATGGGGTAACCGCCCCCCGCCGTCGTCGCCTGCGACGTCACCCGCGGCTTTTTTTCGCTCCTCCGCGTCGGTCCGGCCATGGACATCGGACTTGTCGGCGACGGCCCCGCGGTCGACGCCGTCTCCGCCGCGCTCGGCGACGTCGACGTGAACGTGATGCCCGTCGAGGCGGATCTGCTGGACGGATTCGACCTCGCGGTCGTGGTCGACACCACCGGTTCGGCGACGTTCGAGACCGCGAGCGACCGGCTCGACCGCTGGGTCGGGATCGAGGTCGGCGGACTCGGCGGCGTCCCGCTCGACGACGTCGACGCCGCGGTGACCGTCTTCGACGACGCCTGCTACGACTGCCTGCGGAAGCGGGTTGAGAGCGGCGGGTCCGAGCCGGCGGCGAGTCCGAAGGGCCGCCGATCTGCCGTGCGCTACGCCGGCGCGCTTGCCGGGAGACGAGCCATTCGGCTGCTCGCCGGCGACCCCGTCGCGGACACGGTCGTCGAGGTTCCGGGCGCGGAGCGGACCTTGCTTCCGGTTCCGGGCTGTGACTGCGGTGCCGACCCGGGAGACGCGCTGCCGCGCGAGGGCGACGGCGAGGGGCGGTCACTTGCGGCCGCGATCGACCGGGCCGAGCGCGCGGTGGACTCGCGGATCGGCGCACTCTCGGAGGTCGGCGAGCGCGAGTCGTTCCCCGTGCCGTACTACGTCGCTCGAGTCGCCGACACGACGCCGTTCTCCGACGCGCGGGCGGCCGAGTTCGGCGGCGGTGCCGCGGCCGGCTGGGACGCCGCGTTCATGAAGTCGCTCGGCGAGGGGTTGGAGCGATACGCGGCCGGCGTCTACCGAGAGACGTCGTTCACGCACGCCGCGGCCGCGACGGTCCCGAACCCGGTGACGCCCGACGCGTTCGTCCGACCCGAGACCGCGGCGGCGTACGCCCGAGACGACCGGCTCCCGTGGGTGACCGGCGAGCACCTCGCGACGGGCGACGTCGCGAGCCTGCCCGCGGAGCTCGTCCACTTCCCGCCGCCGGAAAACCGGTACCGGCCGGCGATCACGACCGGACTCGGTCTCGGAAACTCCGGGGCGGAGGCGGCGCTGTCGGGGCTCTACGAAGTGATCGAGCGCGACGCGACGATGACGAGCTGGTACTCGACCGCCGACCCGCTCGGGATCGAGGTCGACGACCCGACGTTCGCCGAGCTGGAGAAGCGGGCGCGAGCCGAGTCGCTGGCGGTGACGCCGCTTCTCGTGACCGCCGACATCGACGTGCCCGTCGTCGCCGTCGGCGTTCACCGCGAAGGGGACTGGCCGCGGTTCGCCGCGGGCTCAGGTGCCGATCTCGACCCGGTCGCCGCGGCCCGGAGCGCGCTCGCGGAGGCGCTCCAGAACTGGACCGAGCTCCGATCGATGGACGAGGACGCCGCAGCCGAGGAGGGTGCCGCGATCGGCCACCACGCCGACTTCCCCGAGGAAACACGCGCGTACTTCGATCCGGAGACGACGATACCCGCCGAGTCGCTCGGCGAGCGGGAACGCTCCGGCCCCGACGAGCTGGAGGCGGTCGTCGACCGCGTCGAGGCGGTCGGGCTCGACGCGTACGTCGCGCGGACGACCACGCGGGACCTCGCATCGCTCGGTTTCGAGGCGGTCCGGGTGCTCGTTCCCGGCGCGCAGCCGCTGTTCACGGGCGAGCCCTTCTTCGGAGAACGGGCCCGCGACGTGCCGCAGTCGATGGGGTTCGAGCCGACGCTCGACGAGGCGTACCACCCGTTCCCGTGAATCGACCGCGTGAGCTGACCGCGTTAGTCGACCGCGTGAGCTGACCGCGGACGGACCCCGATTGCCCCATCCCCCTCGCTTAAGCCGATCCCGGTCACGCACCCTCCATGGACGTGGTATCAGACGCGGACGTCGAGGCCGTCGAGGCCGTCGAGGGCGTCTTCCTCACGCAGGGAGCCGCCGGCGAGGAGACGAGCATCCAGCGGTTCGTGATCGAGCCCGGCGAGAAGGTGCCGACGCACGACCACCCGCACGAGCAGATCGGCGTCGTCACTGAGGGAACGGCCACCTTCGTCGTGGACGACGAGGACCTGCTCGTCGAGCCGGGCGACACGTACGTCATCCCGGGCGACGAACCGCACGCGGCGCTCAATCGCGGCGACGAGACCGTCGTCGGGTACGACATCTTCTCGCCGCCGCGGGCGAACCCCGACTGGCAGGACTGAGTCGTCTCGGAGCGCTTCCGATCGCGTGACGATGCCGACGGAAGGGTGACATCGGCGGCGGGACGACGACCGCGTGACCCGGTATCCCGGCCGGTCGCTCAGGCCAGATCTCGGTCGTCGCCGGCGTGCGCCCGGACCCACAGATCGCCGATCCGCGAGAGTGTCGTCCGGTAGGACTTCCCGCGCTCCTCGCGCTCAATGTACCCTTTGCCGCCGGGGCCGAGCCGGTCGACGTTGTAGATCACCTTCGAGCGGAACGAGTCGGTGTACTCCTCGTTGAGGTCGGCCGCGAGGGTCTCCGCCAGCTCGGAGACGGAGGCGAACTCGCCGTGCTCGCCGAGGGTGAACAACACGAGCTCCTCGAAGGGCTTGACGTTCTGGAAGGAGGCGACGGGCAGCTCGATGACGTGGCCGTCGCCGATGCGCTTCGCGCCGATGGTGGTGCCGCGCTCGTCGAACTCGGAGAGGAGATCCGTCGTCGTCGCGAGTCGGTCGGCGACGCGGTCGGCGTCGATGCCGGCGGACTCGATCCCGTCGTCCTCGACCAGCCCCTGGAGGAGGTCGCGGTTCGCCCGCAGCTCCTCGGCGAGTTCGGTTTCGAGGTACTTCTCGGGGGCGGTGTAGTAGGTGTGGATCCGGTCGCGGTCGTCCTGGCGCTCGACCATGATCGAGTGGGCCGCCGTCGCGAACGCGAAAGAAACCGGGCGAGGCATCGAACAGAGGTTCACCCAGACCTCGCGGTCGGCGGAGACGCCGGCGGCGCGGGCATCGTCGGCGGCGTCGGCGTCCGCGCGGTTCTCGCCCTCGCGATCCAGCTCCGCGTTGATGAGGTCGAAGGCGCGCTCGAAGGCGGCGTCGTAATCGTACACGTCGGTCAGCCGCTCGCGGACGGTCTCCGCGCCCAGCAGGTTCGTGAAGTCCTGTTCGAGCTTGCGGGCGATGTTCCGCGAGTACTCGACGTTGGCCTCGCTCCCGACCGTCCCCTCCAGGAGGATCACCCGGTCGACGTCGAACTGGTCCCGGATGAGCGGGGCGATCATGCGGTCGTAATCGAACCCGACCGGCACGATGTGGGTCTGCATATGCGGGACGGAGGAACCGGATTTAAATAAAGGGCTGTTTCCCTGGTCGATCGACTGTGCCCGACACGAGAGAGCCGACATCGACCGATCTCTGTCGATATCGCGACATCACGAGGCGAGATGCGTTCCGATCTCTGCGCGATACGGATACGCAGCTCTCGATGCGGAAGCGAAAAGCGTGTATCCGGATATCGTCGGGAACCACGTGCGAGATTACGGGAGTAAGTATGTCAATTCGGAAAAGTGGTCTTTTATAAGGGCGAGAGTGGTATTGCTGGCAGCTATTTATATATCGTTGCTGGCGCGGTAAACACCTCCAAAGCCCCAGCCGCGAGGCGGACGCACGCTCGCTGTGCTCCTCAATCGCTCGTTTCACTCGCTCTTTGCGGTGCTTACGTCGCCTGCGCCCGCCTCACGGCTGCCCCTTTGAGTCCCACCCCGCACCGCAACCGCCCCGCACCTCACGCCTCCCCAGCCTCGCCGCTTCGCGCCTTATAAAGGCGCTCGCGGCGTCCCTCGCGGGCTCTCGCCGGCGGCTTCGCCGCCGGCTGTCAGAGGGACCTTCGGTCCCTCCCTACTCGCGCCCTGTGGGCGCTCGGAGGCGCGCCACCGACTTTCTATTTATAAGTGATCGTCGTTGCCGCTTTCATCCGTTTAAATACCACGTTGCCGGCGGCAGTCTGCGATCCCTACTCCCGAAACTGTTCAAGAAGCGCCTCACTGTGCTCGGCTGGTTCGGAGAAAAATATGGCCGAAGAACAGAATCTCAACAGAGCCCAATCGGTCGAATTCTGCAACAGGTGACAGATCCATCGTCGATCCGCGCGCACTTGTTGTCGATTCGTGCGTATTCGCTCGCGATCGGTTCGGCAACTTATCTGCCTCCGCGGTGTGGGGACGGTATGGACTCCGGGGACGGCAAGCGGATCGGATCGGTCGAGCGTTCCGTTCGCATACTCGAACGCATCGTGAACGAGGACGAGGGTGGAGTGAACGAACTCGCCCGGGCGCTGGACGAGTCGCCGAGCACGGTCCACGCGCACCTCGCCACCCTTCACGATCTCGGCTACCTCGTCACCGTCGACGGCGAGTATGCGATCTCGAACCGCTTCCTGCACTTCGCGAGACACGCCCAGCACAGGATCGAAGGACTGGACGTGATCAGGGCCAACGTCGCGCGGCTGGCCGACGAGACGGGCGAGAGCGCGCAGTTCATGGTCGAAGAGCACGGGCGCGGGATATACGTCGAGAAGGCGGAGGGCGACCGCGGCGCGCCGAACGACACGCACCTCGGGAAGCCCCGGTACCTCCACATGTGCGCGTCCGGGAAGGCGATCCTCGCGCACCTCTCGCCGAAGCGCGTGGCCGAAATCGTCGACCGCTGGGGGCTCCCGGCGCAGACGGCACGGACGATCACGGACGAGGAGACCCTCTACGCGGAGCTAGACGCGATCGGGGACGCGGGCGTCGCGACGAACGAGGGCGAGACCGTCGACGGGCTGATCGCGGTCGGCGCGCCGATCCGCTCGGCCGACGGGCGGGTGATCGGCTCGCTCAGCGTCTCTGGACCGGAACATCGCCTCGCGTCGAACGGCGAGATACGCGAGCGGTACCGCGACGAGCTGCTCGGCGCGGTCGAGGACGTCACGCTCAACCTCACCTACCTCTAGCCTGCGAGTCCGATGCGACGACGGTAGTGATGCCGTCGCGGATGCACGCCGCAACCGACGCGTTCACCGATGACGAATACTTCTCGCCGAACCCGCCTGCCCGGGAGCATCCCCCTCTAGACCGATACACGAGGATCCGGGAACGAATCGACGGGAACCCGTCCGTTCGTCGTCGCTGAACGGATCACCGGCCACTCAGCCTTCGTCCGTGATTGTGGGATTTCTCAGATTTATTCCCCGAACAGTAATTTAATAACCGCTAAAGACGGTAGTATACTCACCATATGTCCAAAATTGCAGCGGAGACGCTCCGCGAGGAGACGGAAGTGCTCGCGTTCGACCTCTGGGACACCCTTCTCGACCGCGAGGCCACCCTGATCCCCGCGTTGAGCGCGTTGCTCGACGACCACGGAAGCGACTACGACCCCGAGGTGCTGCTTCGCCGGTACCTGGCGATGCACTTCCGGGACTCGATGATCGACTCGCTGATCCCGGGACCCCACACGCCCTTCAAGGAGATCAGCCGCCGCGCCCTCGCCTACCGACTCGAACAGATCGGACTCGACGTCCCCGACGAGGAGGTTCGCGCCGTCATCCGACAGTGGAAGACCCTTCAACCGTACCCGGACGTCGACGCCGCGTTGGACCGCCTGAGCGACGAGTACAAGCTGGTCGGTCTCTCGAACGGCGATCCCGACATGCTCGACGCGGTCCGCCCCAACTTCGAGACCGAACTGGACGGCGTCGTGTCGGTCGCCGACGCCGGCGCGTACAAGCCGCACCGGGCGTCGTACGACCTGACCTGCGAGGCGTTCGACGTGGCACCTCACGAGGTCGTGTTCGTCACCGCTCACACCTTCGACCTCGTGGGCGCGAAGGCGGTCGGCATGCGCGGCGCGTTCCTCAACCGGCACGAGAACCCGTACGGGGGCTGGATCCACGAACCGGACATCACCGTCCCCGACACCGGAGCGCTGGCCGACGCGCTCGCGGACGACGCGGAAGCGGACGATGCGGAAGCGGACGATGCGCTCGCGGACGACGAACCGTGAGCGAGTTCGGTTACGTCACGGAGGTTCGCGTTCGATTCGGCGACCTCGACACCCTCGGCCACGTGAACAACGTCGAGTACGCCAGGTATCTCGAGGAAGCGCGCGGCGGCTACTACGACGAAGTCGTCGGCGTCCCCTTCGAAACGCTCGACACGGTGATCGCGACGCTGCGGATCGAGTACCGCAACGAGATCACCCGCGATCAGTCGGTTGCCGTCGCGGTCCGCGTCCCGCGGGTGGGCGACTCCAGCGTGCCGATGGAGTACGAGATCCGAACGACGGACTCGGAATCCGAAGAGACGACCCTTGCCGCCACCGCGGAGACGGTCCAGGTCAATACGGACCCAGAAACCGGCGATTCCGTGCCGCTCCCGGCAGCGTGGCAGACCGCGATCCGCGATCACGAAGAATTGTGAACCGCCTCGGGACCGGCGTCGAGGGTTCCGCCGAACCTCGGAAGGGCGGTGGCACCGCGTCGCCGACCCCGACGACGTCGCCGGGCGTTTCGTCACCGAATGTTTCGTCGCCGAATGTTTCGTCGCCGAATGTTTCGTCGCTGATCGCTTCCAAAAGCGGTAATTCCCCCGAACGAGACGGTCTCGTATGGACGCACGCATCCGCGAGCACGCCGAGATCATCGCCGACCACTCCACCGGCATCGAGTCGGGCGACGCCGTCGTCATCCAGATGCCGAAGGAGGCGGAGGACCTCGCCGTCGCCCTCCACGAGGTCTGCGGCGATCGCGGTGCCAACCCCGTGTACCTCAACTACTCGAAGCGCGCCCAGCGCGCGTTCAAGCGGTCGTCCGAGGAGTTCTCGGAGCCGGGACACCGACGCGCCCTCTACGAGGAGGCCGACGTCTTCGTCATCGCGCGCGGCGGCGCGAACGCGACCGAGGACGCCGACGTCGACCCCGACACCAACGCGGCGTACAACCGCGCGATGGAGGACGTCAAGCGGACGCGCCTCTCGAAGACGTGGTGTCTCACGCAGTACCCGACCGCGAGCCACGCCCAGCTCGCCGGAATGAGCACCGAGGCGTACGAGAACTTCGTGTGGGACGCCGTCTCGCTCGACTGGGACGCACAGCGCGAGTTCCAGGCCGAGATGGTCGAGATCCTCGACGACGCCGACGAGGTCCGCATCCGGTCGGGCGAGGAGACCGATCTGACGATGGACCTGTCGGGCAACTCGACGCTCAACGACTACGGGGAGGCGAACCTCCCCGGCGGCGAGGTGTTCACCGCGCCCGTTCGCGACGGGGTCGACGGCGAGGTCCACTTCGACCTCCCGCTGTACCGCTACGGCCGCGAAATCGACGGAGTACGGCTCCGATTCGAGGACGGCGAGGTAGTCTCGCACTCCGCCGAGCGCAACGAAGACCTGCTGACCGGAATCCTCGACACCGACGAAGGCTCCCATCGCCTCGGCGAGCTCGGGATCGGGATGAACAGACAGATCGACCGGTTCACCTACAACATGCTCTTCGACGAGAAGATGGGCGATACGGTCCACATGGCGGTCGGTTCCGCGTATCCGGAAACGGTGGGCGAGGAGAACGAGATCAACGAGTCCGCCGAGCACGTCGACATGATCGTCGACATGAGCGAGGACTCCGTGATCGAGGTCGACGGCGAGGTCGTCCAGCGCAACGGGACGTTCGCGTTCGAAGACGGGTTCTAGGGCCGCTCGCGGTCGATCGGCACCCGCATTTTATCTCGTCAGGCGGCGTTCACCTAGCTATGCCCGAAGAAGTCCTCTTCGAATCGGAGAGTCGTCGGACCCGCGCGGAGATTGCCGCGTACCTCCGGACCGTTGCGGACTCGCTGGAGTCCGGGAGTGCGATCACGCTCACGCGAGGGAGCGAGTCGGTGACGATGGACCCGCCGGCGCGCCCGACGTTCGAGGTGAAAGCGGAGCGCGAGGGTCCGGTCGAGGGCCCCGGCGAGCTGAGCGTTGAATTCGAACTGGAGTGGGACGAGAGCGAAGACGGTGACGACGCGAGCGGCGACTTGGAGATCGAGTAACCTGAGTGCGCTCGGCGCGTCTACGGCGCGTTTCCGGGAACTTCGACGAACGCGTCCCGTGCGGAGAGGTGATCGAGCGTGTCGTCGACTTCCGCCCGGACCGCCTGGATCCGGTCGAGTAGTTCCTCGTACTCCTCCGTGCTTGTCGTGCCGGCCGCCTCCAACGCGGCCTTCTTCGACGCCAGCGCGAAGAACTCCTGGCTCCGCTCGTCGAACTCCGCTCGGTAGAGCAGCACCTCCACGAGCGCGAGGAGGTCCTCCTTTGAGACGGGCTTGGTCTTGTAGTCGTCGAACGGCATGTCGACGATGTCGATGTCAGGCTCGACCGCAGTCAGCATCGCGATGCGGGCGTCGTACCCCGCCTCTCGCATCTCCGCGAGCACGTCGTAGCCGGACATGTCGGGCATCCGTCGGTCCAACAGGACCACGTCGACGGAGTCGTCCATCTCCGAGAGCGCATCCTCGCCGCCCGTGGCGATCCGCACGTCGTACGCCGCGTCGAGGTACACCCGGTACAGCTCGGCGAGGTCAGGCTCGTCGTCGACCGCGAGGATTGTCCCCCGCGTCTCATCGTCGGTCATGGTCGCGAGGCCCCGACTCGCGAATCGTCCGTGAAGAGGTTCGGACCGACGCGGTCGGCGGCCGTCCGTGGGAACATATTCTGCGCTACGCAGATGTCGTGTTAAAACGTTGAGTCCCGATTATCAAGAAGGATATCCACAATCCCAGTCTGCCGTCTGCGAGGGAGATCTCCCCGGTACGATCGCGGGAGAGACGGTCGAGTTTTGTAGGGTTCCGTTGGGCTCGGTCGGATTCGGTCGAGTGGGCTCTGTTGAAATCCTCATCGAGAGACGCATTTGGGCCCGATTTCGCTCAGTGGAGGAATCGTGGTGAGCGATTCCGGGAGTAGGGATCTCATTGTGTGGGGTGATCGTTTATACGTGAATGAGTGGTGTTGCCGGCGGCTGTTTATATATCGTTGCTGACGCGGTGAATCGTTGTGTTTCTGGTGTTGATCGCTTATAAGTGGTTGACTGCGCGGTGAACCTCTTCAAAGCCCCAGCCGCTCGTTTATACGTGATCGTTGACAGCGCGGTGAACATCTACAAAGCCCCAGCCGCGACGACTCGATGCGCTCGCTGTGGTCCTCGTCGCTCGCGTTGCTCACTCCTGCGGTCCTTGCTTCGCGCGTCTTCGTCCTCGCGGCTGCCCCTTTGAATCCTCCTGACCGTAACCGCACCGCAGCCTCACGCCTCCCCAGCCTCGCGGTTCGCGCTCACCGAGCGCTCACCGCGTCCCTCGCGGGCTCCTTGCGCCCTGTGGGCGCTCGGAGGCACGCCACCGCCTCGATTACTTATAAGCAATCGTCGCTGCCGTGTTTTCTCTTTTAAATACTACGTCGCCGGCGGCGGTCTGCGATCCCCACTCCCGCAATCGATCAAGAAATCCCGCTCAGTGATCGGCTGTTTCAGAAGAGAACATATCTGAAAAAGGGGATTTTGACAGGGCCGTCGAGGGATATCGGAACGAAGCCGTACCGTGACCCAAAGGCACATTTACGCGCGCATCTTATCGGCCAGCAAGAAATGTCTCACAGTCCCTCATTGCCCGACCGTCCTCGTCTGGAGCTCGATCCGGAGATGAGCGATACGGAACGGCTCGAAGCGATCCGTCAACATTATCAGCGGATCCTGCAGGTGAACGACGAGCTGGAGGATCGGCTCGACGACGCACAGAATCGTCGTGGCGATCTGAAGGCCGACGTCGACGAGCTGAAACGGGAAAACGAGGTGCTGAAGACGTCATCGCTGTACATCGCCTCCGTCGAGGAAATCACCGAGGACGGCGTCGTCATCAAGCAGCACGGCAACAACCAGGAAGTGCTGACGCAGGCGTCGACGCGGCTTGACGGCGACCTCCGCCCCGGCGACCGCGTCGCGATCAACGACTCCTTCGCGGTCCAGCAGGTGCTCGACGACGAGACCGACTCCCGCGCGCAGGCGATGGAAGTCACCGAGTCGCCCGACGTGGAGTACGCAGACATCGGCGGGATCGACGACCAGATCCGGGAGGTGCGCGAGGCAGTCGAGGACCCCCTGGAGAACCCCGAGCAGTTCGAGACGGTTGGCGTCGAGCCGCCGAGCGGCGTCCTGCTGCACGGCCCGCCGGGCACGGGGAAGACGATGCTCGCGAAGGCCGTCGCCAACGAGTCCGACGCGACGTTCATCAAGATGGCGGGCTCCGAGCTCGTCCGGAAGTTCATCGGCGAGGGGTCCCGGCTCGTCCGCGATCTGTTCGAGCTCGCCGCCGAGCGCGAGCCGGCCGTCATCTTCATCGACGAGATCGACGCGGTCGCGGCCAAGCGAACGGACTCGAAGACCTCCGGCGACGCCGAGGTCCAGCGGACGATGATGCAGTTGCTCTCGGAGATGGACGGCTTCGATGACCGCGGCGAGATCCGCATTATGGCCGCAACCAACCGCTTCGACATGCTCGACGAGGCGATCCTACGCCCGGGACGATTCGACCGGCTCATCGAGGTTCCCGAGCCCGATGCCGAGGGACGCGCGCGCATCCTGGAGATCCACACCCAGGACATGAACGTCGCCGAGGGGACGGACGTCTCCGAGGTCGCGGCGGATCTGGAGGGGTACAGCGGTGCCGACATCGCCTCCGTGGCGACGGAAGCCGGGATGTTCGCGATCCGCGACGGCCGCACGGAGGTCGCACAGGCCGACTTCGAGGCGGCCCGCGAGAAGCTCCAAGACGCCGATGACACCGACGAGCGCGTCATCAATTACCAGTACTGATCGCCCACAGCCGCTTGCGTATACGCGAGCGCTCGGAGGCGCACCACCGCGATCCCTTATAAATGATCAGCGCCGTACGGGTTTTGACGCGGCATCGGTTCGTAACCACTTAGCGCTCCGGCGGTCGAGTCTGGATCGATGAACACCATCCACGTCGCCGGCGGCGTCGGCGTCGCCGACACGGCGATGGCCTCCTACGACGCCGCGCTCGCGGACGCGAACCTCCACAACTACAACCTCGTTGCCGTCTCCTCCGTAGTCCCCGCCGAGGCGACCGTCACCGCGGTCGAGGAGGTCCCCGATCTCGGACCCGCCGGCAACCGCCTCACCGTGGTGGAAGCCCGGCGCACGGTGGGCCCGAAAGACGAGGTCGACTTCCGCGAGGGCGGCCGCGCCGGCGCGGAGGACGCGTCGTCGACGCGCGCGCCCCGACGTCGACCCGACGTCGCCGCCGGCCTCGGGTGGGCCACCGGCCCGGGTCCCGGACTCTTCTACGAAGTGACCGGCGAGGACCCCGACGACGTCCGCGAGCGCATCGAGGCTGGGCTCGACGCGGGCGGGGAACTCCGCGACTGGGACCTGCCGGCCCGGGAGATCCGCGTCGAGAGCGCGGCGGCCGAGCCGGACCGGTACACGACGGCCGTGGTGATCGCCGCGTACGGCGAGTCGGAGTCCGCGCTGTGACGGCCCCGACGACGGTATCGCCTCCGCCGACGCCTTTTTGAATCGCGTCCGCGTACCCAGTCTGTCTTCGATGAACGGCAATAACCCGTATGCCGGGGCACCGGGTATGACGAACGCGGGCGAGCCCGCGGCCGTCGACCTCTCCCCCGATCAAGAACGGCGTCTCCGGCGCGCGGTAGCCGGAATCGTCTCGCGAACCGAGTCGTATCTTCCGGACAGCTACGCGGTCGGATCTGAGCTGTCGGTCGGCACGAACGGCCCGCAGGCGACCGTCGCCGTGAACCCGCCCGCGGGTCATCCCGTCTCGGCCGGATTCACGCCGGATCCCGACGAGCTGGACGCCGGAATCGCCGACGCCGACACCGACGAGGTCGCTCGCGGGCTCGCCGCGAGCGCCGCGATGCAAGTCATGGACGCGGTCGGCGACGTGACGCCGACTGCGAAGTGAACGCACGTCCCCGCTACTTCGCCGCTTCAGTCCGCTCTTCATCGTCCTTTCCGTCCCGGAGTTTCCCAGTCGGTTCGATCCCGTCCCGCGTGTCCTCGTCCGAATCCGGCGGTTCCATCGTCCCGCTCACCCGGCCGTAGATGCCGAATATCTCCTCGTATCCGTGCTCGCTCGCGAGGACGGGGACGACGCCCGGTTCCTCGACACGGTGGGTGTACACGTCGTCTTCGGCGAACACCGCTCCCTCGGGGATCGCCTCGAAGTTGGCGTAGTGAACGCGCGGCTCGCCGCCCCCCTTCGGTACCTCCTCGTCGCCCTCGACGACTGTGACCGTCGAGAACGTCGGCGGCTCGTCGGCGAGCGCGCCGTGTGCACGGAGAAACGCCAGACACGTCTCGTGGCCGAATGCGACCGCCTCCTCGCTCCCCTGGAGGCCGACCTCGATCGAGACGGTGTGGGGAACGACGGAGTCGAGGGTCGTCCCGCGCAGCCCGCTCGAATCGAGGACGTACTCGACGGGCATCCCGGTCACGCTCCGCCGCACCGATTCGGTCGGATCGCTGTGGATCGCGAACGGCGGCGGTGCGCTGTGTGAACTGTGGAGCGCGAGCACCGCGTCCATCCCGTCGAGTTCGGCGGCGAGCCGCGGTGCGAGCGCGCGCTCGTACTCGTCGCTGTCGGCGTCGCCGGGGAACACCCGATTGAGGTCCGCGTCGGTGTAGCGCGTTCCCGCTTCGAGCGCCGGTTCGTTGGCCACGATCAACCGAACGCAGCCTGTCCCCGCTCCCTCTTCGTCGAGTTCCGCCGCGAGTCGTCTGACGATCCGCTCGCCGGCGGGCTCGTCGCCGTGGATCCCGCCGACGATCGCGACGCGGGCCGGCCCGGCCGACCCGCGTTCGATCGTTTCCATGCGCCCCATACGAGATGGTCCCCTGATAAAAGGTGGCCGTTCTACCGGGGCGCTTTTCGGTCCGCAAGGCGGCCACGATCCCCGATACGCTACTCGTCGTCGGCGACCGACTCGATGACCTCGACGCTGCCGGTGAGCTGCCGGTGGACGTACGGCATGTCGATGCCGGCCTCGTCGAACGCCTCCTTCACGGCGGTGACGTACTCCGAGCGCACGCGGACGAAGTCGCCGCGGTCGGGCTCGTCGATCCACCAGCGCGACTGAAGGCCCACCGCGGAGTCGCCGAGTTCGACCACGCGGACCGAGGGGGCGGGGTCGTCGAGGATCTCGCCGTGCGCCTCCGCCTTCTCGACGATGATGTCGGTCGCCTGCGCGATGTCGTCCTCGTAGCCGATGCCGAAGACGAACTTCTGGCGAAGCGTCTCGTAGGCGACCGGGTTCGTGACCGCGTTGTTCGCGAGGTCGCCGTTCGGCACCGTGATCCGCTCGTTGTCGAACGTTCGGACCCGGGAGACTCGCAGGTCGATGTCCTCGACGCGACCCGCGTTACCGTTCCACTCGATCCAGTCGCCGACCTCGAACGGCTTGTCCTTCAAGATGAACACGCCGGCGACGAAGTTCCCGAGTAAGTCCTGCGCCGCGAAGCCGACCGCCAGCGCGATCGCGCCGCCGAAGACAGCGAACGCCGAGAGGAACGCGCCATACCCGGCGATCGTAAAGCCGATCGCGACCGCCGCGACCCACACGACCGCGTTCGCGACGCTCGATGCGAGACTCCCGACGGCCTCGTCGAACCCGCGCGATCGGACGGCCCGCTCGACGGCTGGTATCGCGACGACCTTGCCTATCAACAGCACGGCCACGAAGCCGGCGACGAACAGGAGCACCGTAACGAGGATCCCGGCGAGCGTCGCCGCCACCCCCGTCAGTCCGAACTGTAGTGGTACCATCACTCCAAACTTCGGGAGAGTATATAAAGAAACTACTGACTTCGCGGTTGTGTATCTCCGGTCACCGTCTGTGGTGTCCCGGCCGGTGCCCGCCCACCGTGTTCCGGTCGGTGCCCGTGCGTCGGGTTTCGGTCGGTCGCTGTCTCCCGTGGCCCGATCAGTCGCCGCGGACCGCGAGCGGTCCCTCACCGCGGGCGACCCCGCGGAGCCGGCGGCCGTGGGCGTCCTCCCGACTGATCCGCTCGCGGATCGCCGGCGGGAGCCACGCGGTCCTCCCCGTCGGCGACGGGGCCGGCTCGACCCCGCCCGGTCGAACCGCTCCCGGGAGGTACCGGGCGTACGTCGGGAGCCGCTCTCGGAGCGGCATCCCGCCCGCGTCGGCGACCGTCTGAAGTCCGTCGAGGTCCGGCCACGCGTAGTCCGGGTTGATGTAGTCGTCCGTTACGGGGGAGACGCCGCCGAGGTCGTCGACGCCGCAGTCGACGAGGTCGGCGGCAGGCGAGAGGTTCGGCGGCACCTGTACCGACACCTCGGGCGGGAGGGCGGCGCGCGCCATCGCGACGACCCGGCGCATCGTCGCGAGGTCCGGCTTCGCGAAGTCAGACCGCTCGTTCGGCACGACGTTCTGGACGATCACCTCCTGGACGTGGCCGTGTCGCTCGTGGAGCTCGCGGATCGCGAGCAGGCTCTCCGCGCGGTCGCGCCAGTCCTCGCCGATGCCGACGAGGATCCCCGTGGTGAACGGCACCCCCTGCCGGCCCGCAGCCCGGATCGTGTTGAGCCGCTGGCCGGGGGTCTTCCGGCGGCCGCCGCCGTGTGCGTCGACGTCGGCGGTCGTCTCCAGCATGACGCCCATCGAGGCGTTCACCTCGCGGAGGTCGGCGAACTGCGCCTCGGTGAGGTCGCCGGGGTTCGAGTGCGGGAGCAGCCCCTCCTCCAAGGCGATCTCGCAGGCACGGTACAGGTAGTCGTGGATCGACGAGAACCCCCACTCGTCGAGGGTTTCGTGGATCCCCGCGTACCGGTCGTCCGGCTCGTCGCCGAAGGTGAAAAGGGCCTCCGTGCAGCCGGCGTCCGCGCCGACGCGACAGCGCCGCCGGACCTCCTCGGGCGACAGCAGCGACGCCTCGCCGGGGACGTCGTAATAGGTACAGTACGTGCAGGTGTACCGGCACGCGGTCGTCAGGGGCACGAAGACGTTCCGGGCGAAAGTGAGCCGCTCGGCGGACTCGACGTCGTCCGGCGTCACCGAGAGCAACCGCTCGACGCGGTCCGCGTCGATCGCGAGATCGACCCCGTACTCCTCGGCCGCCGTGAACACGTCCGCCCCTCGCGGCCGGGCCTCAAAAAGGATCGCGGTCGCGGCCGGGCCTCGTCACGTTCCGTCGGATCGTTCCCGGTCTTCGTCGGATAGTTCCCGCTCGATGCCGACGCGACCCTCGGACCCGTCGAGTGCGAAGCCCGCGTTCCGTAGCCATCGAGCGGCCTCGCTCTGGGGATCCCCGTCCGCTCCGTCGTCATCCCCTCCGGCGTGGATCAACAGCTCCGCGAGATCGTCCGGCTCGTCCACGTCGCTCGCGAGGCGGTGTGAGTCGACGACGCGGACCCTCGCGCCGAGCTCCGCGGCTATCCGGCGATGATCGAGGTAGGAGGCACCGTGGTAGTCGACTCGAAATTCGGGGTGGTCGACGACCAGTGCGTTCGTCCCGCCGCCGCGGCCGGGCGCGATCGCGACCGCCGCCGCCTCGTCTGACTCGTCGGCACCGTCGACGGCGTCGAACAGCTCCGTCAACGCATCCGGTGTCGCGAGCGCGAGATCCGCCATGACGACCGCGACGGGATTCGGGTCGTTGACGTCGCTTGCCTTCCCACCGGCGTCTCCGAGCCGAGCGTCGAGCGCCGCGTTGACCGCGGCCGTCAGTGGTCGGTCGTCGACGATCACCGGCACTCCGAGGTCGTCGTCATCCGAGCCGGCACTTTCGTCAGCGACCTCGCCGGATGCGAGCACCCGGGGCTCGCCGCCCGCGGCCTCGATCGCGTCGAGCACGTCACGCAGCATCGCCCTCGCGAACGCCGACCGCTCGGCGGGAGTCAAGACTGCGGAGAGCCGGGACTTGGGGCGGTCGGTCGAGAACGGAACGAGAACCTCCATCGGAGGGAGCGGCCGTCTAGAACAGGGACTCCAGTTCGTCGCCGTCGTCGCTGACGAGGTCGTCGAGGTTCTCGTCGCTCTCCTCGCGGATTTCGTCGAGGTTGTCCTGGGCCTCGATCGCGACCTGCTGGAGCTCCTTGATCCGCGGGACGTTGGTGACGCCGGCGAGCAGGATCACGGTCGCGACGAAGCCGGCACCGCGGTACGGGTAGTCACCGCCGCGGACCTCCATCGAGCCGGTCTGCTCTTCGAGCCACTTCCGGCCGCGCTCAATACCCTTCCGATTGAGGTACTCCGGCGGTCCCGCGAGCACGAGCAACGCCCGCTCGGCCCCTTCGATTTCACACGGGAGGGTGAGCCGACCCAGCGCCGCCTTGCGAACGAGGCTGGTGATCCGGTTGGTCGTGTGCGCGCTGTCGAGCTCGTCGCCGCCGTCGTCGTTTCGGAGCCGGGAGAGGAGCCCGCCCGAGGTACGCTCTTCGACCTCCTCCTCGGCGTACCCGACCGTGGAGACGCCGCCACCGGAGAGGGTGTTGATGATCTCCGAGGAGTCGACGACGCTCTCTGCGACCTCCTGGCCCTGCTGGATCTCGCCCGCGCCGAACAGAATGCCGAACCGCCGGACGATCTCCTCGTTGATCTCGGCGTAGCCGCCCTGAACGGACTCGCCGGTCTTCCGCCACGCGTCGTTGTCGAACACCATCAGGTTGTCCACCTCGCGGACGAACGTCTGGAACGACCGGGCCGCGTTCAGGGTGTAGATCCCGCCCTCGTCGCTGCCCGGCAGAATTCCCAGCCCGTAGACGGGCTCGGTGTAGATCCGCTTGAGGTGTTTCGCGAGTACCGGCGCGCCGCCGGAGCCCGTACCGCCGCCGAGTCCGGCGACGACGAGGAACGCGTCGACCTCGTGAACCGGGATCGAGTCGATTGCACCCTGCACCTCGTCGATGTCCTCCTCGGCGATCTCCGCGCCCAGTTCGTTGTCCGCGCCGACGCCGTGTCCCTTCACCCGGGACTGCCCGATGAGCACGCGCTGGTCCTCAGAGATGTGCTCGAGTCCCATGAGGTCCGCCTTGGCCGTGTTGACCGCCGCGGCCGCGCGGACGATCTCCGAGCCCGTCCGCTTGTCGTACTCCAGGAACTTGTCGACGACTTTCCCCCCCGCCTGTCCGAATCCGATCATTGCAAGTTTCATCGTGTGCTCCCTCCGCCTTTGAAATGAACAGAACGTGATCTAGTATTTAAACCTTCGGTTGACGTTACCAGCCCTGAGATCCGAGCGGTTGTCAGGAACGGCTGAGAACCGCCCGCTTCGATCGCTCGATAGGCGACCGGTCTCGCTATTTTCGCCCCCATCATTCCAGCCCCAGGTGTGCCGCGAGAGTGGTCATTTCGCCGGGAGCGACCCCGAACGCGCCGACGTCGTTGTCGGCGGTCGTGTTGTCGAACCGCAACGATCGGTACTGGTCCGGCCCCATCGGGAACCCCGGGACCGCACCGAGCACGGTGAGCCCGATCCGCGCGAGCGGCATCGGCAGCGGGACGATGGTGACGTCGGTCCGCTCCGCCTCGTACACGAGGTCGGTCACCTCGCGCAGCGTCAGCACCTCTGGGCCGCCGATCTCGTACGTTTCGCCGACGTGTTCGTCGTCCTCAAGCGCCGCGACCAGCATCGGGACCAGATCCCCGACGTGGATCGGTTGGAATCGGGTCTTCCCGCCGCCCGGAAGCGGGTATAAGGGCAGGCCCGGCGCGAACATCCCCTTCAGTCGCTTGGTGAACGAGACGAACTCGCCGCCCTCGCCGAAGACGACGGACGGGCGGACGATCGTCCAGTCGAGCCCGCTTTCCCGGACGATTTCCTCCGCCTCCCCCTTCGCCCTGATGAACGCCGTATCGCCATCGGGGTCCGCGCCGAGCCCGCTCAGTTGGACGAATCGATCGACGCCCCCCGCCTCGGCGGCCCGAACCAGATTCTCGGTGCCGCCGCGGTGGATCCGGTCGTGCATGACGTTTCCTCCCTTCGGCTCGAACAGCGGCGAGAGGGCGACGAGGTTCACCACCGAGTCGTGGCCGTCGACAGCGTCGACGATCGAGTCGTAGTCGGTGACGTCCCCGATGGCCGCCTCGACCCCGTCGGGCGTGTCCTCCGCAGACCGGGAGAGGGCCGTCACCTCGTGCCCGCCCTCCGCGAGCGCGCGGCAGAGGTGCGACCCGATGAACCCGGTTCCGCCGGCTACCAACACTTTCATGCACGTCGTATCGGACGGAACGCCCGTAAACCTACCGCGGCGTCAGACGCGGGGATGACGGGCGTTCGGACGGTGGGAATCGCGATCCGGATCAGGTCTCCTCGCCCGGGTCTGGAACCGTCAGCACCGGAACCGGAACGGTCCGGATGGTTCGCTCGGCCACGCTCCCGAGCAGGAACCGCTCGACGCCGGTCCGCCCTTGCGTGCCCATCGCCACGAGGTCGACGTCGTGTTCATCGACGTAGGATCGGATCCCGCGGGCGGCCGAGGTCCCCACCTCGACTGTCTCGATCGTCTCCGCGCCCGCGTCAGCGGCCCTTTCTGCAGCCTCTGCGACGGTGTCTTCCGCTCCGCTCACGAGCGCGTCAACCCCCGAGTACGCCTCGCTCCCGACGGTACCGATATCGACGACGGAGAGCACGTGAACCGTCGCGTCCGCCCGGGAGGCGAGGGCCGCGGCGCGGTCGAGCGCGGCGTCGGCGGCCTCGCTCCCGTCCGTCGGGACGAGAATGTCTCGGTAGGGGTACCGCGCCCGCTCGCCGTCCGGTCGGAGGCTGAGCACCGGGACGGTCGATCGCCTGAGGACGCGCTCCGTGGTGCTCCCGAGGAGCAGGCGATCGAACCCCGTTCTCCCCCGCGTCGACATGGCGATCAGGTCGATCCCGTACTCTTCGGCGTACGCGACTATCGTCTCCGCCACCCCGCCCTGCAGGACTTCGGTCGCGGTCGCAACCCCGCGATCCGCGGCCCGATCCGCGGCCGTCTCGACGAACTCCTCTCCCTCGCGTTCGAGGACGTCGACGACTTCCCCGCCGATCCGCGTGACGCTGTCGTGCGTCGTGTCGGCGACGTTGAGGACGTGGACGGTCGCCTCGTGGTCCGACGCGACGTCGAGCACGTGATCGAGCGCCTCTCCCGCCCCGTCGCTCCCGTCCGTCGGGAACAGAATCTGATCGAACATACGGCCACCGTCGCCCCGGTTCGATAAAAAGGCCCGCGCCAGTTCTCCCCGCGTGCGGCAGGCGCTACGGCTTCCGCCTCCACCGCTCCCGGACCGACGCTTCGGATCCCACCGACGCTTCGGATCCCACCGACGCCTCGTCTCCCACTGTCGTCACTCGTCCCCCACCGTCGTCACTCAGCTCCCACCGTCGTCACTATCGTCTCCTCCCTCGCCCTCACTGTCTCCGTCGGCGTCGCGCTCGGCGGCCGGTACGTCCACCCGGACCGTCGAGATCCGGGCACCGTCGACCGCCGTGACTTCGAACCCGTACCCGTCGATCTCGACGGTGTCTCCCGTTTCCGGCGTTCGACCGAGCCGGTCCAACACCAGCCCGCCGAGCGTCTCGTAGCCGTTCCCGTCGAAGCTGGTCCCGAGGGTGTCGTTCACGACCGACAGGGAGACGGAGCCGTCGGCCTCGTAGGTCCCCTCGTCCTCCTTCCGGATCGTGTGCTCGCCGCGGCCGGCGTCGAACTCGTCTCGGAGGTCGCCAACCAGGGCCTCGACGGCGTCCTCGACGGTGGCGATCCCCTCGAAAGCGCCCCACTCGTCGACGACGGCGGCCATCTGGCGGCGCTCGGCGCGGAACTGCACGAGGAGGTCGCTGATCGAGGTCGTCTCCGGAACCACGATCAGATCGCGGGCGAGATCGCCGGCGGTGACCGACTCGTCGCCCGCTTCGCCGGCGCGCAACACGTCTTTCACGTCGACGAACCCGACGATCTGGTCCGCGTCCGCGTCGGCGACGACCGGGTAGCGGGTGTGCTCCGCGTCGAGCACGGTCGCGCGGATCGTCGGAAGGTCGGCATCGGCCGGGACGCTCACCACGTCTGGTCGGGGGACCATCACCTCGCGAACGACCGTGTCGTCGAGGTCGAAGACCCCCTCGATCATGTCGACCTCCGCCGCGTCGACGTGACCGGCGTCGCCTGAGCGCGCGAGCACGCGACGGATCTCTCGTTCCCCCATCGTCTCGTCCGTCTCCGAGGCCGGCGGGACGCCGATGGCTCGGGTGAAGCGGTTCGCCGCGCCGTTGAACACGACGATACCGGGCGCGAACAGGTAGTACGAGAGCTTCATCGGCGGGGCCAACACCGAGGCGACCCGCTCCGCCTGCGCGATGGCGATCGTCTTCGGCGCGAGCTCGCCAAACACGACGTGGAGGAACGTGATGACGCCGAACCCGATCGCGAACGCGACGAGGTGGACGAGGCTCTCGGGCAGCAGCGGTCCGAGCGCCGGTTCGATGAGCGCGGCCACCGCCGGCTCGCCGATCCATCCGAGCCCGAGGGACGCGATTGTGATCCCGAGCTGTGTCGCCGCGAGGTAGTCGTCGAGGTTGTCCATCACGTCCTGGAGCGCGCCCGCGCCGGCCCGTCCCTCCTCGACGAGCTGCTCGACCGACGTCGATCGGACTCGCACGAAGGCGAACTCCGAGGCGACGAAGAAGCCGTTCAACACCACCAACACGAGCGCGGCGACCACCCGTGTGACCGAGAGCGCGACGTCTACCATCCGCGCCTCCGGCGCGAGAAAGCGATTCGAGACCGATGTCGAGGGTCGGCGACCATACCCGCGGTTCGACGCGGGGGCACAAAAAAGCGAGTTCGACGCTCGGCGGGTCCGAAACGCGAGTTCGACGCTCGGCGGGTCCGAAAGCCGGGTCGTTTATTCCTCCGCGCGTCGGAGCGCGACCATGCTGATCACGCTGGAGGGGCTCGACGGGAGCGGCAAGACGACCGTTTGGACGGCGTTACGCGACCGCGTTCCCGACGCGACGTTCACCCGCGAGCCGACCGATAGCTGGTACGGCGAGGCGGTGGCTCGCTCGATCGCGACGGACGACGCCGACCCCCTGGCGGAGCTGTTCCTCTTGACCGCCGACCACGCCGACCACCTCTCCGGGACGGTCGAGCCGGCCCTCGCCGACGGAACGACCGTGATCTCCGACCGCTACTCCGACTCGCGGTTCGCCTATCAGGCGGCCACGATCGCGGCGAGCGACGTCGACGTCGAGCGGCCGCTGGCGTACATCCGCGAAATTCACGCCGCCTTCTCGCGACCGCCGGACGCGACGATATACCTCGATATCGACGCGAAGACCGCCGCCGAGCGGTCCGGGCGCACGAACAAGTTCGAGCAGGACGGCTATCTCGCGTCGGTCCGCGAGAACTACGAGCGGCTGATCGACGCGGAGCCGGACCGGTTCCACCGAGTCGACGCCACGCGGTCGCCGGAGGAGGTAGCCGCGCGCGTCGGCGACCTCGTGGCTGATCTCACCGAGAATTGAGGGCCTCCCCGGTTCATCTCGCTTCCCCGTTCCACCTGTTGCGGCGTCGACGTCGGTCCGAATCCGCACCATCGTCCTCGCTCCGAATTCGTACCGTCGACGTTGCTCCGAATCCGCACCGTCGACGTTGCTCCGATCACCTCACTGGGCCTCCGGAAGTTCGTACTCCTCCGGCGACGGGACGTAGAGGTAGTCGATCGCTGCGCCGAGCACGATCGGGAGCGCGATGAGCAGTCCGAACACGATGGTCGGACTGCCGAGGTCGATGCCGACGCCGACGTTCACCACGCCGGTGAAAAACAGCGTCGAGAACAGCAGCAACATCGGCGTCAACACGATCGTGTAGACGACGGCACCCCACGAGGTCGACAGCCGGAGCCGGAAAAAGCGAGTCGTCATGCCGGCGACGAGCGTGTGGGCGGCAACCAGGGCGATGAGGCTGACGAACCCGATCAGCGCGAGCATACGCCGCGTACGGGCTCACGGCATTTGCCCCTATCGCCCGCGGTGAGGAAACCGACCGGGGCGCGGTACGCGTCGGCGCGCCGCGAGCCGACGGTGCGAGCTAGAACCCGCCGTCGGTACCCTGTCTGCGCGCCGCCGAGAGCAGCCCCGCCACCGGATCGGTGTACTCGTAGCCGGGGATCACGCCTTGCACGTAGGTCCCTTCGACGAAGTCGATCAGCGCCCCGGCGTCGTCGACGCCGAGTCGCTCGTTGCCGTCGATCAGCTCGAATTCGACGACGATCTCATTGGTGCCAATCTCGACGACCGGGTCGAACTCGCGGTCGCGGCGCGTGACGCCCCCCACGTCGATGACACGGAGCTCGAACGTCTCGGCCCAGCCCTCCTCGACGACGTCCGCGACCTCGTCGGCCGTCACCGCGGAGAGGGTCGGTACCCGAACGGTCACCGCGAACCGGACCCGACCGTCCGAGGCTGGCTCGGCACGAACCTCGCCGTCGAACGGTGTCGTTTCCGCGGTCCAGACCTCGGCTTCGTCTCCGTTGGCTCCGCGATACTCGTCGTTCTTCTCGCCCTTGTCGCTCCCCTCGCTCCCCTCGCTCACGTCGGAACCGTCGGAAACATCGGAACTGTCGGAACCGTCGGAACCGTGGCCGGCCGGTTCGAAGGAGCCGTGTTCCGCGAACGCGCGTCGGACCCGGTCGCGGACATCGCTCTCGCTCATGACCGATCGGAGGCGGTACGCGAGTAAAAGCGCGTTGCGTCCGGGGCACCGTGAATCCGGGTCACCACCCCCCCCATCTCGACTCGCGGTCGGTCGCTCGCCATCGGAGTTGCATGCCAGCTCGGTAGTGTCACGCCGGATCGGTAGTGGCACGCCGGGCCGGTACTGGTGTGCCTTTGTACCCCGACCGGCCATACGGGGTATGGCAGAGCAGTTCCTCTCGACGGCGGCGCTGACCGACGCGATCGCGGACGCGACCTTCGATCGTCCGCCCGCGCTCGTCAGTAACGCCCACGTGACCGGGCTGGGGGTCGCCCGCGCGCTCGACGCACACGACGTACCCGTGATCGCGCTCGATCGCGCCGCCGGGGACGGGACCGGCGGCGACGGCGGCGCGGTCCGTCACGACGGGGTCGCGCCGCCGTCAGCCGCCGTCGACTTCGCGGGCGCGGTGACGTACCCGCTCGACGATCTCGGTGGGTTCCGCGAGGACGTCGAGGCGGTCGTCGACGCCGTGGGAACCGAGGCTGTCGCGTTCGGCTGCATGGACGAGTGGGCCCTCGCGTACGCGCGGGCCGACCCCGAGGGCGTCCGGCTGCCTTTCGCCGGGATCGACACCCTCGACGACGTGTTGAACAAGTCTGCGCTGTACGCGACCTGCGAGGAACTCGGGGTGCCGTACCCGGAGACGTATCGGCTGACGGAGACGGACGGAGCGGAGACGGGGACGGACTGGGCGACGGGGACGACCGAAGCGTCAACGGGGAAGCCGGCCGCCGCCGCCACGCTCGACGAGGCCGCCGAGGCGATCGGCTTCCCGCTGGTCGTCAAACCGGAGTTGAAACGAGAGTTTGAGGAGGCGTTCGGCACCAACGTGATCGAGGTCGCGGATCGAGCGGAGTTCGCGGACGTGGTCGCGGCCGCCCGCGAGGCGGGGATCGCCGTGATGGCTCAGAAGCGCGTCGACATCGCCGCCGGGAGGGACCACTCGCTCGCGTCGTACGTGCCGCCGTCGGGAGTCGAAGACGCGCTCGCGGTGGTCGGCAACGCCGCGGTGCGGTACCCCCGTGAGTTCGGGACGTCGTGTCTGGTGCGGACATCCGACGAGCCGGCGATCGAGGAGCGCGCGCTCGCGGTGCTCGACGACGCCGGCTACCACGGGATCAGCGAGGCGGAGTTCGTCTACGACGCCGACCGCGAGGAGTTCCTACTGCTCGACGTCAACACCCGACCATGGAAGTGGATAGGTATGCCCGTCGCCGCCGGGGCGAACCTCCCGATGGCGGCGTACGCGGCTGTCACCGACGCGTCGTACGAACCGACCGAAACCCGGCCGACCCGGTGGGCGTCCCTCCGCGACTACATGGCGCTGCTCGCGGGCGACGACGCGGTCTGGGACCAGCTGTCGGCCGCCGACTGGCGGCGGCTCGTCTCCGGCGAGTTCGAGGCGGAGGGCGACCTAACGACCGCCGTCTACCGGCCCTCCGACCCCGCACCGGTCGCGAAGCTGTTCGAAACCGAGTTCGTCGACCGCGACTACTACTGCGCCTGTTAAACGACCGATCTTAGGAGGTTCGGCCCCGAAAACCGTAGATACCGCGACGCAAGCCGCTACGGCGGGACACAGCGGGTGCACGGATGATACCGCCGACAGCGACGTGGTATTTAAATAAGCGAGCGCGGCGACGGGGCGCGAAGCGCCTCTGGCAGCCGGCGGCGAAGCCGCCGGCGGCTGGGGCTTCGGACGTGTTCACCTCGCCAGCAACGACTTATAAACACTCGACTGGAACGTTGTGAGTAGTCACCACGTCGCCGACAGCAACGATTTATATATAACTGGCTGGGTGTCGGAGATGCTCACTGCGCCGTCGACGCAACAACGTATAACACGTCGATTGAATCAACGCATAAATGGCCGACGACTATGACGGAGCTATTCCACGCGTTCGCGGGCCGCCGCGATCAGCATCGGCAGCATGACGGTCGCGTCGCCGTGGACGGAGGCGTTGCGCGCGTCCTTCTCCAGTTTCCCCCACGATCTGGCCTCCTCGAGGCTCGCGCCGGAGAGCCCGCCGGTCGCCTCGGGGTCCATCGTAATCTGGACGGCGTAGTCGTACGCGCGCGGCGTCACGAGCATCGTCTGTAAGGTGAAGTTCTTCGGAACGCCGCCCCCCACGAGGAGGCAGCCGGCGTCGTCGGCGTCGAACGCGAGGTCCGTCAGCTCGGTCATGTCGTCGAGCGCGTCGAGCGTGAAGTCCGCCGTCTGGGCGTACATCCACGCCTGCAGCCCGAGGACTGAGTCCTGCACCGCGGGACAGTAGACGGGCACGTCGCACTCGTAGGCGGCGGCGGCGACGCCGGGGTCCTCGGCGACGCCGTCGCGCTCGTTGACCGCGGCGTTCGCGCGACCGAGTTCGCGGGTGAGGTCGGCGATCGAGACCGCGCCGTTCGCCTCGCCCCCGTCGACCGCATCGTCACCGTCGCTGTCGACGTCGCTGCCGCCACCCCCGTCGGCGTCCGGGTCCGCCTCCAGTGGGGGGAACACCTCCTCGCGCAGGTGTCCCTCGAAGTCCGCGAAGTGCTCCTGGGGCAGGTAGACGTTGTAGATGCGGTCGACGCCCTCGTCGCGGAGCCCCTCGTCGTGCTCGCGGGGGCTTTTCTCGGGGTCGTGAGTCCGGCCGTGGTGGTGTTTCCCGCCGATCGCCTCGATGGAGTCGTGCGTGAGGTTCGCGCCCGTCGTCACCAGCGCGTCGACGTAGCCGTCGCGGATCAGCTCGGAGACGATCCGACGCATCCCGGCGGGAACCATCGCGCCCGCCAGCGAGAGGAACACGGTGCAATCGTCGTTCGCGAACATCTCCGCGAGCACGTCGCCCGCCTCGTTGACCGCGGCCGCGCCGATGCCCGCCTCGCCGTACCCGTCGACCAGCTCGCCGACCGTCATCCCGGGCGTTGCGCGGGTGTGTCCGACCGGGTCCTCGTCGAATTCCTCGCGGTGCGGTCCGTCGTGGGCACCGTCGGCCCCCGGGTCTTGGTCGTCGTCGCCGTCGGGATTACCGTCGCTGTCGCCGTCGCTCATGCCGCGGACTGGGTCGGCGCGACGCTTGAAACGACCGATCCGTCGCCCGTCTAGCCGCCGCTCACAGGCGGGAACAGCGCGAGTTCGTCGCCCGCCTCGATGGTCGTCTCGAGTCCGTCGTCGTGATACACACTCCGACCGTTCCTGAGAACGTTGATGTGATCTGCGACCTCGCCGTCGTCGAGTATCCGATCGCGGAGGTCTGGATGTGCGTCGAGCAGATCGTCGAGGGCGTCGCCGACCGTGTCGCCCGGTCCCGCTGCCACCGGGGCGACGCGATCGCCGACTATCTCCGAGAGGTCCGCGAACAGCTTCCACTCCATACGTGACCCCGGCGCGGACGCCTCAAGAGCGTTGCGCCCCGTCCGCCGTCTCCTCCTCGTCTGCGGGCGGGGATCCCTCGGAGTCGGTCCGGTTGACGGAAGCGGATCCCCCCGATCCGTCCCCGGAGGTGTCATCGGGCTCGCCGGAGCTGTCTCCTTCGGCCGGCTCGGATTCGCCGGAGCGATCCCCGCTCGCGGCGTCCGACTCGAACCGGCGGAGCGCGTCCGGGCGGCCGACGAGGTACACGAGGTCGCCAGCCTCGAACGCGTACGACCGCGGCGGAATCGGTCTGACCGCCCCCGACGCCGGACGGACGGCGGCGACGACGGTCCCGACCTCGCCGACGGTGCTTCCGACGAGGGCGCTCCCCGCCTCGACCGCAATCGCCGCCATCGTCTCGTCTGCGGTCCGCAACAGCGACGCGAACTCGCGGTCGGCCTGCGGCTCCGCCGGGAGCGTCACGAGCCGGTACCCCGCTTCGTCGACCAACTTCTCGGCCTCCGACTCGTCGAGCGCGACGGTCGCCGCGTCGCCGGCGACGCCGCGCAACTCGCCGGTCGCGACGCGTTTCGCCTCCGGCTCCGCCCGCCACACCTGGACCGCGTCCCCCGCAGTGGCGTTGTTCGGCGGATCCGCCGCCACGGCGATCGCCGCCGATCCCGGGGCCAGCGTCGGTCCGAGCCCGGCTGCCCGGGAGCCGACCGCGAAGTACTCGACCTCGCCGTCCTCGGACACGTCGACGTCGACGTACCCGACGCCGTAGTCGCTTTTCACCCGCGAGACGAGGCGTTCTCGGAGCTGTTCGCCGGAGAGCTTCCGGGCGAAGAGCAGGGTCTTCCCGGCCAGCTCCGCCTTCTTCTCCGGAGAAACCGGATCGTAGGTGTCCATGTCCTTGACGTCCTCGGCCTCCGGAAGCGTGACGGCGGTGAATCGTCCGACAGCTCGGACGATCCCGCTCAGCTCTCCCTCCAGCTGCCTGGCTCCCGAGAGCGCGAACACGTCGACCGCGAGGCGATCGCCGACATATCGACCGACCGGGGCCGTGACTGCGGCGACTCCGAGCGAGACAACGTTGAAGAACACGCGCTCCGGTTCGAGCAGCGCCGGCGAGTCGCCGCCGGCGACCGCGCCAAGCGAGGTCGTGTTCAGGTACAGCGCGACGACCGCGACGCCGAGGAGCGCGGTGACGCCCTCGGGTACCTCGTCGCGGAAGTACCAGCGGTACGTCAGCGCGGCCGATCCGGCGACGACCGCGGCGAGGATCGCGAACGTGGCGAGGGTGACCGCGGCCTGTCGCGGTCGAGCGAAGCCGACCTCAACGGCGGTCCCGTCGACGACGAGGAGACCGACGGCTCCCACGGCCGGTTCGGCGATAACCCCGCTCGCACCGGCAAGCTCCGCGATCGCACCGGTAGCCCCCGCGACCGCACCGGTAGCCCCCGCGACCGCACCGGTCATCGCGCGACCTCCGCGAAGCTGTCGAGGGCGTTCCGGCTCCCGACGACGAACAGCTCGTCCCCGGCCGACAGCGGCTGCGTTCCGCTCGGAGCGATCGTCCACGACTCGTGACGGGCCGCGAGAACGGCGACGTCGTACGTTTCGCGAACACCGACTTCACCGATCGTGTGGCCGTCGAGGGGACCGCCGGCGACGACCGTCGCCTTACGGAAGCGGTTGCCGGCGCGCCGCAGCAGCGTCGTGAGTTCGTACTCCCGGCGCGTGCCTCGCGAGAGTACCAACACGCGACCGCGGTCCGACCGCAGGAGCGCCGCCGCTTCCGATCTGTCGACCGCGACGGTCACCCGCCCCTCTCCGCCTGTCGTCGTCGGAGCGACGGACGGCGCGGTCGGGGTCGCAGGCGAGGCCTCTCCGCCGTCGGTTCGAACGTCGTCGTTTCCGCCGTCACTCCCGGTACCCTCGGCCGCCTCCGTCGGTTCCGCCTCGGTCCTCGACTTGACTGCCCCGCTTGACCGGGCGGCGAGCACCGTTCCGTCGACAGTGCGATCTGGGACGATCACCCGGACGAGATCGCCGCGCGCGATGCCGGTCGGAACGAGCGCCGGTATCGACACCGCCCGCTTCCCCGCCGGAACGCGCTTCGAGAGCGCGCCCGTCGGCGGCGCGGCGGCCACGGTCGCGCGCGCTCGCTCGTCGATTCGAACCGCAACGTCGGCGAGATCGAGTTCGGTCAGCAGCCGGTCCGCGAGTCGGTTCTCCAACTCGACGAGCGGAAGGTCGGCTGGGAATGTCCACTCGCCCTCGACGATCGCGCGGCGAGTCTCGACCGGTAACGAGGGGTACCCCTCCATGTCGTTCACCTCGCCCGCGATCTCCACGTCGACCCGGCCGCGGCCGCCGACGAGTTCGATCACGTCGGTCGAGAGCGTCCGATCGCGGAGCCGCTGGAGGGAGATCCGCTTCGGAACGCTCGCGCCCAGCATGTCGCCCTGCGCGTGGGCGTACAGCGAGAGCATCAGGATGACCACGATCGCCGTGAGGATCGCGGGAGCGCGCTCGGAGGTCCGGATGGTCTCGTCGTTGAGCGCGAGCAGCCCGCCGTTGATCCCGGCGATCGCCAGCGCGAGGACGACGACCCCGAGCCCGGGTATCGTCACCCCGGTGACGTATTTGAACACGAACCCGAGCACGCCGGCCACCAGCGCTGGAACGATCCCCGTGATGACGCCGAGGTAGATCCCGAAGACGATTTCGACGGGAAGTGACATACGCCTTCCAACCGGCGGAACGGTTAAACCGCTATCGGCGCGTCGGTCGACGCGATCTCGCTCGCTGAGTGCGTGATCCGCGCTCGCGGGGGACGCCTCCTCGTTCGTGGGAGCCCACCCGACGCTCGCGGGGTTTAAGTTCGGCGTCGGCGACGCCACCGTATGGAACGGACTCGCGACTGGGTGACCGTGCGGGCGTCGATCGCCCTGACATTCGCGGTCGCGATCCTGTCTATCCTCGCCGGGCTCGCGCAGATCGGCGGGCTCGGCGTCGACGGGCCGCTCACGCCGTACGTTCCAGACGTCGTCCGCCAGACCGTCGGATTCACCGGGACGATAACCGGCTTCTCGATGCTCGGCAGCGGGTTCGCGCTGAAGAACGGGTACCGCGTCGGCTGGTACTCGACGGCCGTCCTCCTGCCGCTGACGGCGATCCAGGGGCTGATGCAGGCCTCGGTGCTGTCGTTTCCGCTGGTCGCGCTCTCCGCGCTGTCGGTTCCGGCGCTCGTCTACAACCGCGGACGGTTCGACCGTCCGTTCTCACCCTCGCCGACGCAGCTCGCGGCGGCGGCGGCACTCGTCACGGCGATCTCGTACGGGACGATCGGATCGTACGCGCTCCGCGACCAGTTCGAGGGGATCGAGACGATCGTCGACGCGTTCTACTTCACGGTCGTCACCGCCTCTACGGTCGGCTACGGCGACGTCACCCCGGCGACCGGCCCGGAGGCCGACATCGCTCAACTGTTCGTGCTCTCCTCGCTCGTGATGAACGTCGCCGCCTTCGCGGTGGCGCTCGGGGTCCTGCTCACGCCCGCCATCGAGGCGCAGCTCTCCAAGGCACTCGGAAAAATGACGGACAACCAGATAGACCTCCTCGACGACCACGTCCTCGTTCTCGGCTACGGGGATCTGACGGAACCGATTCTCGAAGAACTCGACTCCCGCGCCGGCGTCGAGTACGCGGTCGTCACGACCGACGAGACCGCCGCGCGGCGGCTCGGCGAGCGCGAGATCCCGGTGTTCACCGCGGATCCGAGCGACGTGGAACCGCTCGAACGGGTCAACCTCGAAGGGGCCCGCGCGGTCGTCGTCGCGACCGAAGACGACGCCCGCGACGCGCTCGCGATCTTGACCGCCAGACAGCTCAATCCGGACGTGCGGATCGTCGCGGCGGCGACCCAGCGGGAGAACGTCGACAAGCTCCGGCGAGCGGGCGCTGATCAGGTAATCTCGCCGTCGACGCTCGGGGGACACATCCTCATCGACTGCGCGTTCGGCGCGGAAAGCGACGACGCGACGGCGGATCTGCTCGGCGACGCGATCGACGACGTGACCGACCTCGACGACTGAGACGACTGTTCTCCACCTCAGCGACTGCTCTCCACCACAACGACTGCTCTCCGGCTCAGCGACTGCTCTCCGGCTCAGCGACTGCTCTCCAGCTCAGCGGCTCTGTCTCCCTTTCGTCTGCCGGTAATCTCGGCTCAGAACGTTCTCTCGCACGTGATCCCGGAACGCGTCCGCCTCCGCGTCCGTCATCTCGTCCGGTTCCGTCATCGGCACCAGCTCGAATCCGCGGCCGCGGATCGTCGTTGCGTGCTCGTCCTCGATGTCGAAGGAATCGGGCCGGCGCGTCGTGTACTCGATCGCGAGCTCGCGGAGCGGTCGCTCCCCGACCGGAACGATGATCTGCGGATTGATCATGCGAATCTCCGCGTTGAGGAACGGCTCGCAGGTCTCGACCTCCCGTTCGGTCGGCTCGCGTTCGGGGTGGCGACAGCGCGTCAGGCTCGTGAAGAAGACGTTCTGAACGTCCGGTTCGGCGGCGTCCGGCGGCGATCGCACGAACCCGAGGTCCGCGAATATCGACTGGACCCGCTCGCCCCCGCGGTCGCCGGTGAACGGGACTCCGTTGGCCTCGGCGGCCGCGGTTGGCCCGGTTCCGACTACGAGGAACTCCGCGCCCACGTCGCCGTAGCCGTGTACGACTCGGTCGCGCGGGCCGCACAGCTCGGGACAGTTCTCGCACGCCTCGTCCATCCCGAACGGATTTCGGAACTCCTGTTGATTCGCGTCCACGCCGGCACTGCGTCCCGCGAGCCCCTAAACGCTCCGCCGCCCCGCGCGGGCATCACATGCCGGAATCGAGTGCAACTTGCGACGGAATCAAGTGCAACTCGCTGCGGATCGATTAGTTCAGAGCGTACGTGTCCCCGTCGCAGTCGATCATCCCTTCCTTCCGGAGGGTTTTCAGGATGCTGTACAGCGAGAGTTTCTTCATGCCGAGCGAGTCGCCCATTTCGGAGACCGTCGCGTCGCCGTTCGTCGTCAGATACAGGTACACGAGCTTCGCGCGCGGAGACTGCAGCTCCGGCGGCAGCGCGGGCCCCGCGGCGCGTGCCGTCTCTGTCTCTATCATCTTGTCCGAGCGGATGGGTTCGACGATAATAAATCCCCTATTCAACGATCGTCGAAATACCGTACACTGGCCGTTCGGGCTTCCTTCCGCGGGATGCGTGTCATCTCTGGCGTCGCCGCGTGAGGTGCAACCGTCTCTCGGAACGAAACGGGCCGGCGCTTTCGACCGATGACGGATAGGAAACCGTTATGGATCCGGAACGACCGTCACGAAAATCGGCTCAGTACGATCGATCCGTCCGGCTCAGTACGATCGATCCTTCGGCTCGTACGTCTTGTTCTCGCCTTCGAGAATCGTCGGCTTGTACCAGAGTTCGGGCTCGCCGTCGTTCCACGAGACGAGCGTGTGTTTCAGCCAGTTTTCGTCGTCGCGCTCCTGACGCTCCTTCCGCCAGTGAGCCCCGCGGAACTCCCGCCGTGCGAGCGCACCCATCGTCAGCGCCTCGGCGATGTCGAGGATGTTCCGCGTCTCCATCGTGTGAATGAGATCCGTGTTGAACGTCCGAGACGGGTCCGAGACCGCGACGTCCTTGTACGCCTCGCGAGCCTCGTGGAGGTCACCGAGCGTCTCTTCGAGGCCGCCCGTCTCGCGGAACACGTTGACGTTCGCCGTCATCGTCTGCTGGACCTGCGACCGGACCGTCGCGTGGTTGCGACCCTCGCGTTCGAGGAGCGCCTCGACGCGGTCTTGGGCCTGCTCCACCGCGGCGGAGAGCACGCCGTCGGGGTCCGTCGCCACCGCGCCGCCGTCGGCCGCGGCGGGTCCCTGTCCGCCGGTCTCGCCGACCTCGACGTCGAACTCGTAGTCGGCCGGCTCCCAGTCGCCCTCCTTCCCGGTCGTGATCTCCGCCTCGCCCATGTCCTCTCCGGCGGCGTGACGCCCCGCCCGCTTGCCGAAGACGATGAGTTCGGGCAGCGCGTTCCCGCCGAGACGGTTCGCGCCGTGGACCGACGCGCAGGCGCACTCGCCGGCCGCATACAGCCCGCCGATCGCCGTCTCACCGTGCTCGTTGGTCTCGATGCCGCCCATCGCGTAGTGCTGGCCGGGCTTGACCGGCATCGGTTCCGTCAGCCCGTCCGCACCCTCGAAGTCCTCGGCGAGGTGGAGGATGTTCTCCAGCCGATCGAGGATGCGCTCTTCACCGAGGTGCCGCATGTCGAGGTGGACGTACTCGTCCTCGATGCCGCGCCCTGCGTTGACCTCCGTCAGCTCGGCGCGCGAGACGACGTCGCGAGAGGCGAGCTCGCCGTCGTTGTTCGCGTACCCGTGTTCGAACATGAACCGCTCGCCCTCGCGGTTGTAGAGGATTCCCCCCTCACCGCGGACGCCCTCCGAGATCAGGACGCCCGTCGACGGCAGCGTCGTCGGGTGGAACTGGATGAACTCCATGTCTTCCATGGGAACGCCGGCCCGGTACGCCATCGCGACGCCGTCGCCGGTGTTCGCGACCGCGTTGGTGGTGTGGTCGAACACCTGCCCCATCCCGCCCGTGGCGAGTATGACGCCGTTCTCGGCGCGGAAACCGTTAATCTCGCCGCTCTGGATGTCGTAGGCGACGACGCCGTGGCAGGTGCGGTCGGCCGGGTCGTCCTCGCCGGTGACGGCCAGGTCCATCACGTGCCACTCGTCGTACACCGTGATTCCGCGTTTGACCACCTGCTCGTACATCGTGTGGAGCATCTGGTGGCCGGTCTCAGCCCCGGCGTACGTGGTCCGCGGGAAGGACAGTCCGCCGAACGGCCGCTGGGAGACGCGCCCGTCCTCCTCGCGGGAGAACGGCATGCCCCAGTGTTCGAGCCGAATGACCTCCTCCGGGCTCTCCCGACAGAGGGCCTCAACCGCGGGAGCGTCCCCGAGGTAGTCCGACCCCTTCATGGTGTCGTAGGCGTGGTCCTCCCAGGAGTCTGCGTCGCGCAGCGCCGCGTTGATGCCCCCCTCGGCCGCTCCCGTGTGCGAGCGGACCGGGTGGAGTTTTGTGACCATGGCCACGTCGGCCCCGGCTTCCTGTGCCGCGATCGCCGCCCGGAGTCCCGCCCCCCCAGCGCCGACAACGATGACGTCGTGTTCGTACATTGGTAGTATGAGTTCTGTGTCGTGTGGTGTGAGTTCTGGTAGTTCCGAAGTTCCTTGAGCGTGTCTCTGACCGTTACCAGAACTTCAGGTTGTTCTTGACCGCTTCGCGCTTCAGCTCCTGGATGTGCTCGGTGAGAGGGATGTCCTTGGGACACACCTCGGTACAGGAGAACTGCGTCTGACACCGCCAGACGCCGTGCTCCTGCTCGATGATCTCCAGCCGTTTCTGCTTGATGTCCTCGCCCTCGCGCTCGTCCATCGCGAACCGGTACGCCTTGTTGATCGCGGCGGGACCGAGGTACTCGTTGTCGCCCGCGGCGATGTTACACGATGACATACACGCGGCACACCAGATACAGCGCGTGGACATCTTCACCTTCTCGCGGTTCTCCCGCGTCTGTCGCTGTTCCTCCAGTTCGCCCTCAGGGTACTCGGTCGTCTGGAAGTACGGCTCGACCGCCTCCATCTGTTCGTAGAAGTGCTCCATGTCGACGACGAGATCCTTCGTCACCTCGGCGTGCGGGAGCGGTTCGACGCGGATCGGCTGATCGAGGTCGACGATCTGAGTCTTACACGCGAGCTTCTGCCCGCCGTTGACGAACATCGCGTCCGACCCGCACACCGCCTGCCGACAGGAGTGCCGGAACGTGAGCGAGGAGTCGTAGTTGTCACGCGAGTACATCAGCGCGTCGAGGACCGTCATCCCCTTCGTGAACGGGACGTGGAACGTGTCGAACCGGGGATCCTGTTTCCCCTCGACCTCCGGGTCGTACCGGAACACCTTCAGTTCGACCGTCTCCTCGTCGGCGGCCGCCCTCTCTGCCTCCTCGGCCTGCCGCCGCTCGCGCTCCTCCGCGGCGCGGCGTCGCTTCTCCGCGCGTCGCTCGTCGCCCTTGGAGCCGGCCTCTGCGTCGGGTTCGGTCTCGCTCGATTCGTCGGTCTGGTTGGGAATCTGCGTACTCATTGTTTACAACAGCGGGAAGCCGCCCGCCCACGCGTTTGCGGTGCGAATCCCTTGGAACAGCAACACGACGCTCGCGGCGACGAGCGTCCACTTGATAACCGTGCGCTTGGTGCCGGTCAGGCCCTGGTTGACGAGCGCGTTGTACACGCCGTTGACCCCGTGGAACGTCGCCGTCACGAGGAACAGGATCATCAGCGAGTAGTAGCTCAGCTGCTCCATCCGCGCCGAGCTGGCGAGGAACGAGACTTCATCGGCGTGGTGAACGAAGTGGAGCAGGAAGAAGTGGAACGCCAACACGACGAGCAGGAACGCCGCCGTGACCCGCTGGAGGAGCCACATCCGACCGCCGGAGGTGAACGAGGAGTAGCGCTCGGCCATCTCAGAACGCCCCCGCGATGAACGTCGGCACCGACGCGACGGTGATCGCTCCGGTCAAGATCAGCGACGCGTAGAAGCTCTTGTCCTGTGCCTCTAGCCCGACCCCGAGATCGACGAGGAGGAGCCGGGTGCCGTTGAGCATGTGGAAGACCGCGACCGCGAGCAACCCCACCTCCAGAATCCGCACCAACAACAGCCCTTCGAGGCTGACGATCGTCTGGGTGTACACGTCTTCGCCCGCCATCAGCGCGGCCTCGCTCGCGCCCGCTGCCGGGATTCCGGTACTCAACACGGCGATGTGGGTGAACAGGTAGCCGATGAGCACCCACCCCGTGAACTTGTGGAAGATCCAAGCCCACATCCCCGCCTCGAACTCCCGCCAGCGGCTGAAGTCCTCGATGAGGCCTCGATTGTACGACTGACTCATACCTAACGGGTCAGCACCGAGGTCGTATAGTAGTTACTAACACGGCGGACGCTTCGACCAGCGACCCCGACGCCCAGAGGGAATTCCGACACGACTTGGAACGCCGCGATCGGGGGTCGTCCGGATCGAACTGTACCGCCTCGATCCCTGTTCCCACCTCCCGGTCACGGCAAACCCGAGTCACTCGGCAGCGGCCGAATTCGAACCTCCCGACCGCAGCCCAAACCGTGCCTCCCGTTCGCAGGGGCGTTGCGGTCACGGAAGGCTTTTATGTACACCTCCCGCCAGTACGGACGCAATGGCGAAAGGCGAAGTTGATTTCTTCAACGACACTGGCGGCTACGGATTCATCGAGACTGACGACGCGGACGAAGACGTGTTCTTCCACATGGAGGACGTCGGCGGCCCGGACCTGGAGGAGGGTCAGGAAGTCGAGTTCGACATCGAGGAAGCGGACAAAGGTCCGCGCGCGACGAACGTCACCCGTCTGTAACCGCTGACGAAGACGTTCCAAGGGAGTATCGGCTTTTTGACCGTACTACGTCCGTGAGCGGTGGCTGTCGGTGTCGAGGGCCCGCCTCGTCCTCCGACCGATAGGAATTTATTCGTCGTTGACTGACTGGTCAGTCAATGAGCGACCAGCCGAGCGCGGCCGACGAGATCATGAACGGGGTCTATCGCGCGCTCCGCGCCCACGGCTACGCCGACGCAACGATGCAGGACATCGCCGACGAGTGCTCGAAGAGCAAGTCGCTGCTCCACTACCACTACGACACGAAGGAGGAGCTGCTCGTCGCCTTCCTCGACCACGTCATCACCGATTCGGAGCGTCGGATCGAGCTGCACGCGGACGACCCGCCGGCGGAGCGGCTCGCGCAGTTCCTCGGGTGGTTCGTCTTCGAGGCCGACGCGGTCGACCGCGAGGCGTTCCACATCGCCCTGTTGGAGCTGCGGACGCAGGGCCCGTTCAACGAACGGATCCGCGAGCAGTTGGTTCGGAGCGACCGGCTGCTCCGGGGCACCGTCGCCGACATCCTCGCGTCGGGAATCGAGGCCGGCGTCTTCCGCGATGTCGACGTCGACGAGACGGCCGCGCTGCTCGTCGCGGCGGTCGACGGCGCGCGCACGCGACAGATTACCCTGAGCGGGGATGTCGATGTCGGCGAGGGCTCCATCGGAGGACCCGACGACGGTGAGGACACCACTGGGGGATACGACGACGCCGACTCTCCCTACACGCGGACGGTCGCGGAAGCGACCCTTCGGCGCGTCGTCGAACCCCTGCTCGCCGAGGGCGTCGAGATCCCGTCGCTCGCGGACGGCATCGCGGAGATGACACCAGAAGACGCGGGAGAACGCGAAGACGCGGGAGAACGCGAAGACGCGGGAGAACGCGGAGACGCGGGAGAACGCGGAGACGTCGACGAATGACGCGGCCCGTGCGTGCGAACGGGGACGACTGAAATGGGGTGGCTCGGCGTCGATCGGCCCCCGACGGTCCTGCTCGCGGTGATCGCGAGCACCTTCTTCGTCGGATTCGGCGGCGGAGTCGTCTTCCCGATCCTTCCGAATCTCGGCGCGGTGCTCGGTATCTCGGCGTTCATGGTCGGCGTCATTCTCTCCGCGAACCGGTGGGTTCGGCTGGTCGCTAACGCGCCCGCCGGCGCGCTCGTCGATCGATACGGGACGCGGAAGCCGTTCGTGTACGGCCTGCTCATCGAGGGGATCGCGACGCTCGGGTACGTCGTCGCGCTCGGGATGCCGTCCGCCGATTCGCTCCGATGGCTCGCCGCGGCGCTGCCGGCGGGATCGGTCGGATCGATCGCCGTCGGAGCGGACTGGTGGATGACGCCGATCGCCGCGGCCGTCGCCCCGGAGACCTGGTTCCTGCTCGCGCGGATCCTCTGGGGGCTCGGCTCCGCGGCGGTGTTCGCGACCGCCTACACCATCGCCGCCGACCTCTCGGACAGCGGCTCGCGGGGGACGAACATGGGCGTCGTCCGCGGTGGAATCACGTTGGGATTTCCGGCCGGACTCGTGCTCGGGGGGATCGTCTCGTCGCTCGCGGGCAACGCCGCCGCGTTCACCGTCGCGGCCGCGTTCGCGCTCACCGCGAGCGTCGTCGCCCACCGGTACGTTCCCGAGACGCACGTCACCAGCGAGCGGACCGAGGACTCCGTCAAGCCGTGGGACGTGGACACCTCCCTCCCCGCTCTCACCGTGGGGCTCGTCAACTTCGGACTGCTTTTCGCGTACATCGGGGCGCTGTTTTCCACGCTCGTCCTCTTCCTCGGCGAGAATGAGATCTCGCTGCTCGGGCTCGACCCGCAGGGGACTTCGGGGCTGTTCATGGCCGGGACCGTGCTCTCGGCCTCCGTCTTCATGCTCCTCGGGGGGCGGATATCGGACACGCGGGAGTCGCGGACGCCGATCCTACTGACGTTCCTCGTCGTCTCCTGTCTCGGGTTCCTGCTCCTCGCGCGGTCGGGGTCCGTCGTCGACCTCGCGCTCGCGTGCGTCTTCATCGGAGCCGGGCAGGGCGGGACGAGCGGACCGATGATGGCGCTGCTCGCCGATCTCACCCCCGCCGATCGGATGGGTCGTGCGTCGGGGACGAACAACGTCTTCGGCGACGTGGGCGGGGGACTCGGCCCGATGGTGTCGCTCCCGCTGATCGACGCCGTAGGGTTCGCGCCGATATACGCCGCCTGTGCGGTGCTCCCGCTCGCAGCCGGCGTCGCGCTGCTGCTCGGCGTCCGCCGCGAGACGGGAACGTTTCTGCCCGGTCGCACCGCGGGAGAGGGTGCCACGGAGTGATTGCTTATAAATAGAGGCGCGGTGGGGGAACCGATTCGTTTCCGAGTGGTACGGCCCCCAAGATCGCCAATAAGAGTAATTGAGACATCTGCAAGCCCATTCTCACACATTATTCAACTGAACTGTCGTAAGACCATTCATATTGGGTCGGTCAGTATAGAAGGGTCATCATATCTAGCCGGCGATCCAGATAATCCAGATCAATCACCGGCAGGCCGAACGTACCAGAGCACACAGTCGCCCCGTTGTCTATCCGTATATTCTCCGATGGCTACACTTACCCCATTTTTGACATAGGTGAATAAGACTGTATCTGTGGTAAAATTATATTACGCTCGATACCACACACTCTCTGCATTGTACTACGGTATTTATTTTGTTTATACTAATATCGATAGATCAATCAATTAAGATCGCATGGTGGCGAATGACAAATCGACATCGAACGAGGAGAGCAACGGGATCATCGATCGGTCCCGCCGAAACGTACTGAAAATCACGGGCGCTGGTGCTGGATTGGCCACACTGGGTGCCTTTAGCATGACCGGAGCGGGCCAAGAAGACGAGACCACACCCACCGATGACAGTGGCGCGAGTGATCACTTCATAGCCGATCTCACGGATCCAGTATTCGGTTACCCCCTTGCACAGGGAGAAACTGAAGACCTTTCCGTAGAGCACGTCGTCGACGTAATGGTTCAGGAAGGTTCGGGTGACCACGAGAGTTTCCCAGAAGAGCCTGACGAGGACGCTCCCGGGGAACTGCTGGAAGTGCCGGCGGAGTTCTTCTTCGATCCCGTTGGGCTTCACGTCGAACCGTCCGAAGTCGTCCACTTCAACGATGTATCCGGGCTTCATACGGTAACGGCGTTCCACGATAAGTTCGTCGACGGTGACCTCCAGATCCCGAATCGAGTTCCGGAGGACGTCCCCGGATTTACCTCGCCGCCCATGATGCCTGGCGAGTCCTGGGTATACCAGTTCAACGAGAAAGGAGTGTACGACTACTTCTGTTTCCCCCACTTGGGGCTCGGTATGGTGGGACGGATCGTTGTCTTCGATCCCGAGGAAGACGATGTGGAGTCAGAGGAGTTCTCCGCGCCGGAGGGTGAACTTTTCCCTAACGACGAACGCGTGCTCTCCGCGGAGGAGCTTGAACCAGCGAACATCGTCGAGCAAGGGTCCGTAGCTTGGGCGGATCTAACGATATCGGAACAATCGCCGGCGGAAAACGGAACCGAAACCGAAACCGAAAGCTAAACGCATCTCCCGGGATCCGACGCAAACAGCAGCTGACCGGACCGAACAACCGCTCATTCGGCCCACATCTTTGCTGGATTTCTTCTCTAGATGTAGCACCAGCACTTTGGTAATTTTTGCCTCTGTTGAAATCCACAGATGTTGACAGAATCTGTGTGCTGAATACAGAGCGCCGTTTAATAGAGCCGACTCTGTTGGAATTCTATTCTTTAGACAGTTTTTCGTCCGGAACGGCTGGTCGCTGAAGACTGCTTCTTGATCGATTGCGGGAGTGGGTGTTGCAAACCGCCGCTGTCGACGAGGTATTTAAAAGATGTGAGCAGGGCGGCGACGACTGTTTATAAATGACCGTGGCGGTGGCGTCGCCGGCGGCGGAGCCGCCGGCTGCTAGAGGCGCTTTGCGCCTCGCTGTCGCCGGACTACGTCTGGCTGTCACCGGGCTTTGCCCGGTTGCCCGAGGGACTGTGTCCCTCGCTGCCAGAGAATCTTCGATTCTCGCTGGTCGCCGCGAGCGCCTTATAAAAGCCCGAAGCGGCAGCGAGGCGCTACGCGCCTCTGCCAACCGGCGTAAAGCGCCGGTGACGAGGCTGGGGAGGCGTGAGGTGCGGTTGCGGTCCCGCGAGCGGAGCGAGCGGGAGTACGGAAGTCGCAACGCCGAGCGGAGCGAGGCGATCGTCTTCCGGTGGTGCTGTGCGGGGAGGGCCTCGCGGCTTGGGCTTTGTAAGTGTTCACCGCACCGTCAATCACTTATAAGCAATCAACACCGGATACACAACGATTCACCGCGCTGCCAACGGCTTATAACCAGCGAGAGCGCTGACGCCAATCGCCGGGACAAGAACACCAAATCGTCATCGATACTCGGTCGGATCCACCGGGGACGAACCGGAGGCGCGTTTGCGGTCGTTCAGCGCCCGACTCTGCCGGTCGTGTGCGAATCGCTGGCTCCCGCTGCCCGAAAGAACAACCGTTAAAAGTCGTCACCGGGTTCGTACGGGTATGGCTGGAACTATCGAAGCGCTCGTCCCCGGCGGGCAGGCCAATCCCGGCCCGCCGCTCGGTCCCGAGCTCGGACCGACGCCGGTGGACGTACAGGACGTCGTGTCCCAGATCAACGACGAGACCGCCGCATTCGACGGGATGGAAGTCCCCGTCACCATCGAGTACGAGGACGACGGCTCGTTCACGATCGAGGTCGGCGTCCCGCCGACGGCGGAACTGATCAAAGACGAGGCCGGCTTCGAGACCGGCTCCGGCGAGCCGCAGAAGGACTTCGTCGCGGACATGTCGATCGAACAGGTGAAGAAGGTCGCCGAGCAGAAGTCGACCGACCTGCTCGCGTACGACGTGAAAAACGCCGCCAAGGAGGTCGGCGGCACCTGCGCCTCTCTCGGCGTCACCATCGAAGGCGAGGACGCTCGGACGTTCGACGACCGCGTCGACGCCGGCGACTACGACGACGTTCTCGACGCGTAACTCGCGTTTCTCCGCTTCATTTTCGATCGGCGGCGTTCCGTCGTGGTGTTTTCCGCGCAGCGTTCTCACCGAATGGCCCGCTCTCGCCTAGAGACGCTGTCAGCGTCTTTTTATTCGCGACGCGCCGAGTCGCTGACATGCCCGATCTAAACCCCGTCGCAAAACGGATCCACAACGTCCAGCCGCGGCCGGTTCGTCTCACGCTCGACGGCGGCGAGACCGGCGTCTTCGAGTTCTCCTCGACCGAATTCTTCCAGCGCGAGTTCCGCGGCGAGGGGATCCGCACCGACGAGGACGTCGACGCCGCGTTCCGGCTGATAACCTCCGAGGACAACGAGTCGGTGCTGCTCGGTCGCTCCGGCCCGGATGAGGAGGGGTGGACGGTCGTCGGCGAGGTCGTCGACGCCGAACGCGTGGACGACTGACCCGATCGACTCACTCCGGTCGATTCGTTCTTGTCGACTCACGCTGGTCGACCACCGGTCTCGCCCTCACCGAACGGTCGACGCGCCCTCACCGAACGGTCGACGCGCCCTCACCGAACGGTCGAAGCGCCCTCACCGAACGACCGTGACCGGGACCTCGGCGCGCCGGACGACGCCCTCGGCGACGCTCCCGAGGAGGACACGCGACAGTCCGGTCCGTCCCCGGCTCGCGAGCACGATGTGGTCGAACGGCTCCGCGGTCTCGTCATCCCCGACCCCCGCCTCGCCGCCGGCGACCGCGAGGATCGTCGCGGTCGGTCGACCGATCTCCAGTCTGGTGTCGACCTCCCGGTCGACCGCGCCGGTCGCCTCTCGCAAGATCCGCTCGCCGCGTCGTTTGGCGCTGTCGTACCACTGATCGACCGCGCCGGGGAACCCACCCTCCGCGCCGGTCGTCGAGTCCGCCGGATTGATGACGTGCAGCGCCGTCAACTCGGCGTCAGGCCACTCCGTGGCCGCGAACGCCAGCGCCTCGGCTGCCTCAGTCGATCCGTCGACCGCCACGAGGATCCGTTTGGTCATACCGTCGTTTCGTCCGGTCGCCTCAAAAAGAGTGCCGCCGACTCCGGGAAGCTGGCGATTCGCGGTCGCACGAGTCGGTCACGCGCGTGTCGGAGATCATCCATCATCCTCCGTCGCACGGCCACGCCACGTGTCGAACGGTCACTCCCCGTGTCGCGTCACGCACTTCGAGAGGCCGATCAGCTCCACGGGCTCGGAGTTGTCCGGCGAGTAGACGACCATCTGACCCTTCTCCATGTACGGCACCTTCCCGGCGAGGTTCGACGGGATGTTCACGCTGTTGATCGCGTCCTCGTCGCCGAGATTCAAGACGATCTTCGTGTTCACCTGCTTGAACACGGACTCCGCCACGTCCTGCGGGTCCTGCGTGATCAGGAACAGCCCGAGACGCTCCTTTCGCCCCTGCTTTGCCGCCTCGGTGAACTTCTGGACGACCTTCTGGGCCTGCACGTTGTCGGCGTCCGCGAGGAAGTTGTGCGCCTCGTCCATCCCGATGAGGAGCGGCGTCTCCTCGATCCGGTCGCTGTCTGGGTCGTTCGAGAGCTTGTCGTCGACGAGCAGGCCCGCGACCGCGAGCACGACAATCTCCTTCTGTCGCGAGGTGGGGAGGTGGTAGGTCGGGATCACGGAGAGCCCGCCGGGGCGGACGAGGGTGTGATCCAGCTCCGTGATCGGCTTCGCGTCCTGATCGAACACGCCGCCGGGGACTCCGCGGACCCGTCGTTTCACGGCGTCGAACGTCGCCTCGTGGATCCGACCGCTCTCGTCGAGTTCCTCTTTGAGCGCAGGGTCGTCGAGGTACGAGAGGAACTGACTGTAGGTGCCCGAATCGCCGTAGTCGCGGAAGAACCGATTGAGCAGCGTGAGGAGGGCCGGGTACTGGTTATCGTTGAGCCCTGAGCCGGCGACGAGCCACGGCATGTCGCGAGCGAGCGAGAAGGGGATCGTGAACTCGACGCGCTCCGCGCGGTGACCCTCACCCGGGTACGTCGCGTTCGCGACCCGCGGCACGAGGGCGACGGTGTCGTCGTGACCGCCGTGTGCGATCCCCTCGCGCTCTAAACGTCGGGCGAAGTTGGCGTCGAGATCGGGGTTGTCGTCGTGCATCTGGGCGTACTCGTCTTGGGGGTCGAACTGGACGACAGCCATCCGCGACTCGCGCCCGTCGCCGGTGGGATACGTCCGATCCGAGTCGAGGTACTGCCGGAGGACGTTCTTCGAGGCGTGGGTCTTCCCGGAGCCGGTCCCGCCGGCGACGAGGGTGTGCCGGAACGCGAGGGGGTCGCCGTCGGCGTAGTCGTCTTTCACGCGGTAATCGACCGTGGGCGGCTCCGCGGCCGTCCGGACCTTCTCGCCCCCGACGGAGAGGTGTCCGAGGAAGACGCCATCGTCGGGGATCTTCAGCCCCGTCTTGATCTCGGCGTCGTCGGAGGCCTCCTCGACGACCGCTCCGGGCTTCGGGACCCGATCGGTCATCCGGCGTTTCAGGTCCTCTCCCGCGCCGTAGACGACCGACATCGGCTCCAGTTCGGCCATGAACTTGTAGTCGCGCTCGGCAAAGTCGTCGCGTCGCATCTGCCGCCGGGCGTGGATCTCCGTCGCGTCGTCCGACTGAAACTCCTGGGCGTACTCCAGCCCCGTGATACGACAGAACAAGCGCTCCCCGTCCGGGTACGGTATCAGCAGGTACTTCCCGAGCCTGACCGCCTCGCGGTTGCCGGTCGTGACGAACGCCTTCAGCGACGTCTCGTCGTCCTCCTCGGAGACGCGAAGCCCCTGCGAGACGGAGACGACGCCCAGGCCGACGTCGTCGCCCGCGGGGGCGACGTCGTAGGCGGCGAACTCGGCGGAATTCCCGTCGCGGTTCGCGGAACTCCCGTCGCGGTTCGCGGAACTCCCGTCGCGGTTCGCAGAACCCGGATCGGCCGCAGCGTCGCCCCGATCGTCCGGGCGGTCGGCGGACGAGTTCGACGCGTCGGCGTCTCCGTCGCCGTCGTCCCCCTCGGTGAACTCGGTGAAGTCCTCCAGCGTCATGAGGGATCCACCGCCGCCCACCCCGAAAGCGTTTCCCCCTTTCGTCGGCGCTCCGGAGCGCTCTCGCCGCCGCGGGCCCCTTTTCAATCTCCAGCCCGTATCCGTGCCATGATACTCGTTCGCGGCAGCGGCGGCGGGACCGACCTCACCGGGACGGTCTTCGAACGGGGTGAGGACCCCCCGGTCTACGAGGGAGCCCCCGACGAAGACGCCCCGTACGTCTGGGTGTGCGACTCCTTCTACGAGGTCGAGAGCGGCGGGTCCGCGCTGCGCGTCGACGGCGAGGAGATCCGGATCGCCTTCGAGGAGCCGATGCCTCGCGGATTCGACACTAAGTCCACGGCGGTCGACGCGGCGAAGGAACACGTCCGTACGCAGTTCGCGCGAATCGGCGTCGACCCCGACGGCGTCGAGGTCGAGGCGACGAAGGCGGATCCGGCCTGAGTCCGACGCGGTCGCTACACCCGACCGAACGATATCGCCCTCCGAAGCCGATACGATATCGGTTCAAGCGGCGACGGCGCTCACTCCGTTCCGTCCTCGGGGTCACAAACGCCGAGCGGGAGTGACCCGGGATCGAGGTCGTCGTCGAGTCCTTCGTACGCGTCGTCGATGAGTCGGGCGAGTTGCGTCTCGGGGGTTACCCCGCGGGCGGCCGCGAGCGCCGTGAGGCGCTCGTACTGCTCGGCCGGAACGGACACCGAACCCTGGTTCATACTCGTCGCTGGACTCCGGAGGTACAAAAGGATTGTTCGAAATCCGCCACAACGGCACGCTCCCAGTCATTTTCGGTGGGGATCCGCACTCGTACCACCAGTCTGGTCGTCTTCCGACGCCTGTCGATCTCCGTTTTCCGCCCCTTCGAACCGATCGAACAGCGCGTTCATGACCGTCGATTCGGCCCGCGAGAGGTGTTCCCACACAGTCGTCGAGCCGAGTCCGAGAGCGTCGGCGACGTCTTCGACGCCCACGCCGCCGCCGTGGTCGTAGTAGCCGACCGCGATGGCCGTCGAGAGCACCTCCCGCTGCCTGGCGGTGAGCCCGTCGAGGATGCCCGATGCCGGCATCCCCGGCGGACGCTCTATGGACGCGAGCTCGACGTTGCGCGCGAGTTCGACGTCGTTACCGCCCTCCTCCAGCCGCCGGATCACCGCCGAGAGATCGTCGTCGGCCTCGATGTACACCGTCCAGCGCTCGATCCCGCCGGCGATCGTGGTCCCCATTCTGTAGTGGATGCCCATCTCCGAGAGTCGGGCGCGGATCCCGTCCCACCCATCGGTGTCGATGATCAGCGCGACGTACGCGTGCTCGCCCGTGACCGGGGAGAGCGGCTCCGCCTCGACGACCGCCTCCGCCCGCCTGAACTCCTCGATGAACGATCGAATCTCGTCGGTCGGCCCCCGAAGCTCCATTATCCGTTTTCGCTCGGTTCCACTCCCCGTCATCGAGGAAACCGACCGGAACGTAACCTCCGGGTGTCGGGCGCTCACTTCGGACTCCGGCCCGCCGCGATGGCGAATTCGGAGCGTCACTTCGCGCATACGCGCTCAGACGCCGCGGACGTTCAAACGATTTCCGGACGCCGCGGGGTTGACATCCTCCCCGCCCTGACGGGCGAGAATTCCCGCGTGGGACATCGGGCCGTTCCCAAACCCCCGAGGACTTCCTCCCACGAAGGGAGTATCGGACGGGCGGCTTCCCCTCGACGCACTTGCGGTCCGCGGATGAATCCTCAGGCTCGTTGGGCCTCGTAGACGACGTTGACCGTGACTCGCACGCTCACGTCACCGGTCTCGATACCGGTCGCCGCGCCGCCGGCACCGTCGTCGCCTTCGGCCAGCATCGCCGCGTCGGAGACTCTGTACGGCGAGACTCCGGATCCGCCCGTCGAGATGGTATAGGCCCCCTCGACCGTCAGATCGCTGGAGCCCGCGAGTACGTCGGCGTCGGCGTCGGCGTTCTCCATCGCGTTCTCGATGGCGGTCTCACGGACCTCGCGTTCGCGCTCCTCGCTCAGTCCGAACTGGATCCGCTGGACCTCGTCCGCTCCCGCGTCGACGGCGACGTCGATGACCTCGCCGACCGCGTCCACGTCGTCGATCGCGATCTCGTACTGGTGAACGCCCTCGTACTCGGTGTGCTCGGGGTCCTCGCGCGAGGGCCGAGTCTCGTGAACGTCGTACCGCTCGGTCCGGATGTCGTCCTCGTCGAGTCCCCAGTCGGTCAGCGCCGAGCGAAGCTCCCCGTCGCTGGCGGTGAGATCATCGCGGACGGTTTGGGGATCCGATCCCGTCGCGGTGACCGCCACACTGACCGTCGCGCGGTCCGGCTCTGCGGTGGCCTCGCCGTCCGCGGTCACTTCGATGCTCCTGTCGAGTTCAGTCTCGTCGCCGACGCCGGAGCCGCCGGTCGACCCGACGAGCCCGGAACAGCCCGCCAGCGCGACGAGCGCAACGACTCCGACGATAGCGCCCAGCTTTCGGTTCATACCCGTCCATAAGGGTCTCCTCCCCAATAAGTCGCCGTATGGACAAAGAGCCGTTTGCGCTATCAGACGCGACGGGTTTCAGGCGCGCGGATCCTCGTCTTCTCCCGCGCCGTTACCGTCCGATTACGCGCCCTCTGTGCCGCCGTCCGCTTCGTCGATGTCGTCCTCGTCCGCTTCGTCGATGTCGGCGTCAGAGCCGTCACCGTCGGTACCGTCGTCCGCTCCGCCCGCTCCGTCCGCCCCGTTCGCATCGTCGTCATCAGGGTCCTCGTGATCGGTGATGACCGCCGGCTCCGGCGGGACGCCGTCCGCCTCGTCCGCGTCTTCGGCGGGAGCGTCGGCCTCCCCGTCGGGATCCTCGTGGTCGGTGATGACCGCCGACTCCGCGTTCTCCCCGTCGGTCGTCCCGTTCGGTCGGTCCTCGCGCTCGTCGGCGGCGGTCTCGTCGGCATCGTCGGCGTCGTCCGGCGCGGACACGTCGGAAGCCGAGTCGTCGAGTCCGGTGGGGTCGGCCCCGGCAGACTCGTCCGGGTCCCGAGCGACGGCTCCGCCCGGCGGTCCGGCCTCGCGTCGCCCCCTGCCGAACAGCCGATCGCGCAGGGAGCGACCGCTCGGGCGCTCCGCGAGGAGCAGCGAGCAGTCGACGTCGTGAATGATGTCCAAGTGCAGCGAGTTCGAGACGAGGCGCGAGAGCAGCCCCTTCTCCGTCGCGCCGATGATCACGAGGGTGTTCTCGGCAGCCTCGCGAACGATAGCGCCCTCGACGTCGCCGCTGTCGTCGACGATCCGCTCGGCGGTGTCGAGCCCGTGTTCGCTCGCCCACGCGGCGAGGAATCCCTCGCCCTTCACCCGGTCTTCGGGGCCGTCGACGACGTGCAGCAGCGTCACGTCCGCGCCGGCGGTCCGCGAGAGCACGCCGGCAACCTCCGCGCCCAGCGTCGAGTCCGGACCGCCGGAGGTCGGGAGGAGCACCCGCGAGGTGTCGAGGTCGCTCTCGCTCAGGATGAGGAAGTCGCAGGGGAGCTGGTTGGTGAGCTCGTCGATCGGCCGCTCCGCGCGGGCCGCGCTCCACAGCTGGTCCTCGCCCCAGCCCATCAGCACGGCCTCGGGCCGCGTGCGGCGGGCCATGTTGAACACCTCCTCGAAGGAACGGTGGGAAACCACGGTCGACGTCGAAACGTCCACGTCGTACCCCTCCGCGATCTCCCGGAGCCCCTCCATCCCCTCCTCGGAGACGTCTGCGATCCGGCCGGCCCCCGCCGAAAGCGACATCCGCTCAGGGGCCTGCACGACGTGGACGATGTGGACGAGCCCGTCCTCGTGGTCGCTCGCGAGTTGGCTCGCGAGCTCGACGATCGGTCCGTCGGTGCGCGGGTTCGTGATGGGGACCATGATCCGATGCCCCTCGTTGGCGAACAGCGTCGCCTCCGTGGCGTCCAAGATCGGGACGTACGACCGCCCGGCCGCCCGGCCGAGCACCCACTCCGGGACCGTGAGCCGACGGGTCACCCCCTCGAAGCGCGCCTCCTCCAAGCGCTCCTCGCTGGTCTGGAAGTAGTTCACAATCGTGACGAGCACCACCCCGCCGATGGTGTTCCCGAGCAACACCGGGATTACAAAGCCGGTCATGCCAACGATGACGCCGACCTCACCGGCGAACACGAGGTAGGCGAACTCCGTGAAGGAGACGACGACGTGATAGAGGTTCCCGAGCGGGACCGCGAGGAACGCCATGTACACGACCGCCAGCCGGGTGAACGAGTCGGACGACGCGAAGCCAACCCAGACCACTCCGGCGACGATCAACCCGGCGATGGCGGCCTTAAAGAAGAGCGCGGTGGGATCCGCTTCGACGCCCTTCCGCGAGATCTCCAGTGCGGCCGCAGCGGCTTCCGGGGAAAACACGCCGCCGTACGTCAACACGGCCGCGCCGATTCCGCCCCCGATCAGATTTCCGGCGAGGACGATCCCCCAGTGGCGAAGCAGCGTCGGAATACTGGCCAGCCGTTCGAGCGTGAGCGCCACCGGCGGAAGCGTGTTTTCGGTGTAGAGCTGGTAACCGCCCATAATGATGTAGATGAATCCGAGGGGGTACAGCATCACGCTCAACACCGGGTGGCCGTCCGTCGACGCTGTCATCGAGGCGTACAACAGCACCGTGATCGTGATCGCCAGCCCGGCCGCGAGTCCGCTGAAGAACAACTCGCGCCCGCCGGAGGTCACCTCCTCGTCGGCGGCGGCGATGATCCGCTGGAACACCTCGTCCGACGAGAAGCGATCGCGGACCGCCTCGCCGACCGCCGGTGCGCCGCTACGAGAGCGCTCGACGACCTCGCGCATCGAATCGTCGTCGGGTCGTGTAGAGTCAGTCACTACCCTACCACTGTCGCCACAATAAAAAGTACTTCCTCTTTCGGCATGCGCCCCGAAAAAAGGTAATATTGTATTTTCCACTCGTGAAAGAAGTGGATCGTCCGATTCTGTGTCAAATTCCGCGTCGTGCGTCACGTCGGAAGAAGCGGATAGCGTGCTCGGGCGCATAAATACATGCTGAGGTGTACCATGTCACGCCCGGGCGCACTCAGGCGCGCTCGATCGTCACGACGCGCACCTCGACGTCGACGTCCTCGTCGATCGCCGTCTCGATCCGACGATCGAGGGCGTGTGCGACGCCGTCGACCGTCCCACCGGGCGGTGCACCGACCGTGACGACCACGCGCTCGGTGTCGAGCGGCGGGAGCGTGCCGCCTCGTTCGATGCTCAACTCGAGCAATTCCAGTCCGGAATCCAGCGCGGCCAGTTCGTCGCCCACCGCGGTCCGTACGTCCGATTCCGTCGTCGACGCGACGTACGATTCGTACGTGACGCCGCCGAGGAACACCGAGAGAACGGCGATGGCGACGACGAGCACGGCGACGCGCTTGAGGAACGCCGCTCGCGCGTCGTCCTCGCGGAACCAGCGCTGCGGTCGGTACCCTTCGTACCACAGCACGATCAGCGCCGAGAGGTTGATCGAGAGGACGTTCACCGCGACGATCACGCCCGCGCCGAGCACGAGCCGAGGGATCTGGAAGGCGATACCGATACCGACGGCGGCCGCCGGCGGTATCAGGGCCACGGCGATCATGACGCCCACGAGCGTCGCCGAGACGCCCGTCATCAGCGAAACGATCCCGGCGATCCCGGCACCGATCGCCACGACGAGAACGAGGACGTTCGGCGCGAGCCGCTCCGACACCTCCGCGAGTTCGAGCGGGTCGAGCCCGGGCGGGACGAACGCGAGCGTTCGGAGCGCGAACGCGAACAGCGTCGCGGCGGCGACGGCGACGGCGACGCCGAGCACCTGCATCCGCACGCCCCGCCGGAACATGTCCTCGTCGTCCACGACGGTGCCGATCGCGGCAGACATCGCCGGACCGATGAGCGGCGCGATCACCATCGAACCGACCACGGTCGCCGGCGAGTCGAGGAGGAGTCCCGCCGTCGCGATCACCGCCGAAATCACCGTCATCAACACGTAGGTTCCGAGTCCGGAGGCGAGATCGTCGGCCTTCGCCTGGAGCTCCTCGCGGGAGATCCGGTCACCGCCGCGCTCGGAATCCTCGGCGTACTCCGCTTCGAGTGCCTCGAACCGCCGGGAGATGACAGTCTCGGCCGCGACGATGACGGTGTAGGTCCGCTCGTCGATTCCGGCCTCGCGGAGCCGTTCGAGGACCGGTTCGACGGCGGCGGTCGGGAGCGGGAACGTCGCGACCGCAGTGTACTCGCGCCCGCTCGTCTCGTCGGTGACGACGTAGTCCACCCCTTCCTCGTCGAGCGCGCGCACCACGGCGGCGCGCTTCCCCGCCGGAATCATGACCTGAACGAGTCGCACGATCCGTGGTGTCGTCCACGGGACTTATAAGGAGGCGGTGCAGCGACCGCGTTCGTTCCGACCGACCCCGAGCGAAACGGAACTTTAATGCGCGAATCCCTCACACCTTCGGACAAGAATGCTCTCGCCGCTGGCCATCGACACGTTCCTGCTCGACTACCACCTCGGGCACGTCATACTGCTCGGGTTCGTCGTCTCGCTTTTGGGAGCCGCGCCGCTGAAGTCTCAGAGAGTGATCGCCTCCATCTTCGTCGGGTTCGGGACGATCTTCCTCATGGCACCGTACACGACGATGCCGCAACTGTACGTTCTCGCCGGCATCCCGCTGGTCCTCATCGGAGCGCTGCTGTGGACGATGGCCGGTCGCTGATACCGGGATCCTCGCTATCGCTGATATCGGACTCCCCGCGGTCGCTGTCGGGTCCCCGATCCGAATGTTCGCGTTTTCTCCACGTTTCACGCGTTTGCCGAACTCGTTTACCGAACTCGGTTGACGGATTGTCTCCGCTCTCCTCGGTGCTCGCTGTTCGATCCCGCTCCTTTTTGCACCCCGAGCGAAACTGGTCGCCATGGTCACGGTACGGGCACCCGCCACGAGCGCGAACCTCGGAAGCGGGTTCGACGTGTTCGGGGCGGCCCTCACTCGGCCGGCGGACGTCGTCACCGTCGAGAAGGCGGCGGAGACGACGATCGAGGTCACCGGCGTCGGGGCCCAGTACATCCCCGAAGATCCCGAGAAGAACACGGTCGGCGCTGTCGTCGACGCCCTCGACGCGCCCGCTCGCATTCACATCGACAAGGGCGTTCGCCCGGCCTCCGGGTTGGGGTCGTCGGCCGCGAGCGCCGCCGGCGCTGCGGTCGCGCTCAACCGGTTGTACGATCGAGGGCTCTCCCGCTCCGAGCTGGTCCCGATCGCCGCAGAGGGCGAGGCGGTCGTCTCGGGCGTCGCGCACTCCGACAACGTCGCGCCCTCGATCCTCGGCGGGTTCACGGTGACGACGACCGAGGGGACCCACGCCGTCGACGCGTCGATCCCGCTCGTCGTCTGCCTGCCGGACGTCGCCGTCTCCACGCGGGACGCGCGCCGGGTCGTCCCCGAGACCGCCTCGATGGAGCAGCTCGTCGAGACGGTCGGCAACGCCGCCACGCTCGCGGTCGGGATGTGCCGGTCCGACCCCGACCTCGTCGGTGCCGGCATGAGCGACCCCGTCGTCACCCCCGAGCGCGCCCGCCTGATCACCGGCTACGACGACGTCAGGGAGGCCGCCTTCGACGCCGGCGCAGCGGGCGTCACCGTCAGCGGCGCGGGTCCCGCGATACTCGCCGTCTGCCGTGCCGGCCGGCGACGGTCGGTCGCCGGCGCGATGCTCGACGCCTTCTCCGCGGCCGGGATCGAGGCCCGCGCCTACCAGACCCGGATCGGCCGAGGATCGACTATTCTAGACGCGTAGCCGGAGCTCGTGAATCGGTTACGTCGATCGGCTGTTTATAAATAGTTAGTGGCGCAGATGTCTGCGTGATTGCCGGCGGCGGGGTGAACTTCTCTGTTGTTCGACCCCTTTATTTATAAGTGGCTGTTGGTACACGGAATTCCTCTAACGCTCACCAGCCGCTTGCTTATAAGTCTGTGACGGCGCGGTGAACACTTCCAAAGCCCCAGCCGTGAGGCGGGCGCACACTCGCTGTGCTCCTCACTCGGTCGCTACGCTCTCTCGTTGCGGTGCTTGCGTCGCCTGCGCCCGCCTCACGGCTGCCCCTTTGAATCCCACCCCGTAACCGCACCCGCACCTCACACCTCCCCAGCCTCGCGGCTCCTTTCAGTCGCCGCGTCCCTCGCGGGCTCCTCGCGCCCTGCGGGCGCTCGGAGGCGCGCCACCGTACCGCATCGCTCATTTATAAACAGTCGTCGCTGTCGTGTGTTATCTTTGAATACCGCATCACCGTAGTCAGTTAACGACATCCGCGTCCAGCGTCGATCTGTTCGAATCCGTGGCGGAGGCGGTCCGGTTCGTCGCTCACTCCTCGCCGTCGCGCGTCGGCAGACCGGGATCGAAGGCGACCGCGTCGACCGCCATGTCGAGGACGTCCTCGACGTTCTCGTCCTCGGTGACGCTCATCGTCGCGTCGACGGATTCTGCCTTTACCGCCTCGAAGCGGTCGTGTTTGTTCGCCACCGTGAGGAACGGGACGGCCTCGCCGAACAGCTCGCGAACCTCCTCGCGGAGTTCGAGCTGGACGTCGAGGGGGTAGCCGCAGTCGCCGGAGGGATCGAGCACGAACACGACCACGTCGGCGAGGTGTTCGAGCGCGCCGACCGCCTGCCGCTCGATGTCGTTGCGCTCGTCGGCCGGCCGGTCGAGCAGCCCGGGGGTGTCGACGATCTGGTACCGAATGTGATTCCGCTCGAAGTGACCGATCTGGACGCCTTTCGTCGTGAACGGGTACTCCGCGATCTCGTTGGACGCGCGGGTGACTCGATTGACGAACGACGACTTCCCGACGTTCGGATAGCCGGCGATCACGATGGCGGGCTCGTCGGATCGCACGTCGGGGAGAACCTTCAGTTGGTCGCGAGAGTCGCCGATGTACCGAAGGTCGTCGCCGATCTGATCCATCACGTCGGCCATGCGGGCGAACGCCTGCTTGCGGTGTTTCCGCGCGGTGTCGACGTCGGAATTGCGAACCTTCGTCGTGTACTCGTCGCGCAGATCCTCGATCTGCCGGCTTGCCCACATCACCTGCGAGAGCGCCTGTCGGAGTCGGTCGACGTCGACGATGGCGTCGGCCATCTCGTAGTAGAAGGGGTCGACGTCGAAGCCGAAGTCCGGCCACGAGACGACGACGTTCTCCAGGTTGTCCGAGAGCACGTTGCCGGCCGTCCGCAGCATCGACTCCTGCGCCTCGTGACCGCGTTTGGCGCGTCCCGCGCGCGCGGCCCGCGAGAACGCCTTGTCGACGAGTTCCTCCGAGCGGGGTGTCGTCGGGAGGCCCTCAAATATCATGTTGGCCACTCTTGCCCACCGACGCGTATAAGACCGTCCGTTCGGCGATCCCCGCGACACGCCGGCGCACGGTCGGAAGGAGCGACGTTCGACCCGGTCGGGCGGGATGACACCCCCGCCGTTCCTCACCCCCCCGCGGCGACGACGATGAATGATCATTATATAGTTCGTGCATATTTCGAGCCATATTTATGCTTCAAGGGAATATATGCCTCCATGACGAATTCGTTCACGCCCACGACGTTCGAGGACATCGATCCGGACCGACGTCCCGGTCTCGCGGCCGCGCTGGTCCCGGTTCTCGCCGTCGTGGCGTTCTTGGGCATCGGCTCGGCCGTGCTGGGACTCGACCCGCACGCGCCGCTCCTGTGGAGCATCGCCTTCGTCGGGGCCTTCGGCCTCTGGCTCGGCTACGACTGGGAGGCCCTCTTCGACGGCATCGCCAACGGGCTCATGATGGGCCTCCAGGCGCTGCTCATCATCTTCACCATCTACGGACTGATCGCGACGTGGGTCAGCGCCGGCACGATTCCGGGACTCATGTACTACGGGCTGGAGATCCTCTCGCCGACGACGTTCCTCCCCGCGGCCGCGGTCGTCGCCGCCGTCGTCGCCTTCGCCATCGGCTCATCGTGGACCACCGTCGGGACGCTCGGCGTGGCGTTCGTCGGCATCGGTGCCGGACTCGGCGTTCCCGCGCCGATGACGGTCGGTGCCGTCCTCTCGGGGGCGTACGCCGGCGACAAGCAGTCGCCGCTCTCGGACACGACGAACCTCGCCGCCGGCGTGACGAACACGGACCTGTACGCGCACATCCGGCGGATGCGGACCGGCACCGTCGCCGCGTTCGGCCTCGCTGTCCTCGGCTTCCTCGCGCTCGGTCTCCGCGCGAGCGGCGAGATCCCCGCGGGGCGGATCGCCGACATTCAGGGCGCGCTCGGCGAGACGTACGCGATCACGCTGCTCGCGTTCGTCCCCCTCGCGGTCACGTTCGGGCTGGCGTTGCGCGGGTACGCCGCGTTGCCGACGCTCGTCGCCGGCGTCTTCGCCGGCGTGCTCACGACGATCCTCGTGCAGGGCTCCGGCTTCGTCGCCGCGTGGGACACGTTCATGTACGGGACCGCTCCCGAGTCCGGCTCCGACCTCGTCAACGAACTGCTCGCGACGGGCGGGCTCACCGGCTCGGCGTGGACGATCACGGTCGTGGTCGCCGCGCTGTCGCTCGGAGGCATCCTGGAGCGGACCGGCGTGCTGGCGGTCATCGCCCACGCGTTCACCTCGACCGTCCGGAGCGCGGGCGTCCTCGTCGCCGGTACGGGCGTCTCGGCGATCGTCATCAACGCGCTCACCGCCCAGCAGTACATGAGCATCGTGCTTCCGAGCGTCACCCTTCGGAACACCTACGACGAGTTCGGCCTCGACAGCGACCAGCTCTCGCGCGCGGTCGAGGCCGCCGGCACCCCGACCGGCGCGCTGTTCCCGTGGCACGCCGGGGCCGTCTACATGACTGGCGTCACCGGCGTTCCCACGCTCGAATACGCGCCGTACTTCCTGTTCGCGTTCCTCTCGCCGCTCGCGCTGTTCGTCATGGCGGCGACCGGGTACACGCTGGAGGCGACTCCGACGGCGGCCGCGGTCGACGCCGGGTCGGTCGTCGACTCCGCGCCGACCGACGACGACTGAATCCGCCCCGTCCCGCCGTCGACGTTTTCATCCGCCGTCGACGTTTTCACCCGTCCTCCGCAGTTCGGTAGATTTACCGCCGTCGCCCTCCCGGCTATCGAACATGAGCCTCGAGGTCGCCGTCGCCGTCCCCTTTAAACATCGCGCGAAGGAGAGATTGGGCGAGGGCGAGTTCGTCGTCGCGCTGTCGCTCGACCGCGACTGGTTCTCGCCGGATCAGGCGAAGCGTCTCGTCGACGTCGCGGTCGGTCGCGGACTCGTCTCCGAGGAGGACGGTGACCTCGTCGCGCGGTTCGATCCCGACGACGTGGTCGTCCCCGAGGAGTTCACCCCCGACGAGGAGATCCTCCGCGAGCAGTCGACCTTCGAAACGGCGCTCGACGCGATCGTCGCCGAGGGCGTCGAGAAACAGCGCGCGGTCGCCGGGATCAACGAGCTGCAGCGCGCGCTCGCGGTCACCATCGAGGCGGCCGCCGTCCTCTTCGCGAAGGAGCACGGTGCCGCCGTCGATCACCTCGCCGCCGAAGTTCGTGAGGAGCTGGCCGACGACGACGCGGCAGATGACGGCGGCCGAGCGGATCCCGCAGACTCGGGTAGCACCGCGGAGGCCGAGTGATGGTCGCGGACCGCCTGACCGACGGCGTCCGGATCGGTCAGTTGCTCGCCTCCGAGATTTCCGGTAGCGAGGGACGACTGCGCGAACTCGCACTCGCCGACGCCGACCGCGACGTCGATCCGACCCCGGACGGCGCGCTCGCGTACAGGGTCGTTCGACAGAAATCGATCGACGGCGACGCGGTCAGTGACGAAACAGGTGGCGAAGCCAAGAGCGTCGACACCGAGGGCGACGGCCCCAAAATCGACCCCGTCGCGGAGGTCTACGTCCACCCAGACCGCGTGCGCGTCGAGTTCGTCAGCGCGCCTGAGCGTGTCGCCGACGCGGCCGCCGATGCGAGGCTCCGCGTCAGGCCGAAGGCGGTCCGTCCGCCGCGAACGCTCGTGTTCGTCGAGGACGGCGCGCAGGTGAAGCGGGTGCTACCGGTCTTCGAAGCCGTCCTCGCGGACGAGCCACGCGCGTAGCCCCGGGACGTTCACCGAGCGTGCGGAGCGTCAGTCCGACTGCCTGCCGTCGCCCACCGCGACGTTCCGTCCCGCCGACGCCGTCGGGGCGTTGGAGCCGGTCCGAACATCGAACTTCCGGAGTAGCGACTGCAGCCGTTCGGACTGATCGGAGAGGCTCTCGGCCTCCGCAGTCGCCTGGGACATCGCCGCGAGCTGTTCGTCGGCGGTCGCGGACGCCTCGTCGGCCTCGTCGGCGGTCGCGGACGCCTCGTCGGCCTCGTCGGCGGTCGCCCGACTGATGTCCGAGACCTCCTCGGCCATCGAGACGGTCTCCTCGGTGCTCGCGGCCTGATCGTCGGTCGCCTCGCTGATCTCGCGGTCGAGCCGCGACCGGGCTCGGGGATCGAACCGCGGTCTGGATCCGCGGGTGGGCCGCGGCCGGACGCTTTTAAGACGACCGGGTCCGCAGTACGCCCGTGACGCTCGATCCGATCCACGTCGAGAACATCGCGCGGCTCGCGTACGGGATCGCGGGCGACGTGGACACGACCGACCACGACGACCTCGCGGGCCGGGTGTGGCGCGACTGGCTCCCCGAACTCCGTCGCGACGGCCGCACCGTGATCGAACCCGTCGGCGATCACGAGCGCCGGCGGGTGCCGATCGACGACGCCGCCCTCGCCGACCGTCCGTTCGAGACGGTTCACGGGCTCGATTCCGGGACGATCAACCCGACGACGTTTAAAAACGGGCTCGTCGTCGACGTCGCTCACGCCGCGATGGCGAGCGCGCCGACGGACCTCGATCTCCACCGCGACCGGACGATCGTCGCGACCGTCCACGTGGGAGACTCGACCGCCGATTTCGACGACGACTGGCGGAAGCGCGACGACGGTCACACCCGCCAGCGCGTGCTCCACGCGCCGCGGGTGAACCGGTACGCCGAGGGCGTCGTCCACGCCCTCGCGTTATACCTCGCCGAGGGGACTCACGCGCTCGATCACGCCGACCGCGTCGACGACCTGCTCGTGCTCGACGGCCCCATCTACCCGAAGGAGCTGTTCACCTGGGACGACCGCAACCCTGAACTCGGCGCGCTCGCCCGCGAGGCGAAACCGCGCTCGGTGGTCGAGAACTACGTCCGGCTCGTCGAGCGGTTCGTCGAGCGCGACGTGCCGCTCGCCGGCTTCGTGAAGAACCCTGCGAGCGGCACCATCGTCCGCGCGCTGTCCCGGAAGGGCGTCGAGCCGCCGTGGCCCGACGACACGGCGCTTTTCACTCGACTGCTGGAGCGTCGAGAGGGCGACGACGGCGGCGACGGCAGTCGCAGCAAAGGCGGCAGCGACGGCGGTAACAGCACCGTCGGCAGCGACGGCGGTAGCAACAGCGTCGGCGTCGGTAACGGCGACGAACGACCCGATCGCGTCGACGACGAGCTCACCTTCACCACGTGGTTCCACAGTCGCGGCGGTGCTGACGAGACGATGTCCGCCGATCGCGACGCGCTCGGGATCGATCGCGAGTACGACCCGGAGCTGTACGAGCCGACGTTCATGGTCGTCTACGACCCCCGAACCGACGTGACCTACAAGCTCGAGTCCCCGTACGCGTTCACCCGCGACGCCGACACCCGCGAGCGACTGACCCGGCAGGTGATCGCAGACGTGGCGACCACGCGCGGACCGCCCGAGTCCGTTTCGAAGGCCGACGAGCTGGCGCGGATCGCCGCCACGGAGAAGGCGGCGCTCCGACGGAAGTTCGAGGAGCGGTTCGACAGCGACCAGCAGGCCACCTACGACGACCTCCGATGGGGAAAGACGCGGTTCTAGCCCCGGAAGCCGGCCGACATCGGTCGAATTGACTTCGTTGAAATCCCCACTAGTGACCCGTCCTGACACATCCGCGGTCAGCACGGAACCATCGATGAGCGATAGCGGAAGTAGGTATTACAGATCGCCCCCGCCGACGCGATATTTAAAAGATGAGCGGGAGAGCAACGACTGCTTATAAATGAACTCGCGGTGCGGGGCTATGCGGTTGGGCTGGGACTCAAAGGGGCAGCCGGGAGGCGGGCGGAGGCGACGTAAGCACTGAAGGAGCGAGCAGCGCGAGCGACTGAAGCGCGCAACGAGCGTGCGCCCGCCTCCCGGCTGGGGCTTTGGAGGAATTCATCGCGCCAGCAACGGTTTTTAAGCGAGCGGCTGGGGCTTTGTAAGTGTTCACCGCCGGTCAACACCGGGGACGTGCCCACCAGCAGCTCCACGTTCAATTGGTTTATCGAACAAGCGCGAATGGCCAAAGGCCTAATTGGCGGTGCTACGTGGGTCGCTTATGTCACTGAGGCGGCGAGCCATTCTCTTGGGCGGTGCGGCAGTGGCTGGATTTGGAGCTATCAGTTATCATCAATTGACGACGTGCAACGAGATCGCCTGCTTTTCTTTTGAGTATCAGGGGGCTGATGACGCGCCCAACGTATTAGATATTCAGCATTCGGGTGGGCAGGAGCAGCTGCCCGCGGGCGACGTGTACGTTAGCGAAGTCGTTGTCGATTGGGAGTCCCGAGAGACGGACACACTCACGTGGGCTGCGTTGGCTGATGATATGGAGCCGAGCGATACGATTGATGGCGATGAAATACGGGTACGACTCATGACGGGGAGGGATATCGTGACGATCCTGTGGCGTCAGGACGATGATGAGCAAGTCATCGAAGCGTGGGTGTACGACGACGATGTTTCATGAACAGACCCAGTCACACGGCTGATTCAGTGTTCGTCTGGCGAAAATACCCACCGTGTTGACTACCTCCTCACCCGCCCACAATCGGATCCGTCGCTTCCTCTCCTCACACCACTTCCGCGAGCAGCACTGCGTAGATGACGGCGTTGTACACGCCGTGGGCCAGCCCGGGGACGAGGACGTTGTCGGTCCGCTCGTAGAGAGCGCCAAGCACGCAGCCCAACGCGACGACGACGGCGACGTACGCCCAGCGCTCCGGGGTCGTCCCGGAGACCGACGGAAGGTGGACGAGCCCGAACGCGAGGCTCGCGAGCGCGATCGCCGGGATAGCGTCGAACGCGCGGCGGAGCCCGCCCTGCACGACGCCGCGGAACAACACCTCCTCGACCGGGCCGACGATTAGCAACGAGACGGCGATCATGACGAGGTAGTACGTCACGGGGTCGCCGTCGGGCACGACCGCCTGGTTCTGCCCGGTGGTGAGTCCCACCTCCCCGAGCACGAAGAGCGCCCCGTACTGGAAGGCGAAGAGGACGAGTCCGCCGCCGACGACGAGGGCGGCGTCGAAGGCAGTCGGCCGCGAGACGCCCACGATGTCCCACTCGTCGGTGATCGCGAGGTACCCGACGGCCGCGATCAGGAACCCGGCGAACTGCAGCACCGTCCGAAGCGCCTGCAGACCGGTCGTCCCCTCGGCGACGAGCCCGAGCGAGACGGCGAGCCCCGACGCGGGACCGGTGATCGCGCTCGCGACGAGGAGGGCGAAGACTATCGCGAACGCCGCGCTCGCGACGCGGAGGAGCTGTTCGATCGCGGCCGGGGGGCGCTCGCTCATCGGCGACGGTACGCCGTGGGGAGGTTTAGACGCACCGGAAGCTGACCGGAATCGGGTCGTCGAGACGATCGACTCGGTTCAGGACCGCTCGATCCGGTGCTCGCGCTTGTTCGCGACCGCGGCGGCCTCCTCGAAGTCGCCGCCGCCGAGCAGGCCCCGGGCCGCCTTCTTGCCCCACTCGACGGCGGGCTGCGTGAACGTCGAGACGCTCGCGAGCTCCCCGTACAGCACGCAGGCCGCCTCCATGCCGTACAGCAGCTCGCCGAGGCTCCGCTCGTCGACCCGGTCGATCTCGAGTCGGACGTTGGGGACGCCGGCGGCCGCGAGGCTCGCCTCGGTCGCCTCGAACTCCGCGTCCAGCAGGTCCGCGAGCGACGATCCGCCGAGGTACGCGAGCCCGTCGAGGTCCGTCTCGGGAATCGGCGTGGAGGAGCGCTCTGTCGGCCGGATCAGCGAGACCAGCTTGTCCGGCGGGCCGGCCCGGTACAGCTGGAGCTGGGAGTGCTGGTCGGTCGCGCCGAGCGCGCGCGCCGGCGTTTGCCCGAGCCCGTCCTTGCCGAGGCTCTCGGCCCACAGCTGCGCGAACCACTCCGCGAACGTCTCCAGCGACTCCGCGTACGGCATCACGGCGTTCGTGAGTGCGCCGCGCTCGGCGAGCGCGTACGTCGCCGCCCCGTAGGCGTACGCCGGCGTCTCGAACAGCGAGCCCGACAGCGACGTCATTCCGTCGCGTCCGCCCGCCAGGACGGCCTCGACGTCGTGGCCCTGCAGCGCCGGCACCGCGAGCCCGACCGTCGAGATCGCGGTGAAGCGCCCCGGCACCCCCTCGGGCACGTCGAGCGCGGGCAGGTCGTGCGCGTCGGCGAGCGCGCGGAGGTTCCCCTCCTCGCCCGTCGTGACGAGAGTGCGCTCCGTCCAGTCGACGCCTGCCTCCGTCATCGCCTCGCGGACGACGAGGAAGTTCGCGAGCGTCTCCGCGGTCGTCCCCGACTTCGAGACGACGTTGACGACGGTCTCGGAGAGCGGGAGGTCCGCGAGCAGCGCGTCGACCGCGTCGGGATCGACATTGTCGAGGAAGTACGCGTCGACGTCGCTCTCCAGGGCGTTCGCGAGCGTCGCCGCACCCAGCGCGCTCCCGCCGATGCCGACCGTGAGGACCGCCTCCGGTCGATCGAACCGGCCGGTCGCCGCCCGAATAGCGTCGAGATCCGCGGTTTCCGGGAGGGTCAGGGCCGCGTAGCCGAACTCGTCGTCTGCCATACCGGCCGCGATCCGATCGTGGGCGGCGGCGACTCGCGAATCGAGCCGGTCCAGCGTCTCCGTCGTGAGTCCCGGCGTCGTCTCCAGTGCGTTTCCGAGGTCCACGTTCATACCCGTCCACGCGGGCGAACGCGGCTTAAAACCGTTCGTTGGCACGCGTGAGCGCAGTGGTGACGAGCCCGCAGCCGTGCTACGGTAGGTGCGAGCCCGCAGCCGCGCTACGGTGAGCGGGCGACGACCGCGAACGTCTCGGTGCGCGTGGACTCGAATTCGACGTCGAACCCGGTCCCCTCCAGCATCTCGACCGCGTCGCTCGCGGCGTACCGCTCGCCGACCGGCGGGCCGTCGTCCCCGTCGCCGTCGGCAGACCAGTCGAAGACGGCGAGCCGCCCGTCCGGTCGAATCACGCGAGCCAGCTCCGCGACGGACTCGGGGGTCGCGAACTCGTGGTACGTCATCGTCGAGAACGCGCCGTCGAGCGCGTCGTCGTCGAACGGGAGGTCGGCCACGTCGCTTACGACCAGTTCGACGTTCTCGGGGACGCCCTTCTCGCGGTAGAGCGCGTGCATCTCGTCCTGCACGTCGACGCCGTAGACGGCCCCGACGTGCGGCGCGACGTCGTTGGTATAGAAACCGGTGCCGCTGCCGAGGTCCGCGACGACGTCGTCCGACGAGGGGTCGAGCCCCCCGATGACCTCCTCCGCGGACACCCAGCGATACCGAACGTCGGGGCGCTCCAGTCGGTCGGCCTTCTCGACGTCGAACGTGTGAAAACCCATATTCGGTCTTGCGCGCCGGACACTATAACGCGTCCGATCGGCGAGTCGAGACGGACGGTCCGCCCACTCGCAGTCGGCTCGCTCACCATTCCTCGGTCGGCCCGCTCATCACCCCGATCGGCTCGCTCACCACTCCTCGGCGAGCGCGTCGACGAGCCGGTCGATCTCCGCCTCCGCGGAGACGGCGTGAACCGACGCTCGGATCGCGTCGGGGTACGGGAGCGAGCGGACGACGACGTCCCGCTCCGCGAGCCGCTCGACGGTCGCCTCGGGGTCGTCGACGTCGATCGTGACGAGCCCGGACTCGAACTCGCGGGGACTCAGGAGTCGGTCCGCGGGCACGCCGTCCTTCAGTCGATCGGTGAGCGCGGCGATCCGGCGTTCGATGGCGTCGAGACCGACCGCGTCGATCGCGTCGAGCGCCTCGACGAGCCCGACGTGGGCGGCGGGGGTCGTCGTGCCGACCTCGAATCGCTTCGCGCCCGCCTCGTACTCGATCTCGGGCGCGTTGGGGTCCGTGACGCTGCGATACCCGACCGCGCGCGGCGCGAGGTCGGTCGCGGCGTCGCGGTCGACGTACAGGAACCCGGCCCCCCACGGGCCGAGCACCCACTTGTGACCGGCTGCGGCGACCGCGTCCGCGCCCCACGCCGACACGTCCATCGGGACCTGCCCCGGCGACTGGACGGCGTCGACGAGCGTGAACGCGCCCGCGTCGTCGGCGATCTCCACGAGGTCGGCGACGGGAAGCCGCGTGCCGTGCGTCCACGTGATCGCGCTGAAGCAGACGAGTCGAGCGTCGGGGACGGCGTCCGCGTACTCCTCGCGGTCGACCCGGCCGTTCTCGGTCTCCAGGACGCGGACATCGACGCCCTCGCGTTCGAGTCGCTTCCACGGGAGGATGCCGGCGGCGTGCTCGAGGTCGGTCCGGACGACGACGTCACCCGGCTCCCAATCGATCGCGCCCGCGATCCGGTTGATCCCGTCGGTGGTGCTCTCGGTCAGCGCGATCTCGTCGGCCTCGCTCCCGACGAACTCGGCAACCCGCTCGCGGACCGTCTCGTACGTCTCGAAGGCGCGACCGTACGGGTCG
>NZ_JBHSXI010000009.1:243141-288488 GCF_042662525.1 Halorubrum trueperi
CTCGTGCTCGCCCCCCCACGACGAGGTGGCCTCGACGACGTACGCCGGACTCGGCCCGTGCGCCCCGAAGTTGAAGTACGCCGCCTCGGCGAGCGCCGGGACGTCCGCGCGCAGTTCGCGGGGGGTCATCCCCTCCGCCTCGGCTCCGGGGGCGTTCGCGGCGTCGGACATTCAGGCGGTGAGTCCGGCGACCACGTCGGTCAGGGCCTGCTCGGTCTGCGCGCCGACCATCCGATCGGCCAGCTCGCCGTCGGAGAAGACCAGAAGCGTGGGGATTCCCTGCACCCCGTACTCGCCCGCGAGGGCCTGATGGACGTCGACGTCGACCTTCAGGACGGTCGCGTCGGTGTCGCTCGCGATCGACTCCACGGCCGGCTCCATCATCTGACAGGGGCCACACCAGTCGGCGTAGAAGTCGACGAGGACGACGTCGTGGTCGGCGACGATCTCGTCGAAGTCGTCGGCGTCGGTCAGCTGGATCGGTTCCGTGGGGACGGATTCGGGTGAACTCATCATCGCACCGTACGCCCCGCGCGCTGATAATAGTTTTGGACAGATCTCACAATATCGCACACCGAGCCGTGATGCGACGACCGAAGGGCCGAGATACGGCGGCGAGGACCGAGCATCGTCGACGCGACCGCGGACGACGGTCGACAGTCATTAGGCGGAGAGGCACGGTCTCGTACAACGATGCACGACGCGACGCCCGAATCCGTCCGACGGCGAGCACGGACCCACCGAGCCCGGCTGCTCTCGACGCTCCGCGTTCAGTACCCGGACGTGCTCGCGGAGCGCGGGTACCGGCTCCTCCACCCGGAAACGGGGGACCGCTACACGGGCGTTCAACGACACCTCGTCGCCACCTGTCGGTCGGTCGCCAACTTCGCGGCGGGGGCGCTCGCTGACGGGCCGGACTGGTGCGGTTCGGCCGCCGAACACGGGCTGGCGTTCCTGCGGGAGGCCCACCGGGGCGACGACGGGGGCTACCACCTCGTCGTCGAGGAGGACGGGACGCCGGTCGACCGCACCCGGTCCGCGTACGGGCACGCGTTCGTGCTTCTGGCGTACGCCCGCACGGCGGACGCCGGCGTCGACGGCGCTCGCGACGGTCTCGCGGAGACACACGCGCTGATCGACGAACGGTTCCGCGACGGATCCGGTCTCCTCCGGAGCGACTGCGACGAGGACTGGGTTGAGCTGGCGGCCTACCGGGGTCAGAACGCCAACATGCACGCGTGTGAGGCGTACGTCGCCGCCTACGAGGCGACGGGCGACGAGACGTACCTCGAACGCGCGCGCCACGTCGCGGAGTCGATCGCGTTCGATCTCGCCGCCGAGACGAACGGGCTCCTGTGGGAACACTACACGGCTGACTGGGAGCACGACTTCGCTTACAACGCGGATCGGCCGCGCCACCAGTTCCGTCCGCCGGGGTACCAACCGGGTCACCACGCGGAGTGGGCGAAGTTCCTCGCTCTGCTCGACCGGTACGACGATCCCGACGCCTCGACCGCCATCGGGCCCGGAGACGGCTGGTACGCCCGGGGCCTCGACCTGTTCGACGCGGCCGTCGAGCACGGCTGGTCGGAGAACGGGTTCGTGTACACCCACGAGGCCGACGGATCCGTTCTCGTCCCGGATCGATACGGGTGGGCGCTCGCGGAGGCGATAGGCGCGTCCGCGGCGCTGGCCGAGCGGGCGGTGGCGCGCGGCGACGCGGAGGCGGCGGAGCGGCTTCGTCGGTGGCACCGGCGGTTCATCGTTCGAACGGACCTGTTCCGCGGCCCCGCGGGCGTCTGGTACGAGAAGCGGCTGCCGCCGGACGCGAACGGGGACCTCGTGGCGGCGGAGCCGCCCGGCGTCGAGCCCGATTACCACCCGGCCAGCGCCTACTTCGAGGGCTGGCGCTCGGCGCGCGGCGAGCTGGCCGGTCGCGACGCGTGAGGTCGTCGCGGCGGGTAGCGAGTTCGTCGCGGCGGGTAGTGAGTTCGCCGCGGTGGGTAGCGAGTTCGGCGACTGGGGCGTTGGCGGCGTTCACCGCCCCAGCATCATTTACTTAAAAACAACTCACCGCGGCGGGCCGTCGTTTCTATACCGATCGGGGAGATACGGGGCCGCCGCTGCGGGCACGAGGGAGATTGCGAGCGCGGCCAGCTCTGCGAGGTGGCGGCGGAGCGCGGTGTACGCGACCGCGACGATCAGCGTCGCGACTACGATCAGCCGGAGCGGGCCGTTGAGCAGGTAGAGGAGGGGAAGAGACAGACCAACGGAGAGCGCGAGATCCTCGACCGCTCCGTCGTACCGGACGCCACGGCGCGGCGCGATCCACCGCTTCCGGTAGTGGTCGTACACCGCGCGGTCGGAGGTTCCCTCCCACGGGCGGAGCTCCAACCCCCCGCCGTACATGTCCGCGACGCTGTGGATCGCCGCGCCGAGGGCGAACAGCGCGATCCCGACCGTGACGGCGGATGGCGCTACCAGCGCGGCGAGGACGGCGATCCCCGCGATCGCGGTGTAGTACACGGGGAAATGGAGGGTTTTCCGGTGGCCGACGTACATGTCGAGGTCCGGAAAGAGGCCGCCGAGGAACCCGGCGACGAAGCCGATCGGTGCCAGTTCCGGGGCCACGCGCACCAGCGGCGCGGCGAGCAGCATCCCGCCGAGCACGTGGGTCGGAAGCATCATCGTGCCGTTAGCGAAGCGACAGAAACATATGAACGTATCGGCCGACTCGTTGCGAGCCGTCGGCGTGAAACGGCTCGAACGCGCGCCACAGCCGTCGAATTCCTTCGATTTCTCTCGATTCGGCTCTGTTGAAAATCCTCTTTGTCAGATATAGGTGCGTGGCGCTGTTGAAATCCTGAGCCGATAGTAGGTTTCAACCGCCGTGCTGAATACAGCGGATGGATCGAGCAACGCTTGTGACCGATGGCAGCTATCCACGTATTTAGCTACCGGCCGGACATCGCAGTCCCCAGACAACTATGTTAGCAATGGTGCATGCTAGCTTATCTCGTCTGGGCGCGTCTCTACAAGTGGATTACCATGCCTGCACTAGTCGATAACAAGGAGATCGTCCGCCGGTTCGCGGAGGAGTTCATCAACGAGGGGAACTACGACACAGCCGAGGAGCTCCTCGCCGAAGATATCGCCGACCACACTCCGTTGGGCGATACGACCGGCCGTGAGACGGTCGTGGAAACCCTGAAGACGGTACGGACTGCGTTCCCCGACTTCGTCATTACCCCACAGGAAATCGTCGCGGAGGATGACACCGTCGCTGTTCGGATGACTCAGCGGGGAACCCATCAGGGCACGTTTATGGGAATCGAGCCGACCGGAAACGCGTTCGAGATCGAGGCGATGGCGTTCGTACGACTGGAGGACGGGAAGATCGTGGAGCGCTGGGGCAGGCCCGATTTGCTCGGACTGCTTCGGCAGCTCGGGCTGACGGAACTTCCTGCTGCGCCAGCCTGAAACGATCGTCGGGTCCCATATTTCTCCCTGGTGCTGCACTCGCGCCCTGTCTCTCACACAGCGTTCGTGACAGCGAGTGAGTGATTTAACGTTCGTCTCTTGTACTGGGTCCTTGGGGCACAAACTATCAACTTTTAGCTGGATATAGGGGCTAAGCCCCCACCCTCAACGGAGCGACCGAAGGGATCGGAGTAGGGTGGGGATACAGCGCCGTCATCACCTGTTCATATAGCGATACGGTTACAGGCCCACAGGCCCACGTAGTCGCAACGTTTTTGCGTTGGGGTACCGCATAATAGTACGAACCCAATGGAATACGACCTCGATTCGGGAGCGCATTCGACGTACTCCCTGCACTACCACCTGATACTCACCACGAAGTATCGGCGTGGAGTGCTAACTGAGGAGCGAACACAATTCATTCGCGGCGTTATCAGTGGGTTCACGGACAAGTACGGCGTCGAACTGACGAACCTCGACGGCGAGGACGACTACGTTCATATCCTGTTCCGAGCGAAACCCACCACCGACCTCGTGAAGTTCATCAATACGGTCAAGGGCGCAACCGCCCGCCGTATCCGAAACGAGTACCAGAATGAACTGAAGACCGAACTGTGGGGTGACTCGTTCTGGAACGACTCGTACTGTCTCATCTCGACGGGGCAGGTGTCTTTGGACGTTCTGAAACAATACGTCGAAGACCAGCGGGAGAACTGATGTACTACGCCTACAAGTATCGCCTCAAGCCGTCCGACGCCCAACGAGAGGAGTTGGACCGCCACCGCGATATTTGTAGGCAACTGTATAACCACACGCTCTACCGCCTCAACGAGTACCAAGACGAAAACGGTGAACTCCCGTCCATGACCACGCTTCGGTCGGAACTCCCCGACCTGAAGAAGTGGTGGGACGGTCTCTCGGACGTGTACTCAAAGGTTCTCCAGACCGTCGTGGAACGGCTGTTCGACAACCTCAAAGGCCTCTCCAAGCTCAAAGAGAACGGCTACGGCGTCGGTCAACTCAAATGGAAGCCACCACGGGAGTTCCGCAGTTTCACGTACAGTCAGTCTGGCTTCAAGCTCGACAAGAAGAGCGGTCAGACTGTCCTGTCACTCTCGAAACTCGCGGATATCCCGATCCGGCTCCACCGCGCCATTCCCGACGTTCATAAGAGCGACAGCTCTTGTGCAGCCCATCAGAAGTCTCCGATTTCTGAGGACGACGCGAATCTCAAACAGGTCACGGTCAAGAAAGAGCCGACGGGCGAGTGGTTCGCCACGTTTGGCGTCGAAATGGACCGAGAACCGCCCGAACCGCCTGAGAACCCCGAGCGGTGCGTCGGTGTCGACGTGGGGGTTCTCAAGTACGCCCACGACACCGACGGAACCGCCATCGGGTCGCTTGACCTTTCCGCCGAACGGGAACGACTGGAACGTGAACAGCGGTCCCTCTCACGGAAGGAACACGGGTCGAACAACTACGAGGCGCAACGGCGTCGAGTCGCGGAGTGCCATGCTGACCTCCGACGGAAGCGCCGCGACTTCTTGCACAAACTCTCGGCGTACTACGCGCGAGAGTACGATTTTGTGGCGGTCGAAGACCTAAACGTGAAGGGGATGATGGAGTCGCCGTCGAACAGCCGCAACACGGCGTCTGCCGCGTGGCGGACGTTCCTCTCGTTGCTCGAATACAAGTGCAAGCGAGAGGGGGCGCACTTCGTGGCGGTCAACCCAAGAGGGACGACCAAGGAGTGCGCTTGGTGCGGCGTCTCCACCGACAAACCGTTGTGGGTCCGTGAACACTCCTGTCCCGCCTGCGGGTTTGAGGCGGATAGGGACGCGAACGCGGCGTGGAACATCCTTTCTCGCGGTCTCGAAGATGTAGGAGTGGGACACTCCGAAAGAACGCCTGTGGAGAGTGCGCTCCCTACGGACACCTCCGTGTCTGCAAAGCGCGTCGTGGAATCAGGAAGCCCTACCCTTAAGGAGCGAACGGCGTCAGCCGTCAGCGAGTAGGGTAGGGTAGTTCACTAGTTTAATAGGGTCATTTACGTCTAAAACGCTGGTCGTTGACCAGTGTCGTCTGATCGTTTACGGGAGTGGGTATTGCACGCGGGTGGAGTGGTCATTTATAAGTGAGTGAGTGGTGTTGCCGGCGGCTGTTTATATATCGTTGCTGGCGCGGTGAATTGCTGTGTCTCTGGAGGTGATTGCGTATAAGTGATTGTTGTTGACAGAGCCGAGAACACCTCCAAAGCCCCAGCCGCGACGGCTCACGGCTTCGTCGCCGGCGGCTTCCAGAGGCGCTTCGCGCCGGCGACTGCCCCTTTGAGCCCCACCCGACCGCAACAGCCCCGCACCTCACGCCTCCCCAACCTCGCCGCTCGCTTCGCTCGCGGCGTCCCTCGCGGGCTCCTCGCGCCCTCCGGGCGCTCAGAGGCGCGCCGACAGCCTCGTTTATTTATAAGTAGCCGTCGCCGTCGCGCTCGACCATTTAAATACCGCGTCGCCGGCGGCGGATTGCAATACCCACTCCCGTTATTGCTCACCACGCTTCCTGTATTGACGGCACCCAGCACAGGAAATATCACTTGTTGAGAGTTTCAACAGGACCATCGATTCAGATATCTCGGCGTTGGAACAGCGCCTGCGCGAGGATGAGCAGGCCGACGAACGCGACGAGCAGGATGGCCGAATCGATCGGCTCGAACGACCCGTCTATCAGAATGGGGGTCGGCTCGTAGTACTGCGTCGGACTCAGGTACTGTATCCAGTCGTACGCGTCGGCCCCACCGACGACGGATTCGACGAGGTACAGGACGAAGACGGCCCCGACTGCGCCTCGCTCGGCGATCGCCGCGCGATCGACCGCGACCGAGAAGACGAGACCGATCCCCGCACAGACGAGGAGGAACGGGACGGACAGCAGGTGCGCGAGGAAGAGGTTCTCGACGGGCATCGACTCCCCGACGGCGACGACGAACAGGTAGATGATCGGGCCGCCGAGGGCGTTGACGGCGATCATTGGGACGAGCAGGGCGGCGAACTTCTCGACGAGCAGCCGGGCCCGCGTGACGGGAAACGACAGGAGGAGGTCCATCCGCTCCGTCTCGATGTCGCCCGCGACGGTGCCGCCGGCGACGTACGCGAAGTACAGCCCCAGCCCGAGCAGCCAGACGAAGTTGAACACCTGCGCGCCGAGGAACCCCTCGATCGTCGACAGGTTCTCGATGCCGAACGCCTCCAGCATCGCCGGCGGCAGGTCCTCGAAGACGTCCTCGTAGTTGACGCCCTCCAGCACGGTGAAGTACCAGACGATGAACCCGGAGTACGCCCCGACCCCGGCCGTGAGAATCGCGGCACCGCGAAGCCGCCGTCGCCCCTCGTACCGAACCGTCTCAAGCATTCGTCGTCCCCGCTCCGTCGCCCTCGCTCCCGTCCACCGCTCCGTCGCCCGCGGTCTCCTCGCCCTCGTCTGTCTCCTCTTCGTCCTCGCTTCCGATCGTCTCCTCTTCCACCACCTCCTCGCCCCCGTAGTAGTGAGCGAACACGTCCTCGATCGGAGGCTCGCCGATCTCCACGTCGCGGACGTCGTGGGCCGCGAGCTCGCGGAGGAGCGCGTTGGCGTCGCCGGCGTAGATGAACTGGGCCCCCTCGGCAAATCGCTCGGGGTCGACGACGCCGTCGAGGTCGGTTATCGCCGCGACCGCCGCGTCGCTCGCGTGAACGCGAACGTGTTTCCCGCCCCGGTGGAGCAGCGCTTCGACGTTCTCGAGTTCGACGAGTGACCCGGCGCGGAGGATGCCGACGCGGTCGCAGACGCGTCGCACCTCGCTCAACACGTGCGAGGAGAAGAACACGGTCGTGCCGCGGTCGCGCTCGTCCCGGACGAACTCGTTGAACCCCTCCTGTTTGAGCGGGTCGAGCCCGGCCGTGGGCTCGTCCATGATCACGAGATCGGGGTCGTGCATGAACGCCTGCACCAGTCCGAGCATCCGCTTGTTCCCGGTCGAGTACTCGCGTACCGGTCGCTCGATCGGCGGGGTGAAAAGCTCCAGCAGCTCGTCCCGGCGGCTCTCGCCTTTCACCGCGCCGTGGTAGTCGAGCACCGCCTCGCCGGTCACCTCCCCGTCGAACCCGAGGTGCGCGGGGAGGTAGCCGATCCGACGCTTTGCCTCGGTCAGCGCGGCCTCGTCGCGGATGTCGGCCCCGAGCACCGACGCCGTCCCCGAGGTGGGCTTTAACAGTCCCAACAGCATCCGGATCGTCGTCGACTTCCCCGCGCCGTTGGGGCCGAGGAAACCGAACACCTCCCCTTCCTTCACGGCGAAGGATACGGCGTCGTTCGCGACCACGCTACCGTAGTCCTTCGTGAGCTCTTCGACGACGAGAGGGTGATCAGCCTGGCCGGCCAGCGGCTGGTCTACTTCACCGGACATAGAACCACCACGCGCCGGCGGCGACGAGGATCAGGAGGATGATCAACACGCCGGCCTCGATGGGAATCTCGCCCCCGGACGACTCGACGACCGAGGCCGCGACCGTCGCGCGGTCTCCGGTGACGCGGATTCCGTCGGGGTCGGTGTGCGTGATCTCGACGGTCGCGGGGTACCGGCTCACCGGCGCGTTGCCGTCGACGGCGAGGTCGAACGCGACCTGATCCGTCTCCCCGGGCGGTAGCGACGGGATCACGGTCGTTCGGAACTCGCTCTCCAGCGGCTGGTCGACGGCGAGGCGCAGTTCGACGTCCCGGAGCTCGACGTCGCGGCGGTTCGTCACCTCGAGTCGCAACACGCCGTCCTCGCCGGCCGCGAACTGCGGATCGACCGCGGACACCGTCACCGCGTCCCGGCGTTCGGCGACGGGAACGCGGACCGCTTCCTGGGTCGTCCGTTCGGTGTCGGCGGCGCTCCGGTAGCTGGTCGAGAGATCCAGTTGCTGGGGAACCGAGTCGGCGTTCGCCGGGACCCCGCCGCGGAACCGGAAGGTGGCGTTCTCGCCGGCGGCGAGATCGCCGACGGCGTACCGCGGACTGCGAGGGACGAACGCCCCCTCGCCGACCGCGAGAACGACTCCCCGAACGTTGGTCGGCCCGTCGTTCCGGATCGTCCCGCTGACGGTTCCGTTCTCTCCGACGCGGAGCGTCGAGTCGTCGACCGCGACCGTGAAGGACTGCGCTGCGCGCGGTCGGAGCCCGACCGGAATTCCCTCGTGAGCGTCGCGGATGCCGTCGACGTCGGTGTATCGCACGGTACCGGTGAGGTCGAACGACTCCGCGGCCGCGTCCGTGCGGACACTCGCCGGGAACCGGACTGTCGCGTTCTCGCCGGGGTCGAGCCGCTCGATTCGAGCAGTGTTCCGTTCCGTCTCACCGAGCGCGAGGTCGGGGCCGTTGGCGGCGAGCTCGACCGAGAGGTCGCGCGCAGTCTCGCCGCCGACGTTGGTCACGTTCGCCGCGAGCGTTCCGGAGTCGCCGACCTGAACGTCGGCGTTGACCGTCCGCATCGCGAACCGGGGGGCGTCGTCGACGGTCACCGAGATCGATTCCGTCCGCGTCCGCGACCGGTCCTGAACGACCCCGCTCCGCGGCGCTGAGAGGTACGTGTGCGAGTACTCGAGCCGCACGTCGAGCGAGTACTCCCCCGGCTCCGCGTCGGCCGGCACCGCGACCGAGATGGGTACCTCGCGGACCTCGCCGTCACCGATCGAGCCGACAGCGAGTCGGTCCGTCTCGACGACGAGCGGCGAGTCGTCGTTCCGAACCTCGACGACGACGCTTCGCGCTGTCGTGACGGTGTCCCGTCGAACGTCCGACCCCGCCTCCACGTCGCCGTCGTTCGCGATCTGCACCGTGAGATCCGTCGCCGTCCCCGGCGACACTGTCGAGTCGGGGACGTACACGTCCAGTTCGGGCTCGCCGCGGATGAACGGCGGTTCCTCTTGGGCGACGGCGAATCCGGCGAACGCCCCGCCGAGAACTGCGAGGGTGACGAGGGCAGCGAGGACGGCGAGGACGTGGAGGGAGGGGGATCGTCGGGACATTCATCCCCCCGACCCGGCGGTCGCGTCGCATCCATCGGCCGGAAGGACCGACCGCGAGCGACAGTGATGGTCCCGTGTCATGTGTGTCACTCCGGTCGCCGATCATATATGTCTACGCGTGGTCCGTTGGCGCGCTCTCGCAGTGAGGGAGTCGCCCCGGTGGCCGTCGGTGCGGGGCGCTTATCTCGTTGGAATCGAGTGTCGACGTATGCTCATGACGCCGGGACCGACAGCGGTCCCCGCCCCCGTCCGCGACGCGATGAGCCGCGAGCTTATCAACCCCGACGTCGACCCCGAGTTCCACCGGATCTACGACCGGCTGACCGACCGGCTGGCGACCGTGTACGGCGTCGAGACGCCGACCGCGGCGGCCTCCGCCTCCGCCGGTGCACCGGTCGACTCCGCCGGTGCTTCGATCGACTCCGCCTCACCCGGTTCCCCGACCGTCGATTCCGAGGCGACGACCCGAGACGTCGTCGTCCCGGGCGGCGAGGGGATACTCGGGTTGGAGGCCGCGATCGCCTCGCTCGTTGAACCCGGAACCGAGGTGCTGTGTCTGTCCAACGGACTCTACGGCGACGGGTTCGCGGACTTCGTCGAGGACTACGGCGGGGAGGCGACCCTGCTCTCGGCCGAGTACGACGATCCGCTCCCGCTCGCCGACCTCGAAGCCGCGCTCGCCAACGACGGTCGACAGTTCGACCTCGCGACCATGGTTCACTGCGAGACGCCCACGGGGACGCTCAACGACCTCGGGCCCGCGCTCGATCTGCTGGGGGAGGCCGACGTCCTCACCGTCGTCGACGCCGTCTCGTCGCTCGGAGGCACCCCTGTCCCGACCGAGCGGATCGACGTCTGTCTCGGCGCGTCCCAGAAGTGCTTCAGCGCGCCGCCGGGGTTGACCACCGCCGCGATCAGCGACCGCGCGTGGAACGCGATGGCGGCGCGCGACCCCCACGCGCTGTACACGAACTTCCTGCCGTGGCGCGACACCGACGAGCGGTTCCCGTACACCCATCTCACCACGAACGTCGTCGCGCTCGACGAGGCGCTCGCGATCCTGCTCGACGAGGGACTCGACGACGCGTACGCCCGCCACGAGGCGGCCGCGGAGTGCTGTCGCGAGCGGGGGACGGATCTCGGACTGGAGCCGTTCCCGGATCCGGACCGAAGCTCCCCCACCGTGACGGCGTTTCACGTCCCCGGACGCGCTGGCGACCTCCAGCGCGCGCTCCGCGACGAGCGAGACGTGCTCGTCGCGACCGGGCTCGGCGACCTCGCCGACGACGTTCTGCGGATCGGTCACATGGGACACAACGCCCGGATCGAGCGCGTCGACGAGGCGATGGACGCGCTCGGGGCGGTGCTGCAGGGGTAGCGTACGTCGGCGTACTTCCGCCGTTTCGTCTCTCCGCCTGCGCTTCCCCTCGTCGACGCGTACCCCATCCGTGGTACGCTCAGCGCTCACGTCGTCGCGTCGGCGATCAGGGCCCCGCCGACCTGCTGGACGACGTAGTAGACGATGATCGAGACCGTCACGAGCGGGTCGGCGAGCGGGATCGATATGAGCAGCGCGATGCCGAGATTCTTCAGGCTCGTGGCGAAAAAGAGCGGAATCGCCCGTTTCCGGGCGACGCCCAATCCCCGCTCACAGACGGCGGTGACGCCAAGACCGAAGCCGAAGAGCAGGACCGAGACGCCGACGATGGCGAGGAGCGAGGAGCCGGCGATTCCGAACGCGTCCACGCCGGCGACCGCGGTGTAGATCAGGAGCAGTATCGCGAGCGTTGAGCCGCGCTCGACGAGCGCGGGGGAGATCGAATCGGACGGGACGATCGCCGTGAGTAGTACGCCGCCGCCGACGATCACCACGAGATCGGTAAGGATGGACGCGGCGGGGACGGTAAACTGCGATCCCACGAGCTGAGTGAGCACGATAGGGGTCGCCGCGGGCGCGATCAGGAGCGAGACGATCGAGATGATCGTCGCGAGCTGGACGTCCCCGCACGCCAGTCGGGTCCAGACGATCGCGCTCCCCGCCGTCGTCGGGACGGAGAGCGCGATCGCGAACCCGACGAGGGCCGTGTCCCGGAGGACCGACTCCGCGATTCGGGTCCCCACGACGGGCAGGAGGAGGTACGAGAGGCAAAGCGAGAGCGCGATCAACAGCGCGTACGACGAGTAGTCGATCTCCGCCAGTCGCAGACCCTGTAGCGACGTGTACACGAGAAAGACGACGAGCGGCGTGATCAGCGGGTCGAGGTACGGTCCGAGGTGCGGGACCGCAACGCCGACGCCGGCGGCCCCGAGCACGAGGAACACGTTGCCGAATCGGCCGATAATTCTCCGTACCATCGGGAAGCGAGGTCAACTCCGTCAGTATGTCTCGCCGAACGCCCATCGGCTTAGGGGTACTGATCGCGACCGTCGTTTCCGGTTGATGCCACCTACGCACTCGCCGTCTCGCCGCACCGAATCCTCGCCCGAATCGGCGCGAATCACAAGGGATATACTCGTCCTGACTGAATGGTCAGTCAGGATGGGGCGTAGCTCCGCGGACGGCACGGGCGACGAACGGCGGACGGACCGCTCGGTTACGCTCACCGACGGCGACCTGTTCAGGCCTCTCGTGGTGCTGTCAGCGCCGATCGTCTTCTCGCAGCTGCTGCAGGTCGGGTACAACCTCGCGGACACGTACTGGGTCGGTCGGCTCGGCGCGGAACCGGTCGCGGCGCTGTCGTACGCGTGGCCGATCGTCTTCCTGATGGTGAGCGTTGGCGGCGGGTTCACCGTCGCAGGGACCGTGCTCGTCTCGCAATATAAAGGGGCCGACGACGCCGCGAAGTCGCACCACGTCGCCGGACAGATCCTCTCGTTCGTCACGCTGATCTCGGTGGTCGTCTCGCTCGTCGGGTACCTGCTCTCGCCCACGCTCGTCTCGCTCGTCGGCGCGACGCCGGGGACCGAACCGTACGCGATGGCGGTGAGCTACACCCGGATCGTCTTCGTCGGCGTCGCGTTCATGTTCTGGTTTTTCATCTTCGACGCGCTCTCCCGAGGGTGGGGCGACACCCGGACGCCGCTGTACCTCATGGCGATAAGCGTCGCCATCAACGTCATCGTCGACCCGTTCCTCGTGCTCGGCTTCGACGGGAACCCTGTGTTCGCCTGGGTCGGACTGGGCGGACTCGGAGAGTCGCTGTTCGCCGCGACCGGGTTCACGGGATTCGGGATCGAGGGCGCGGCGGTCGCGACCGTGTTCTCGCGCGGTATCGCGGCGACCGTCGGGCTGTACCTGCTGTTCAGCGGGCGGGTCGGGCTCGATCCGTCGCCCGCGGACCTGGTTCCCGATCTCCCCGTCGTCCGGCAAATACTCGACATCGGCGCGCCGATCGCCGCCGAGCAGGGGCTCAGAGCCGGCGGGATCGCCGTCCTCACCGCGGTCATCGCCCTCGCCGGCGACGACGCGGTCGCGGCCTACGGGATAGTCAATCGACTCTCCTCGCTGATGTTCCTCCCGGCGTTGGGACTCGCGCGCGGTACCGAGACGGTCGTCGGACAGAACCTCGGCGCGGGGCAGGTCGACCGCGCCAGGCGGGCGGTCTACATGAGCGCCGGCGTGGTCGTGGCGGCGTTCGTCGTCGTCGTCGCCCTCGCGTACCCCTTTGCGGAGTCGATCGTCGGGTTCTTCCTGAACGTCGAGGCCGGCGGAGCCGTCGACTCCGTCGCGGTGATCGACATCGGCGCGCGGTACATCTGGATCACCGGACCGGTGTACGTCTTCCTCGGAATCTTCCAGATCGTCCTCGGCGGGATCCGCGGAAGCGGGAGCACTCGGGCGGCGATGCTGCTCTCGACGACGGAACTCTGGGTGTTCCGGATCCCTATCAGCGTCCTCCTCTTGGTCGGGTTTGGCGCAGGGATCGTCGGGGTCTGGTACGCGGTCGCGATCTCCTACGTCGGCTCCGCCGCGATCGCGGTCGCGTGGTTCCGCCGCGGAACGTGGACCGAGAACGCGATCACGGGACCGAACGAAGGAAGCGTCGCGCGCGCCGAGGAGACGGCTATCGACTGAGGCGCATCTCGGCTCTCGACCGAGCGATCCACATCCTCGTGGCGAGACCGCCGCCATCGAGACAAGAGCGCAGCCCCCGCGACGCGACTCTGCAGAAAGCGACGGAACCGTTTTAACCCACCACTCGAAGATACCACCGATGAATCCCACCGGATGGCGTGCGTATCTCGTGACTCAGGGGAGCCTGTCGGCGGGGCGTGACACGACGTCGATCGTCGAGGCGGCGATCGCGGGCGGCGTCGACGCCGTACAGTTGCGCGACAAGGACCGATCGGCGCGGGATCGGTACCGACTCGGACGCCGCCTGCGGGATCTCACGGCCGCCGCGGACGTTCCGCTGATCGTCAACGACCGGGTCGATCTGGCCGCCGCGATCGACGCCGACGGGGTCCATCTCGGGCAGTCGGATCTCCCCGTCGCGGTCGCCCGCGATCGACTCGGCGACGGGGCGATCCTGGGCTGCTCGACCTCGACGGTCGCGGAGGCGGAGGCCGCCCGGTCGGCGGGTGCGGACTACCTCGGCGTCGGCGCGGTGTACGGCACGGACTCCAAGGACGTGCCGGACGCGACGAACGGGATCGGCACGGATCGCGTCGCGGCGATCGCCGACGCCGTCGACGTCCCCGTGTTCGGGATCGGCGGGATCGACGCGACGAACGCCGACGCCGTCGCGGCGGCGGGCGCGACCGGCGCGGCGGTCATCTCGGCCATCACCGCCGCGGAGGATCCGGAAGCCGCGACCGCGACGCTCCGCGAGGTGATCGAGGATGCCCGCTGATCCGATCGACGGTGAGACAGTCCAGTCGGCGCTGTCCGCGGTGGGGGCGTCGTCACCGCTCGTCCATCACCTCACCAACGCCGTGACGATGAGCGAGACGGCCAACGTCACGCTCCACTGGGGCGGGCTCCCGGTGATGGCCGACGCTCCCGCGGAGGCGGGCGACATGGCCGCCGACGCCGACGCGGTCGTGATCAACACCGGGACCGCGTCGACGACCGACGTCGAGGCGATGATCGACGCCGGAGCGCGGGCGAACGAGGCCGGCGTTCCGGTCGTGCTCGATCCGGTCGGGTACGGTGCGACGCCCCACCGCGTCGACTCAGTCGGCCGGATCCTCGACGCGGTCGCCGTCGATGCGATCAAGGGAAACGTCGGGGAGATCAGGGGACTCGCGGGTGAGGAGGCGACGGTCAGAGGCGTGGAATCGGTCGCCGACGGCGACGTTGACGTCGCCGACGCGGCTCGCGCGCTGGCCGAGGAGACCGCCGCGACGGTCGTCGTCTCCGGTGTCGCGGACGTCGTCGCCGACGCGGCGGCGGCCTACGAGCTCGCGGTCGGGCACGGGCGGATGGGTTCGTTCGTCGGGTCGGGCTGCATGCTCGCGAGCACGGTCGGGACGTTCGCGGCGACGACGGGAACCCCGGACGCGCCGATCGAGACGGTGACGGATGCCGCGCTGGCGGCGACGGCCGCGTACGGTCTCGCCGGGGAGCGCGCGGCGGCGGCGGACCCGGACGGTCCCGCGAGCTACCGAACCGCGTTCATGGACGCGGTCGCGTCGCTCGCGGCCGAGGGCCCGGACGCGGATATCGCACCTCGGATAACTCCGATCTGAGACACCCAGTGGCGGCTTCGTTGAAGCCCATCTTCCGAATCACGTTCTCGAACGAACGTTCGTTCCGATATCCGAGCGCAGCGGCGACCATCGCTCATAAGTGAACGGTGCTATCGGCGTAGCCGGCGACCGGGGCTTTGGAAGCGGTCACCGTGCGGTTGGTCACCGCGCGGTCAACGATTTATAAGCGAGCGGTCGACTTAGGTCTCGGAGCCGGTTCACTTACCGGGTCGCGGCCTTCCACTCGCGGAGCCCGAGCCGCTCGCCGTTCAGGTCCTCGGCGGGGGCCTCGGTGGCCGCCCAGACGAAGAGCGGCGCGACGCTCTCGGGGGCGCGGGCGCGCTCTTTCCCGGTGAGGTCGGTCGCGACGAGTCCGGGGTCGACCACGCCGACCGTCGCGTCGAGGTCGGCCGCGAACCCCCGCGCGACCGCCTCGGCGGCCGCCTTGGAGACCGCGTACGCGCCCATTCCCGGCCGCGACTCGCGGGCGGCGGAGCCTGACGGAACGATCACCCGAGCGTCGTCCGCGAGGTGCGGGGTCGCCTCGCGGATCGTCGCGAAGACGCCGCGGGCGTTCGTCCGCATCGTGTCGTCGTACTCGGCGTAAGCCGTGTCGTCGGTCGCGCGCTCCCCCGGAGCGCCGTGGAGGACGGCCGCGTTCGCGACCGCGATGTCGATCGGGCCGGCCTCGCGGGCGACCCGCTCGAAGAAGCGTTCGAGGTCGAACTCGTCGCGTACGTCGGCGCGTGCGCCCCACGCGACGCCGGTCGACTCGTCCGCTTCGGTGCCGTTCAGCTCCGCGACGGTCCGATCGACGGCGTCGCCGTCGCGCCCGGAGACGGCGACGAACGCCCCCTCGTCGACGAACGCCTCGGCGACAGCTCGCCCGATCCCGCTCGTTGCGCCGGTGATCGCGACCGTCGGATCCATGTGGGGGTCCGCTACGAGCGTCGCCGACTTAGGCGTACTCACTTGAATCGTCTCGACGTGGGGCGATGACCGCACCCGGAAACGGCCGGGAGGTGACCGCCCCCGGAAACGACCGGGAGGTGACCGCACCCGGAAACGACCGGGCGGCAGCGTCTGGCCGCCATTTATACTTGCGCCGGCCGTGGGATCCGACATGGACGTGGCCCCGGACATCGACGCCGTGGCCGGCGAATCCGTCGTGGTGATCGGCGGCGGGTTCGGCGGCCTCTCGACAGCGTGTTACCTCGCAGACGCCGGCGCGGACGTCACCCTCCTCGAAAAGAACGAGCAGCTCGGCGGGCGCGCGAGCCGGCTGGAGTCCGACGGTTTCCGATTCGACATGGGCCCCTCGTGGTACCTGATGCCAGACGTGTTCGAGCGGTTCTTCGACCACTTCGGACGATCGCCGGACGAGTTCTACGAGCTGGAGCGGCTCGACCCGCACTACCGCGTGTTCTGGAAGGACGGCGATCGGGTCGACGTGCTCCCCGACCACGAGGCGAACAAGGCGCTGTTCGAGGAGTACGAGCCGGGCGCGGGCGAGGCGTTCGAGGACTACCTGGAGGAGGCGGAGCGAACCTACGAGATCGGGATGGAGCACTTCGTGTACGAGGACCGCCCGCGGCTCCGCGACTACGTCGACCGCGACGTGCTCCGGTACTCGTGGGGGCTCTCGCTTCTGGGGAAGATGCAGGGGCACGTCGAGGGCTACTTCGATCACCCGAAGCTCCAGCAGCTGATGCAGTACACCCTCGTCTTCCTCGGCGGGTCGCCGACGAACACCCCCGCGCTGTACAACCTGATGAGCCACGTCGACTACAACATGGGCGTCTACTACCCCGAGGGCGGGATCGGAGCCGTCGTCGACGGGATCGTCGAGCTCGGGGAGGACCTCGGCGTCGAGTACGTCACCGACGCCGAAGTGACGGCCATCGAAGGGCGACAGGGAGGGTTCGCGGTCGACGCTGTCGACGACGACCGCTATCTCGCGGATCTGGTCGTCTCCGACGCGGACTACGCGCACACGGAACAGGAGCTGCTCCCGCCGCGAAAGCGCCAGTACGCGGCGGAGTACTGGGAGTCGCGGACGTACGCGCCCTCGGCGTTCCTGCTGTACCTCGGCGTCGAGGGCGACGTGCCGGAGCTGGCCCACCACACGCTGGTGTTACCGACGGCGTGGGACCGCCACTTCGAGCAGATCTTCGATGACCCGTCGTGGCCCGACGATCCCGCGTACTACCTCTGTGTCCCCTCGGAGACCGACGACACGGTCGCGCCCGAGGGACACAGCAACCTCTTCGCGCTCGTTCCCGTCGCCCCCGGACTGGATGACACCCCGGAGATCCGCGAGGAGTACCGCGACCTCGTCATCGACGACATCGCGGAGAACGCGGGGACCGACCTCCGCGACCGGATCGTCTTCGAGGAGACGTTCTGCGTGAACGACTTCGCCGACCGGTACAACAGCTACCGGGGGAGCGCGCTGGGGCTGGCGCACACCCTGCGACAGACCTCGTTGCTGCGACCCCCCCACCGGTCGGACGCGGTCGACGGCCTCTACTTCACCGGCTCGACGACGACCCCCGGCATCGGCGTCCCGATGTGTCTGATCAGCGGCCAACTGACAGCCGAAGCGCTGTCGAAGACGGCGTGAGCGACACCGTGAGCGAATCCGACCCCGACCGGCGCTCGGCGGGAAGCGGGACCGAGCAGCGCTCGATCGCCGACCATCGTTCGATCGGCGACAGGCTCCGGTACCTGTTGGTGCTGTCGCGGCCCCGCTTCTGGCTCTACCTCGCGGGTCCCGTCGCCGTCGGCGTCGCGTACGGAATCGGCGACGCGAGCGAGCTGTTCACGCCCGTCACGGTCGCGCTCGCGGCCTACTTCCTCGTGCCGGCGAACGTGTTCCTCTACGGGGTCAACGACGCCTTCGACGCCGACGTCGACGAGCTGAATCCGAAAAAGGAGGGCCGCGAGGCGCGCTGGCGCGGGAGCCGCCTCGTCGCGCTCGCGGTGCTCGCCTCGGCGGCGCTCGGGATCGGGACCATCGCGATCGCGCCGCGGGTCGCGTGGCCGTATCTCGCGGGATTCCTGCTGCTCGGCGCGGGGTACAGCTCGCCGCCGGTGCGGTTCAAGACGACGCCGTTCCTCGACTCGATCTCGAACGGGCTGTACATTCTCCCGGGTGCGGCCGCGTACGCCGCGGTCGCGGGGATCCATCCCCCGCTGGCGGCGCTCGCCGGGGCGTGGCTCTGGACGATGGGAATGCACACGTTCTCCGCGATCCCCGACATCGAACCCGACCGGGCCGCCGGGATCCGGACGACCGCGACGCTGCTCGGCGAGGATCGGACCTACGCCTACTGTCTCGCCTGCTGGGTCGCCGCCGCGGCCGCGTTCGCCGCGGTCGATCCACGACTCGGGGCGCTGCTCGGGGTGTACCCGGTCTTCGTCGCGTGGGTCGCGACGTCGTCGGTCGCGGTCGACCGCGCGTACTGGTGGTTCCCGGCGCTGAACACCGCCGTCGGCGCGCTGCTGGCGATGGGCGGGCTCTGGCTCGTCTACCCGATCACGGAGGTGCTCGGATGAGCGACCCGGCCGGATCCCCCGAATCCCCTGAACCCGCCTCCGCGCCCGGACGATTCGACGCGCTCCGCGCCCGACTCCCAGACACCCGGGCAGAGACGGAGCGCCGACTCGACCGACTCGTCCGCGAGAACCGGTTCACGATCGCCGTGGTGTTCCCGCTCGTCGGGGCGTTCGCGCTCGTCGGCAGCGCGGAGGGGTGGGTGCCGGAACCGCTCGCGTTCAACCCGTGGTTCGTGCTGTTGGGCGTGCTGGTGATGCGCTCGCCGCTCGTCGTCGGCGTGCTTCCCGAGATCGACAGGCGGGCGCTCGGATGGCTCGGCGTCCTGATCGTGTACACCTACGCGATCGAGCTGTTCGGTGTCGCGACCGGATGGCCCTACGGCTCCTTCGAGTACACCGTGAGCCTCGGACCGATGATCGCCGGCGTGCCGGTCGCGCTGCCGGTCTTTTTCATCCCGCTCGTGGTAAACGCGTACCTGCTTTGTCTCCTCCTTCTGGGGCCGCGAGTATCGAACCGGTGGCTCCGACTCGCGACCGTGATCGCGGGGGTCGTCGCGATGGACGTGGTCTTGGACCCCGGCGCGGTCGCGCTCGGCTTCTGGAGCTTCGGCGGCGGCGCTTTCTACGGCGTCCCTCTCTCGAATTACGCCGGCTGGGTGCTGTCGGCGACGGTCGCGGTCGTCGCGCTTGACCGCGCGTTCGACGCCGACGGGCTCCGCGAGCGGCTGCGTGATTGCGAGTTCGCGCTCGACGACATGGTGAGCTTCGTGATCCTCTGGGGCGGGATAAACCTCTGGTACGGGAACCCGATCCCCGTCGCCGTCGCCGTCGCGTTCGGCGTCGGACTCGTCCGCGCCGATCGGTTCGACGCCCGGCTCTTCGCACCGCGGAGGTGAGCGAGTGCGGTGATGAGCGAGCGCTGAGATGAGCGAGCACGAGCCGCGTCGGTGCGTCTTATATACGGCCGGCTCGTCGGTGGACGTATGACCGATCGCGTCGCCGTCGCGTTCCGGACGGAGGGCGAAGCGTGAACCGCCTCGCCATCGAGTACGTGGGCCACGAGCGCGTGCGGGAGATCGTCGACCGACTGACCTACTGCGCCGAGCACGTCAGCGTCTCCTTCGACGGCTGGGACGAGCCCCACGTCAAGGGCCCCGGGCTGTACTTCGCCGTCGTGGCGGACCGAGAGTACGGGGCCTACGCCGACCCGATGGGCGACAACCGGTGGCCCCGCGAGCGGTGCCCCTCGGCGTTCGCGGCGGACGGGTTCGTCGAGGTCGTCGAGTCGGTGAGCGTCGAGCAGGACGGTGGCGTCGTCGTCGCGGTCGACGGCGAGATCGAATCGCAGATGGTCCGCTTCAGGGACCTCGGAACCCGCAGCGGCGAGTCGGACCTCGTCGACGACGTGAACTACGAGCCGTGGATGGGCTCGCGACACATGAGCGCGATCGAGACCTCGATCCGGCCGGAGGTCGTCGCGACGGTCACCCTCAGCGAGGAGACCGGGCGCGTGAGCGTCTTCCGGGACGGCGAGGCCGACTCGATGCAGCGGCACGAACTCGGCGGCCGCTGGCGCGCCGAGTGAGTGCCCGTCCCGCGGTCGACGACGCTCGACAACACATCGGGCACCGCCGGACACCGGCGAAAGCCAAAAGCCCGCTCGCCTCGGACGCGACGTATGAACGAGCCCGGCACCGAGGGCGTGCTGTTGGACCAGGCGACGCTCCACGATCGGCTCGACGACGCGCCCGGGTGGCTGCGGGAGCACTACCGGACGTTCCGCGAGTCGATGCTCGGCGACCGCGACGGGTCACCGTTCCCCTGTTACTTCGGCATCGAAGTCGAACGCGAGGGGGAACTGCTGTACGCCGCCTGCGAGTCGACGACCGACCCCGCCGCGCTCTTGCGGTTCCGAGACGTGCTCTCGGAGTACCTCGACGCCTACGCGGACCACGCCGACCGCGCCCCGCTCGCGGTGTTCTTTCGCCCCCCGGCCGGCGACCCCGGCGAGGCGCACTACCACGAGCGGCTGTGGCACGTCCTGGAGTTCCTCCATGTCCACGATCCCGAGCCGTGGCCGGAGGCCATTCCGACGGACCCGGACGACCCACACTGGGAATTCTGTTTCGGCGACGAGCCGCTGTTCCCCACCTCTAGGGCACCGTTCTATGACGAACGGGCGAGCAGGTACTCCCCGGTCGGCTTGGAGATAACCTTCCAGCCCCGAGCGGTCTTCGACGGGATCACCGCCGACACCGAGGCGGGCCAGCGCGCCAGAGAGACGATCCGCGAGCGAATGGGCGACTACGACGGCGTCTGCCCGCACGCCGATCTCGGCGACTGGGGCGTCGAGGGCGACCGCGAGTGGACGCAGTACCTGTTCCGCGAGGACGACGACGCGAGCCCCGACGCCTGCCCGTTAGCGCCGACCCGCGAACACCCGAAAGCACCGGAGCCACTGCTCGAATACGGAGCGTGGCGGCGGCTCGGGGGATCCAGGCCGTCGTCGTCGGACCGCTCCGGAACCGTGACGTCGGGGCTGGGCGATGACTGAAAAAGACTCGCGCGGGATCAGCGGCGGCCACGAAGTCTCCGACGCCGACTCCGCCGACCCACCCGTTCTCCTCCTGATCGACTTTCAGATCGGCTTCGACGAGCCGGGATGGGGCGAGCGCAACAACCCCGGCGCGGAGGCGGTCGCGGCCGCGCTGCTCTCGCGGTGGCGCGAGGCCGATCGGCCGATCGCGCACGTGAGACACGCCTCGACCGAGCCGGACTCGCCGCTCCGACCCGACGCGCCGGGGTTCGCGTGGAAGCCCGAGACGGCCCCGCGGGAGGGGGAAGCGACCTTTGAGAAGTCGGTCAACGGTGCGCTCCTCGACTCGGGACTCGACGACTGGCTCCGCGAGGGGGGACACGAGGCGCTCGTCGTCTGCGGGCTCACCACTGATCACTGCGTCTCGACGACGACCCGCGAGGCCGAGAACCGCGGCTACGAGGTGTCCGTCGTCGCCGACGCGACCGCGACGCACGCCCGAAAAGGTCACGACGGCGAGCGGATCGACGCCGACGACTCCCACCGCGCCGCGCTCGCGCACCTGCGCGGCGAGTTCGCCGAAATCGTCGAGAGCGCCGCGCTACTGGATTGACGGGATGAGACGGCCCTATTGTCGGCCCGATCCGCACGTTTTTGCCCCCTGCCCACCGTGGATTACGCATGCACCGCGGCCGTCGGAAACCGGACTGGCTGAAGTCGCGACCGCCGTCCGGGTCCCGGTTCACGGAGATCAAAGCGCGCCTCCGCGAGCGCGACCTCCACACGGTCTGTGAGGAGGCCAACTGCCCGAACATGGGCGAGTGCTGGTCGGGAGACGACGGACCCGGCACCGCGACGTTCATGCTGCTGGGCGACCGCTGCTCGCGCGGCTGTAACTTCTGTGACGTCGAGACCGGGGGAATGGACGCGCTCGACCCGGACGAGCCGGCGAACGTCGCCGACGCGGTCGACGAGATCGGGCTCGACTACGTCGTCCTCACCTCCGTCGACCGCGACGACCTCGACGACGGCGGCTCCGCGCACTTCGCCGAGACGATCCGCGAGATCAAGCGACGCGATCCGGGGATCCTCGTCGAGACGCTCATCCCGGACTTCCAGGGCGACCCGGCGGCGATAGACCGGATCGTCGACGCCGGCCCGGACGTGATCGCACACAACGTCGAGACGGTCGAGCGGCTCCAGTGGCCGGTTCGAGACCGGCGGGCCGACTACGAGCAGTCGCTCGCGGTGCTCGATCGGGTCGACCGCGAGTCGGAGATACACACGAAGACGAGCCTCATGCTCGGCGTCGGCGAGTACGACCACGAGGTGTATCACACGCTCGGCGACCTCCGGGAGGTCGGCGTCGACGTGGTCACCTTCGGACAGTACCTCCGGCCGTCTCGCTCGCACCTCGACGTGTTCGAGTACGTCCACCCCGACGCCTTCGAAACGTGGCGCGCCGTCGCCGAGGAGGAGTTCGAGTTCCTCTATTGCGCGTCCGGACCGATGGTCCGGTCCTCGTACAAGGCCGGCGAGCTGTTCGTCGAGGCGCTGCTCCGCGATGGGCGCTCGGCGGCCGACGCCCGTCGGCACGCGCGCGCCGCCGGCGGCGACTGAGTCGGGCGAGTCCGGCCGTTCGCACCGTCACACCAGCTGTCAAGCGTTTTCGAGCTCCTGATATCCGTCGAAACAGCGAGTTATTTACCTCTCGGTATCAGACCCTGCGTCAGTGAGACGCACACATGGGAACAACTGAATCGTCGGTCGTCGACTCGGTTCGGGCCCAACCGGGGCTCGCGCTCGTCGCGATCCTCGGCGGCCTGCTGCTCGTCGACCTCCTCGCGAAGCTCGCGGGGGTCTCTCTCGGCCCCGTCGGCGGGACGCTCTCGACCGGCCGGCTCCGGTCGAATCTCTGGAACGGGCTCGTGATCGGCCTCGTGATCGGGCTCGCGGGGATCGGCCTCTCGATGACGTACAGCATCCTCTCGTTCGCGAACTTCTCGCACGGCGACCTCGTCAGCACCGGTGCCTTCACCGGCTGGGGCGTGGCGTTCCTGCTCGCGGGCTTCGGTGACGTACCGCTTCGAACCCTGTTGACCGTCCGCGACGCCGGTAGCGCCAGTTCGGGGGACATCGGCGCACACATCCTCTCGACGCCGGGCGCGATACTGATCGGGCTCCTCGTCGCGTTCGCCGTCACCGCGGTGATCGCCGTCGTTCTCGATCGGGCCTTCTACAAGCCGATGCGCGACCGCGACGGGATATCGATCCTCATCGCATCGATCGGTGCCGCCCTGATCGTCCGGTACCTCCTCCAGTTCGTCTACGGCTCCGACCGTCGCGGGGTCACGACGAGCGTGGACGCCTCGAACCTCGTGGGGCCCTTCGGGATCTCGGTCAACGCCCACGAGCTGACCATCGTGGTCGCGGCGATCGGCTTGATGCTCGCGATGCACTTCATGCTCCAGCACACGAAGCTGGGAACCGCGATGCGGGCGATGGCCGACAACAAGGATCTGGCGCTGATCACCGGGATCCCGGCCGAGCGCGTCGTGACCGCGACGTGGATCATCGGCGGCGGGCTCGCCGGTGCCTCGGGCTACCTCTACGTCCTGCTCCGCGGCACGATCCAGTTCGACTTCGGCTGGCTTCTCCTGCTACTGATCTTCGCCGCGGTGATCCTCGGCGGCATCGGCTCGGTGTACGGAGCCATCGCCGGTGGGCTCGTCATCGGCATCGTGTTCACGACCTCGACTATCTGGATCCCGTCCGACTTCAACGAGGCCGCCGCCTTTGCCGTGATGATCCTCATGCTCCTCCTTCGCCCCGAGGGGCTCTTCGGAGGTGTTTCGACCGCATGAGCGACGGTTCGTCGGCGACGCCGGACGGGGGAAAAGCCCCCGACAGCGCCACGGCCGCGCTGATCGACGCCGCACGTCGGAGCGACCTCGGCCTCGTGCTCGGGACGCTGCTTTTGATCTACGCGGCCGCGACGGTCCTCACGTTCACCAGCGGGCTCAACAGCGTCGTCGGGCTGATGCGAACGCTGACCTTCCTCGGGCTCGTGTATGCGCTCTCGGCGCTCGCGCTGAACCTCCAGTGGGGGTACGCGGGGCTGTTCAACATCGGCGTCGCCGGGTTCATGGCGCTCGGCGTCTACACGATGGGGATCGTCGTCAGATCCCCCGACCCGGCCTTCGGCCCGCCCGGGTTCGGCCTCCCGCTCCCGGTTGGGATCGTCGCCGGGATGGGAATGGCCGCGATCGTCGGGCTGGTCGCCGCGCTCCCGGCGCTCCGACTCAAGGCCGACTACCTCGCGATAGTCACGCTCGGCATCTCCGAGATCGTCCGGTTGTTCCTCCAGTCGAGCGCCTTCGACACCTTCCTGCGGGAGTCGATCGGTGTCGGGACCGGCGGCGGTCGCGGGATGGGGATGCCCGACAACCCGGTCCGTGACCTCTTCCTCGTCGCCGGACAGTCCGGAAGTCCGACCCCGTTGGGAGACCTCGTCTTCGGGATCTTCGGCGAGGGTGGCCTCGGAATCTCGCACTCGATCCTCATCGACTGGGGGTACATCGCCGTGCTGGCCGCCTTCGTGATCGGGTTCTACGTGCTCTTGGAGCGGCTCGGGCGGTCGCCGTTCGGTCGGACGCTCAAGGCCATCCGCGAGGACGAACTCGTCGCGAACTCGTTGGGGAAAAACGTGGACCTGATCAAGATCAAGGTGTTCGTGATCGGCTGCGCGCTGATGGGACTCGCCGGCATCCTCTGGTTCGGGAGCCAAGGGAACGTCTCGCCGACGCCGCAGTTCATGCCGCTCCTGACGTTCTACGTCTTCGTCGCCGTCATCATCGGCGGGTCGGGCTCGAACACCGGTGCCGTCCTCGGCGGGATCGTGTTCGCGACGGTGCTGTTCGAGGGACCGCGTCGCGTCGGCTCCGCCGTCCGCGACGTCATCGACGCCGAGACGCCGTCGTCGTTCGCCGACGCGGTGGTCTCGCTCGATCCGACCGCGTTCCTTGCGTACGCGACCGACAACATCGCGCCGCTGCAGTTCGTCTTCCTCGGGTTTATCCTCGTGTTCATCATGCACCGGCGGCCCGACGGACTGCTCGGCGATCGGATCGAGACGGCCGCGGCCGTCGACCTCTCCGAGCGGCCTCACGGGGGTGACGCAGATGAGTAGCGACGCGCCCGACGCGCCCGACGCGCCCGACGCGCCCGACGCGCCCGACGCGGCGGACGAGGCGGGCGGACCGATCGACGAGCCCGAGGCGAACGACAGCGCGGTCGAGGAGGCGGCAAAGCACGTTCCCTCCGGGGCACCACCGCTCCGAGTTGAGGGACTCGTCAAGCGATTCGGCGGCGTCTCGGCCGTCGATGGGGCCTCCTTCCAGGTGGAGCAGGGCTCGCTGACCGGGCTCATCGGCCCGAACGGCGCGGGTAAGTCGACCACGTTCAACTGCATCACCGGCGTTCACGAGCCGACGGCCGGGAACGTCTACTTCAAGAACGAGGACGTCACCGGGAGCAAGCCGTACCAGATGGCGCGAAAGGGGCTCGTCCGGACGTTCCAGATCGCCCGCGAGTTGGAGGAGATGACTGTGCTGGAGAACCTGATGCTCGCGCCGAAGGGGCAGATCGGCGAGTCGGCGATCCGCTCGGTCACGCCGGGGCTCCGCGGCGCGGTTATCGAACAGGAGGAGGCGCTTCGCGAGCGTGCCTGGGAGACGCTCGACTTCTTCGAGATCGACCATCTCGCGACCGAACACGCCGGGAACCTCTCGGGCGGGCAGCGGAAGCTCCTCGAGATGGCCCGCGCGCTCATGACCGAGCCGGAGATGGTCCTGCTCGACGAGCCGCTCGCGGGCGTCAACCCGACGCTCGAAGAGAAGCTTCTCGACCGCATCCATCAGCTGCGCGAGGACGGGTACACGTTCCTCCTCGTCGAACACGACATGGACGTCATCATGAACAACTGCGAACGCGTCATCGTCATGCACCAGGGCAGCGTCCTCGCCGAGGGTACCGGCGACGAGATTCGGAACGACGAACGGGTCATCGAGGCCTACCTGGGGGAGGACCTATGAGCGACGATCCGACCGCGGACGACTCGCCTGCTGACGACGCACCCGCGAACGCCGCATCCGCGGACGACGCACCCGCGGATCCCGCGGCTGACGCCGCTCCAGTCGCCGAGGCGGGGACGACGCCGACGATCGACGGCGACGCGATCCTCCGACTCCGCGGACTCGACGCCGGATACGGCGACCTCCAGATACTCTCGGACGTCGATCTGGACGTCGCCGACGGGGAGTACGTCACAATCGTTGGTCCCAACGGGGCCGGAAAATCGACCGTGATGAAGACCGTCTTCGGACTCACGACGTACATGGACGGGACCGTCGAGTTCGAGGGCGAGCCGATCCACGGGCTCGCGCCCGAGCGGATCATCCGTGAGGGGATCGGCTTCGTCCCGCAGAACGACAACGTGTTTCCCGGACTGAGCGTGCGCGAGAACCTCGAAATGGGCGCGTACATCCTCGATAGCGTTCCTGAAGACCAGATAGAGACGATCTACGACCGCTTCCCGATCCTCCGGGAGCGCAGCGAGCAGAAGGCGGGCACCCTCTCCGGGGGCCAACGGCAGATGGTCGCGATGGGCCGAGCGCTGATGTTAGATCCCGACCTCCTGCTGCTCGACGAGCCGTCGGCGGGGTTGGCACCCGACCTCGTCTCGGACATGTTCGACCGGATCGACCGCATCAACGACGCCGGGACGGCGGTCCTGATGGTCGAGCAGAACGCGAAGGAGGCGCTGCGTCGCTGCGACCGCGGATACGTCCTCGTCAACGGCGAGAATCGCTACACCGACCGCGGAGAGGTGCTGCTCAACGACGAGGATGTGCGGAAGGACTTCCTCGGCGGGTAGGCCGGACTCCCGTCATCCGTCTCGCCTGTGACGGGCTCTGTGATGTCGTTTGCCCGATAGAAATACGAAGGGTGAAGCCGCTCTTTTCAGGCTGATCGCGTCCAGTTTACTGTCCGAGGACGCTCGACCACTGGCTGGTGTACGTCGCCTGTGCCGGCTCGAAGGAGACGCGCTCCGTGATCGTGCCGTCGCTCTCTTCGAACGCGGCCACGTACTCCTCTTCGAGCGACTGGCCGTAGGCGTCGTTGAGGTACAGCGTTCCCGAGGACTCGGCACCGACCGTATCGCCCCTCGCGAGTTCGGCCATCGCCGGGCCCTGAAGGAGGTCGGACGGACAGGTCCGGAAGACGTAGTCGTTGTCGTCCAAGTCGGTCACGTCCGGGCTCGTCGAGGACGGCGAGATGCCGACGACACCGTTGGGGATGTACACTTGGTCCGCGACCTGGAGATTCACGTTCGAGGCGGCCGGCCCGACGACGGCCGCGTACCCTGCGTCGACGAGCGAATTCGCGCCCGAGATGCCCGCCTGCGGATCGGTCTGGGTGTCCTCGACGCGGGTGTCCACCGTGACGTTCAGATCGGCGTCGTTGACCTGTACCGCGGCGAGCAGCGCGCCGTCGCGGATCGGACCGCCGAGAGAGCCGAGGTCACCGGTCTCAGGCATCAACACGCCGATCATCGCCTCGAACTCGCCGTCGATGCCGACGGGATCGGCTGCGGGTGCGTTGAGGTCCTCGTCAGAGAGCTCGTTCCCGAATTCCAGGGTATCGAGCGTCTCAATCTCGCCGTCTTGGAAGTCTTGGATGTCGTACGCCGCGGTGGCGATGTCGCCGTTGACGTCGAAGTTGACGCTCGACGACGCTCCGACGTAGTGGACGGGGTCGCCGGCCGCGACGGCCTCGACCGCGTCGGGCAGGCTCTCCGGACCGAACTCCTCCCCGCCGGGATTCGCGACGGTCCGGATGCGATCCCGGATGGCCTCGCCGTCGTTCTCGCCGGCGGCGGTCGCAGCGAGGATTTCGATCGCCATCGCGTCGTACGCCTGCGCCGTAAACACGCCCGGCTCCGAGTCGTACTCGGCCTCGTACTCGTCGGCGAAGAACTCGGCACCCGGGCCGCCGGCCGACGGCGCGGTTCCGATGACGTTGTTCATGTCGTTGTCCACCTCGCCCGGCAGGTCTGCATCGATCAGCCCGTCCGGAACGATGATGTCGAGGTCGGGAGCGTCCTCGGCGAAATCCGAGTAGAAGTCGCGGAACAGCTGGATGCCGGATTCCGGGAACCCCACGACCATCACGGCGTCGGGGACATCGCCGCCGTCGCCGCCGTCGCCGCCGTCGCCGCCGTCGCCACCGTCCCCGCCGTCGCCGCCGTCCTCGGTTGAACATCCTGCAACCGCTGCGATTCCCGCCGCGCCAGCGCCTCTGAGAACGTCACGTCGTCGTATGGTTCGCGTCATTCTGATACGGTCTATCATACGAGAGGTTATAAGTGTACCCACGCCCACAAATTCTATCCCCCCGACAACAAACACCTACATCCCGTACGAAGGCGACACGGGCCGCCTGTGGACCATCACGCCGATCGCTCCTCCTTGTGAACGCGGCACCGTTAAGAAGACAGACAGGTTTTGCCGGGTCATCTCTGTCGCTTTCACGCCCGGTCGGTGACAACCGCTTCGCTTTTCCGTCGACGACCGCCGGTCCCGTTCTCTCCCGCCTCATCGAGCCGAACGTCCCTCAGACGGCGGTCAGTACCCCTGTGCGTTTCCGTCCTTTCGCGGTTCGGTGGCGGCCGAGAGCACGCCGGAGTCGTTACGCGCGATCTGCGCGCCGCCGAACTGGATCGGCGAGAGCGTTCGGACGTCGTGATCCTTTCGGACCAGCTTCGCGGCGATCCCGTCGTCGAAGTGGGGTTCGAGCGCGAGCTCGCCCGTCTCGCGGTACCGCCAGCGCGGCTCGTCGAGGGCCCGCTGGAGGGGCATCTCGTAGTCGACGAGGTTCGAGATCACCTGCACGTGTCCCTGCGGCTGCATGTAGCCGCCCATCACGCCGAAGGCGGCCCAGTCGTCCTCGTCGAGCCGCATGACGCCCGGTATCAGGGTGTGGAAGGGACGCTTCCCCGGTTCGAGGCTGTTCGGATGGTCGGGATCGAGCGAGAACGACGCGCCGCGGTTCTGGAGGGCGATCCCCGTCTCGCCAGCGACGAGCCCGGACCCGAAGCCGGCGAACCGTGAGTTGATGTACGAGACGACGTTCCCCTCGTCGTCGGCGACCGTGAGCAGGACCGTGTCCGCGTCCTCGGCGTTGGCGTCGGGAACGCCGAACGAGACGTCGTGGTTGGCCTCGGACCCGATCGCCGCCGCGCGCCGCTCCGCCCACGAGGCGGATCCGAGCGGCGGGTGATCCTCGTACTCCGGGTCGGTGATGTACCGGTGGCCGTCGTGGAAGGCGACCTTCATGGCCTCCGCGAAGTAGTGAACGCGCTCCGCGGTGTCGCGGTCGTACTCGCCCGCACCCAGCTCTGCGGCGACGTTGAGCGCCTCCAGCGCGACGAGCCCCTGGTTGTTCGGCGGAAGCTCGTACACCTCCGCGCCGTTGTACGTCGTCGAGACCGGCTCCGGCCACTCGACTTCGAAGTCAGCGAGGTCGTCGACGGTCATGAACCCGCCCGCCGACTGAACCTCCTCGGCGATGGCCTCCGCGATCTCCCCCTCGTACACCACGTCAGCGCCCTCCTCGGCCACCAGCTCCATCGACCGTCCGAGCCGCGGGAGCGTGACCTTCTGTCCGGCCGTCGGGGACTCCCCGTCGAAGAGGAACGCCTCGCGGGCGTGCTCGCTCTCGAACAACTCCTCGCCGTTCGACCACCCGTCGGCGATCACCTCGCTGACCGGATACCCCTCCGTCGCGTAGCGGATCGCGGGCCGAAGGAGTCGCTCGAGACCGAACTCGCCGAATCGGTCGGCGGTCGCCTCCCACCCTCGTGCGGTCCCCGGCACCGTGACCGCGTGGGGGCCGGTCATCGGCATCTCGACCTCGTCGGGATCGTCCTCCTCCACGTCGTCGTCCGCCGCGAGCGCCTCCCTCGCGTTGTCGATCGTCGCGTCCGCCGGAGCACCGCCGCAGGCTCGCATCGCGCCGACCTCGCCGTCGGCGGTCCGGTACAGCGCGAAGACGTCCCCGCCGAGCCCCGTCGACGTCGGTTCGACGACGTTCAGCGCGGCCGCGGTCGCGACCGCGGCGTCGAACGCATTTCCGCCCTCCCGCAGCATCTCGATGCCGGCTTGACTGGCGAGGGGCTGACTCGTGGCGACGACGCCGCGCTGGCCGTAGACCGTCGATCGTCGAGACGCGAACCGGTCCAGATCTGGCTCCATACGCACACGCTCCGTACCGGCGTAGTATAAACACTCGACCGGATGTATTCGGTTTTCCCAGCAGGCGACGTTCCGACCGATCGGCTCGACCGACAAACGGTCGGTTTTCGCACGGACGGACATTTCTACTGAAGAATAGAATGGTTTTTAACACAAGAGTCGTACGTCTGGGTATGTCACACCGAGATCCCCGTACGAAACAGTCTTCAACCACTCGTCGTCGGGTGCTCGCCGCGATGGGAGGAGCGAGCGCCGTCGGCCTCGCCGGCTGCGTGGACGGCGGTGACGGCGACGACGGTACCACCGAATTCGTCGCGGCGGCCGGCGCGAACCCCGGGACGTTCGATCCGACGATCATCGCCGACGCCACCTCCAATTCCGTCGTCGGAACGATGGCATACGAGACCCTGATCGCGTCGCTTTTCGACCTCAGTGAGTTCCGCGGCGAGCTCGCGACCGACTGGGAACAGGTCGACGAGACCACGTTCAACTTCACGCTCCGCGAGGGCGTCACCTTTCACAACGGCGACGAGTTCGTCGCCGACGACGTCGCATTCTCCATCGAACGGATGCGGGGAACGACCAACGCCGCAACCGTCTCATTCGTCGATAGCGTCGACGTGATCGGCGATTACGAAATCGAGATAACCTCCGCGAACCCGCACGCGCCGTTCCTCGCGGACATCGCCGCGGTGCCGATCCTCCCGAGCGGGGCCGACGGCATCAGCGAGAGCCCCGCGGAGGATGATCACGACTTCACCGAGGAGAGTCTCGGGACCGGCCCGTGGGTGCTCGAAGAGTTCTCGGACGAGGACCGCGCGGTGCTCGTTCCCTACGAGGAGTACTGGTACGACGGCGACGACCACCCCGGGACCGCACCGTGGGACCGAGTGACGTTCCGCGTCATTCCGGAGCAGGTCTCACAGGAGGAGGCGATGGCCAACGGCGAGCTCGACATGATCGACAACCCGGCCCCGTTCGAGCTCGACCAGTGGGCGGACCAGACCGGCGAGATCATCACGGGCGACGCGGTCGGGTTCGACTTCATCACGTACCCGGTCCTACAGGAACCGTTCACGAACGAGAAGTTCCGCCGCGGGATGACTCGACTCATTCCCAAGTCGGACGTCATCGAAGCGGTGTTCGGCGGCAATGCGACGGAGCTTGCGGGACCGATCAGCCCCGGTCTCGGTGCCTTCTGGGACGAAGAACACGAGCAGGAGCTGCTCGACGAGTACGTCGGCCAGGACGAAGAGACAGGACTTCAGCTGATCGAGGAGGCTTTCGAGGAGGAGGACATCGAGGCTCCATTCGAGATCTCGTTCATCACCAACGTCAACCGGACCCGCGAGCGGTGGATGGAGATCATTCAGCAGACGATGGACGACACGGAGTTCTTCGACGCCGACCTCGACGTCCGCGCGTTCGACGACCTCGTCCCGTTCCTGCTCGACCCCGAGGGAGCCGCACAGAGTACCGACGTCGCCGGCATCGGCTGGACCGGGGGCTCCGACCCCGACGGACACGTGGCGGAGCTGCTCTCGTCGGAGCGGCACGTGCCGGACGGGTTCAACTGGAACCTCTACGAGAGCGAGGAGATGGACCAGCTCATCGAGGATGGCCAGCAGACGATCGACGTCGACGAGCGTCGGCAGGTTTACCAGGACATCCAAGAGCTCGTCGCACAGGACGTCCCGATGGCGAACATGTGGACCGGCGATCAGATCGACGTGGTGAACCCGGAGAAGCTCGAGTCGCTCGATCAGTGGTCGCCGCATCCGAACTCCAGTAACCGGTACAACACCCTGTACAAGCCGCATCTCGACGAGGTCGTCTACCCCGCGGAGTGACGGAGCGGAACACGTAATTACCAGACCGCACTCCCACTTTCACCTCGATGAGCCTCCAACGATTCGTCCTGAAACGCGCACTCATAACCATCCCGCTTCTCCTCGGAATCTCGATGCTCACCTTCGGGATGGTCCACGCCATCCCCGGCGACCCCATCGACTTCATCACCCTCTTCACCGAATTGGACCCGGAGACCGAAGCGCAGATACGCGCCGAGTACGGTCTGGATCAGCCGGTGTACATCCAGTACATCGACTGGGTGACGAGCGCGGCGACCGGTGACTTCGGGACGTCGATCATCTCTCGCAGTCCGGTGACGGACGAGATCGTGAGCCGGCTTCCGTACACGCTCGTGATGGGGATCATGGCGTTCGGCGTCACGATCGCGACGGCGATCCCGTCCGGTATCGTGGCCGCGTACTACCGGAACACCAAGATCGACCAGATCAGCCGCGTGTTCGCGCTGCTGGGGATCGCGATCCCGAACTTCTGGCTCGGACTCATCCTGCTCCTCGTCCTCGCGAGCTGGCTCGGCCTGTTTCCGATCCTCCCGCCGACGGACCGGGGGTTACTCAGCTACGACATGCTCGTCTACACGCTGCTACCGGCCATCACCATCGGAACCGGATCCACGGCGCTTTTGATGCGGCTGATGCGGTCGTCGATGGTCGAGGAACTCGACAAGGACTACGTCCGGACGGCGCGCGCGAAGGGACTCCCTGAGCGCACCGTCGTCCAGAAGCACGTGCTCCGGAACTCGCTGATCTCGGTCGTCACCGTGGCGGCGATCCAGGTCGCGTTCATCATCAGCGGCTCCGTGGTCGTCGAGATCGTCTTCTCGTATCCGGGCATCGGACGCCTCCTTGTCGACCGCGTCGGCAACCGCGACTTCCCGGTCATTCAAGCGATCGTCCTCCTCATCGGCGTCGCCGTGATCGTCGCGAACTTCCTCGCAGACGTGCTCTACGCGTATCTCGATCCGCGCATTCGATATTGATAATGTCATCCGAAAACTCACAGCAGACGACGGAACGCGGACGAATACGAGTCACCGGATTCGACGTCGAACGCGTTGAGTCCCGAGACTCGCTCTCCTCGTGGGAGCCCGACCTTCAGGCTGAGGAAGGGCGGGGACGTCTCGACTACGCGTGGATGCGGTTCAAGCGGAACCGCCTCGCGCTGTTCGGCGCTGCCGTCATCGCGGTCATGGTCCTTCTGGCCGTCTTCTCCCGCCCGATTCAGGTTCCAGGCGGGATTCCGCTTCTCGCCGAACGGACGATTCAGCCGTTCTCGCTCGCGCCGGCGGACCCCGCGGCACAGGACGTGATAACCGGGTATCAGCCGCCGACCCTCGAACACTTCCTGGCGTGGCCGCCGTCGGGCCTCTACCTGTTCGGCACCGACTGGGCGGGTCGAGACATCCTCTCACGGGTGATGTACGGCGGTCGATGGAGCCTCTCCATCGGCTTCATCGCCGTCGCCGTCGCGCTCGTCGTCGGGATCCCGCTCGGCTCGATCGCGGGGTACTACGGCGGCAAGGTCGACGAGCTCATCATGCGCGTCGTCGACATGCTGTACGCGTTCCCGTTCATCGTGCTCGCGATCGCGGTCATCGCGGTCCTCGGACGGGGATACTGGGAACTCATCCTCGCGCTGGTCGCCGTCGGGTGGCTGCCGTACGCCCGCATCATCCGGGGAGAGATCCTGAGCGTGAAAGAGAACGACTACGTCACGGCCGCGAAGGCGCTCGGGTCGCGCGACCGGTCGATCATCACGCGGCACATCCTCCCGAACGCGATGGCTCCGGTCATCGTCCAGGCGACGCTCAGCATCGGGACCACGGTCCTCGTCGCCGCCGCGCTCGGGTTCATCGGTCTCGGCCTCTCGCCGGCGAGCGCGGAGTGGGGCGTCATGCTCAACGTCGAACAGGACGCGATGGCCCGCGGTCGCTGGTGGGCCGGACTGTTCCCCGGACTCGCCATCTTTGCGTTCGTGATGGCGATCAACCTGGTCGGCGACGGCGTGCGGGACGCCTTCGATCCACAGGGCGAGAGCACCGATTCCGACACGGGGGGTCTTCGCTGATGGCGATGCTCGAAGTCGAGGACCTGAACGTCAGATTCTACACCGAAGACGGAGTCGTCAAGGCGACGAACGACCTCTCGTACCGCATCGAGGCGGGCGAACGGTTCGGCGTCGTGGGCGAGAGCGGAGCCGGAAAGAGCGTCACGAGCCTCGCGCTCATGCGGCTCCTCGACGACCCCGGCGTCATCGAGAGCGGCGAGATCCGGTTCAAGGGACGGAATCTCATCGAAATGGACGACGAGGAGATGCGCGAACTGCGCGGGAACGAGATCGCGATGATCTTCCAGGACGCGGGCACCGCGCTGAACCCGTCGTACACCGTGGGCGAGCAGATCTCCGAAGCGATCCGATACCACCTCGGACTGGACGAGGCGGCGGCTCGCGAGCGAGCGATCGAGACGCTCGAATCGGTCGGGATCCCCTCGGCTGCAGAGCGGTACAGCGACTACCCGCACCAGTTCTCCGGGGGCATGCAACAGCGCGTCGTGATCGCGATCGCGCTGTCGTGTGATCCCGACCTGATCATCGCCGACGAGCCGACGACCGCGCTCGACGTGACGATCGAGGCGCAGATCCTCGAACTGCTCGAGGAGGTCGCCACCGAGACCGATACCGCCATCCAGCTCATCACTCACGACCTCGGCGTCGTCGCCGAGTTCTGCGACAGAGTCATGGTGATGTACGCCGGCCACCCGGTGGAGATGGCACCCGTCGAGGACGTGTACTACGACCCGCAGCATCCCTACACGGTCGGACTGATGAGTTCGATCCCGCGGATCGGCGACGAGCGCGATCGACTCCAGACCATCCCCGGACGGATGCCGGACCTGATCGAGGTTCCGCCGGGGTGTAACTTCCATCCCCGCTGTCCGTACGCGGAGGAGTCGTGCACCCGGATCGAACCCCGGCTCGTGGATACCGAAACCGGCGACCCCGCGAATCCGATCGAGAGCGACTCGCAGGTCGCCGCGTGTCTCGCCCACACCGGCGAGCTGGAGGGGGAGCTCGACTACGAGGTGACGGTCCGCGGCGAGGACGATCCGATGGACCGTGGCGGACCCGCGGTCGCGTCGGAGGTGAACGACGGATGAGCGGCGACGAGCCGCTCCTCCGAGTCGAGGGCCTAGAGAAGTACTACGAATCCGAGACCGACTTCATCGATCGGCTCTTCGGCCGGCGGAAGGAGGTCAAAGCCGTCGACGGCGTCTCCTTCGAGATCCGCGAGGGCGAGACCCTGGGGCTGGTCGGCGAGAGCGGGTGCGGGAAGAGCAGCATCGGCCGCTCGATACTCCGGCTCCGCGAGCCGACCGCCGGCTCCGTCTACTTCAAGGGACGGGACGTCACGGCGCTCTCGGACGGCGAGCTCCGCGACCTCCGCAAGGAGATGCAGATAATCTTTCAGAACCCCCGGTCGAGTCTCAACCCGCGGCTGACGGTCAACGACATCATCGGCGAAGCGCTCGACATTCATGGTCTCGAGGACGATACCACCCGGGACGCCCGGATCAAGGAGCTGCTCGAACGGGTGGGGCTCAACGCGAGTCACGCCAACCGGTACCCTCACGAGTTCTCCGGCGGCCAGCTCCAGCGGATCGGTATCGCTCGCGCCCTCGCGGTCGACCCGGACTTCATCGTCTGTGACGAGCCCGTTTCGGCGCTCGACGTGAGCGTGCAGGCGCAGATCCTCAACCTCCTCGAAGACCTCCAGGAGGAGCTGGGGATCGCGTACCTGTTCATCGCTCACGACCTCTCCGTCGTCGAGCACATCTCCGATCAGATCGCCGTGATGTACCTCGGCACGATCGCCGAGATCGGGACGCCGGAGGAGCTGTTCGAGCCGCCACAGCACCCCTACACGGAGGCGTTGCTGTCGGCGATCCCGGAACCGGATCCGCTGTGGGAAGGCGATCGGGTGCTCCTCGAAGGGTCCGTTCCCTCGCCGATCGACCCGCCGTCCGGCTGTACGTTCCACACGCGGTGTCCCCGCGTCATCCCGCCGGCCGACTACGACTTCGAGCAGGAGGAGTGGCACGCGGTCATGTCGCTCCGACACCGCGCGCGAGAGGGGGACATCGCGCTCGCGGCGCTCGACGATGAAGACTCGCTTCCGGCGACGATCCGCGAGGAGTTCGACATCCCGTCGCCGCTGTCCGACCCGGCGGCCGAGAACGCGGTCGGCGAGGCGATCGAGGCGATCGCGGCCGAGCGGTTCGCGGACGCGGCGGAGCTGCTGAACGAGACGTTCGAGACGCCGTGTACGACCGACGAGCCCGCGCTGCGGAGGACCGACGCCGGCCGGATCGCCTGTCACCTGTTCGACCCCGACTACGCGGGGGAGCCGGGAGACGCGGAAGAGGCGGGCGGGGGCGGCGAGGCGGGAGACTCGGGAGCCGGAAGCACTGCTGACGACGAGGCCGTCGCAGGCTCGGCCGCGAGCGGCGGCGACTGAACCGAGAGGGGTCGCGGCGTCCACTCCGGGCGACCCGACCGCCCGTCTCCTCTCGACGGTTCGATCCCGACGACACGCTTATTCCCGACGATGGCGACGTTCCGGCATGCGTCGAGTACGCGGCGGGGACGGCGTCGACCGGGCGGACGACGATCCGTACCGACCGAACGAGTCCGACGCTCGACCCGAGCCGCGAGCCGCCCGGACGCTTCCGGCGGCGACACTGACTCGGTGGCTCCTTCCGCACGGTCTCCACCGCCGCGCCGTGTCGGTTCGCGTCCGCACGTCCGACGACGCGTACGACCGCGGCGATCCCGTTCCGATCGCGATCGAACTCCGAAACCCGATGCCGTTTCCGGTGACGGTACGGACGCGGTCGCCCGTGCCGTGGACCTGGCACGTCGACGGCCACCGGGACGCCTCGCACGTCCCGGAGCCCCTGCCAAACTCGGAGACGCGGTTCACGCTCGATCGCGGCGAGCGTCGGCGATTCACCCGGACCTGGGAGCAGTGCTTCAAGGTATCTGAAACGGACTGGCGGCCGGCCGAGCCGGGAGCGCACACGATAGGCGCGGGGCTCGCCGTGGAGGATCCCGCCGCGCACGGCGTTTACGACGAGACGACCGTGCGGATCGAGTGACGCGACCTTCGACGGCGGCGGAGTCCGCGATCTACTCCGCTGCGTCGTTCGGGACGTCGATCTCCTCGCGGTGATAGCGCTCGGTCGCAAGCTCGGCGACCGTCCGGAGCGCGGCGACGAGGTCGTCTCCTTCGTCGAGCGCGTAGCGTTTCCGTCCGTCTGCCGATTCGATCGCGTCAAGAATTCCGAACCCGTCGAGCGGATCGAGTGCCTCGTGGACGACGGTCTGGTCGACGCCGGCACCCGCGGCGATGCGGGCGACCGAAAGCGGTTCCGACGCGTAAAACAGCGTCGCGATCACCCGGGCTCGAACCCGATTCGCGAACAGCAGGGCGAGTCCGTTGTTCTCGACGAGCCGCGTGTATTCCTCGGTCGATTGCTCGTCCATGGCGGCCGTTCACGACCGAGCGCCATGACGGCTTCGGCCGAACCGTGGTGTCGCCGCCTCGTTCGGTTACCACGGACGTCGTGCTGTCACCCTCCGCTACTGCAACCGATACCGCAAGATTGCGGCGATCCCGCCGAGGTTCGAGAGCTGCTGGCCGGGGTCGAACTCCGAGGAGAAGACGACCACGTCGCCGCCCTGCTGTTCGACCGACTCGATCACCTCGTTGACGTCGATCGACCAGTCACCCTCCCCCTGTCGCTCTGTTCGAAGCCGGTCGTCGACGACGAGCAGGGTCTCGATCGCGCCGAACTCGGCGGCTTCGGCCACGTCCTCGGGGCCGTAGGTCGCCTTGGCACCCTGCGCGATCTCGGCGGTGAGGTCGTCGATGAGAGTCGCCTCTCTGGCGATCCGCGTCTCCTTTTGCACCTCGTCGACCGCCCCGCGTTTGAGCACCTCGTGGACCCCGCGATCGCCGGCTGCGGAGGTGTCGACCGTGGTTATACTGTCGGCGAGGTCGCGGTACTCCTCCCGTATGTAGTCGAGCGCGTCGGTCTTCGTGAACCCCGGTCCGGCCAGGATCACGGCGTCGGCGTCGAGGTGCGCGAGCGCCTCGCCCAGCTCGGCGAACAGCTCCTCGCGGGGCCGCGAGTAGTCGCCCTTCCCGGTCGGCTTCGTGAACGAGGCGTACTCCTCGGTGCCGTACTGCTGGACCGTGTGGACGTAGGCGGCCCCCTCCTCGACGGTCGCGATGGCGACGTCCGGGTTCTCGGCGGCCTCCGTCGCCTCCTCCAAGCGCTCCGTCTGGTCCGGCTTGAAGTGCTTTTCCACCGTGATCTCGTCGTGTTCCTCGACGTTGATCGTGTGGTGGGCGTTGAGCTGGTCCTCTCGCGAGCAGGCGACGATGACGCCCGAGACGCGGAGTCGATTCGCGAACCGCGCGAACTCTACCTCGTCGACTTCCAGCGTGACGAACAGGTGTTCGCGCTGGCCGCCGGTGTCCCGCATCTGGTCGTCGTTCCGCTGGATCCGGCGGGTGGTGTCGCCCTCGACGAGGTCCCCGGGTTCGAGGACGTGCGCGAGGTGCCAGAGGTCGTCGACGTTCTCGGGGACGAGGGTGAGCCGCTCCCTGCCCTCCTCGCCGTAGCCCCGGTCGGAGATGCGCATGATCGCCGCTTCGCCCGGGCTCGTATCAACTCTTGTCTTTGCCGCTCGCGACGCCGGGGCCCCACTCGAACGCGTCGCCGCCTCGATCGCCGTCCGCGTCATCGTTCGCGTCATCGTTCGCATCATCGTTCGTGCCATAGTTCGCGTCGCCGTCCAGATCGCCGTCCCGACCCCGATCGATCGGCGCGGTCCAGTCGAACCCGCCGTCTGCACCGACGACGGCATCGCCGTTGAGCGAAACCGTTCGACCCGATTGGACCGTCGGCGGAGCCTCGGGCGAGGGGGGTCGAACTCCGTCGTGCCCGTCGAGCCCGTCGCTGTCGACGGCGGTTCGCTCCTCGCTCCCTGCCGGTTCGTCTTCGTGATGCGCGTTCGAGTTGCGGTCCGACAGCGCCGCCGACGCTCCACGGCCGTACAGCCCGTGAGCGATCACGCGGAGCGCGAAGACGAACGCGACGCCGACTGCGAGCGGGACGAACGGTCCGGCGAGGACGTAGCCGGCCGAGAGCGTCGCCGCCGCGACGACCCACGCGGTCGCGTACTCGCCGTTTCCGGCGACGCGCGCGACCCGCTTCGGGCGGAGGCCGTCACGGACCCGTCCGGACGCGGCGAACGCGGCGAGCGCCGCCGGCCTGACGTACGCGAACGCGAGCAGGTACGCGGCAGCGACGACGGCCATCAGGCCGCCTCCGAGTCCGACGACCGCGGCGACGCCGCCGTCGCCGAACGCGTTCTCGATCGCGGTCACGATCGGACCAGAGTCGACGGCTCCTGACACGAGGGCCGAGCCTCCGAGCGCGACGAACGCGATCAAAAGGGCCAGCGGGGCGAGAAGGACGGCGCTCAACGCCGCGGATTTCGCCCCGGTTCGGTACAGATCGTTCCACGCGATGAAGGGGACGGCACCGTCCGCGTTCCCGGTCTCGACGCCGTCCGCGATGTGGCGGACGAGGTAGCCGCGGACGACGAAGGCCGGTGCGAGCGCGAGGGGCGCGAGCGCGACGAGCGGCGGGAAGGCGAGCGCTCCGCCGATCCAGACGGGCGTGACCGTCCACGCCACCAGCGTCAACAGCCCGCCGACGACGAGGATACCCACGGCATCGGCCGACCGCGTCACCGACGTCACCACCGCCCGGAGCATATCCGATCCTGTCCCGCGAAACTTATAAAGGGTGCCCGACTCAGCTGACAATCCGTGTCGTGATCGGTCTTTCGCCTCCGGGAGGACACTCCCGAGAGTTTATATAATTTCGTGGAGTACTACGAACCGGCCGCACGGGACAATCGTGTGCCTCTGACAGAATCGATCGCCGCCGTTGACTGCGGCGGCGCTCCCCGTCCGCGGCTTTCTGTGGATCGCTCCTAACAGTTCGTTCTGCGTTTCACGAGCTGCGTCGCCGTTCGCACGCCGGTACCGATTTATCCCGCCCCGTCGACGTTTCGCCCATGACCGGAGACGAGCGGACGAGTGAGGTGGAGCCCGCGCTCCGAAGCTACGGAGTCAGCGTCGAGTCGATCGACGAGGGCGAACCGCTAGATCTCACGTACATGACGGCGTTCCCCGGCCGCGAGGTGCACCGCGGGGAGATCGGACGCGCGCTCAACGCGCTCATCGACCGCGCGGAGGCGGACGCGTGGGATCCGGTACGGGTCGAGGGGACGGTCGTCCGCTCTCCGGGCGACGTCCTCGGCACGTGGCACGCCGAGGCGACGTGGTTCGAGGAACTGATCGGGTACGAGATCTCCGAGACTGAGTTCTCGACGCGCGTGCTGGAGACGCTGACGCACGTCGACGACGGTCGGGTCGACGCAGGGGATCACTCGTGACTCGACGACATCCGGTCAACCGCGCCCAGCGACGGCTCGACCGTCCGCCGCGCGAGCGGTTCGCCACTCGCGAGATCGCGTTCGACGTCGACGGCGACACCTGTCGCGGCACGCTGTACCTCCCCGGCGGCGACGGCGACGAGCCGCCGATCGTCGTGATGGCACCGGGGCTCGGTGCCGAGCGGACCTTCGGCTACCCGGCGATCGCTGAGCGGTTCGCCGACGCCGGATACGCCGCGTTCCTGTTCGACTACCGCGAGTTCGGTGCCTCGGACGGCCGCTCGCAGGCTATCCACCCCGCGAACCAGCGCGCCGATTACGAGGCGGCCGTCGAACGCGCTCGTCGGGTCGACGCCGTCGGTCGGGACGTCGTCCTCTGGGGCGCGTCGCTGTCGGCCGCGCACGTCCTCACGCTCGCGGCGGAGCGGCGCGACGTCGCCGCCGTGATCGGGATGGTGCCGATGCTCGACGGCCGAGCGATCGCCCGGCGACGCGGCGGGCGGTACCTCGCGAACGCGGCGCGTGTGGGGCTCCGTGACCTGTTCGGACACCGGTTCGGACGCGGACGCACGGTCCCGATCGTCGGCGAGGCGGAGGAGATCGCGGCGATCACGGAGCTGGGGGCGAAGCGCGCGTACCTCGACCTGGTCGATCGCGAGTCGACGTGGCGCAACGAGACGCCGGCGCGGTCGCTGCTGCGGGTCGCGAACTACCGTCCGGTCGAACGTCTCGGCGAGATCCGCGCGCCGACGCTGCTGCTCGCGGGCACCGACGACGCCATCGTCGACGCCGAAACAGTCGTTGACGCCGCCGAGACGCTGTCTCACGGGACCGTCGTCTCAATGCCCGCGGACCACTTCTCCCCGTTCGGCGAGGATTTCGAGCCCGCGATCGGCCACCAGCTTTCGTTCCTGCGCGACGCTATCGATCGGTGAATTCCGCGAGACGCCACCGATCGACGGACCGCCGTCGATCGGGCGACTCGTTTTTAAGTGACCGCGGCTCGCATGCACGGACATGACCGCAATCGCGATGTTGAGCGTCGCACCCGTTATCGAGGGGAGCATGGCGGGCGAGGTCGCGAAGGCCGTCGCGGCCCTGGACGACTTCGACGTGAGCTACGAAACGAACCCGATGGGAACCGTGATCGAGGCGGACGACGCCGAGACGCTGTTCGCGGCCGCCGCTGCCGCCCACGACGCCGTCGATGGCGATCGAGTTTCGACCGTGCTGAAGATCGACGACAAGCGGACCGCCGACACGACCGCCGACGAGAAGGTGACCGCCGTCGAGGAGCGACTCGGTCGCGAGGCGAAGCGGGAGCGGTGAGGGCGCACGGCCTCGCAGACGGATTTCAGACCGCGTCCACCTCGACTGCGCCCCCTGCCCCGGCGTCGCCGGCGGGGTTCTCGACGGTCACGTCGACGGTCGTCGTGCGCACGACGGTCGCCTCGTCGCCACCGCCGGCGACGTCCGCGCGGAACACGACGTCGAGCGTCGTCGTGGCGGACTCGCCGCCGAGCAGGTCGGGCGCGGCGAGCGACTCGCTCGTCACCGAGTCTCCGCGGGCCGTCGCGTCCGCCCGCTCGAAGGTCGCCGTGAGGCCGCCGTCGACCGCGTCGAAGTCGGGCGGGACCGGATCTCCGTCCCCGTCTCGGCTTTCGACTCCGGAGACGTCTCCCGGTAGCGCGATCGGGTCCTCCGCGTTCAGCGTCTCCCGGTAGATCTCGTCGACGCCGTCCGCGCCGCCGACGGCGAGCGAGAGCGTCACGGTCTCGACGCCTTCGGAGAAATCGGTCCACGAGACGTCTATCGACGGCGAGAGGTAGACTGACTCGATCCGCCCGTCGTTGCTGACGACCGTCGGCGCGTCGCCCGCCTCGAACGCGGCCGGGTCGCCGTCGACGGCGGCCGCCGGTCGGCTGAACGCCGCGAGGGTTCCGACGCCGGCGAGTCCGCCGCCGGCGAAGGCGGCGACGGCACCGAGAAGCGACCGTCTGCTGACGACGCCGGGATCGGCGTTAGTCGTCGAGCGGGCGTCGGTCGTCGAGCGGGCATCGTCGATCGGCTGGTCCCCGGTCATCTCGCCGCGAACTGGTGCGCTATCCGATATAAGGGGTCGGCGGGTGCGGTCGTTCCCCCCCGCCCCGGGCGCGTCTCATCCCTTGATGTTACAGACGGGGAACGTCCGCGCCACCTTGTCGCCGATGCCGAGTTCGTCGCTGACGCGGATCACCTCGTCGATGTCCTTGTACACGCCGGGTGCCTCCTCGGCGATCGTCGCGCCCGACTGCGCCTTCACGTAGATCTGCTGGCCCGATTCGAGGTCGTCGCGCACGTCGTCGCCCCAGAACTCCTGTTTCGCCTGCGTCCGGCTCATCAGCCGACCAGCGCCGTGGGCGGTGGAGCCGAACGAGACGCGCATCGACTCGTCGCCGCCGCGGAGCACGTAGGAGCCGGCACCCATGCTCCCGGGGATGATCACCGGCTGGCCCACGTCTCGGTAGGTCGCGGGCACGTCCTCGTTGCCGGCGGGAAACGCCCGCGTCGCTCCCTTCCGGTGGACGTACAGTTCCCGCTCCGCGCGGTCGACCGCCTCGTCGCCGACCGCGGGGCGGCCGTCCGCGTCGACGCCGACCTCGTGCGTCTCCTTCTTGCCGATGTTGTGCGCCACGTCGTAGAGCAGCTCCATCCCGAGGTCGTCGATCGGATCGGCGTCGAACACCTCGCCGAACGTCTCGCGTACCTGGTGGGTGATCAGCTGGCGGTTCACCCACGCGAAGTTGATGCACGCGCCCATCGCGCCGTAGTACTCGTCGGCCAGCGCGGAGCCGGCCGGCGCGGCCGCGAGTTCCTTGTCCGGGAGCTCGTCGAGGAGATCTCCGTGCTCCTTTTCGATCCGCCGCAGGTAGTCGTTGCAGGTCTGGTGGCCGAGTCCGCGGCTCCCGCAGTGGATCAGGACGACGACCCCGTCCTCCCTGAGCCCGTAGGCGTCGGCGACGTCCTCTCGGTAGACATCCGTGACGCGCTGCACTTCGAGGAAGTGGTTTCCGGAGCCGAGCGAGCCCAGCTGGTTACGGCCGCGGTCCATTGCCTTCTGCGAGACGTACTCGGGGCGAGCGTCCGGCCGGCACCCCTCGTCTTCACAGCGCGCGAGGTCGCTCTCGATCCCGTACCCCTCCTCGACGGCCCACTCGACGCCACGTTCGAGCGCGCCCTCGATGGCGTCGGCGTCACCGTCGATCACGCCGCCGCCGCCCAGCCCGGATGGGATCGCCTCGAAGAGCGCCTCGACGAGCTCCCGCTCGCGTCCCCGGACGTCGTCGTAAGTGAGCGTCGTGTTCACCATCCTGACGCCGCAGTTGATGTCGTACCCGATCGCGCCCGGGGAGATGCAGCCCGTGTGCGCGTCTATCGCGCCGACGCCGCCCACCGGGAAGCCGTACCCCTGGTGACCGTCTGGCATGCAGAGGGCGGGCTCGACCATGCCCGGCAGGTGCGTCGCGTTCTTCAGCTGCTGTAGCGAATCGTCCTCGCCGATCTCCTCGAGCAGTTTCTCGCTGGCGAGCACCCGCGCGGGAACGTTCATGTCGCCCTCGCGGGGGATCTCCCAAACGTGCTCTCGAACCTTCTCCAGCCGGATTCCGTCGAACTCGCGCGTGGTCATATCCGGTGTTCGGCGCGGGAGGGCAAGGGCGTTGCGTCAGGCGGCTGCCCGCCCACCGGCCCGGACGCTGCACGGTCACCGGCGAATACGTCGTCCAAAATGGGAACTGAGACTCCTCCTGAAATCCTATTGTTCAGAAATATTCTCATCTGAAACAACCCGCCGCTGACGGGGATTGAGTGATTGAGAGCGGGAGTAGGGATCTCATTGTGTGGGGGTGATCGTTTATACGTGAATGAGTGGTGTTGCCGGCGGCTGTTTATATATCGTTGCTGACGCGGTGAATCGTTGTGTTTCTGGTGTTGATCGCTTATAAGTGGTTGACTGCACGGTGAACCTCTTCAAAGCCCCAGCCGCGAGGCGAACGCACGCTCGCTGTGCTCCTCGTCACTCGCTGCACTCGTTCCTGCGGTGTCGCCGGCGCTCCGCGCCGGCTTCAAGAGGGACCTTCGGTCCCTCCCTGCTTACGTCGCCTGCGCCCGCCTCGCGGCAGCGAGGCGCGGAGCGCCTCTGGCAGCCGGCGGCAGAGCCGCCGGCGACTGCCCCTTTGAGTCCCACCCCGACCGCACCGCAGCCTCACCCCTCCCCAGCCTCGCGGTTCGCGCTCTCCGAGCGCTCACCGCGTCCCTCGCGGGCTCCTCGCGGCCGCTTATAAG
>NZ_JBHSXI010000009.1:288496-308082 GCF_042662525.1 Halorubrum trueperi
GGAGGCGCAGGGCGAGAGCGAAGCTCTCGCTTGAAGCCGGCGCGGAGCGCCGGCGACGCCACCGCCTCGATTATTTATAAGTAATCGTCGCTGCCGTGTTTTCTCTTTTAAATACTACGTCGCCGGCGGCGGTCTGCGATCCCCACTCCCGCAATCGATCAAGAGGCAGACTCCAGCGGATAGCTGTTCACTCGTGACTGTGTCCGAAGAATAGCGTTTCAACCGAGCCGTGAACACCGAAACGGGACTTTTACCCGGAACCGCGGAGTAACGCCGGCATGACCGACTCATCGACGGGAACGAACGCGGCGTACGGGGATCGCGACCCCGACGCGCTCGCGCGGCGGGCGGGGGAGCGAGCGAACCCCGACCGCGACCAGCACTTCCTCGTCGACGACCGCGTGCTCGACCGGATCCCGTCGTACCTTCCGGACGACGCCGACACCGGACACCTGCTGGAGATCGGCGGCGGCGCTGGCGCGCTCACCGATCGGCTGCTCGCGACGATCGTCTCCCGCTCCACGGAGAGTTCCGAGACGGGGGACGGCCACCTCTCCGTGATCGAACGCGACGGGACCTTCGCCGAGTTTCTTCGCGCGGAGTTCACGACCGCGGTCGACGACGGGGTCCTCGACGTGATCGAGGGCGACGCGCTCGACGTCGACCTCCCGCCGTTCACCGCCTGCGTCGCCAACCTCCCGTACGGCGTCTCCTCGGAGATCGCCTTCCGGCTGCTCCCGGAGGGGAGGCCGCTCGTGTTGATGTTCCAGGCGGAGTTCGCGGAGCGGATGGTGGCCTCGGCGGGCGAGTCCGAGTACGGCCGGCTCTCCGTCTCCGCGCAACACTACGCCGCCGTCGAGATCGTCGAGCGCGTTCCGAAGGAGGCGTTCGATCCGCAGCCCGCCGTCGAGAGCGCGATCGTCCGGTGTACGCCCCGGGACCCGGACTACGCCGTCGGGGACGAGGCCCTCTTCCTGCGGTTCGTGAAGGCGCTTTTCACCCAGCGCCGCAAGACGGTCCGCAACGCGATCCGAAACACCGGGCACATCTCCGGGCTGGACGAGCCCGAGGCGGTCGTCGCGGCCGCGGACGAGGATCTGCTCCGTCGCCGTCCCGGGACCCTGGAGCCGAGCGCGTTCGCCGCGCTGGCCGAACTGGCCCGCGAACGCGGCTCGCCGACGGAGGTGTGATTCACGGATGGGTCTCGCATCCGTCGTCGCGACAGGTGCCTCACTCTCCGGGGGGATTAGTGACCTCTACAGCGCGTTGACCGGCGACATCGAGCGAGTCGCGGCGTCCGCGCTGATCGTCGCGGCCGTGATCGGCGTCCGGATCCTTACCAGTTGGGCGAAGCGGCGGGACGACGAGCTCTCCTCCACGCAACGACTGCTGCTCTCGGCCGCGGTCGGCACCGCCACCGCGGTCGGCGCGATCTCGCTGCTCCTCGTGTGGGATCGGAGCGGCGCGCTTCTGGACGCATACCGGTCGGCCGCGATCGCGGACCAACTGACGAACGTCGTGATCGCGGTCGTGCTCTTGGCGATCGCCTACGCGGTCACCGACTTCCTCGGGGGCGTCATCCGCGAGATATCAGCCGAGAGCACGGTCCTCACCGACCACCAGGAGGAGGTGGTCCGGCGACTCACCCAGCTGACGGTGTACACCTTCGCGCTACTCGTCGTGGTCGGCCTGTTCACCGACAACGTCGGCGGACTCCTCGTCGGGGCCGGGTTCCTCGGGATCGTGGTCGGGATGGCCGCGCGCCAGACGCTCGGCGCGATCCTCGCGGGGTTCGTGCTGATGTTCTCCCGCCCGTTCGAGGTGGGCGACTGGGTCGAGGTCGGCGACCACGAGGGAACCGTCACGGAGATTTCGATCATGAGCACGCGCCTCCGGTCGTTCGACGGCGAGGTCGTCACGCTACCGAACGACACGGTCCGGTCCGGCTCCATCATCGACCGGTCGCGGCGGAATCGCCTGCGGATCGAAGTCGAGGTCGGCGTCGACTACGCGACCGACATCGAGCGCGCGGCCGCCGTCGTGGAGGAGGCCGTCGCCGGCGTCGAGGACGTCGCCGAGATGCCGGAGCCGAACGCCGTAACGAAGCGGTTCGACGACTCGGCGGTCGTGCTTGGCGTCCGGTACTGGATCCGCAACCCGAGCATGCGCAAGCGCTGGCGCACGCAGACCGCCGCGATGAACGCGATCAAGGCCGATCTCGAATCCGAGGGGATCGTCATCCCCTTCCCGCAGCAGACGCTCTCCGCGCGAGAACCGGACACCTCCGGGCCGCAGCTCGACGCCGAGGTCGAAGGACGGGCGGCGACGAGAGGCGGCGACGGAAGCGGAGACGGCGGAAGCGGTGGCGACGGAAGCGGTGGCGACGGTGGGGACGCAGCGACCGGTGACGGTGCTGACACCGTGACCAACGACGGCGAGGCAGACCGGTGACGGACCTCACCGAGCGTCGCGGCCTCGACGACGCCGTCGTCTACCAGCCCGCCGAGGACTCGGGACTGCTCGCCGAGGCGGCCGTCGCCGAGGCGCACGGGCGCGTGCTGGAGGTCGGGACCGGGTCGGGGTGGGTCGCGGAGCAGATCGCCGAGAAGCGCGGGCTCGAGGTCGTCGGCAGCGACCGCAATCCGCACGCGGCGCGGCAAGCGCGCGAACGTGGCATCGAGGGGGTCGTCGCCGACCTCTGTGGCCCGTTTCGGACGGCCGCGTTCGACACCGTGTGTTTCAACCCCCCGTACCTCCCGACAGACCCGGACAACGAGTGGGACGACTGGATGGAGCGCGCGCTCTCCGGCGGCGAGTCCGGCCGCGAACTGATCGAACCGTTTCTCGCCGACGTGGGGCGCGTGCTCGCACCCGGCGGCGTCGTCCTCCTACTCGTCTCCTCGCTGACCGGCTATGACGAGGTGCTGGCGCTGATCGAAGCGGCCGGCTTCGACCACGAAGTCGTCGTCGAGGAGTCGTTCCCCTTCGAGACGCTGTCCGTACTGCGGCTCGAACGCGCGGAGTAGGAGGGAGACAGAGGATGGCGGAAGCCAAGTGGGTATCGGAGAGTGGCGGAAGCCAAGTGAGTATCGGCGAGTGGCGGAAGACAGTGGATGGCCGAGGCCGGCAGAAGACGGAGGGGAGCGTCGACGAAGGCGGTTCACTCGGCGGAGCCGACCGACCCGGCCACCGCGGCCGTATCGACGCGCTGCACCTTCTCGCCCGGTGACTCGAACTGGTCGGGGTGAATCACGGCCGCAAGCGCCTCCAGCGTGTCGACGACGCGGTGGCTGTGCCGGTTCAGGTACGCGGTGCCGTCCATCGCGTGCACGCGACCGTCCCGCACCGCGGCCACGTCGTCGAACGATTCGCGTTCCAGCAGGTCCGCGGCCGCCCGTTCTGCCTCGCCGACGTTGGCGCTACAGGGGCCGACGACGATCACCTCGGGATCGAAGGCGCGCAATTCTTCCGGATCGACCTTTCGCGAACGCTCGCCCGCCGCGACGAGACCGGTATCCCCGCCGGCGACCCGAATCAGATCGGGCACCCAGAGCCCCCCGTGACGGAGGGGATCAGTCCAGTCAAGGACGGCGACACGGGGACGAGCGGCGTTGGGGGAGACCGCGTCGGCGACGGCGTCGATCCGCGCATCGAGGTCCGCGAGCAGTTCGGTCGCCGCGGCCGGGCGGCCGACGGCGTCGCCGACGCGTTCGACGTTCGCGAGGACGTCGTCGAGATCGTCGGCGTGAACGTCCAACACCTTCGCGTCGAGGTCGAGCCGTTCGACCCCTCGGCGCGCGAGTCCGGCGTCGAGGGCGCAGACTCCGCAAACGCCCTGGGTGAGGATCACATCCGGATCGGCCGCGGCCAGCGCGTCGCCGTCGAGGTAGTACACGTCGTCGTGCGCGACGATCCGATCCACCGCCTCAGGTTGGTCGTCCAGGTTCCGGACGAGCCCGGTGAGCGTCGGCCGCTCCGCGATCGACGGCGGGTGGTCGCACTGGTGAGAGACCGCGGCGGGCGCGGCACCGAGCGCGGCCGCCAGTTCGGTGGCGGACGGGAAGAGCGAAACGACGGTCATAGATCTCGATTCGCAGCCGTCGTGTTAACCGTTCGGCCCGCGACCGGGGTATAACTCAAATGCATAAAATGTATTAGCAAATATTATACGGCGGCATATCGAACCAACGGTGATGACTGAACGAGTCGCAGCCACGCCGGGGCTGTACCCGCTTCCGGACTGGGCGAAGGAGACGCTCTCGGACCGCAAGGGCCACCAGAAGGGTGACCTGCTGAGCGGCGACGAGGACGAGGCTATCGTGGAGCAGTACGACGAGGTCCGCGGGGAGTACGTCGGCGACCAGCTGGACGCCGGCCTCGACCGCGTCACCGAGGGACAGGGTCGCTGGGACGACATGATCGCGCACCCGCTGACGGTCCACGACGGGGTCGAGACCGGTGGTATCGTCCGGTACTACGACAACAACAACTTCTATCGCGATCCGCGGGTCGTCGACGATCTCGACTTCTCCGGCGACGTGGCGAACGAACTGGAGTCCGCCGCGGCCCTCATCGACGGCGAGGCCTCCCTCGCGGCGACGCTCCCCGGCCCGTACTCGCTGGCCGATCTCGCGACCGACGAACACTACGGCGATGAGGCGGCGTTCCAGGCCGCCGTCGCCGACTTTTTGGCCGGCGAGATCGAGGCGTTCCCCGCCCACGAGACGCTGTTCCTCCTCGAACCGTCGCTGGTGACGAACCCGCCCGCCGAGGGCGAGGAACCGGCCGCGACCGACGCGATCGCGACGGTCGCCGACGCGACCGACGCCGAGGTCGTCGTCCAGACGTTCTACGGCGCGCTCGGCGAGAAGCTGTACGCCCACCTCGTCGACGAGGCAGGCGCGGACGCGCTCGGACTCGACCTCGTCGCCGGCGACCGAGACGACACCGTGTATAACGTCCAGGAATTCGGCTCCACCGACTCGCTCGCGCTCGGGCTCGTCGACGGACAGAACACGCTCGTCGAGGAGCCGGAGACGATCGCCGAGCGCGTCGAGTGGTTCGAGTCGCAGATCCCCGCCGAGGGGTTCGATCGGACGTACTTGACGCCGAACACCGAGCTGTTCTACCTGCCCGAAAACAAGTATCGCGCGAAGCTGAACGCGCTTTCCGCCGCCGCGGAGGTGCTCGAATAATGGTCAGAACCCCCGAAGCCAACCGCGAACAGTTCCGCCCGAACGACCACGAGAACGACTCGTTCCTGCTGACGACCGTCGTCGGCTCGTACCCGAAGCCGAAGTGGCTGAACCGCGCCGACGAGCTCGTCGACGATCCGGATTCGAAGTTCGACGCAGAGGATCTGACGGAGGCGCACGACGACGCCTGTCGGCTCATCACGCACGAGCACGAGCGGGCCGGACTCGACACGGTCGTCGACGGCGAGATGCGCCGCAACGAGATGGTCGAGTTCTTCGCCGAGCGTATCGACGGCTACGAGTTCAACGGCCCCGTGAAGGTGTGGGGCCACAACTACTTCGACAAGCCGAGCGTCGTCGAGGAGGTCGAGTACGACGAGCCGTGGCTCGTCGACGAGTTCGAGTTCACTTCGGACGTCGCCGAGAAGCCGGTGAAAGTTCCCATCACGGGTCCGTACACGCTCGGATTCTGGGCGTTCAACGAGGCGTACCCCTCCACCGAGGAACTGGTCTACGACCTGGCCGACCTCGTGAACGAGGAGGTCGAGAAGCTCGTGGAGGCGGGCGCGCGCTACATTCAGATCGACGAGCCCGCGCTGGCGACGACGCCGGAGGATCACGCCATCGTCGGCGAGGCGCTCGAACGCATCGTCTCCGGCATCGACGAGGAGGTCCGCATCGGTCTTCACGTCTGTTACGGCGACTACTCGCGGATCTACCCCGAGATCAACGACTACCCGATCGACGAGTTCGACGTGGAGCTGTGTAACGGCGACTTCGAGCAGATTCCGACGTTCACCGAGCCCACATTCGAGCCCGACCTCGCGCTCGGCGTCGTCGACGCCCACACGGCCGAGATCGAGCCGGTCGAGGAGATCAAAGCGAACATCCGGCAGGGCCTCCGCGTCGTCCCGCCGGAGAAGCTCACCATCTCGCCCGACTGCGGGCTGAAGCTGCTGCCGCGAGAGATCGCCTACGGCAAGACCGAGAACATGGTCACCGCGGTCCGCGAGGTCGAAGCCGAGATCGACGCCGGCGAGATCGACGTCGAGAACCCGCTCGACGACTGACGCGGCACTGCGGAATTTCGTTTCGACACCGTTCCCGCTGAGCCAGCCGTTAGGCTCCGACTGCTTACTCAGCCTAGTCCCCTGCGGAACAGTTTCTCAGGAGGGTTGCATATTGACCTGGAGATAAGACAAATCTATCTTATATGAGAGGGGGCTCTCAAACGAAGCAGTTACTACCTCTGGACTCAATAGCCACCATCCGGTTTGACCGGAGTTCCATCGGGAGTCAGCACCCACCAGACATCGTTGACACCCTGGCCTGTTGCATCGTCTGGCTCCTCGTCTGGGGCAAAGTAGTACAGTGGCCACCCGCCAGCCATCACCTGGCGCTCACCGGTCTCTCGTTCGAAGGTTCTAAGGTCGGCAGTCACGCCCTCCCCGGCCACCGGTTCATCGTCGACCGTGTGTGGTGGCCAGTTGTCAGCACAACCGTCATAACAGGCACTCACACCGTTACCCTGCGTATCCTGATCGAACATGTAGAGGGTCATCTCGTCAGGGCCGACCAGGATGTCACCGTACTCGGAATTGGAGCGGACCTGTACGGTCACATCCATCTCTGTTCCCTCGTCGTCCGCCCCATCAGGAGACGTCGTTTCTTCGTCCTCGTCTGGTGTCGTCTCGTTATCGCCGGTACATCCAGCAAGACCAAGAGTCATGCTGCTCGCGACGAGGAACGTGCGCCGTTTGAGAACCATGGATGAACGAGGGTTGAGACTGCTGATGAGTGTTTTCCGAACTAGGTCCAAACTTCGTCCAACATTAACTGAGGGGTTGTGATTAGCGCACAGTGATGCGGGTCAGAATAGCGAGCGCCACGAGTTCGAGGGTACAGAGCATCATCATACCGACCTGAATGTCGGTACCCGCGTTGACGAACCAACCGATAAAACCTGGATGAACAAGGTAGAAAACGAGCCACAGTCCGTTCTCGACGAGCAAAAACACGGCAAATACGAGGAGTGCAAGCGTGTGGTTGGCACCGTGCTGACGGTAGTTGCGAAGCCAGATAGAGCCGAGTACCAGCAGTAAGAGGATGTTCACTCCCGCAGCGCCCCGAGCGATCTCAAGCCAGATGGCCATCATTCCCCCGTAGGTTATACTCCGCTAAATACGCTGTCCAAAGTTCATCCACATTCATGGATTCTCCTGATCGACGGTTTCGAAGATCTCCTCTATGATGTCCCAGTTGATTCTGGCCTGGTCTGTAACCAGGTACGTGGCGGCATAGTCGTCGTCTGTTCGTCTGACGACGTTGTTGTCTATCAGAACGTCAAGATGGTGGCGAATTGTTGTGTAATCCATATCGAGCTCCGTCGCAAGTTCATTCGCATTTTGTGGACGCTCATCAAGTGCCTGGAGAATACGGACCCGTGTCGGCCCCCCGCGAGAACTCGCAAGCAGATGCCACAGAACCCCCTCCATCTGACCAAACGTTGCTTTGGAGGGATTGTAAACACTCGGCAGCCAGCAGTGGCAATAGCAGAGAGGGGACTCACCTTTCATCTGGACCGATTATGGAAGTTACAAGGCTAAAACCTCGCCCTTCAGGGCGGGGAGGATGTCAAACGTGGTTCACCTGTACTGAGCGATCGAGGGAGAGAGCGGTCAACTGGACCGCAACAGGTCCAGCGAATCGGCGGGACCATTTATACGACCGCCGCACGCATCGCCGACATGGAGATCGGTCTCACCGTCGGCGACGACCTCGATCGGCTCGCGGGGTCGCCGGCGCGGTTCGACTTCTGCGAGCTCGGAATCGGCGAGCCGACGCTCGTACCGGGCGACATCGATCCCGACCGGCTAAGCGGGGCGCTCGACGGGCGCGGCCTGCTGGTACACCTCCCGTACAGCCAACCGTTGACCAGCTACGCGCCCGAGGTCAACGACGCCATCGTCGCGTACCAGCGCCGGCTTCTCACCGCCGCGGGCGACCTCGGCGCTGAGAAGGCCGTCCTCCACGCCACCTCCGCCGACCGCGACGACGTCGACTTCCGCGAGGTCGCCGCCGAGCAGCTCCGCCGAGTCGCGGCCGCCGGTCGCGAGGCGAGCGTCGAGGTCGTCGTCGAGAACGTCGGTCACCAACACAAAGGACTTCAGCTCTCCGTGCTCGGTGACATCGCCCGCGAGACGGACACCCCGATCTGCTTCGACGTCGGCCACGCCTACATGGAGGGCGGAAACGAGGCGATAACGCGATTCCTCCGAAGTCACGGCGATCGGATCTCGCACCTCCACTGTCACGACGTCCGACGCCGCGGCGACACGCACATCCCGATCGGCGCGGGCGAGGTGAAGTACGACGTTCTCGAAGCGGAGCTGTCGGACTTCGACGGCACGGTCGCGCTGGAGGTGTTCACGGACGACGAGTCGCTCCTCGTCGACTCCGCGGAGCGCGTCGCCGCCCGGCTCGGCACGGAGTTCTGACGAGGCGTCCGATTGGGTGAAAGTCGACCCGATCAGTTCGCTTCGTCGGAGTCAGGGACGTCGGAGTCCACCACGTCGGAATCATCGCTGTCGGAGTCCCGCTCGTCGTCGCCGGCAGCGGAGCTTCCCTCGTCGCTGCGGCCGGTCACGCCACTCTCCTCGTCATCGAGTCGTCGCTTGATCGACTCCAATTCGGACTCGACGTCGACTTCGGGGGCGGGGTCGGCGTCGTTCGCGGGCTCGGCCTCGTCCCCGTCGGCATCCCTGTCCGCATCCGGGTCGGTCACGTCGATGCGGGCCCCGCCGTGCTCGTCACTTCGACGGTCACGTCGGGCGTCGTCGGCCTCGCGACGCCCCTCCTCGATCCGATCTTCGATCTCGGCGGTGAGGTTGCGGGCGTCGGAGACGATCGAACGCGAGGCGGCCTCCTCCGGAAGATCGGCCTCCGAGAGCGCCGTTCGAAGCTCCGAGAGCGAACGAGCGAGTCCTGCGCTCGCGCCGTCGCGGACGTCGGCGAGCCGATCGCCCGCCGCGCTCGCGTCGTCGGCGACGCTCCGACTCGGATCCGCGAGCCGGAGCGTCCCCTGGAGCAGTTCGAGCGACTTGATCGTCGTCTCCAGGAGGGCGATGATGGTCGGGATGGTGTACTCCTCCGTGAAGCGAACGAGCTCCGAGAGGCGCGGGGGTCGCGGCGGTTGGAGCGGAGCGCGTCGGCCCCGCTCGGTCTCGCGGAGGTCGCGGCGGAGCTCGGTCAGGACCTCCTCGAGCTCGTCGAGCCGCGCTTCGAGGTCCTCGTCGCGTCGGTCGTCGCGCCGGTCGTCGCGGGAACTCATGTCGCGGAGTAGGCGGTCCGCGGGTAAAAAGCCGGGCCGTCGAACGAAGTCGCCGACGCGCCGGGAGTGAATTCGCCGACGCGCCGGGAGTGAATTCGCCGACGCGCCGGGAGTGAATTCGCCGACGCGCCGAGATCGAAGTCGGCGATCGCCTCAGTCGAACCGGCCGCGACGGTACTGCACCGGCCACTCGATGTCTGCGCCGAGCTCGTCTGCGGCCTCCAGCGGCCAGTACGGGTTGCGGAGTAGCTCGCGGCCGATGGCGACGAGGTCGGCCCGTCCGTTTCGGACGAGCGCGTCGGCGTGCGTCGGCTCCGTGATCCCGCCGACCGCCGCGACGGGAACGTCGGTTCCTTCGCGGATCGCCTCGGCGTACGGGACCTGGTACCCCGGTCCCGTGTTCGGAAGCTGCTGGTCCGGGTGAATTCCGCCACCGGAGACGTCGATCAGGTCGGCACCGGCGTCGGCGAGCATCGGGGTCAGCCGCACGGAGTCGTCGACGTCCCACGAATCGCGGTCCGGGAGCCAGTCGGTCGCGGAGATCCGGACGAAGACGGGCTTGTCCGCGGGCCACACCTCGCGGACCGCTTCGACGACCTCACGGACCAGACGCGTACGGTTCTCGAAGCTCCCGCCGTACTCGTCGTCGCGATCGTTCGTCACGGGCGACAGGAACTGGTGGAGCAGGTAGCCGTGGGCGGCGTGGACCTCGGCGATCTCGAAGCCGGCGTCGAGCGAGCGCTCCGCGGCGGCTGCGAACGAGTCGATCACGTCCTCGACGTCGTCCGCGTCCATCTTCCGAGTCGCCGCGGGCCCGCCGGCCTCGTCGTTACCGTCCGGATAGGGCTCGTCGGTCGCCGAGATCGTCTCCCACCCCTCCGCCTCGTCCGTCGGGATCGGACCGCCGCCCGTCGCGGGCGTGCGATGCGATCCCTTACGACCGGCGTGGGCCAGTTGAATTCCGGGGGTCGCGCCCTGCGATCGAACGAATTCGACGATCGGCTCGATCGCCTGGGTGTGCTCGTCGGACCAGATCCCGAGGCAGCCGGGAGTGATCCGACCGCGTGCCTCGACGGCCGTCGCCTCGGCCATCACGACGCCGGCCCCGCCGACAGCGCGGGTCCCGAGGTGGATCCGGTGCCAGTCGTTCGCGAGCCCGTCGTCCGCGGAATACTGACACATCGGTGATACCATCACCCGATTTCGTATCTCGATGTCGCGCAGCGAGAACGGCGTGAAAAGCGAATCGGTCATCGTCGGAGGGAAGAGCGCCGGCCGGTAAGGCGATCCGATCCCCCGCCGGAATCACCGGCGTCGAAACGAGCGATCCGCGGTCCCTCGGATATCTCTCGTCCGTCCCGGTCGTCTACCCGCTCCGCCGAGAGTTTAGGCCGACCGAAATCTATATCCCCGCACGACCCTGACGAACCGGTAATGACAACCGGGGACCGGATCGAACGCGACGTCGCGGCGTCGGCGGACGCACGGCCGACGGTTTCGGCGAGCCGCTGTTCGCCCGACCGAACCGTCTTCACGGAACAGGGGAACACGGAAGCGTGGATAGCGACGGACCTGACCGTCGAACTCGAACGATAGCCGAATCGCCGTCGAGAGCCGATCTTTTCTTACTGTACGCCGCAGATATCGAGCGCCCGGCGTCTATTTATAAGGGACCACCGAGATTGCCGTCATCAGTACGTCAACAGCAGTGCACTCGCTGTTCCTCCCGTTGTTCGATCGTGGAGCACAGTCGACGAATCTACTGATTTGAACTATTATCTGCTATATCAATATTCGGCTTCGCTGTTTCTCCATACCGTCGTTTCCACGTTGACGAGTGGGAGGACAGGTGGACGGGAATAAGCTGAGATGAACCAACGGTAAGCCGCCAGCAAACTGATCCAGCGATGACGCGAAAACGCCTACACGTGAGACGCTTGGATCGGCTTATTCACTGACCTTGCGCACGTCGTTGTCGACGCCAGACTGAGGTATCGTGAAATTACATATTATTTCACATAGTCGCCATATAGCTAAACAAGCGATCTACGTACGTCGGATGCGATGTCTAATGAACCGAATGATCCGAACGAACCGTCCGTGAGGAAACGCACGTATCGACGCCGAACGGTAATGGGAGGGCTTGCAGCGGGTACGGGTCTCAGCGCACTCGGCTCTGAAGCCAGCGGCCAAGCGCGAGCGCAAACGGATGACGAATCCGAAGCGTGGCCCCCTGAGGATATCTGGGAAGCTCACGCCGCCGCCCTGTCGGGGTATCAAGCCGACGTCGAAACCAATGCAGGTGGTTGTGTACACCTGATACCGGGCGAAACAGGGACGCTCGTGGTCGATCTCGTACTCGAGGATATCGAGTGTGTCACGCAGGCGCATATCCACGAGGGCGAGCGAGGGGAGGATGGACCGGTTGTGGCACCACTTCTTGGATACACCGAGGGAGTAGACGGGAGCGGTGACGGCGATCCGCTGACCACCCGTCCGGATGTCCCGCTGATCGAAGGGACAGTCGTCGACGATCCCGAACTCGTCGAAGCCATCTTGGACGATCCGGGAGCGTACTACGTCAACGTACACACGGTCCACCATCCGAACGGAGAGATTCGCGGACAGATCCGCGGATTCGACTTCGGCCAAGAAACCGAACTCGAACCGGTGCCGGCGGAATTCACCGTCTCCGGACTGGACCCAGACGATATCGAAGTGGTCCGCGGCGAGCAGATAGACGTGTCTGCGCGGATTCGAAACGTCGGCGACATCACCGATACCCAAACCGTCGAACTCCGTATCGACGACGAGGTCGTTGCAGAGCGCGAATTGGAGATCACCTGTCGTTCTTCGGAACGAGTTCAATTCGAGGATATCGACACCGACGATTTCGACCCGGACGAGTACGAATACGGTGTCTTCACCGAAGACGATTCGGAGACGGGGACGCTCACCGTTTTGCGACCGGCGGAGTTCACGGTCTCCGATCTGAACCCCGCGGATGTGACAGTCACGCAGGGCGATCTGATCGATGTCGCTGCGAGGATACGAAACGTCGGCGACGTTTCCGATACACAGACGGTCGAGTTCCGGATCGACGACGAGACCGTTGCCGAGCGGCGGTTAGAACTCGACGGACGCGAGTCGAGGCGGATCACCTTCGAGGAGATCGAGACGAGCGTACTCGACCCCGACGAGTACGAACACGGCGTCTTTACCGAAGATGATTCGGAGACAGCGACGCTTACTGTGTTGAGTCCGCCCGAATTCACCGTCTCGGAGCTTGAACCGGTGGATGTGACCGTCACTCGTGGAGACTCGATCGATGTCTCCGCGGCCGTCGAAAACGTCGGCGAGGCGACGGGCACGCAGACGGTCGAGTTCCGCATCGACGGCGAACCGATCGACGACCAAGCGCTCGAACTCGATGGCGGGGAATCGGAAACGGTCAACCTCGAAGCGATCGATACCTCGAGGTTCGAAGCCGGTGAATACGAACACGGCGTTTTCACCGAAGACGACTCCGCGACCGGGACGGTAACTATCGAAGCGGCGGAAATTGAAGGGGCCGAGTTCGTGGTCGCCGAACTCGATCCGACCGAACAGACTCTCGGCCAAGGAGAGGTCTTCGAACTCTCCGCAACGATAGAGAACATCGGGGAAGCGAGTGGTACACAAACGGTTGTACTATTCCTTGACGACGAGCAGATCAACGAGAGAGACGTTGAACTTGACGGCGAAGAATCCCGAACACTAAGCGTTCGAATTGATACCTCGGATCTAGAGCCGGGTGAGTACTCCTACGATGTCGTCACTGAAGACGACGAGGAAACCGGAGTCCTGACGATCGAAGCGGAAGACGGTGACGGCGAGGACGAGGAGAACGGAGAGGATGAGAACGGTGAGGACGAGGAGAACGGAGAGGATGAGAACGGTGAGGACGAGGAGAACGGAGAGGATGAGAACGGAGAGGAGGACGAGGAGAACGGCGAGGAAGAGGAGAATGGTGAGGAGGGGAATGGAGAGGAAGAGGAGAACGGTCAGGATGAGAATGGCGAGGAGGACGAAAACGGCGAGGATGTGAACGGCGAAGAAGCGGAAACCGGTGAGAACGACGAAGAAGCGGAAACCGGAGGAGTCATTTAAATTGGTACGTAAATAAATTGTATATATCCCGGCCGATACCTCTCGGAATTACCAGAATTGAGGCGAGAATGCCCCTTCCTCAAGGAGCGAGCAACGCGAACGAGTAGGGAGGGGATGAATCGCCGTACACCAATACAAACCATTAAGTAAACATATCGATAATCAACAGACAGCGATGGAGTACAGTCACCGCTACCACGCCTACCCGACACAACAGGTAGTGGCTGAACTGGAACATCACATCGACATTCATCGTCAAGGGTACAACTACACCCTGTACGAATACGAAAACGTGGACGCCGACGACATCGGCTCTGCGTACAAGCACCACTCCCGACTCCCCGACTGGAAAGACGAGTTCCCCGTTTTCTCGGACGTCAACTCGAAGGCTCTGCAACGAACCGTCACTCGGTTCTACCACAACCTCGACGGACTCTCCGAGCAGAAGCAAAACGGACGCAAGGTCGGGAAGCTCACGTGGAAGTCTCCGAGGGAGTTCCAGAGCATAACGTATTCGCAGTCTGGCTTCGAACTCAAAAACACGAGTGGCCGACGCGCGACGCTCTGGCTCTCCAAAATCGGAGATATCCAAATCCGCTACCACCGCGAGATTCCTGACGAAGCAGCTATCAAAGAGGTCACAGTGAAAAAGGAGACGACCGGCGACTGGTTCATCTCTTTCGGGCTGGAAACCGACGAGGCTGACCTGCCTGAGAAACCCGACGTGGACTCGCTCAACGCAGACAATAGCGTCGGCGTTGACCTTGGCATCCTCAACTACATCCACACTTCGGACGGTACGACTGTGGACTGGATCGACCTCGAAGACGAATACGAGTGTCTGTGCCGTGAACAACGCAAACTCTCACGGAAAGAACACGGGTCAAACAACTACGAGAAGCAACGCCGGGAAGTAGCGAAGGTCAAGCGCCACATTCGGCAGAAAGTGTTGGACTACCAGCACAAAATCACGACGTGGCTCGTCCGTGAGTACGACGCAGTGTTCGTGGAAGACTTGGACGTGAAGGCGATGTTAGAGCAGTCGCACAACGCTCGCAACAAGCAGGCTGCGGCGTGGCGACAGTTCATCACCCTGCTCGAATACAAGGGTGAGCTGTACGGGACACACGTGGTGCAAGTCGAAGCAACGGGAACGACGAAAGAGTGTGCGACGTGTGGTGTGGAGACAGCGAAACCCATCTGGGTCAGGGAACACTCGTGTCCGAGTTGTGGGTTCGAGTGTGATCGTGACGCGAACGCGGCGATGAACGTCCTGCAACGCGGCTTTTCTGAACTAGGGCTGGGATGGCCCGAATCAACGCCTGTGGAGACTGCGCTCCCTACGGACACCACTCGCGTGTCTGCAAAGCGCGTCGTCGAAACAGGAAGCCCCATCACCAGAACCTTCGGTTCTGGTTAGCAGTCAGAAGCTCCGCTTCTGACGACACCCTCAACGAAGCCACGCCTGTGGCTAAGTAGGGTGGGGTAGTTCACTCCCGTTCGAACTCCAGTCCGACATCGGGATTGAGGGTGAACACCGTCGATTCGAGGGAGTGTTTCGAGACGGTAAGCATGCGAAGCATGTACGAACTGAGAAGGACGTACGGAGACAGCGCGATGACGAACGCGAGGTTGACATAGAGGAGTCGCGATCGGACTCCCGGGAGCGTCGTTTGCGGGAAGAGGCCGGTGTCCATCGCGAGCAGAACGTACGACGTGAAGACGATGACGGGGAGCGAGAGAATGAGGAGGGCACTCGATAGGTTCCGGAGTTCCCGCTTGAAATACAGCGTCGTGAAGTACTCTCGACCGGACGCGAGGATCGTGAGTATCCGGAGCAGTGTCGCGAGCGAATCGTGATCCGATTCCGTGAATGCGTCCCCGTGAGTGGCTTTCAAGCGGCGGGTTACGTTGATGTGGCGCGCGTAGGGGTAATCGAGCGTGCTCAACAGGAGAATCGACACTCGAGGGTCGCTTTGCCGGATGCGCCTCTCGATCTGGGATAATCGTGCGTCGATATCGTCGACGAATGTCAGCAGGTTCGCCCGGGCTCGCTCGTCGGTCGTCGAGTTATCGATGGTCCGAAGCGATTTCGTTTCGGAATGAATCGCCTCGATAACGTACTGGAGAAACGGCTGTAGTCCGGCCGGACTGATGCCGTCCTCCACGAGTTCCTCCAGTTCGATCTGAAAATCGATGGAATCCTCGATACTGGCCAGTTTGACTTGGAGGGGCGCGAACTCCTGAGCGAGCGCTGCGGTATTGATCGAGAGGACGACCGAGACGAAGAGGATGATCCCGCCTAGCAGCGTGTTGAACAGGGTCTGAACCGCTCGCGTCTCGGTGACGAGCCGTTCCATCTCGAACTCCCAGACCGTTCCGACCGTTAGCAACGCCAATAGGATGACGACTTCCGTGACAAGTGCGAGCACCCGTCGATCCCCGGACAGGAGTACCCACCGAACCACCCAAGTGATCGGATTGTCGGAGTCGTCCCAGGAAGCGTCGGAATCAGCTCCTGTATCGGTTGTCTCTGTGAACTTGTCAAAAATGATGTCACCAACCCAATTGGTACACGTATGCCGGCATGTGCTAATCACTAGTTGGCCGCTAGAGGCGGTAGGGTTCGGATACCGCGGGAACGACAGACCTAATTCGCTGACGATTGCTCGTCTCTTCTCGAAAATACCTTGATAGACGGCTGGCCTCGGCACTCGAACCAGTAACTATTACCGACTTGCGAAATTATTTATAAGAATATCTCGATTCGAACTCAACTCAATAGACGGCGCGGGAATACTCACTGAGATGGGCCCTATGTATCGGAATCCTCACTTGATTCTCTCCCACATTTATTTGGATTCTATTTCAATTGGCTTCTATGGCTACTGCCGAAACGTTGCTTCTTAGTGGAGGTGTGAGTCTTACTGTCAGCTTTCTCGTATCTGAATATCAAGTTAGGAGACAGTCCACGAAAGACGAAAAGCAAGAGGCGGACCAATGGTATCGAGAGTTGAACGAAGAACTGAGCCGACTCAAACACTATTGCCAAAAGCAACTGACCTCCTCTGATATTGGTTTCAAACAGGTAGCGGAAGAACACGAAGCAGTCTCAGACGAACTCGCCAGAATTGCAGGCCGGGCTCCAAGCGGAGTCAGCGTCGCGGCAGTCAGAGAAGTAGAGTCTCTTTCTGGCATATTATACTCACAGGCAGAAAACATCGAGGCATTCGATGCCGATAATCCCAGTGATGCACGAGAATTTATGGAAGAAGCAGTCTCTGAGTTCAACACCCATGTCGGAGACACAGTAGACGGAAGCGAATTCTCGTTTATAGAGGAAATGGATGATTGGGAAACGGGGCGACATCTGTTTTCGAAAATGCTACTGAAGCTCACTCAGAAGGAGATAGACTCCCATAGGTCCCGACTGAGTGAATTTAGGCAAGAGTAGGTTTCGGGGCATCGACTTGGTGCTGTTCGAGTACTTCAATGACTGCTACTATGCGTGAAAACTTTCGTCACAATTTCGGCAAGTAGCCCACTGCCCTGCCTTTACTTTCTGCTTTTCACCGCAATCAGGGCACTCACGCCAAACTGAGCGATTTCTGTAGGACATACCCTTACTAACAGAATCCTATTGTAAATCTCTAACTCGTGGTTTGAGCGTCCAATTGCTGGACTACTTTCACCCCGGTTGGATGACCTTCTTGACAGCCGGTTACAAAGTATGGACCAGATTGAGTATGAGCGATATCATCTGTAAAGCGATTCAGGAGCAGAAAGTCCTCGAATTCACCTACGATGGGCATCATCGAAAAGTCGAACCCTACTGCCACGGCCGAAGCAAGAAGGGCAAAGAGTCACTCCGAGGGTACCAAATTGCAGGAGGGAGCAATTCGCGGCGAGTCCCATTCTGGCGTCTCTTTACCGTAGCGAAGATGGGGAACCTGACGCTGACAGACGAGCCGTTCACTGGGGGCCGGCCTCACTACAACCCGAACGATAAGGACCTGTCTCCGATTCACTGCAACATCTGACTATGGACAAGGAACGTGCGAAAGAACTGATGCTCGAAGAACGAGGGGACGATGAGGGATTCAAGGACTCGATTGTCGTTCTCGAAATGGACCTCATTGAGAAAGACGCGGGCATCATCCGAGGTGAGCTGATAATCGAAGGCGAGGTTGATACTACTGGAAGTCTCCTCGTACCGCTCAACGAGCCAAAGCCAGAGAATTGGCAAGACCTCGAAGTTGGGGAGACGAAAGCGTACGGCCTTCGGATTGATTCTCGAAAGGAGACGCTGCGTGAGAAGATGAACTCGTTTTTCAGTCGGAGCTTAGAGGAGGGACGCGTGCAAGATTTTGTTCCTGGGACACCCACCGGTACGTAGCTCTCTTCTGGGCGTCGCCAATCTTGGTTTGTCTTATGCAACGCCTCATGTTGAGTGGGATAACGACAACTCAGTAATCCAAGCTCCGAATATTTGCAAGATAGCCATCGATATTCACACGTTCAGTTTCAGGTTCTTGCGGAGCGATGTATTCTCGAAAGATCTTGTCAACATCCTCAGTAGAAACGTCAAATACTCGCTGGTCAGCTTCCCCATATGTATCTGGGTCGGGATTATGGTAATTACCCTTTGTAAATAGCCTATGGACGTGCTTACGGAATTCTCTTGGTTTCGCTTGCACTCCATCTCGATCCGACTGTACGGCTTGGAATATGTGGACTAGCGCATCAAACTGGAGGTGTGTTACGGAGCCATTCCAGTCGTCATCATTTTCTGTCAGTCGCCGCTGTATGCGCTCTGCAAGCCGAACCATTGAGCTATCTGAAACGCTGGGGGAGATGATAAGATATCCTGAGAGATCATCATAGATGTCTTTCACATTCGATTCTCGACGGAAATTTACTAGATGTTTTGCCATATTTTCATACTCGCCACTCAGACGCCTACTCTCACCTGGTTCTTGAACATACTTTGCATCCCAAATATACGCATGTGAACTATCTTCATAATCAAGCGACAAGACTCCTTCAGGAACCTGCTCCCCGCTTTCTTCGCCCCCAAGTAGTCGAGAGGTTTCGAAAGAAGCTGAAAAGCAGTGTTGGACAGTATGCTCGAACTCACGCCAAGTATATCTTGAACGATGTTTGCTGTATAGCTCGATTCCCTTATCTGCCAGTTGACCAGCTGGAATCTTTGATTCCCGAGCAGAAGAAATCAATTGTTCAATGTCGGCGCTACTATCACCGATTTCAATTATTTCTGATGCGGCTACACATGTAAGTCCCCTCTGCTCATATTGAGTTGCCTGAGGAACCGCATTACCAACGAGAACAACAACTAATGGTTGATTGAATACCTGTATTGAATCGAGTATTTCTGAGCTGGTGTACTCAAACTGAATCAGAAAGTGAGTTTTATTTGCACCATGGCGGACGGTGAATGCAGGTTTCAATCGAGTATCTAAGAACCGGAGGCCGTTATTTATCTTTGAGGCCCTTGCATCGAGTTCTTGTTTGATTACATCACGAACATATGAATAGACTCTACTGTCGTCACGATGTGTAATTAGACGTGATCTACGGGTCTTTTTGAATAATTCAACATTTCGACCACAACCTGGGCAAGTTATATTGCCGTCTGAAATTTCGGAGAGACCTATCTCCTCATCACATCCACGTTCTTTTACTTCGAAGTAATCATCATCTTCTGGTGAAACACACTTGATATATTCTCGCTCCTCGATTTCATGGAGTAATCCTAACTCTTCAAGACTTCTGGCGCTCTCAAGTTGATCTTCAGTAAGTCCGTGAACCGAGGGCTGTAGAAGACGGCATTCGTCTTTAGCTAAGCCTCACACCTCGGTTGCGTAGCGGTAGCGAGCGTCTCCTGTAAGATC
>NZ_JBHSXI010000010.1:0-50974 GCF_042662525.1 Halorubrum trueperi
GAGAGAATATTGCTCTCCAGGAAGCTCACGGATAGTGTGTCCGTGGGCTTTTTTCATGTCTTGAAGACGCGAATTCCGCGACGCCAGCGGCTCATTCGCCGACCGCTAGGCTTAAACGCACGACTACGGTACCTTCGATAGCGCCAAGGTGGCAGAGTCTGGTCAGACGCAGCGGCCTGCAGAGCCGCCCAACGCCGGTTCAAATCCGGCCCTTGGCTTACTTTCTGTCATCCAATACGTGTATTTGCACACTCACCTGTGGGAGGCGGTGTCGTGTCTCGGAGGAGGCGATTGCTGATTGGGGGCCAATCTCGCTCGGTTACAGATCGATCGCGTCGAGTACCTCGTGTGGGATGTTTTCGTCTCGGAGCTTGGCCGTGTGCTGCGGTAACTGATCTGCTCCGACGACGAGTAGAACGTCCAATCCGCGGACTGCAGCCTCGGTGACACCGTCGACCGTTCCGAAGCGGATGTCGGGAGTGACGGCGGCGCGAGCGGCCAGCGCGTACGATTCCGTTCCCGCAACTGCGAGCAACCCCGTCGCGGGGAGGTGATCGTCGATGACTCTCGGATCCAGCGTTTCCCTGTCGGTGACCGCCGGCACGGGAACAACCGTGACGTATCCGGTTTCGTAGTCGAGCACGCCCTCGAAATCGGCGACCCCGACGGCTTCTCCGCCCTTCGCACCGGTGACGGTGACGGCCGTCGCGGCTCCGCCCGCGGGGTCCGCGTGGAGGACACCGTTGCGCATGACGAGTCCAACCTCGCTCCCCTCGTCGATATCGTCGATCGCGATCGCGGCGTCGACTTCGACGCTCCCGAGAACGTCCGAGTTGACGCGATCGAGGTACGCTTCCAGATTGTCGGTCCGGGAGATGAGCCAATCGACGCCTTCCTTCGTCACCTCGTATCGTCCCCGGCCGCCTTTCTTGACGTACTTGTGCTCCATGAGATCCCTGACGTAATCGCTGACGGCCTGCGACGTCACGCCGATCGCCTCGGCAATCTCGTGTTGACTCACGGCGGGTTGACGCGCGGCGATTTCCACCAGTACCTGATACCGCGTCGCGTCACGTTTACTGTCGAGGACTTCCGGTGGGCCGTCCCGGTCGGGATCTGCCATCGTTCGCGTTCGGCGTTCCATAATTAAAGTACTGTTGTAGTGCTCTCTCACAGCACAGCCCTCGTGCGTCACCGGTCTCGACGCTGATTCCTCGTTTCTCTGCTCGACGCAAGCGCGTTTCGGAGGCGAGTAGGCTTGTTCAGATCGAGGTAACTACTGCGCGTCTCCTGACGTGTCGGTGGGCAGTTTCGGAGCCTCTCGACAGTCGTCGACCGGCGCTGAAAGGGGCCCGCTCATCCGAAATACGAGGTCGGCTTAGTAACCGTTATACACCGGGTGACCCATGCTGGAACTATGCAACGACGCGCTGTGGCCGTGTACGCCGCGCTCTTCATTCTCATCGCGGGCGCGGCCGGTGTCCTCACTGCGACGGCTGAGAGTCCGGAAATAGCGCTCGAAAACCCCGATTTTGAGGTTTCGGAAGGAGACCAGCTCGACGTAGACGGTGAGACGTATACGGTTGCTGGGATCTCGGAAGGTGACGACGGGGTCACCGGTACTCTCGAGCAGGAGGAGGAAACCGAACTCTCCGAAACGTGGGCGAACGAATCGACGGTTGAGTTCGAAGACGGCGAGTGGCGGGTGGAGATCACGGGCGAGGAGCCCACCGAATTCACGCTCGTAGAGGTGCTCGATCGACAGGCGATCCTCGAGAACGACGACTCGGCGGACAACGAAACGGTCGAGCGTGACGACGGCGAGTACGTCGCTGTCACGGAGGACGGCGAAACGACGCTCGTCCCGGTCGACGAGTACTTCCCCACTCCAGAAGAGCAGACGTACGCGACCGGTGATTCGATCGAATACGACGGACAGACGGTAACGGTCGACGAGGTTACCACGGACCAGGCCGTGATCGTTTGGCAGGGGACACAGACGACGACGATCGAGGTCGCACAGGAGACGACCGTCACGATCGGCCAGACGGAGTTCATCGCTCACTTCCCCGATGCGTCGACGATGACGCTATCGACGGATGTCGCCGGATATGAAGCGCAGGTCGCGGAGATCGATCGGTTCGATCAGTACAACAGCGGATTGACGCGTGTGATCGTTCTCGCCTTCCTCTCGACGGTGCTGCTCGCCGCGGCGGCGTTCGTACCGTCGCGGTACTGAGACGTTTCGCTCTCTGCCGATCCGGAGCGGTTTGGGGTTCGGCCGCCCGATCCCAACTGTTCTATCGTTCCGTTCAGGCGGCAATCCGGATCGCCGACCGACAACCTATACCTCCCGCCCCCGTTTCGGACGGTATGACTTCAACTGCGGAGAAGATTCGACAGCTCGCGCCCCACTGGGGCGTAATGTTCCTCGCGATGTTCGTCGCGTTGGCGCTCGTTGAGCGCGCCATCGGCGATCTCGGATTTCTCCAGTCGATGATTCTCGTCGTCGCAATCGCGTTTGGGTACCCGTTCGTCGTCAGGGCGCTCGGCGTCGCACCCCCCGTCTGGCAGCGTCCGTGACGGCAGCTCCGGTGCTCACCAACCGTCGCTCCCCGACGGAAATCACTCCTCCGCGCGATCGCGGAACGGATTCGTTACGTTCCGCCCGTACGCCCCGGCGACGACGCCGAAGACGAAGGCAACGATCGCGCTGACCGCGATCCAGAGGGTGTTCGGATGTTCGAGCCCGGAGTGAAGTAATATCTCCATGCTGGTCACTTCTGCTTGTCCCGATTAAGCGGATCGGTTTCGGCAGTGTTTGATATCGCCGGCGTCCGGCCGTCGCTCGTCGTTCGCGATAACACCGATGTCAGCCGGTCACCCGACGGTCCCGTCCGCTTTTTTACGTCCTCGTCTCGTACGGAGTGCATGAACGACGAATCACCGGCTCCGGTTACGTCGGAGCTTCCGGACGCACCGTTTCACACCGCCGGCACCGACCACATCACCGTTTGGGGGAGCAACGAGGCGGACACGATCGCGTTCTACCGAGACCTCCTCGGAATGCCGCTCGTCCTGCGGCAGCCGAATCTTGACGATCCTTCGCAGACCCACCTCTTTTTCGACACCGGTGACGGTCGCATTCTGACGTTCTTCGTGAGCGACGACCGACCGTCCGCACGCGGCCAGCGAGCGGGAACCGGTGCGGTCCATCACCTCTGTTTCAGCGTCGATCCCGACGAGTACGAGGATATCATGGCGGCGCTCGAAGACGCCGGTAAGGGGTACAACGTGTTCGATCGAGGGATATTCCACTCGATCTACACCCAGGACAACAACGGTCTGGTCATCGAGCTGTCCTCTGACAAGTACGAGATACCCGATGACCGAAAGGGTGAGGTGCTCGCGACCGCTCAGCGTTTCCGCGAGGAGGACGGCGCTGACTTCGCACAGGACCGTCACATGGAGGCGGCGTTGGAGGATCTCGGACTCCCGATCAACAAGTACGACCTGCCCGACGCGGACGCGGGCGTCGGCGTCTGAACCCCCGATTCGCACGCGGTCGACGGATCCGCACGCTGCCGGGCCGCAGCCTTTTGTCGATCGGCGACGCAGGGCGGGTGTGACGTTCAGTATCTGCGTTCGCGAGCGGTACACTGATGACGACGGTGACGATCAGGCCCGCTACGGGGTGGCGGTGACGACGCGGCTTCCGGGCGTCGGCACGCTGTGCCCGTTCGCCTCTTCGGACGGTGCCGTCGCGACTCAGTCGCTCGTCAACGTCGAACTCGGCCGGAAGGGGATCGAGTACCTCGGCGACGGACTATCGATCGACGACGCGCTGGAATCCCTGTTGAACGCCGACGAGGGCCGCGACCAGCGACAGCTTCACGGCGTCGACATCGACGGGACGTTCGCGTTCTCCGGCGACGAGTGCAACGACTGGTACGGCCACGCGGTCGGCGAGAACTACACCGTCGCCGGTAACCTCCTGGCCGGCGAGGACGTGATCGATGACGCGGCCGCCGCCTACGAGTCGAGCGCTCACGGCGACGCCCCGCTCGCAGAGCGATTGATCGACGCCCTCGCGGCCGGTCACGCCGCGGGCGGCGACAAACGCGAGGACCTCGAGGTCCAGTCTGCGGCGCTGATCGTGACGAACACCGAGACGGGCGAGGACGATCCGTACTACAACGATCTCCGAGTTGATGCCTCTGAGACGCCCGTCGCGGACCTTCGAGAGACGTACGAGGCGGCGACGCGCGGCTACGGGGCGGTCCTCGAAAAATACGCGGCGGAGTCGAACGGCGGTGCGGAGTGACTATCCGAGCGCTCACGAATGCCGTGACCCGGCTACAGCGCCAGCTGTGAGATGATCGGCAGGTGATCCGAGGGGTACCGCCCCCTCTCGTCTCGGTCGGCGAGGGTCGCGAACGCCTCGACGTCGACGTCAGTCGAGACGAACGCGTGATCGATCCGGCGGCCGTCGATCAGTCGCGCGAAGTCGGTGAGGCTGGTCTCGGGACCGTGGCAGAGGTCGGCCACCGCCGCGGCGTCTCGGAGGTGGAGCGCGTCGTCCCGGCCATCCGTATCGTCCGTCAGGCCCGCTCCGTTCCCTTCCCCAGCCGGGTCGTCCCCGAGGAGTATTCGGTGGGGATCGGATCCCGGCGTACAGTTGAGATCGCCGACGAACGCGACGGGGCGTCTTGCGTCCCCGTCGTCGGTAGTCGCGTCGGTCCCCGAGCGTTCGGGATCCGGCCGAGACGCCGCGAGCGCAGGGAGGCGGTCGCGGATCAGGCGGGCGGATGCCCGTCGCGCGCGAGCGCTTACGTGATCGAAGTGGGCGTTGACCACGAGCAGCTCCGATCCTCCCTCGGCGTCGGACGCGGCTCGCACCCGCGCCCACGTGGCGATCCGGGGATGGGCGGCGTCCCAACCGATCGAAGGTTCCGCGGGCGTCTCCGAGAGCCAGAACGTGCCGTCGTCGACGATTTGCCAGCGATCGGTTCGCGCACCGATCGGACACCCCTCCCCGTCGCCGTCGGCGGCGCGGCCGCGGCCGACGAACTCGTACGCCGGGAGTCGGTCGCGCAGGTCCCGTCGCTGCTCCGGGAGCGGCTCCTGAAAGGCGACGACGTCCGGGCGGTGAAAGCGGACGAGCCGACCGACGGCGTCGCGGCGGTCGTGCCACGCGTCGTGGTGGTCACCGCGGTTGGCGTAGCGGACGTTGTAGCTCAGCACCCGGATCCGGGTCATTACCGAGGCAGTCGCGGGCGAGGCGATTAAAAGTCGCGGAGGCTCACTCGTCGCCCCCGGTTGCGTCCACTCAAGCGGAGAACTCGTACAGCTCGTCGCCGACGTGGTGGATCGATTCCACGACCTTCCCGCTGTCTCCGACCATCGCGTCGCCGTCGGCGAGGGCGCGGCCCACCGCGAGCACCTTCCCGTGCGTCTCCTCGGCGATCACGACGAGGTCGCCGTTGCGAATCGCGTCGTCGGCGTCGACGATCCCGGGCCGCATCACGTCAGCGCCGTCGGAGACGAACGAGATCGCGCCGGCGTCGACCGTGACGATCCCCGTTTGCGGCTCGTAGTCGTTCGCGCCGCGAACGGTCAGGAACGGCTCGTCGTCGTCGACGTAGAAGACGGCCGGCTCGCCGTCGACCAGGACGAGTTCGTAGTCCGCGTCGACGAACTCGACCAATTCGAAGGTATCGCCGTCGATGTCGACCCCGAGGTGATCCGCGACCGCTTCGCGGATCGAGCCGATATCGTCGCTTCGGAGGTGATGCCGAGATTTCACTTGCATGGGCGTCCAGTCGGCCGCTCGGCCGATAAATGGACCGCTCCGTTGCGTCGGCCGATCCCGGAACGAGCGGTCGCCTCGTCGCTCGGGTGCGATCTCACACGGTTGGACCGATCAAAACGGCCTTAAACCACCTCTTCATATCCGTTCGTATGCTCAACCCACTGGCGATCACCTCGCTCGCGAACCCGCTCGCGATCGTTATCGCGGGGATCGCGACGTTGACGATCGTCCTCGTCAGCTCGCTGAACGGGACGGGGTGGGAACCGACCACCGACATCTCGGACCGGGTGCTCGAACGGCGCGCGTCAGCGGTTCCCGAGACCGACTTCCCCGAACCCGGCAGCCGCGCGATCGGCGGCGGTGGCGGCGGCGGTGCGATCCCCGCAGGCGGCGACGGCGAAGAGGGCGAACTGGAAGACGGGAGCGCAGCGAGCGCCGGTCCCGGAGACATCCCCGAAGACGAGGTCGAGTACTTCGAGGTCGAGTTCGTTAAGCAGGGCGAGACGGTCGAACTCTCCAACGACCAACCGATCCTCGAACAGGGCGAAGACCAGGGCTGGGACCTGCCGTACGCATGTAGACAGGGTCAGTGCGTCTCCTGTGCCGGCCACATCACCGACGGCCCCTCCGAGGACTACGTCGAGCACGACAATCAGCAGATGCTCGAAGACGCGGAGATTGACGACGGGTACACGCTGACCTGCGTCGCCTACCCCCGCGACGCCTTCAGCATCGAAACCGGCGAGGCACCCTAACTCGGGCGTCGCCGATCGGTTCCTCGCTTCCCTCTCCCCCTTACTTCTCACTTCGTCCGCTTCCCTCTCCCCGTTCCCCGTCATCCGCTCGCGACACCCTTTTTCGCGTCTCGACCGAAACACGGCTATGTCACCGCTCACGACCGCAGTCGGCGGAGTCGCTACCGTCGTCGCGGCGGCGCTCGTCTATCGCGACGCCGTGCGGGTCGGCGTCGACCTCGGATCTCCGGTCCTGTGGGCCTCCCTCGTCGTTCTCACCGCCGGCGCGAGCCTGACTACCGCGCTGTTGGTCCCCGACGCTCCCCTTCCGGGAATCCTCGTATTGACGGCCCTCGGTCCGCTTTTGTACGTCCTCGAACGCGACGACTCGATGCACGGCGACGATCCGGCCGATCCCACGCTGCTCCCGAGCGAGTCGGAATCCGGAAACGATTCCGACGAGTGACCGCCCACGACGTCCGCCCGCGGCGTCGCCGCCGAATTCCCGCCGCATCGACGATGACACAGTTCGTTTCGTCCACTCGGCGTGCTCGCAAACCGCAAGCTTCCATAGGTTCGGGCGTCAAGGTTCCACAATGAGCGACGAGAGCCTCGCGGAGCGAGTCGAGCGGTGGATGGTCGGACAGATGCCGATCATCCAGATGCATGGCGGCACGAGCGTCGTGCGCGAGGCGGACGCGGAGACCGGCGAGGTCGTCGTCGAACTCGGCGGCACCTGCTCCGGCTGTGGCATCTCGAACGTCACCGCGGACAACATCCGCCGCGATCTAATCATGGATTTCGACGAGGTCACCGACGTCACCGTCCGGACCGCCTCTTCCGGCGATCAGGGCGCGTCCACGGTCGAAGGGGGACGCGGCGGCGATCTCCAACACGAGACCGAGCCCGCGAACCACTTTTAATTCATAGCGCGCTCTCCAACGCCGACGCGACGCTCCTCGCCTTCTCCGCCAGCGGCTCCGGCGTGTCGCCGGCGGCGACGGACTCTCGGAGCACGTCGTCGTCGACGCGCTCGACCGTGCCGTCCGGCAGTTTCACAACGTCGACGTGGAGATCCACGTACCGGGCGGCGTCGGGGAACACCTCGACGGGCGTGCAGACGTTGACGTAGGTCCCGCGGACCGTCCCGTCTCGTCCCCGGTACGTCGTCGGGTACCACCACCGTCCCTCCTTCAGGCTCGTCTCCGCGACGTCGCCGGCTTCTCGGGGGACGTCCAGTCCGTCGTAGGTGCCGCCGCCGGTCATTTCGCGCTCGACCGAAACCGAACCGTCTGCTCCGACCGTGGTTACGGTCCCCTCGCCGAGCGTGATGAGCCGCCCGTCGGGCTTGCCGTGTTCGATCCGGAGCGCGTCGCCCGTCGCCGGTCCGAACGCGTCCGTCACGACTCCGAACGGGAACGCACTGTCCGGATCGGGAGCGCAAAGCGCCTCCGCGAGGTCGACGCCCGTGGACGCGTCGGCAGACCCTGCCTTCACTCGGTGATGGCCCGGCATCGTCGCGGTCGCCTCCCGTCGCGCGTCGTCGAGCGCGAACCGGCTCTCGCGACCGAACCAGGCCCAGAATCCGTCGTTCGGCGTCGCGATCGGACCGTCTCCAAGGCGGTCCGAACCGTCGAGGACGCCCGCGCCGCCGGCCGCGTCGACGGCCGCGTCGAGGTTCTCTGCGGCGTCCACCGCCCGGCGCAGGCTCGCTTTCAGCTCCTCGGTGCCCGCGTCGACCGCGGGGCGCTTCCAGACCGCCCGCCAGCCGTCCGGGGGCTTCAACCCGAGCAGGTCGAGCATCCCCGCGAGCTCCCGCGCGGCCTCGTCGTTCCGGACGTCGACGCGCGTCCCCGACCCCGGTTCGAGCGCGACGAGATCGCCTCCGACACGGAGCGAGCCGTCGAGTTCGGGACGACGATCACCCCACGGCGGCGCGGACTCGCGGACTTGGACGCGGACCGGATCCCCGGCCTCGACGCGGTCGTCGACGCGCCCGTACGGGAGGTATCCCTCAGCGGTCGGGCCACTCTTGTGTTCGCCGTCCCCTCTGTCGCTCCCCACGCGAAGCCGCACCACGGCTCCCCCGCCGAGCGTCTCGGTCACTTCGCCGTCGAGCACCGCCCCTGGCGGCGTCGGGTCCGTCCACGCGAGCGCGTCGAGCCCGACGCCGGTCAGCCGGTCGCGGAGCGTTTCCACCGCGTCCGGATCCCCGTGAGCGCCGACGCCCTGCCGATCCGCCGAGGTCGACACTCGGACGTCGGGCGGCGCGTTCGGAAATTCGGCGTCGAACCGCCGACGGATCGGCGCGGACGCGTCGACGACTCCGTGATCCGCCTCCAACAGGAGCCGTGTGATCGCCGTGGCGTAAATACCGCGAACGCGCGCGTTCACGGTCACAACTCCCCGCGGTCGCGCGAGAAGCGAACGCGACCGTGTATCGTCGCGCCGAGCGAGAGTTCGATGAGGGCGGGAGAGCCGTCCCCCTCTCGCAGCACCCGTCCCCCCTCGACTGGGATGCCCCACCCGTCGAGCGAGAGGTAGCCGCGGAGGTCGTCCCCGTGCGTGAACAGGTCGACGTCCGCGGTCGGGTGCTCCTGCGTCTCCGCGGTGCTGTGGGCCAGTTCCATGTCCGAGTAGTACGGTCCGTCGCGATCGAAGAAATCGCCGAGCCGGTCGGCGTCCTTGGCCGTCAGGTCGGCGATTCGCTCGGAAGCCGCGACGATCGCCTCGGCATCGAGCCCCGCCTCGCGAAGGGCCTGCTGCGTCCGTCCGTCGAAGTGCATGCCCGCTCTTCGGGCGGAGCGGTTTCAATTCTGTCGGCTCGGAGGTGGCCGTGCCGCCCCCGGAGCTCGCTCCTCGCCACGGCTTAAGTTGCCGGGGGCCGAATCCGGTTACATGCCATCCCGGTCGGACCCGATAGAGTCGCGCGCAGACGACGACCGAGACCTCTACGACGTCGCCACGTGGGAGGAACGGACCTCCCTCGACGGACTCTCCGTCGCGCTGTACTGGCTCATCACTCGATCGGCGAAGGGACTCGTCGTGTTCATCGCCCTCGTCGGTCTCCTCGCGATCCTCGGCTCCTTCGGACTCGGACTCGTGTTCGACCCCGCGGTGGCGGTGCTCGTTGGGCTGTCCGCGTTCCCGGCGCTGGGGTTGGCGGCGTACGTGTACGTCTCGGACGTCACGACGGGAGAGCCGCTCTCGCTGCTCGTGGCGACGTTCCTGCTGTCGATCCTGACCGCCACGTTCGCGGCGATCCTCAACAGCGTTGCGCAGCCGTACTTTCGTCCGTTCGGCTTCCTCGGCACGGTCGTCTTCTTCTTCGTTATCGTCGGTCCGATCGAGGAGACGGTGAAGCTGCTCGCGGTTCGGCTGTACGCGTACACGGACGACCGCTTCGACGCGGTCATCGACGGGGCGGTGTACGGGGCGATCGCCGGACTCGGGTTCGTCGTCATCGAGAACCTCGTGTACATCGCGCAGACCGTCGACTTGGGCGAGTTGACGATCGGGATCGCGGCGCTCGGCGCGGGCGACGGTATCGCCGCGTTGCGCGCGCTGGCCGGTCCGGGACACGTCATCTACTCTGCCTTCGCCGGCTACTACCTCGGACTCGCGAAGTTCAACCCCGAGAACCGCGGCCCGATCGTCGTGAAGGGGCTGATCATCGCCGCCGCGATCCACGCGCTGTACAACACACTCGTCGGACCGGTCACGACCGTCGTCTCCGCGGCGACTGGCCTCCACCGAGTCCCCGCCCTGTTCCTCTTCGTCATCGCGTTCCAGGGAGCGTTCGCGTACGTCTTGGTGCGAAAGATCCGACGCTACCGCGACGCGTACCTCGACACGCGGGACGCGGTCGATCCGACGATCGAGCCGGAGCTCACGGAGTTCGAGGACTGACCCGGCGACCGGTGAGGATCGTCGCCGACACCTGCTGCGCGGTCGGCGTGGGTGGCCGCCGTCGCTCTCGGCGGGCGCGTCACGGCGTCGATCGGTCCAGCCGCGAGCGGTCGCCGGTTCCGCCCGTGAGCGCGCTCGCGAGCGCACCCTTGACGACAACCTCGTCGCCGAGGTTCGTCACCCTGATCTCGGGGACGTTGATGAACACCATGTCGGCGAGCTTCTCGCGGACCGGGTCGAGGACCCGATCGGGGTTGTTGAGCGCGACCGCACCGCCAACGCTCACGACGAGCGGGGCGTACGCGTGAATGACGTTGGCGACGCCCATCGCGTTCCAGTGGGCGACCTGGTCGATCACGTGATCGGCGAACGTGTCCTCGTCCGCGGCCTCGAACACGTCGACCGCGGAGAAGTCCGGATCATCGATCGGGAGGGCTGTCTCGACCGGGTCCTCCTCGTGGAGTTCGCGGGCGTAGTCGGGAATGTTGCTGCCGGCGCAGTACCCCTCCCAGTGGCCGTCGAGACCGCACCCGCAGGTCATGAACCCCTGGGGATCGACGGTCATGTGACCGACCTCGCCGGCGTTTCCGTCCCATCCGGAGAGCACGTTTCCGTCGACGGCGACCCCCGCGCCGATCCCCGTCGAAATCGTGAGGTAGACCATGTCGTCGGGGTTTCGATCGGCGTGGAACCGCTCGCCGATGACGCCGGCGACGGTGTCGTTGTGGAGGTGAACCTCGTCGGTGTCGAGCAGTTGAGATACCGGGCCGACGAGCGGTATCCGCTCGACGGTGTCCGGGAGGTTCGCGGGGCCCTGTACGACCCCCGCCGCGAGGTCCAGCGGGCCGATAGAGCCGATCCCGGCCGCGACGACCGTCGACGGATCGACCCCCGCGTCGGCGCACGCGCCGCGTACGACGCCCAACACCGCCTCGGTCACGGCGATCCCGTTCGGTCTGCGGGGCGTCCTCCGCGAGTCCGTTCCGAGAACGGTCGCCGATCCGTCGCCGACGACCGCTCGGACGTTCGTCGCCCCGAGGTCGACGCCCACGTAGTACATCGGATAAACGGGCGAACCGGTGTCACTTAAGCGGGACGCTTCCGGGGACTCGTCGACGTCCCTCGCATCGTCGCATCGCCTCGTCACGCGTTACGACGCGGTCTCCCGGACGAAGGTCACCGGACACGGTGCCGAGAGCATGACTTCCTGTGCGACGCTCCCGAAGACGGCTTTTCCCGTCGGCGACCGGCGTCGGCCGCCCACGACGACCCGGTCGGCGTCGACGTTCGACGCGGCCTCGACGACCTCGTCGGCGAGGTCGCCGACCGCGCCCCGGACCGAGTGGTCGACGCCGGCGTCGGACAGCGCCCGTGAGAGCTCCCGCGTCGTCGTGTGTCGATGGGCGACGGCGTCAGGGGCCGATTGCTCGCTCCCCTCGTCGACGCCAAGCCGATCTCTGATCCCGGCGAAGTCCTCGCTCGTGAACACGTGGGTCAACACGACCTCCGCGCCCGTCGGTTCGGCCACGGCGATCGCCTCTCTCGCGAGCTGTTCGGTTCGTTCCTCGTCCTCAGTCCCGACCGCAAGCAGTACTGTCTCGATGCTCATACTTCCCCTTTGACACCGCGGATATTAAAGTCATCATGTTTTAACTCGACTCCGAATAAATTTTCATCCGATCGATCCTGATGGTTCTCCGCGGTTCGGCGTTGGGCGTCGTTTCCGCTATCACGCTCGGCGTTGGGCGTCGTTTCCGCTATCGACGCTCGCCGATGCAGTCGCTCGCACGGCCGTCGCCGCCTGAACAGAGAATTCTGTTCAGTAGTCGGGGGCGTCGTCCTCGACCTCGCGCTTCAGCGAGTCGCGCCGGGACTTCGCGTCGCGACCGGTGGCCTCCAACAGGAATTCGTTTTTGGCGTCGACCGCGTCGGCGGCGGCGTCGGCGTTCCCCTCGGCGATGACGTCTTCGGCGGGACGCTCCTCGAAGTGGACCGCGAGCTTGTCCTTCTTCCCGCTGTACTCGGTCGCACCGACGACGATCCGATCGAACACCGGATTGTCGGGGTCTCCGACGACGTACAGCTCGTGGCCGTTCCACTCTTCGGTGCCGGAGACCTCGCCGAAGTACTCTTCGACGGAAGCTTTCAGGTCGGGCATGCGGTCGTCCAGATGCTCGCCGCGTCGCATCTTGTACTCCTTCATGTCGCCACCGTTCGACAGGGTAGCGTAAACCAGTTTCGTCACGGGGTTTCGCCGGCGCTGAGCGTTTTTCACCGGTGGCGGCTCAGATCGGGCGCTCGTCGACGTAGCCGCGCTTGCACTCGGGACAGATGTCTCCCGCACGCATGGAATTCCCGTCGGCGTCCCGGGTCATCTCGCACTCGGGGCAGTAGTACTCCGTCGTCACGTCCGCGGTCGAAACCTCGATATCGGGGCTCTCACCGCGAGTGATCTCCGCGCCTTCGTCGACGGTCCGATCCCCGACCGCTGCACCCCTCGAACCGGTACCTCTCGACCCGGCACTGCCCGGCCCGGGGTCACTCGACCCGGCACTGCTCGGCCCGGGGTCACCCGACCCGGTATCGCCCCGCCCGGGGTCGCCCGCATAGTCGTTCGAGTTACGCTCCGGCGCTTCGACGTACTCGGCGTCCGCGTCGTCGATCGAACCGTCGGCGACCTCGGGGGTGAGCCCGCCGCCGAACTCGACTGCCCCCTCCGCCTCGCCGTCGTCGATCTCGGCGCTGAACCCCTCGTCATCGCCGCGCTGCTCGGGCCACGGCGTCGGTTCCGCGCCCGCGGTCTCGTCCTCGTCGACCGCGGGCCAAGCACCTCGCTCTCGGTCGCCGCTCGAATCCCCGTCCTCGTCGAGGATCACGCCGTCGTCGGTCTCGGCGTCTTCCTCGTCGTTCGTCGATGTCCCGGTGGGCTCGCCGTCGGGATACTCCACGTACTCGCTCACCCCGTCGCCGCCTTCGAGAGCGTCGGCTTCCTCGCCGTCGTCTTTCTCGGCGTCGCCCGCCGACGGCCCGTCGTCGAGCAACTCCGCGCCGTCGTCCTCGGCGGACGACTTCGTGTCCGGCTCGGATTCGGCGACCGTCGCCGTCGAATCGTCCGACATCGGGGCGTCGGCCGCCGCTGAATCGTCCCCGGCCGTCGGTTTTCCTTCTCCCGCCTGCGAGGGGCCATCGTCGAGGATCACGGCGTCGTCGTCCGTCGCCTCCGTCTCGTCGAAATCAACGGCGATGTCCGCGGCGCGTTCGTCTGCCGCCCCGCCTGTGCGCTCGGGCTCCGCCGCAGATCCGGGAGGGCTCGAACCGCCGCTCGGCGACTTGGTGCTTGCCGCGTCGGCGCTCGCGGCGGCGACTTCGTCGGTCAACTGTTCCATCGTCGTGACCTCGGTGTTCTCGCTGACGATCTGCGTCTCGCCGCAGCGAGCGCAGGTCTTCACCTCGGTGACGGTCGTGACGACCTCGTTCCCGTCCTCCTCGCGCTCGCGCTGTAGTTCGGGCTCGCCGAAGTCGTGCCCGAGCAGACACCTGAGTCCCATTATGCCTTCTCTGCGGTTCCGAGGGTAAAAAACGCCCCGTCCGGTGTCCGACGCCCGGCAGACGGGCCGCCTCGATCCGAGGCAAACCGGTCGCAATCCCCGGGATCGATCGATTCGTTCATCGCTGTCGTCCTTGACGACCCCTATGGGAACAGCTCACACGTCTCTCGTCCGTCCTTGCCGACCGCATCCGACCGAGGCGAGGAGATTGAGTGCGAGGCGGGGACGATTCTCCGCGACGTGCTCGCGGAGGCGAGCTTCTCGGTGTACAACTGACCGGCCGCGGAGTCTGGAGACAACAATCTGTGGGCTCGGTCGGTCGTCGGAAACAGCCGAAGCTCGTCGTCGAGAACCTCCCGGATCGGCGGCACCGACGCTCGTCGGTGTAATAAAAACCCGGGCGGACGTGAATCCGCGGCGGGCAAAAGTCTCGTTGTCGCGTGTCAGAGCCGTGTTCGGCGTCAGCCGGACCGACCCACCTATCGGATCGGCTTACTGCCGAACGACGTTGGACGCGCGCGGGCCCTTGGGCGAGGACTCGATGTCGAACTCGAGCTCCTGGCCCTCTTCGAGGTCCGGCCCTTCGACGTCTTCCATGTGGAAGAACACGTCGTCGTCAGCGTCGTCAGTCTCAATAAATCCGTAGCCGCCAGTGTCGTTGAAGAAATCAACCTTTCCGGTCGCCATTGCGTATCAATATAGGCCCCCTTCGGGGATAAGGATTGCGAGTGTACAGTTACCACGACGGTCGGCGGACATTCGTTTTGGAATCGTTGTGTATCTCGGTGATCGGTGACCGTACACGCGGACTCGGCGGGTGAGTGCGAACGGATCGTCGGTTCCTCACCGAAAACGCGTCGAAGTCGCGATCCGGCCGTCTCTGTATCTTCGACGCCGAGGACCGCCGCCGGTCGCGGTCTGCTCCGTGCCGAACCCCTCGCCGACGCCCGTGCGATCGGTCTCGATGCGATCGGGTTCGTGGCCGAGATCCCGAATGATGCGCCGCGGTACGTGGTGTGCTTCGAAGTATATTCGAATAGAATCGGATTGCCGCCTCCCCGATTTGAACTCCGGAAGACGGTCGCGCTCATTTCGTTCGCGCGCTGCAACTTCCGTGCTCAAATCGGTTCGGGAGCATTTTCTCTGCTCACGGTTCGATCGCTCCGATCCCTCACGAGTTCGCGGGAAAATGCCGCCTCCCCGATTTGAAACGCGTGAGACTCCCTCCGGTCGTCTCACTGTTCCCCGCTCGCTGCGCTCGCGGGGACGGGGGACAGCTCGATCTTCAGTCGAGACTAACGAATGCGGATCGCGCTGAAAAGCCATGCCGCCTCCCCGATTTGAACGGGGGACAGCTCGATCTTCAGTCGAGTGCTCTCCCAGTCTGAGCTAAGGCGGCTCGCACTCGGAACAACGCCGATTCGAGACAAAAGGATTTCGAAAGGCGGCGGGCGGATCGCCCGCGATGACCAACGCTGCTGCGATGCTCGCGGCAGTGCTCACAGACTGCTCGCAGCAGCAGAATGGGGCCGCCCGGATTCGAACTTCACTCGTTCCGCTCGCGTCGCTCGCTTCACTTCCTAGTTCGAATCCGCTTCATCAGCTGCTGCTCGCAGGGTTGCTCGCAGCAGCAGAATGGGACCGCCCGGATTCGAACCGGGGTCACGGGCACCCAAGGCCCGGAGTATACCACTAACCCACGGTCCCGTACCAATACATACCCACATCGTCCGCTAAAGCGTTTCGTTGCGCGGACGGAGGCTTTCGCTCGAACCGACTCACTCCTCGTCGTCGCGCAGTTCGAGGTCGGCGACGATGTCGTAGGGATCGGTCCCCGTCCGGATCGCGTCGAGGATAAAAAACGCCTCGTCCGGTGCGAGGAAGTGCCGCGTGATACCGCGACCGAGTGGCGTCGGCGAGAAGCCGTCGATGAACTCCCACTCCAGCAGCTTGCCGATCGCGTGTTTCGTCGGCACCTCACCGATCATCCGATCGTTGAGTCGCTTTGCCTTCTTGCCCGCGACGACGACGTTCGCCAGCGTCTCCTCGACGGCGGCCGTCTCGTCGTAGTGGGTCGCGACGTCCTCCATCTCGCCTTTAAGCAGGGTGAACGCGACCTCGTCCTCCGTGCGGTCCATCGAGTTGTGGTAGACGCCGTCGGGCTCGACGAGGAGGTAGACGCGCCCGCGATCGTGGTAGTCTGGCCGTCCGGCACGCCCGAGCATCTGCGAGAATTCCTGGACGGAGAGCCACTCGATCCCCATCGCCAGCGAGTCGAATATCACCTGCGAGGCGGGAAAGTCGACGCCGGCCGCCAACGCCGCGGTCGTGACGACCGCAGAGAGGTCCTGGTTCCCGAACTGCCGCTCCACCGTCTTGCGCCGACCGTAGTCGAGCCCGGCGTGATACGGCGCGGAGTCGTACCGGAGCTTCCGGCTGATCTCGTGACAGCGCCGCCGCGAGTTCGTGAAGATGATCGTCTGTCCGCGGTATCCCTTCGACGACTTCGTGTCGAACTCGCGTTTCACGAGCTTGTCGGCGATATCCGCCTTCTCGCGGCCGTCCGCGAAGGTGACGTGGCGCTCGATGGGGACGGGTCGCTCCTCGTACTCGATGAGCGTCGCCCGCAGCTTCTCGGCGAGCCACTCGGGGTTCCCGACCGTCGCCGAGAGGTAGACGAACTGCGTGCCGTCGTACCCTGTATGCGTCTCCTGACGTTGCTCGCTGTAGTACTTCAACCGCGAGATGAGCCCGTCGAGTCGGTGGCCGCGCTCGCCCTCCTTCAGGGTGTGGACCTCGTCGATGACGACCGTCCCCACGTCGCCCAGATCCTTCCCGGTCCGGAGCGCGTGGTCGATCCCCTCGTAGGTCCCGACGATCACGTCCGCCCGCGGATCGAATCGGTTACCGTCGTCGTTCACCCGCGAGGAACCGACCCGGATCGAGACGTCGAGCAGGTCACCGTAGCGATCCTCGAAGTCCTCGTGTTTCTGGTTGGCGAGCGCGACGAGCGGGACGAGAAAGAGCAGCTTCCCGTCGCCCTTCAGCGCCCGGTCGATCCCCGCCAGTTCGCCGACCAGGGTCTTGCCCGTCGCTGTCGCGCTCACGACGAGCTGGTCGTCGCCGTCCAGGAGCCCGTTTCGCACCGAGAGGCTCTGGACCGGGAGCAACTCCTCGAAGCGTCCCTGGAGGTGCGATGAGAGGTCCGGGTGCAGATCGAGGTCTTCGGTCCGAACCGGGGAGATGTCGTCGACGTTCGCGGAGACTTCGTCGTACTTCGTGAGGTCGGGATCGAGTCCACCCTGCAGGAGGTTGACGATCCGGTCCAAGTCGCCGGACTCGTAGAGAAGCTCCTCCAACCGCTCCTCGGCGGCCCCCGTGAACTCGCCTTTGTACGACAGTTCGCGCTCCAGCTCCCGGCGGGCGCAGTCCCGACAGATCAGCTCGTCATTGTGCTCGATGGCGGTATCGGCCGTGATCGGCCCGTATCGCCCGTCGTTCGCGCAGCGCCGGCAGGTCCTGACGGTCAGCGACTCCAGTTGGTAGCCGTCCAGCATCGTCTCCAATCGCGTTCGATTCTCCGGGGAAGTCTGCTCGGAGATGCGGATGCGGTCGGCCGCCCGGGCGAGTTCGACGAACTCGTCGGGCTGCCGGGGATGGTCCTCGCCGTCTCGGATGACGCGGAATTTCCCCGGGCGTGGGCCGGCGGACGTCTCCTTGAGTTCGAGCCGCCCGCGGAGCACCCGGTTGCCGTCCCGGTTCGCGACGACCGTGTAGTCGCTCCGCGCCTCGTGGAGAAACAGCGTCCCGACCTCGGCCAACTGCTGTGACACTGCCCGTCGGTACGCGAGCGAGGTATTTCAGGCGTTCGGCTCGGTGTGTCCCAGCGCCCCCGGCGCGACGATCCGAACTGTACCGCCGTTCGAGCAATGGTATCGCGGTTCGTGGCCGATAGGGTTGCTCGTGGCCGGTAGTGCGATCGACGATCCCGTGGCTGGAGGGAGCGAGAACCGCGCCTCGAAAGGATTCGGTCGGTCGTCTACGAGACGAGGAGTTTCTCGCCGCGATCGACCGTGATCCGACACGGGGGCGAGAGTTTGTTGTACGCGCGGCGGAACGCTTCCTTCACGACGGGTGCCTGGTCGGCGTTGCAGTAGGCGGTGAAGACGATGTCGTCTTTGTTGAGCCGCGCGGCGGTCCCGACCGGCTTGCCGAACGCCTGGCGCATCCCGTCGGAGACGCGGTCTGCGCCCGCGCCGGTCGCCTGCTTGTTCTCCCGAATGACCTGGTGGGGGAACTTACGGAGGGTCATCTTGTAGTTGCCCTCGCCGAGCTCCTTGATGAGGTGACGGTTGGCCGAGAGCCGGGAGCTCTCCAACGAGCCGTGGCGGATCTGGAGCTCCTCCTCGACGCGGAGGCTGATCTGGACGGGGTAATCGTCCGGCTCCGCGGACAGATCGCCCATGTTGTGCTGGGCGATCTTCGACCCCGGAATGCCCGTGATGTATTCGCGGCGGGTGTACGACGGCTTGTCGATCGTCCGATACATAGAGGCGGGTTTGTCAGACATGGCTACTTGTCCGATGTAGCCTCCGCTGCGGCGATAAACCCTTCGATACCACGGCGTCGGCGGCGGTTCGACGGCAACTCCGGACCCCTCTGTGTCGATTTCGGTGTCGCTCTCGGCGTCGCCCTCGGAGTCACTCTTCGGCCGTCGGTTCGAGCGCGACGTGGTCGAACCCTCGGTCCGAGAGGCGCTCCGCGGCCCGGTCGGTGATCGAGGGCGCGACGAGGACGCCGCGGACGGTGCGATCGCGCTCTTCGGCTCCCAGCTCCTCGCGGAGCGCCCGAACGTACCGCGCGAGCTGACCGACCGCATCGGGGCCGACTCGCCGCCGTTTCAGCTCGACGACGACCGGGTTGCCGTCGGCGTCGACGCCGAACACGTCCATCGGCCCGGCGCTGGAGGGGCGCTCCGTCGCCGTCGGTTCGAACCCGGGCTCGACGAGTTCGGGCTGTTCGAGGATCCGAGTCCGGAGGTCCTCCTCGCTCCCGTGGAGGGTGAGGTCGCGACCGCCCGTCACGGCCATCGCGGTGAGCCGGTGCACGTCGGAAAAGCGGACAGTCAGGGTCTCGTCGGGGTTGTTTCGGGTGGAGCGCACGCGGAGCCGGCCCTCACGGACCGCGGCGCGGTGCTCAGACCCCGGCGGTTGCCAGTTGACTGGCCGGTGTCCCTCGTCGGTGTGGACGAGCGCCGCGCCGTCGGGTTTCAACACGAGCAGCCGGTCTCCGGTGCCGAGGTCCGTGGCAGCGCGTCCCTCGTAGACGATCGTACAACGCCCGAAGATGCTTATCAGGTCGCCGCGATCGAAGGCGTCCTCCAACTCCCAGAGGGCTTCGCGGTGGCTCGGGTCGTGGACGCTCGTGACTGTCACTACTACTCGTACGTGGTTGCGGCTCAAAAAGGGCGCGAGGGAGAGGTCGGTGAGAGTGATCGGGTGTCCGTCGCCGGTATCGCCGGTGAGGTGCTGTAAGAGTTCGACGCTTCCGTTGACTACTTATCAATCGTTGCTGGCGTGGCGAACACCTCCAAAGCCCCACCGCGAGGGCCCGATGTGCTCGCTGCGGTCCTCGTCGCTCGCTTCGCTCGTTCCTGCGGTCCTTACATCACGCGTCTTCGTCCTCGCGACTGCCCCTTTGAGTCCCACCCGCACAGCACCGCACCCGCACCTCACGCCTCCCCAGCCTCGTCAGTCGCCTCGTGGCGTCCCTCGCGGGCTCTCGCCGGCGGCTTCGCCGCCGGCTGTCAGAGGGACCTTCGGTCCCTCCCTACTCGCGGCCTACCGGCCGCTCGGAGGCGCGCCACCGCGTTATCCGTTATAAATATCGCTACCGTCCTATGTCCCGTGCTCCCAGCTGTCCATGTACTCGCGCTGCTCGGCGGAGAGGGCGTCGTGTTCGACGCCCTCCGCGGCGAGTTTGATCTCGGCAACCTCGCGGTCGAGCTCGTCGGGGACGTCGTGGACGCCGGGTTCGTAGCGCTCCCCGTTCTCCGCGAGTTCGCGGACGACGACCGCCTGCACGCCGAAGCTCTGGTCCATCACCTCGACGGGATGGCCGAGCGAGATGGGCGCGGCGAGGTTGACGAGTCGGCCCTCCGCGAGCACGTTCAGAACGCGGCCGTCGGCCATTTCGAAGCCTTCGACGCCGTCCCGGGCCTCGAAGCGGTCGACGGCCAAATCGTCGAGATCCTCGAGGTTCACTTCGACGTCGAAGTGCCCGGCGTTGGCGAGAAGCACGCCGTCCGGCATCTGCTCGAAGTGCTCGCGGGTGATCACGTCGCGGTTGCCCGTCGTCGTGATGAAGACGTCGCCCTTCTTCGCGGCCTCGATCATCGGCAGCACCTCGTACCCCTCCATGTGCGCTTCGAGCGCCTTGCGGGGGTCGACCTCGCAGACGATGACGTTCGCGTTCTGTCCCGAGGCCTTCTTGGCGACGCCCTTCCCGCACTGGCCGAATCCGCCGACGACGACGTTCTTGCCGGCCCACGAGAGGTTCGTCGTCATCGCGATGGTCGCGAGCGACGACTCGCCCGTCCCGTGGACGTTGTCGAACAGCTGTTTCATCGGCGTGTCGTTCACGGCGAAGACCGGGTAGTGGAGCTCGCCGTCGGCGTCCATCGCGCGCAGGCGGTGAACTCCGGTGGTCGTTTCCTCCGCGCCGCCGACGATGGAGTCGATCAGCTCGGGATACTCCTCGTGGGCGAGCTTGACCATGTCCATCCCGTCGTCGACGGTGATGGTGGGCTCGTGGGCGAGACAGGCGTGCATCGCGTCGTAGTACTCCTCGTCGTCGACGCCGCGCACCGCATAGGAAGTGATCGACTCGTGGGTGTCGAGCGCGGCCGACACGTCGTCGTGCGTCGAGAGGGGGTTACAGCCGGTGATCGCGACCTCGGCACCGCCGTCGGCGAGCAGCTCGACGAGGTTCGCCGTCTTCGCCTCGACGTGCATCGCCATCGCGATCGTCTCGCCGTCGAGCGGTTGTTCCGATTCGAACTCCTCGCGGAGCGCGTTCAGGATCGGCATGTGCTGGAGCGCCCAGTCCATCTTCCGGCGTCCCTCTTCTCGGGCCGCTTCGAGGTCCGAGAGATGCTTTGACACCGGCGAGTACGCGGTTTCGCTCATGTCTCCCGATTCGCTCACGCCGCACTAAACCCTGCCGACAGCGGACGATCGCAAAAAAAGACCACCGCGTCGGCGGTCCGTGGGAGAGGACACTCTCGCCGTTCGGCGGACGCAACCTCTCGGGTTCATCGTCCCGTCAGCTACGGCGGGCCGCCGCCGTTACCGTTGCCGGCACCGTTGCTGTTTCCTTGACCGTTGGCGGCGCTCCCGCCGCCGTCAGCGTCGTCCTCGTCGTCTTCGTCAGCCTCATCGGCGTCGTCATCGACGTTTCCGTCTCCGTTACCCGCGTGGTCCGGGGGTCCCTGGCCGTCGTCGCTCTCGTTATCGTTGCCCGCGTGGTCCGGCGGACCCTGCTCGCCGCCGTTTCCGCTCCCTGCGTTGTCCGGCGCGTTGCCGGGGCCCTCGCTCGCGTTGCTCGCGTTACTCGCGTCGCTGTCGCCGTCGCTCGCGTTACCGGCCGCGTCGTTCGGGCCGCCGGGGTTCCCCGCGTGGTCCGGGGCGTTCCCCGGGTTGTTCTCCGTCACGAAATCCGAGACAGCGGTGCCGATGCCGCCCTCGCGGTCGCTGATGCGGTCGACGAAGTCTTGCACCAACTGACCGAACGGCCGCTCTTCGGCCGCCCCGTCCTCGCCGTCACCGGCGGTCAGGTCCGCGGTCGTCGAGACGGATTCGTTCTCGAACGTCGCGATGACGTCGACCGTGACGTTCTCCTCGGCGGCGTCGAGCGTCACCGTCCCGTTCGCGTCGGTCTCGTAGTCGCCCTCGCCGACGTACGTGACGTTCTGGTCGTCGGCCGTCGTCACGTTCACCGAGGCGTTCTCGACAGCGTCGTCGTCGTCAGTCACCGTGACGACCGGCTCCCCGTCGGCGTTCTCCACGTCGACGGCGAGTTCGACCGGCGCTTCGAGATCGACGGTCGTTGACGCGGTCCGGTTCTCGGACGCGGCGGTCACCTCGACCGTCACGTCCTCCTCGGCGGCGGGCAGCCCGACGGTGCCGTTCGTGTCGGTCTCGTACTCGCCGGTCCCCGCGTACGACTCGTTCGTCTCGTCGACGACGCTCACGTTCACCGTCGCGTTCTCGACCGCGGTGTCGTTCTCGGTCACCGTGACCGTCGGTTCCCCGTCCGCGTCGTCGACGGTCACGCCGAGGTCGCCCTCGGCGGCCGCGACGCCGGTCATCGCGCCGAGCGCGACGACCACGACCAACAGCAGGCCAATCGTGCGTTCTCTCATGTCCACTCGGGCCGTGTCGCCGGTACCCTATAAAAAGGAAACTCCGTTAAGCCCGTTTAAACCGGATTGTATTCGGGTTAACGGCGCTGTCTCAGCGATTCGGTGATTCAGTGGGATCGGGTCGTCGATCGACCCGAATTGACGTCGATTCGCGTTCGGATGGGGCCGGTCCGCGGTTCGGACGCGGCTCAATTTCGATCGGTCCGTGACCGTGAGTCAGATCAGGAGTAGGTATGTCAATTCGGAGGAGTGGTTGTTTATACGTGACAGAGTGGTGTTGCCGGCGGCTGTTTATATCTCGTTGCTGGCGCGGTAGAGTGCTGTATCTCTAGCGGTGATTGCTTATAAGTGATTGACGGTGCGGTGAACACTTACAAAGCCCCAGCCGCGAGGACTCGCGCGGCTTGTTGCGCGCCTCGCTCGCTCGCTTCGCTCACTCGCTGCGGTGTCGCCGGACTACGTCCGGCTTCAAGAGGGACCTCCGGTCCCTCCCTGCTTACTGCGCCGTGCTTCGCCCTCGCGGCAGCGAGGCGCGGAGCGCCTCTGGCAGCCGGCGGCAGAGCCGCCGGCGACTGCCCCTTTGAGCCCCACCCCGCACAGCACAGCACCGCAACCGCACCTCACGCCTCCCCAGCCTCGCCGCTTCGCGCCTTTAAAAGGCGCTCGCGGCGTCCCTCGCGGGCTCTCGCCGGCGGCTTCGCCGCCGGCTGTCAGAGGGACCTTCGGTCCCTCCCTACTCGCGACCATTCGGTCGCTCGGAGGCGCAGGGCGAGAGCGAAGCTCTCGCTTGAAGCCGGCGCGGAGCGCCGGCGACGCCACCGCCACGTTCATTTATAGGCAGTCATCGCCGCCCCCGCTCACTCCTTTTATATACCAATCGTTGGCGGCGGTCTGCAATACCTACACCCACGGTATTGCTACTCGCCGACCCGATCGACGAGATCGCTTGCGGCCGTGGCGGCCCGCTCCTGAACCGCGTCCGCGTCGAGCGTCAGCACCTCGCGGTCGCGCATGAGCACCTCGCCGTCGCACACGGTGTGGCGTACGTCGCTGCCGCGGGCCGCGTACGCGAGGTGCGAGACCGGGTCATGGACCGGCGTGAGGTGCGGCGCGTCGAGGTCGACGACGGCGAGGTCGGCGGCCGCGCCCGGTTCGATTCGACCGCCCGGGAGTCCGAGGGCGTCCGCGCCGCCGGCCGTCGCCATCTCCACGACCGCTTCGGCGGGGACCGCGGCGGCGTCGTCCGCGGCGAGCTTGCCGAGCATCGCGGCGTCACGCATCTCGTCGAACACATCGAGATCGTTGTTCGAGGCCGCCCCGTCGGTGCCGAGCGCGACCGTCACGCCCGCGTCGCGGAGCCGCTGGACGGGGGCCATCCCGCTGGCGAGTTTCATGTTCGAGGCCGGACAGTGGACGACCGCGGTGCCTGCCCCGGCGAGCCGGTCGATCTCCGAACCGTCGAGGTGGACACCGTGCGCGAAGAAGTCGTCCGAACCGAGCGCGCCGACATCGGCGGCGTACGCGATCGGTCGCTCGCCGCGTTCGTCCACGATCGGATCGACCTCGTCGGTCGTCTCGTTCGCGTGGAGGTGGATCGGGACGCCCGCCTCGCGAGCCTCGGCGACGCCCTCGCGTAGGTACTCCTCGCCGACTGTGGTCATCGAGTGAGGCATGAAGGCGGTTCGAATCCGGCCGTCCGCCGCGCCGTCCAGTTCGCTGGCGACGGCGAGGCTCTCCTCGACGTCCGCGCGCGCGTCGCCTTCGTCCTTCCCGACCGTCACGACGCCGTGCCCGAGTCGCGCGCGCAGTCCCGCGCGCTCGACCACGTCGGCGACGCGGTCCATCGCGAAGTACATGTCCGCGAACGCGGTCGTCCCCGATCGGATCATCTCCAGCGCGCCGAGCTCGGCTCCGGCCTCGACGTCGTCCGGCGTGAGCGCCGCCTCGGCCGGCCAGATGTCTTCTCGCAGCCACGGATCGAGCGGTTTGTCATCGGCGTACCCGCGCAGCAGCGTCATCGCGACGTGCGTGTGCGCGTTCACGAGTCCGGGGATCACGAGCCCGCCGTCGGCGTCGAGGGTCTCTTCGGCGGCCGTTCTCTCACCGGCAGCGGTCTCCCCACTACCGGCCGTCTCCCCACCATCGGCCGTCTCCTCGCCGACCGCGAGTATCGTCCCCGCGTCGCGGTCGATCGTCACGTCCGACTCGGTCACGCGGCCGTCCGGGCGGAGCACCCGTCCGCCCGTCACGCGAAGCGCGTTCATACCCCCCGATTTCGGCCGCCGGACCTAACGCCTTCCGTTCGGCGTCGGCGAAGAGGCGGCCGCCATTGCCCGCACGTCCTGTGAGGCCGCCGATGCGGACTGTCCCCGAACGTTCTTTCCCCGCCGCCGCCGGAGTTCACCCATGGCAACCGACGCCCAGCAGGCGTGTTTCGAGGCCGGGATCAAGTTCGGCTCGCTGTACCACCAGTTCGCGGGGACGCCGGTCAGCCCGTCGAGCACCCGAAGCCTGGAGGCCGCGATGGCGGAGGCGATCGAGAACCAGCCGTTCTGCGAGTCGGTGACCGTCGCGATCCGCGACGATCGCGTCGCCGACGCGATCGATCACGACAACGGCTACACGGAGCTCACGGGCTCGCTGATGGACGTCGAGATGCGGATCGACTACGAGGGCGTCCGCGTCCGCACCCGGATGTCGATGGTCGACGGCTACCCGCTGATGGAGCTCGTCGAGGTGGTCGACGACTGAGCTATCGTCGTCGTCTGAACGATCGCGGTTGTCCGAACAGTTGCCGTCGACCGACCAGCCGCTATCGACTCACTTTCCCGAACTCACGTCCCGGATCGTCCCGACGCCCTTGCTCGATCCCTCGCGGAAGACGAACCGCTGGCCCTCCTCGATCAGGTACGGACGGAACTTGAACCGGACCCGCGTCCGCCCGGTGTCGCCGGGGAGGAGCTGACCGCCCTCGGGGGAGAAGACGGCCGCCTCCGAGACGGTCTCGACGTGCACGACCGGTTCGTACCCCTCCTGTATCCGCGTCGGGTGGTTGAGTACCATCGCCTCCGCCTCGAACTCGCGGACCGGTTCCGGGTCGCTCGCGCGCGGTACGAGCGCCATCCCGCGTTCGATCTCAACTTCGTCGACGCCCTTGAGCGCGATCCCAACGATTCGCCCGGCCTTCGCCTTGTCGACCCGGTGGTAGTGCATCTCGATCGAGCGCACCTCCACCTCCCGGAACGAGCCGTCGGCCATCGGCCCGAGGAGGAGTTCGTCGCCGGCCTCGACGGTCCCGGAGTTGACGGTTCCGGACGCGACCGCGCCGACGCCCGTCACCTTGTAGCTGCGGTCGACGTACATCCGGAACTCCGCGCGCTCGGGGGTCGCCCGCTTCGGGAGCGTCTCGAAGAGCCTGTCGAGCGCCTCGACTCCCGCTTTCGTCACCGCGCTCGTCGACAGCAGGGGGACGACGCCGTCGCCGATCTCCGCGACCGCTGCGTCGATCCCGTGCCGGTCGACGAGGAGCGGAGTCTGTCCCGCGTCTCGGAGCATCGACTCGACCTCGCGTTCGGCCGCGGCGAGGCGCTCGTCGCTCACGGCGTCCGCCTTCGTGATCGCGACGATGGTGGGAAGCTCCGTCGCCAGCAGGATGCCGAGGTGCTCGCGCGTCGTCTTCGTCGGGCCGTCGTCGGCCGCGACGACGAGCAGCCCGTAGTCGAGCTTCTGGCCCACGAGCCCGCGGATCGTCGTCCGGAGCCACGGCTCGTGGCCCACCGTGTCGACGAACGAGACCAGTCGGTCGGCCTCCTCGACGATCCGGGCGCGGTCGGACTTCCGGTGGGGGTTGTCCATCCGTATCGGTCCGTCGGCATCGGCGTCGTCGTCGAACCCGTAGACCGCGTACGAGAGGTCCGCGGAGAGTCCCCGCTCGACCTCGTGGGGCTGCACGTCGAGGAACCCGCGCGTTCCGCCCTGTCCGTCGTCCGCTCGCCCCGTGACGAGCGTTCCGACGAGCGTCGACTTCCCGTGGTCGACGTGACCCGCCGTCCCGACCACGAGGTGCTCGTCGTCGGTCTCGAACATCCCGCCGTCGCGGAGGGTGGCGAGCCCGACGAGCCCGTCGGCACCACCGTTACCGGCAGATCCCGCGCTCCACGTCTCCACGTCGGCGATGTGGGCGTCGGCCTCGTCGGCGAGCAGCGAGAGCACGTCCATCGTCTCGGAGAAGGTCTCGGGATCGACGCCCGCCAGCCCGCCGTCGTCGGTGACGCCGACGACGTAAGTCGCCTCTCCGTCGCCGGAGAGCACGCGATGCCGGAGCTGGGCCACGAGCGATTCCCGCCGGCCGTCGGCGAGGTGGACCTCGCGAGTCAACCGCTCTTTGAACTCGATCGCGCCGCCGTCCCGTTCACCGCGCTCGATGGCCCGCCGTAACGCGGACCGGTCAGCGCTCATGGGCGCTCGTAGGCGACAGCCGGGCTTAACGGTTTTCGTGCGATCCGTCCGCACGTGACGCACTCGTTCGAACCGATGCCGCTCGACGTACCTTTTAACCGAGCGCCGTGGGGAACGGGGATATGGACACAACGGTCCCCCGCGTCGCCGAACGGCGCGTCCATGTCGCGCCGCTCGGCCACGAGCACGACCGAATCGTCGAGCCGCTCCGTCGTCACGGCGCGGACGTGGTGTACCTGCTGGCTGACGCCCCCGACCGCGCCGCCGACCGCGGCGCTGTCGACTTCGAGGCGGCGAGCGCGACCGACCCGGCGGACACCCGCGTCGACGTCGACCGCCTCACCGACTACCAGCGCGACGCGTGGGCGGACGCCGCCGAGTTCGCCGCCGTGCGCGCGCTTCCCGTCGAACTCGCGGACGTGTACGACGTACTCGGCGTGACGACGACGATCGCCGCCCGCCACCGGGCCGGCGAGTCCGACGGTGACCGGCTGTTCGCCAACGTCTCGACCGGCCCGCGGATCGCGGCGGTCGGCGTCGCCATCGCGTGCATGATCGTCGGCGCGCGACCCTACAGCGTCGAGCCCGAGACTCACCAACACGACGTGGACGAGACGCCACTCACCGCCGGCGTCGTGGAGACGGTCGACCTCCCGCTGTATCCGATGGACGCGCCGACGACCGACCAGGTCGCGGTGCTCGGCCGGCTCCACGAGAGAGCCGGCGACCACCTGGCGACGGACAAATGGAACCTGATCGAGTGGGCCCGCGAGGGCGACCTCGCGTTCCTGCGCGAGGCCGGTGAGAGCCGTACCGCGAAGTACCGCGCACTGGAGACGCACGTGCTCTCGCCACTGCGCGACCGCGGATACATCGAACTGGAAGATGTGGGTCGGTCCGATACCGTCCGGCTCACGGAGACCGGCCGACGCGTCTACTTCGCGTTCCAGCACAAACTCGGCGGATAGTGAGTTCGTTCGAGTGTGGGACGGGCGCGGCGAGCGTGTTGATTGGGTGAGCGTGCTGAGGGTGTGAGCGTGCTGGCGGGATGGACGCTCGGCCGACACGTCCGTCGCGGTTCGTCCGCCGTGCGCGGATTGTACGGTTTATCCGGACTGTCGACGGCTAACGTAGAATGTTCAACCGGGCCTCGATTCAAGTGCGTGACGCCCGGGCGGTCGCGGTTCCCTCTGCCCTCCCCACCGCTCCGCCCTCCCCACCGGTTCGACCGTCGGCTCGCTGCGGCCTTCGCAGCGGTCCCCGCTGACGCGTTCGCGGCCGTTCGGAGCGTCACGGACGGCGGTTCTTACCGTCGTTTTTCCCGATACTGACCTTCCGACGGCAAGCCGCTCGTTTCTAAGCAGTTGGCTACACGGGTACACCTCCAAGACCCCGCACCGCCGCCCAGCAACAGCAGCCTCACGCCTCCCCAGCCTCGTCGCCGACCGCTCTGTCCGTTATAAGTAGTTGTCACTGCCGTCGTATTCGTTTATATTCGCGATCGTGGCTCGCTGTTTCGCGTTCGCTTCTTCTATCGGCGTTCGTCCGTCCGCTCCGTCGGATCGAGTTCGCCGCTCACTCGTCGGTCAGGTCGACGTACGTCCGGCGGACCGTCACCGGCGTCACGTCGGCGACGTCGGCGGCCTCCTTTTGGGTGCAGTCCCCGTCGCACTCGCGGGCGGCGGTGTACAGGCAGGCGGCGGCGACGCCGACCGGGTTGCGGCCGTTCGCAATCCCCTCCGTGACGGCGCGCTCGGCGAGTTCGCCCGCGCGTCGCTCGACGGCGGCCCCGACGTCGAGGTCGCTCGCGAACCGCGGGAGGTACTCGGCGGGGCCGGTCGGGCCGATCGGGAGCCCGAGTTCGCGGTTCATCGCGTCGAAGGCGGCGCGGTGTTCATCCTTCGTCGCCTTCGCCGCGTCGCAGATCTCGCCGACGGTCCGGGCCACGTCGGCGGTGCGGCAGGCGACGTAGACGCAGGCGGCCGAAAAGCCCTCCAGCGAGCGGCCGCGGAGCAGGCTCTCGTCCTGCGCGGAGTCGAAGAGCGTGCAGGCGGTGTCGCGGACGCTGGTCGGCAGTTCGAGCGCGCCGGTCAGCCGCCGGATCTCGGTGTAGGCGTACACCTTGTTGCGGTCGCGCTTCGTCGAGATCCGCGCGCGGTTGTGCTGAGTCCGCATCCGCGCGAGTCGCCGACGCTTCCGACCCTTCACGCGCGTCGACCGACCGATCTCGGTCGAGAGCCCGCGGTCGTGCCGGGAACGGGTCAGCGGCGCGCCGGTGCGCTTCGGGTTCGTGTCGTCGTCCGCGAACGACCGCCACTCCGGGCCGTGGTCGATCCGGTCGGCCTCGACCACGAGCCCGCAATCTGTACAGACGCGTTCGGCGGCGTCGACGCGGGTCCGCCCCCCGCACTCGGGGCACTCGTCGACGGCGACCGCCGTCGCCTCCTCGTCGGTGGCGGCGGTCGTCACCTCGTCATCGTGGCCGGCAGCGGTTTTCGCCTCCTCGTCGTTGGCGGCGGTCGTCTCCTCGGCGCTATCTGTCGTCTCGGTGCGGTGCGAACGGACGCGGGTCGAGCGTGCCTGACTCATCACACATCGTACTCGGGCCCGATGCCTTACTTAAACCCGGGCCGATCGGCGGTGTTTCGTCCCAATCGGCGCAGTCGAACCGACCGGTTATCGGTCGGTAATCGGGATCGCTATCACGGCGCAGTACGGTGGTTTTAACACCGCGACCGGCACAGCTGTGTGCATGACGCTGTCGGAGATCGCGGACGGCCTCGAAGTGACCGCGAGCCAGCGCGACCGCGGGGTCGCCGTCGCGGACGACACGGAGACGCCGCTCGTCGATCGACTGTCCGAGCACGGCGACGACCTCCCGTGCACGCCGGCCGCGACCGCAACGCTCGTCGACGCCTACACCGCCGGACGGAGCGTGGGCGAGGCCGCCCGCGAGGCCGGGGTCACCCCGATGACCGGGGCGAAGGCGCTCCATCGCTGCGGCGTCTCCGGGGTCTGCCCGCTCGCGCCGAGCCGCCGCGGCGTCGTCCGCGACTGGCTGGACGGACGGATCGCCCGCAGCGAGGCGGTTTCCCTCGCCGGCGGCGACGAGCCGGACTTCGCGCTGGCGACGTACGTCGAGACGCACGACCCGGTCCCGGTGGTCGCCGACGCGGTCGACGCGCACCTCGCGGGATCCGCCCCGCTGGGCGACGGCCTCGGTGGGGGAGGAGGGGCGAACCGCGGAGACGACGGCGTGCTCTCCGGCGCGCTCGGCAATCCGGACGAAGTCCGTTGATCCGACGTTCCAAACGGGCTCCGTTGATCCGACGTTCCAAACGGGCTCCGCTGATCCGACGCTCCGTCGATTTCTGATGGATCGGCCGCGACGCGATCTCAGTTCGAGGGTTTCAGCCGATCGATCAGTCCGGGATCCTCGAACTCGATCCCGAGCGACGTGTCGAACGCTCGCTCGTACGCGTCCGCGATAGCTCGCGCGTACTCCCCGGTCGCAGTCGTCGCCGTCGGCGCGGCCGCGATTGCGGGATCGATAGCCGGGAGGACGGTGTCGGCGTCTTCGATCTCCGCGTCTCCGTCGGTTTCCGTACCCGATCCGATCCCCGCACGCACCGCGATCGACCCGTCCACGGTCCCGCCGACGTCCGCGATCCGCCCGCGGAGCCGCTGGAGCGCGTCGCGACCGTGCGCCGTCGCCGGGCGCACCGTCTCCACGCGGTCGGCGGCGGTGACCGCGGCGACCGCCTCGTTGGATCCCGCGGGAGCCGCGTCGACGATCACGGCATCGTACGCGGTCGCCGCTTCGCCGATTCGGCGCTCTAGCTTCCGGGCCGCCTCGGCCGTCTTCGCCCGAGCCACCCGTTCGAACGGAGCACGAGCGGGGATCGCGTCGGCCCGGCCGGGCGAGTCGACGCGCCCGGGCGAACCGCCGCGGTGTTCGGGGCGCTCATCGCCGCCGCCGTCGAGCGGGTACGTCGCCGCCGACAGCGACACCTCGGTCTCGTCGGTGATCAGTGCGGTGAGATCGGTGCCGATCCGACCGGTCGCGTACTCGGAGAGCCCCTGCGTCGTGAACGCGGCGTCGACGACGGCCACGTTCTGGCCGCCGCGCGCGCCCATCGCCGCCAGCTCGACGGCGGTCCGAGTCGTCCCCGCGCCGCCGGCCGCACCGACGAGCGCGAGCGTGGTGGTGTGCATGGATCCGCCTCTCGCCGTTCGGTTCTTAAGCGCCGCGAACCGCGACGGCGACGGAGAGGGTGAGGAGTGGGGGTGAGATGACGAATCGGGGGGTGAGATGACGAATCGGGGGGTGAGATGACGAGTGAGGGACGGCTGTCGTCGGCACCCGCCGTTCGCTCAGCGGCCGATCGCGGCCGTCACGTCGGTAGCGATGGCGTCCAGCTCCTCCTCAGAGAGGTCGGGCCGCTTCCCGGCGACCGCGTGGATCGGCGCGCCGCCGTCGCCGTCGAACCGCGGGACGACGTGGACGTGAACGTGCGGAACCTCCTGTCCGGCTGCCTCGCCGTCGTTGATCCCGACGTTCGCGCCGTCGGCGTCGACGGCGGCCTCGATCTCGGGCGCGATCGCCGCGACCGCGTCGAACACCGCACCCGCGAGGTCGGGGTCGAGGTCGCCGAGGCGCTCGGCGTGCGTCTTGGGAATGACGAGAGCATGCCCCGGCGCGAGCGGGTTCGCGTCGAGGAAGGCCAGCACGTCGTCGGTCTCGTGGACAGTCCGAGCCGGGATGTCGCCGTCGACGATCGAACAGAAGATGCAGTCGTCGGACATACGCGAGGGGTCGTGGCGGCGACTCATCAAGGTTTCCCGGGGCGCGGACCGCCGTCCGCGCGGTTCGGCTCGGGTCGGCTACTCGCCGGCGTCTTCGTGGGCGGCCTCATCGGTGTCTTCTCGGACGGTCCCGCCGACGACGAGCGCGGCTCCGATGATTACGAGATTCTTGATGATGTACTGTCCCTCCACGGTCAGCTCGTGCGGGAACGTGACGAACACGACCTCCGGGAGGAGCAGGACCGGCAGGAAGGTACCGGGCATCTGGAGGAACAAGAGCAGGATCCCGACCCTGATGAGCGGCCGGTACAGCAGACACAACCCGATGAGCACCTCCCAGACGCCCAAAATTGGGACGAACAGCTCGGCGGGCACCACGTACACCGTCGCGGCGACGAGCTCCGCGGCCGGGCTCCCGCCCACCACCTTCAGTCCGCCGAACCAAACGAACACGATCCCGAGCGCAACGCGAAGGGCGGGGATCCCGAACCGGCTCATTTGCCGCGCTATCTCGCGGTCGATCCGATCGAAGCGCTCCCGAGCCAAGCCGAGCCGATCAGTCGCGTCGGGATCGCCCTCGGTTTCGGTTTGGGTCCTCTGTGAGGCGGGCATTGGCGTACGCGATCGCTAGGAGATCGATACGCAAAAACCCTCGTTGGGTGCTCTCAAGCGCCTGAAAAACACATCTTCCCGTGAATGGATCTCGCAACTCGGTGTCTTTCGCTCAGTCGTCGTCGTCCGGGAACGGCACCTCGATCAGGTCGCCGTCGTCCGGGAGGAGGCAGTCCCCGTCGAACGCCTCCCGAGCCTCGCGGACGATCGGCGACGCGTCGCCCGCGTATCGCGAGGAGATGTGGACGAGCGCGAGCCGTTTCGCGTTCGCGCGGGCTGCAATCGATCCCGCCTCTCGGCCGGTCGAGTGGGCGGTGTCTCGCGCGCGGTCGGCCATGTCGTCGGCGAAGGTGGCGTCGTGGACGAGAAGGTCGGCGTCGGCGGCGGCCTCGACGGTGCCCTCTCGCGGGCGCGTGTCGGCGGTGTAGGCGAACGTTCGGCCGGGTCGTGGCGGGCCGACGACCCGATCGGGCTCGACGACGGTCCCGTCCTCGGCCTCGACGGGCTCTCCCGAGTGAAGGCGGCCGAACTTCGGACCGACGGGGACGCCGAGCTCTTCCGCCTTCGGGCGGTCGAACCGCCCAGGACGGTCGTCTTCGTCGAGAACATACCCCTGCGAGCGGGTCCGGTGCTCCGTCTCGAAGGCGCGGACTTCGTAGCCGTCGGCGTCGAGCGCGACCTCGCCGGGGGCGACGGGCTCGATCCGGACGCGGAACGCGGGGTCGTGCCCGACCGCGTGCACGAGGTCACGGAGATCGCCGTCGGTTCCCGGCGGGCAGTGGATCGTCAGCGGCTCCGCCCGGTCGTTGAAGCCCAGCGTCTGAATCAGTCCGGGGATTCCGAGGACGTGATCGCCGTGGAGGTGCGAGACGAACAGGTGGTCGATGCCGAATCCGGTGCCGTACCGCATCATGCCGCGCTGGGTGCCCTCGCCGCAGTCGAAGAGGAGGCGGTCGCCCTCGCGGTTGACGAACAGTGCGCTCGGCGCGCGCTCGGTTGTCGGGACGGCACCGCCCGTCCCGAGGAAGGTGACGCGAAGGGACATACCGGTCCTGCGACCGGCGGCGATAAACTCCTTTCGAGGCACCGCTGTCCGCGGGGCGTCGGTCGAGGGGTTCACGGAGGCGGCCGCCGGTCGAAGCCGACATGTGTTCGCGCCCCCGAGATCAACCATGTACGAGTCGATCGCCGCGCTCGTCGATCAGGAGGGATGGCGCGCCGAGGGGGCCGCCGCGCGCGTCCACTACGACGGCGGCGGCGACAGAGTCGCGATCGAGTTCTACGCCGCCGCCGGCCGCGTCCTCTACTGGCGGGTGCCGTCTCGGTCCGACGCGAGCGGTGGTGCGAGCGACACCGACGCTCCCGCCAACGCCGACGCTCCCGCCAATGCCGACGCCGACGCCGACGTCGACGAGAAGAACCACACGGGCACCGCCGCGCCGATCCCTCGCGACGAGATTCCCGATCCGCTCCGCCGACGGATCCGCGAGGACCTCGACGCCGCGGGCGTCGACCCCGAAATCGAGCGGAAAAGCGTTTGACGCCCTTCCGTCCAGATCGATCCGAAGGAAACGCACTTCCCCGGGGACCCGGTAGTCTCGGTGATGAGTAGCGCCGAGTGGGACGAAGACGATCCGTTCGAGGAGCAGCGTGAGCAGGTCGAGAATCCGATGAAACGGCTGTTCCTCGCGTACGGCCGCGACTACATCCCGCAGGTCTCCGTCGGTATTCTCGCCAGCGTCTTCGCGCGCCTCCTCGATCTCCTTCCTCCGCTCATGCTCGGGATCGCCATCGACGCGGTGTTCTACGAGGACGCGACCTTCAGCGAACAGATCCCGCTCGTCGTGCTCCCCGACGCGTGGCTCCCGACCGGACAGACCGAGCAGTTCTGGTTCACCGTTTTCGTCATCGGCGGCGCGTTCGTCTTCGGTGCCGGGTTCCACTGGGTCCGTAACTGGGGGTTCAACGCCTTCGCCCAGCACATCCAGCACGACGTCCGCACCGACACCTACGACAAGATGCAGCGGCTGAACATGGAGTTCTTCTCCGACAAGCAGACGGGGGAGATGATGTCCATCCTCTCGAACGACGTGAATCGGCTCGAACGATTCTTAAACGACGGGATGAACTCCCTGTTCCGGCTGTCCGTGATGGTGGTCGGGATCGGCGTCCTACTGGTGTGGATCAACTGGCAGCTCGCCCTGGTCGCGCTGCTTCCGGTCCCCGTCATCGCCGGGTTCACGTACCTGTTCATCCGGGCCATCCAGCCGAAGTACGCCGCGGTGCGCTCGTCGGTCGGAACGATGAACTCCCGGCTGGAGAACAACCTCGGCGGCATCCAGGTTATCAAGTCGTCGAACACCGAGCCGTACGAGTCCGACCGCGTCGACGACGTCTCGATGGACTACTTCGACGCCAACTGGGACGCGATCCGGACCCGGATCACGTTCTTCCCGGCGCTCCGCGTGCTCGCGGGAATCGGGTTCGTGTGCACGTTCGTGGTCGGTGGGCTTTGGGTGTTTCAAGAGGCCCCGCCCGGGCCGTTCACCGGCGACCTCTCCATCGGAATGTTCGTCGTCTTCATCCTCTACACGCAGCGTTTCATCTGGCCGATGGCGCAGTTCGGACAGATCATCAACATGTATCAGCGCGCCCGCGCCTCCTCCGCGCGGATCTTCGGGCTGATGGACGAGCCCTCGCGGCTCGCCGAGGATCCGGACGCCGAGGAGCTGGTCGTCGACGACGGCGAGGTCGAGTACGATCACGTCTCGTTCGGCTACGACGAGGAGACCATCGTCGAGGACGTCGACTTCGCAGTCGACGGCGGCGAGACGCTCGCGCTGGTCGGTCCCACGGGCGCGGGCAAGTCGACGGTCCTCAAGCTCCTCCTCCGGATGTACGACGTCGACGAGGGAGCGATCCGGATCGACGGACAGGACGTTCGCGACGTGACGCTCAAATCGCTCCGGCAGTCGATCGGCTACGTCGGCCAGTCGTCGTACCTCTTTTACGGTACCGTCCGCGAAAACATCGCCTACGGCACGTTCGACGCGGACGACGAGGCGGTGCGCGAGGCCGCGGAGGCGGCCGAGGCGCACGAGTTCATCGAGAACCTCCCCGACGGCTACGACACGATGGTCGGCGAGCGCGGCGTGAAGCTCTCCGGCGGCCAGCGTCAGCGGATCACCATCGCACGGGCGGTGCTCAAGGACCCCGACATCCTGATCCTCGACGAGGCGACCTCCGACGTCGACACCGAGACGGAGATGCTGATCCAGCGCTCGCTCGACCGGCTCACCGCCGACCGGACGACGTTCGCCATCGCGCACCGCCTCTCCACGATCAAGGACGCCGACACGATTCTCGTGTTGGAGGGCGGCGAGGTCGTCGAACGCGGCACCCACGGGAAGCTGCTCGACAACGGGGGGCTGTACGCGCATCTCTGGGGCGTGCAGGCGGGCGAAATCGAAGAGCTGCCACAGGAGTTCATCGACCGGGCACAGGAGCGGACCGCGCGGCTTATCGAGGACGCCGAGAGCGACGACGACTGAGATCCGGAGGGCGACGACGACCGAGTCCTAGTTTTCTGCTTCCGACAGCTGACTCCAATCGCCCGCCGCGTCGACCGTCTCGTTTCCTCCGTCCCGGTCCCTTCCGCCCTCGTCCCCCGCGTCCGAGCGATACCCGACAACCGCCTCGTCGTCGAGTCCGTCGAGGATCGCGTCGCGGACCTCCCACGGCTCGGCGAACGTCGACTCCTCGGAGCGCTGGAGCGCGGACTCCAGCCGCTCGCTTCCCGCCGCGGTCTCCAGCTCGAATCCACCGTACTGCTCGACGAGCTCCCCGACCGACACCGGATACTGGTGCTCTCTGAGCGCCCGTTTCAGCGGGCCGAACGTCACCCCGTACGCCCGCGCGTGCTCCTCGGTCTCATTCCCCATGGTACCAGATCGGCGGGCGGGGAATTAATTCTCCCGACTGTGGCCCCAGCGCCTCCCGCTCGCCACTACCCGATCTCGCCCGGCTCCGTCCAATCTCGCCCGGCTCCGTCCGATCTCGCCCGGTTCCGTCCGATCTCGCCCGGTTCCGTCCGATCTCGCCCGGCTCCGTCCGATCTCGCCCGGTTCCGTCCGATCTCGCCCGGTTCCGTCCGATCTCGCCCGGCTCCGTCCGAACTCGTCCGGCTCCGTCCGGTTCCGCTCAGACCGTCGGCTATACGGTCCGTCCGGTCGACGACCAGGTATGCGACTCGCGGACGCCACCTGGACCGACGTGCGGGACGCCGACGTCGACGTCGCGTTCGTCCCCGTCGGCAGCACCGAACAGCACGGCCCCCACGCGCCGCTCGGCACGGACACGCTCGACGCGGTCGCGGTCGCGGAGGCGGGCGCGACAGCCTACGAGCCGGCGGCCGCCGGGGGCGACACCGCCGCGTCCGGCGATGTCGCCGTCGCCCCGCCGATCCCCGTCGGCGTCGCGGAGGAGCACCGCGCGTTCGACGGGACGATGTGGGTCTCACCGGACGTCTTCCGGGCGTACGTCCGCGAGGCCGCCGAATCGCTTCCGGCGCACGGGATCGACCGGATCGTGTTCGTCAACGGACACGGCGGCAACGTGGAGGCGCTCGCCGAGGTCGCCCGCCGGTTCTCGAGGGACGACGCCCACGACGGCTACGCGGTCGCGTTCACCTGGTTCGAAGCGGTCGGCGGGCACGCGGACGACATGGGCCACGCCGGCCCGCTGGAGACGGCGCTGCTGCGCGCGACGAACCCCGGCCTCGTCCGAGAGGACCGCGTCGCGGCCGCCGCCGAGGGGAGCGCGGATCGGTGGGGCGAGTGGGTTTCGGGGGTGAACCTCGCGCACGACTCCGACGAGTTCACCGACAACGGCGTTGTCGGCGATCCGACCGCCGGCGACGCGGCGCGCGGCGATGAGCTGCTCGCCCTCGCGAGCGGCGCACTCGTCGACCTCGCGTCGGCCGTCGTCGAGCGGGAAACGCGGTAGCTGCGGCGTCGCTACTCCTCGTCTTCCTCGCTCCCGCCGTCGCCCTCCTCCGCCGCGTCCTGGAGTGCGCCGCGGATCGCGGGCACGGTGCCGGTGAGCGAGGCGACCGCCTCGGCGGCGGATTCGATGTCGCCGACGAGCGACTCCAGTTCCTCAATCTCCGCTTTTAAATCGTCGGCGTCCTCGAAGGCGTCAGCGCGCTCGCCCAGCACGTACGCCTTCTTCGCCGACCGCACGCTGTCCATCGCGTCGCCGGCGTCGAGCGCGGACTTCAGCCCGTTGAGCGCGCCGAGCACGTTGTCCGCGTCCGTCTCCCAGACCGCGTCCGGATCGGGAAGCTCTGCGCGGGCGGCCGCAAGGTGCTCTTCGACCTCCGCGCGGGTCTCCGCGGCCGCCTCGCCGAACAGGTCGTCGTCGTCGAACGTGGACTGGCTCATACCCGATACGTCGTCCCGCCGCCTTTTAAAAACCCGCCCGAAAGCGAAAGTGAAACCCGACTCACCGCGGTGTCACGGCTCCGGTTCGCCGCGGACGGACGTTCAGTTCCGCTCCGGTTCGTCGTCGGGCTAGTCCTAGTTCGTCGCGGCGTTCAACTCCGGTTCGTCGCGGCATTCGTCACGGCTCGACGCTGAGCCCGATACGCGCTCTAACCGACTGACAGCGGCTCCAACTATTCAGAATCCGTATTTGACCCCTGAGAATCTCCCTGTTCTTTTATCAGCTCTGCGAGTGTTGTTGCTCGTATGTCATCACAGGAAGTCTCGCTGCGAAGCACGATCGGCGGCGTCTCGGTCGAAGGGAAACTGCACACGCTCAGCGTCTGGTTCATCCTCGCGCTCCGGTTGATGATCGGACTTGCGTTCTTCCAGAGCGGCCTCGATAAGGTCCTCAGCGGAGAGTTCAGCGCGGTCGGGTACCTCCAGAACGCGCCGGCCGCGAACGGGAGTCCGGCGGCCGGCCTGTTCGCCGCGATGGGAGAGAGCGCGTGGTTCGTCGAGTTCGTGAACGTCGCGGTGCCGTGGGGAGAGATCTTCATCGGACTCGGCGTGATCGTCGGGCTCCTCACGCGGCTCGCCGCGTTCTGGGGCGCGTTCATGATGCTCCTGTTCTACCTCGGCAACTGGGACATCTCGCACGGCTACATCAACGGCGACTTCGCGTACATGCTCGTGTTCCTCTCGGTCGCCGCGTTCGGGGCCGGGCGGATTCTCGGCCTCGACGCGTACGTCGAGGAATACGAGGTCGGCGGGCAACCGCTCGTCCAGCGGTACCCCTGGACTCGGTACTTCCTCGGCTGAGAGAGCCCGTCCGCTTTCATCGAGTCGAGCACTCGTCTCGCCGTCGCGCTTTCCTTCGTTCACCGTCGCGCTGCTTTCAGTTACCGTCGCGCTTTCCTTCGTTCACCGTCGCGCTGCTTTCAGTCACCGTCGCGCCGCTCTCCGCAGACTCCTCGTTCGCGACGAGGTCCTCGTACCGTGCGCCGGTCTGTTTCAGCGTTTCCGTCGAGTAGAGCCGCTCGTGGGGGAAGGGAAGGTGGTCGGCCGCCAACTCGTCTATCTTCGCGTCGACCGCCTCGGCCTCGCGGCCGTGGATCATCGTGAACAGATTGTACTCCCAGTTCTGCTTCGGGCGGCGCGGGCGGTGATAACACAGCGTGACGTACGGGAGGCTCCCGACCGCCTCGCCGAGCCGATCGAGATCGTTGTCGGGCACGTCCCAGACCACCATGCAGTTGTTCGTGAACCCGGTGACGACGTGGTTGACGACGCAACCGATCCGCTTGATGCACCCGCCCGCGAGCAGGCGCTCGACCGCCGCGAGTACGTCGTCGAGAGGTGCGTCGATCTCGTCCGCCACGTCGGCGTAGGGGGTCGCAGACAGCGGGAAGCCGTTCTGTATCGTCAGGAGGAGGTCGGCGTCGAGGGGTGCGAGGTCGCCGCGGGCGTCCTCAGAGATGCGCGTCGCGGAGACCGCCGTCTCGGACGCTCGCAAACCGCTTCGTTCCCCGCTCGCGGATTCCGAGGCGCGAAGCACCTCGCCCGACTCCCTCGCGAACCGATCAGCGTTGACCACGGGAAACTCCAGGTCGATGTAGTAGTCCGTGAGCATCGGGAGGTTCAGCACCGCACAGCCGGTTCGTTCCTCGATCTCCGCGAGGATCGCGTCGCGCCGCTCGCGGGATCCCGCGGTGACGACGAACCACTGGTTCCACTCGTGATCGCGGCGGTAGTTGTGGTTCACCTGCCGGTAGCCGTTGATCACCTCGGCGATTTCGTCGAACCGGTCCTCGGGCGCTCGCACCGCCGCCAGCGTCGACGACCCGATGACCGGTGGGTTGAGCACCGCCCCGAACCGCCGGAACACGCCCCGCTCCCGGAGGTCGCGGACGCGGTCGAGGACCTCGTCGGCGTCGACGTCGACGCCCGTCTCCGCGGCGACCTCGAAGGCGACGCGCTCGAACGGGCGCTCCTCGACGGGAAAACCGCTCTGGTAGTCGTCGATGAGCGCGGCGTCGACCGCGTCGATCCCGGCCCGCCAGTCGGCGTCCAGACTCATTGTGCCGGATAAGGACCCCCGCGTACGTACGGGTTTCGGAGCCCCGCCGCAGCCGTGTGAGGGGCGAACTCAGTCGTCAGCGGGCCTCGGTGGGGTTCTCGAACGCCCGCGCGCTCGCTTCGAACTGCGCCGTCGAGCACCCGCCCACGGTCGCAGCCTGTTCGAGCGTCAGGGTGCGAGAGCGATACAGCGTCAGCGCGGTCGCCACGGATTTGGACGTCATCGGATACATTCTTCTACTAGGTGGACGAATATATAACTCTAGCGCTATTAGAGATTTAGCAAGGCATCTTATCAGAGTATAGTTAGACGAATGTAGTTAAAAACATTTTAAAAAGAAACATTCGTTTTCACATCGCATGGGGATGTGTATCACGGAACGGCTGAGTGGGGTCAGTCGATTCGGCTTCGTCGTTCGCGCGCGCTCACGTCTTGACGGAGGGAGCGGTATCTGACGGACGGGATGGTATCGTCGGTCGGAACGTATCTCTGTCTTCGGCGGGCAGCGTTCCGGCGGCCGGTTCCCGCCGCGCGGGAGTCGAGCGAGGGACTTTTCGTTCGGAGCCCCAAACGACGCCTATGGCTCAGGCGACTCAGGAGTTCGGCGACTGGCCCCTCAAGCGGCTGATGACCGACGTCTGCGGTTCCGGTCACAAGTCGGCAGACGACCTGACGGGCGCGCAGGCGACCGAGGCGTTCGAGCGCATCCTGGCGGACGAGCCCGACCCGACGACGCTCGGGGCGTTCTGGCTCGCGAACCGCTGGAAGCGAAACACGCCCGAGGAGCTGGGCGCGTACGTCGACGTCATGTGCGAGCGCGTCGAGTACGCCGAACCCGACGCCGACCCAGTCGACTGCGGCGCGAACTACGACGGCAAGGGACGCACCGCGATCCTGGGCGTCGCCGCGGGCGTCGTCGCGGCCGCCGCGGGCACCCCCGTCGTCGTCCACTCCGGCGACCGCGTCCCCACGCAGAAGCAGGACGCGTACAAACACGTCCTCGACGAACTTGGCGTCCACACCGAACTGACACCCTCGGACTCCGCCGACATGGTCGACGAGACCGGTTTCGGCTTCTACTACCAGCCCGCGTTCAACCCCGCGATCGATGACCTGTTCGACCGCCGGGACCAGATGGGCGTCCGCACGTTCGTCAACACCATCGAGACGCTGGCGAACCCCGCCGGTGCGTCGGTCCACCTCGGCTCCTTTTACCACCTCGCGTTCGCAAAGAAGGTCGTCGACACGTTCGTCGCGAGCGAGTTCCACGACCTCGACCGCGTCCTCATGTTCCAGGGGATGGAGGGGTACGACGACGTCCGCCCCGGGTACACCAAGGTCGCCGAGTGGGAAGCGGCGGGCGACGGCGACGACGCGAGCGGAACCCCCGGCGACGCCGGCAGCGAGGGCGCGTCCTTCGACGACTTCGACATCGAGACCGCCGAGTACGGGATGGACTTGGAGGAAGCCGACCTCGCGGTCGACGACGTCGCGACGGAGTCGGCCGCCATCACCGAGGCGGTCCTCGCCGGCGAGCGCGACGGCCCCTTCGCCGACGCGATCGCGGTCAACGCCGCCCTCCGGATCTACGCCCGCGAGGACGCCGACTCGATCGAGGAGGGTCTCGACGTGGCCCGCGCCGCCATCGACGACGGCTCGGCGCGGGCTGTGCTCGAAGCACTCCGCGAGTTCTGAGACCGGCAGCACCTTCGCTACTGTTTCTGCCGACGGACCTGCAGAAAATGACACATTCTACCCCGTGTGCGGTCAGTACAGGGCACTCACGGATCGCTCACTACAGCCCACTGTGGATCTACCCGTACCTGCGGTGGGGTGGTGATTTTTATTTGCATAGATGACACAGTAGCGATAATGTATCGAAAGACGGTAGAAGTACGGGGGACGGCAGTTGAGGAGTTGCCGGAGTCACTGCACAATTCCCTCCGTGAGGCCGACGGGAAAGAGGAGAAAACGGTACAGCTGGGTGGGTCACTGTACGGGAGTTCAGATCAGAACGACGGGAAATCCGTAGTGAGACATTCGGGCAATGGATTTGAAGTCATCGTAGCCGAACAGTACTACTTGCGGACGAATTCGGACCTCCAAGTGACGATCGTGATTGAGCGGAAAGCCACGGATCAGGCGTCTGTGACGGTGATCGCAGGTGGCGGCGCAACCGGACTGGGGCCTCTGAGCTGGGACTTGGGTTCGGAATCGGCTCAAACCGATACTATCGTTTCTATGCTCGAAGACGTGTGCGACCAGTTGGGTTTGTCGATCGACCCAGACGAACGGTAGTGCTATTTCTCCAGAACCATCTGTAGTTCCGTAGAATATACGCCTTGCCTCTACTACGTTCGCACTCTTCAGCGAGCGGCTGTTTCGTCCTGTCTTGTGTATAAAAAAGTGTTACAACGGTGCCAAACGGGCGACAATAGCGGCAGCACCGATCGGCCGAGACGCGCATTCTCTCATAAATCCCGATCCGGCGCGGGGGGCATCGAGCGCTTGTGGGCGCTGCGCTCGACGAGTTCGACCACTCTGTCGACGGCCGCCTCCGGTACGCCCAACTCCCGCACCGTCGCCGCTCGGGAGAGACCGCCGTCGACGTGGACCGCCAGGATGGCGTCGACGGTGTCGTAGTCGAAGCCCATCTCGTCGGCGTCGGTCTGGCCTTCCCACATGCCCGCGGTCGGCTCCTGCATCACGAGGTCGCGCGGGACGCCGACGTGCGCGGCCAGCTGGCGGACCTGCTGTTTGTACAGATTCCCGATCGGGTTGCAGTCGACGGCCTGATCGCCGTACTTCGTGAAGTACCCCGTCATCGCCTCCGCGCGATTCCCCGTCCCGAGCACGACCCGGTTTTCCGCGTTGGCGACGAAGTAGTTCAGCACCGCACGGGTCCGGACGTAGACGTTCCCGCCGGCCATCCGGTCGTCTGCGGCCTCCGGAACCGCCTCGAAGACGGCCTCGGCGATCGGCTGGATCTCGACCACGTCGTACTCGATCCCGAGGTCGCGGGCGACGCGCTCGGCGTCACTCATCACGTCCGGGTCGTTCACCTCGGCGGGCATGGTGATCCCGTGGAGGCCGTCCTCGCCGAGCGCCTCGACGGCGAGGTGCGCCGTCAGCGTCGAGTCGATCCCGCCGGAGAGACCGAGGACGGCACCCTCCGCGCCCGCGTCGTCGACGAGATCCGCGATGAAGGAGACGACGCGCTCGCGGGTCGCCTCCAGTTCCGACTGGGAGAGGCGGAGGTCGAGCGGCGGGTCGTCCGACAGCAGTACCGACTGATCCGGCGTCTGGCTCATGCGCGAATCGACGGCGCGAGGAGACTAATATCTCCCCGTTGCCTCGAGGAACTGGACGCGCGTCGGGTTCTGCGACGCCCAACCGCATCGACCCGCCGTTACTTCTCGCCGCTCCTACGAACTCCCTATAAAAACCCCTCCTCTTTGGCCAGCAGCAACCCCTCCAGCGTCGCGTCGTTCGTCGGCGGCTCCCTGGCGATCGCCAGCGCCTCGTCGATCGGGACCGTCCGCGGGACGAGGAACTCGTTGCTATCGTGGTCGACGTCGACGGGCTCCAAGCCCTCGGCGAACACGTAGCCGCGCTTGTGGCGCAACACGCCGGTCGAACACCACACCTCTTGAAGCAGCGCGGTCGACGACGGGGCGAAGCCGGTCTCCTCGGCGAGCTCGCGAGCGCCGGCGGCGGTGTACGACTCGCCGGGCTCGACGATTCCGGCGGGGAGTTCGAGCTGGGTGTTCCGGACGGTCGGCCGGTACTGCTCGACGAACAGCACTCGGTCGTCGGCGACCGCGACCACCACCGTCGCGGGCGACAGCTCCGCCCAGTAGTAGTTCTTCTCCGATCCGTCGGGCTGCTCCACGCGGTCGTACCCGCCGACGAACCAGCCGGGGTCGTACTCGACGGCGACCTCCCGGACCGGCCACTCCGGCTCGCCCGGCAGCGAGTGGGTCCGCCCGTCGGAGAAGGCGGGGAGGTCGGCGAGGTCGGCGGCGGGAGCGTCGCCGTCGTCGATCGCTTCGTTCGGAGCCGACGAATCAGTTTCCTCGTCGCTCACGGCCGTCTCACCTCGACGTCGTACGTCTCGCCCTCATAGCTCACGCGGACGCCGTCCTCGGTCGCCGCCTCCGGCATCTGCTGGGCGAGCGCGTCCACCTCGTCGAAGGGCGTGTGGGTGAACCACTCTTTCATCCCGTATGGGCCCGTCTGGTAGCCGTCCGAGCGGCCGTCCTCGCTCGTGAGCGCGCCCGTGAGGTACGGGTACCGGCGGTCGGTGACGTTGTTCACGTCGACCGCATCCCCGTCCGTCTCGATCGGCTCGGCGGTGAGGTAATAGGGGTCGCCGCTGCCGAGGTAGCTCGGAAGCGCGCCCAACGCGAGCAGCGCGACGACGACCAGCGCGATGGCGACCACGAGGTTCCGGGTGACCCGGCGCATGGACGACCTAGTCGCCGACGCGGAATACCGGTTTCGACCGGAACGGGGCGGCCCTGTCCCCACCTCTGCCACCGCCTTCGCCCTCGCCATCGCCGCCGTCGACGCGCTTTACTCCGCGGCGCTCCTCGACGCACCATGGAGTTCCGGTTCGAGCTGTCGCTTTGCGCCGCGCTCGAATCCCCGGACCGCGTCGTCTCCCGCCAGCTCGGTTCCGGGATCACGAACCCCGGCGGTCGGATCGTCGACGTCTGCGTGCTGACGCCCGGTCCGGAGTTCGACCGGCGCGCGGCGATCACCCCCGAGCGGATCCCGGCTCCCGCGATCGAGGCGTCGATCGGCCCCGGAGAGGCGGTCCCCGTCGCCGACGCGTTCGACCTCCCGCCCGACCGGGCCGCCGCGATCGTCGACCGCGCGGTCGACGTGGGATTCCTCGAACGCGAGCGCCGCGACGGTCGTCCCGTCGTCCGCGCGGCCGCCAGATACCCCGATAACTGGATCGGATCGCTAACCGCGATCGAGAACAAGCCCGACCTCGGGACGCCCGGTGATCTCGCGGCGCAACTGCGGTACGACGCCGCGCTCGGACTGTTCGACGAGGTGGTGCTCGCGACCGCCTCGTACGTCACCCGCGCGCACCTCAACCGGATACCCGACGCGATCGGCGTCTGGCGGTTCGACCCCGGGACGGGAGAGCGAGAGATCATCCGGGAACCCGAGCCGCTGACCCCCGATGAGCCCGGCGTCGAAGTCAGGGAGGAGCGCGCCCTCCGAACCGACGTGGCGTTTGTCGATCCGAGCGCGAAGGCCAGAAAGCGGTGCCGGATCGCCGAGCGCGCGTACGGGAAGGGATGGCGACCGACGCCGCCCGGCTGCTCGCACGCGATCGCGACCGAAGACGGTCGCCCGTACTGCGAGTGCTTCGCCCGGGTGATCGATCCGGGACGCGACTGCGGCGTCGACTGCGCCGCGTACGACGCTGCCGACCCGCCGGAGACCGGCGCTCCCCGGCTTCGCGACGAGCGGACCGCGTGGGTCGCCGATCCGGACGGTGATGGACCTCGCCAGCAGTCGGGACTCTCGCGGTTTCTCTGACCGTCACACGCTTCGATCGGTTCGTGCGGAGTCCTCAGGAACCTACGTAGGAACGTTTTATACGCTGACGCCGGAACGTACGCCCATGGATGACATCGATGACGTGTTCGTCGCGCGGTTGATGACGAGCGAACTCCACACGGTCACTCCGGACACGCTTGTCGAGGACGCCGCGGCCGTGCTGCTCGACAACGACATCAGCTCGGCGCTGGTCGTCGACGACGACGGAGCCTTGGTCGGCATCCTCACCACGACCGACTTCGTCGACATCGTCGCCAAGAGCCAGCCGAAAGCCGAAACCACCGTCGAGCGGTACATGACCCCGGACCCGCTCACGGCCGGCGCACAGGACTCCGTCTCGGCGGTCGCGGCGACGATGGTCGAACACGGCATCCACCACGTCCCGGTCGTCGACGGCGACGCTCCCATCGGGATCATCACGACCTCCGACTTCGCGGCGTACGTTTCCGCGCCGGAGACGCTGTCGCCGTAGAGGGCGCGCTTCTCACTTCCCGACGCTCTCGATTCTCGTCCGCGACCACGACAAGTCCCGCCACTTTCTGGGGGGTAATACGTTCGGATCGCTTACGGTCTCCCATGCCCGATCGGCTGCACCTGAATCTCTTCACGATGGCCTCCGTCGAGCACGTCTCGCCGGGATCGTGGGCCTACCCCGGCGATCGATCTCCGGGATACGCGGACCGCGAGTACTGGACTGAGGTCGCCCGAACCGCCGAACGCGGCGGCTTCGACGCGGTGTTCTTCGCTGACGTCCGCGGGGTCTACGACGTGTACGGCGACGACCGAGAGGTCGCCGTCGAGAAGGCGGTCCAGACGCCCGCGAACGACCCGCAGCTCCTCGTCCCCGCGATGGCGGAGGTCACGGAGGACCTCGGGTTCGCCGTGACGCGCTCGACGACGTACACCCACCCGTACCAGCTCGCGCGAGAGTTCTCCACGCTCGATCACCTTACCGACGGTCGGATCGCGATCAACGTCGTCACCTCCTACCTGCAGTCGGCGGCCGAGAACCTCGGACTCGACGAGCGGATGGACAAGGAAACGCGGTACGACCGCGCCGACGAGTTCCTCGACGTGTGCTACGCGCTCTGGGAGGATTCTTGGGAGGACGACGCCGTCGAGATCGACCGGGAGAGCGGAAGATACGCGAATCCCGCGAAGGTTCACGCGATCGACCACGTCGGTGACCACTTTTCCGTGCCGGGACCGCACGGCTGTGAGCCCTCCCCGCAGCGGACGCCGGTCATCTATCAAGCCGGATCGTCGGACCGCGGACGGGAGTTCGCCGCCGCGAACGCCGAGGCGGTCTTCGCCAGCCAGCCTACCGAGGCGGGCGTTCGCGAGTACATGCGGGACGTGAAATCCCGCGCGGCCGACCACGGGCGGGACCCCGAGCGCCTCCGATTTTTCATCGGTGTCGTCCCGATCGTCGGCGAAACGGAGGCGGCGGCCGAGGCGAAACACGACGCGTACGCGGCTCACGTCGACGTCGAGGCGACGCTCGCGCTCCTCTCCGGGTTTCTCGACATGGACCTCTCGGAGATCGATCCCGACCGGAAAGTCGAGCACATCGAAACTGACGCGATCCAGGGTACCATGAACGCGTTCACGAGGTCCCAACCCGACCGCGACTGGACCGTCCGCGAGGTCGCGGAGTTCTGCGGGCTCGGCACCACCTCCCCGACGATCGTCGGCACCCCGGAGCAGGTCGCCGACGAACTGGCGTACTGGCACGAGGAGGTCGGCGTCCACGGATTCAACGTGAAGGAGATCGTCCGTCCCGACTCGCTGACCGACTTCGTGGACCTCGTCGTTCCCGAGCTTCGCGAGCGCGGCCTTGTCTCGGATCCGAAGTCGGCCGGCGGAAGCGGGGGGAGACGCGCGAGCGGGACGAACTGGGGAAGCGGACGGAGCCGCCGGAGCGGGACGAGCTGCGGGAATCGCGGCGGTAGCACCCTCCGCGAGCGTCTCCTCGGTACCGGACGGGCCCGGCTTCACGATGACCACCCGGCCAGGCGAGAGCCCGCGTCCGAGCGGTAGACGGATTCCCGCTGGCGGCCGGACTCCACCGGATCCCACCGGACCCCCCACCTGCGGTCCCTACCGGACATCCCGAAGGCACCGTCACCGTCTGCGACGACAACTCTGCCGCCCCCGGCACGCTTAAGTAGATTCCACCGATCGATTCAGGTGACGCTTCGCTTGGAGGGCCGAAGCGTCAGCGGGGACCTACTGAACGACACGCTCGTGCCACCTTTTCCCGGCACGGGCGTGCCGTTCTTCCTTTCGTACCCGAGAGTCGCTGCTTCGCTAGCCTCGCGTCAGAGTCCCTCGCCCTGATACTCCCCCTCGTAGGTCCCCTCGTGGTCGGCGCGAGCGAAGACCATCTGTGCGATCCGCGCGCCCTGCTCGATCTCGATGGCGTGGCCGACGTCGAGGCGTCCCTCGCCGACGCCCTCGTAGCCCGCGTCCCAGACCGCGGTGTCGAGCGTGCACGAGTTTCGCAGCAGCGTCGACCTCGGGAGCACGAACCCGATCCGCTCCTCGGGGATCCGTACCGGCTCGCCGTACCTGACCACGTACGTGCCGGGACCGAGCCGATACCTCCCGTCCTCGGCAGCGACCTCCTCGCGATCGCCGACGCGCTTCCCGTTCCGGCTGACGACCCCCGCCTCCGCCTGTTCGAAGACAGCGCCGAGCGTGAGATCCACGCCGTTTGGCTGTCGCTGCGCGTCGTCCAGCTCCGCACCCCCCGCTTCGAGCGCCGCGGCGACCGCCGTTCCCGAATCGTACATACCCGACCGAATCCGCGGGCGAGACTAAACGGTGTCGACCCCCGTGCCCGGCATCGATGTCCGCGGAGCGACCACACGGCGGAAGTCCTCGAACGGCCGATATTCGCCTTTATGGGCCTTATACTCTCCTTACGATCGATCGTGACATGCTGAATGATACCGTAGCATTTACGGACCAATTATTGCCAGCTCGGCCGATCTAACACGGTCGATCTTTCGGGAAACTCGCGGGTTTTATATCCACGGGAGAGCCAACTTCGGATGATATGGGACAAACGATTACGGAGAAGATCCTCGATGACCATCTCGTCGAGGGCGAGCTGACGCCCGGCGAGGAGATCGGCATCGAGATAGACCAGGTGCTGACGCAGGACACGACCGGGACGATGGTGTGGCTCCAGTTCGAGGCGCTGGACCTCGACGAGGTTCAGACGGAGTTGGCCGCGCAGTACTGCGACCACCAGACGTATCAGTTCGACTTCAAGAACACCGACGACCACCGCTTCCTCCGCTCGGCGGCCGGCACGTACGGCGCGTACTTCTCTCGACCCGGCAACGGCATCTGCCACCAGGTCCACAAGGAGAACTTCGCCGCGCCCGGCAAGACACTGCTCGGCTCCGACTCGCACACGCCGACTCCCGGCGGACTCGGCCAGCTCGCGATCGGTGCCGGCGGGCTCGACATCGCCGTCGCCATGGGCGGCGGCCCCTACTACGTCGAGATGCCGGAAGTCGTCAACGTCCACCTCGACGGCGAGCTCCCCGAGTGGGCGACCGCCAAGGACGTCGCGCTCCACCTGCTGGGCGAGCTGACGGTCAAGGGCGGCGTCGGCAAGATCTTCGAGTACACCGGGCCGGGAGCCGAGAAGCTCACGATCCCCGAGCGGACGACGATCACGAACCTCGGCACCGAGCTCGGCGCGACCTCTTCTATCTTCGCGACCGACGAGAAGACCAAAGACTGGCTCGCGCGCCAGGACCGCGAGGAGGAGTACGTTGACCTCCAACCCGACGACGACGCGGAGTACGCGGAGACGATCGAGGTCGACCTTGGCGACCTCGAACCGCTCGTCGCCGCCCCGTCGATGCCCGACAACGTCGCCCCCGTCAGCGAGTACGAGGGCACCGACGTCGAGCAGGTCATCGTCGGATCCTGTACGAACGGTGCCTACGAGGACATCCTCCCCAGCGCGAAGATGCTGGAGGGACGCGAGGTCGCCAAGCAGACCGAGATGATCGTCGCGCCCGGTTCCAAGCAGGCCTCCGAGATGCTGGCCCGCGAGGGCTGGACCGCGGAGATGATGGCGGCCGGCGTCAACTTCTCCGAGGCGACGTGCGGTGCCTGTATCGGCATCGGCCACGTGCCCGCCTCCGACTCCGTCTCGCTGCGTACCTTCAACCGCAACTTCGAGGGCCGCTCGGGCATCGAGGACGACTCCGTCTTCCTCTGCTCGCCCGAGGTCGCCACCGCGGCGGCCATCACGGGCAAGATCGTCGACCCGCGCGACCTCGCCGACGACCTCGGCGACCTCGAAGCGCCCGGGCTGGAGATGGGGACGAAGTACGGCCCCGGCATGGGTCAGGACGACTCCGACATCATCTCGCCCGACGAGGCGATCGACGACGGGCTCGTCAAGGGCCCGAACATCGGCGACGTGCCGCTCAAGGACGGGATCGACGTGGACGGCGGCGAGGCCCTCCTCAAGATGGAGGACAACATCACCACCGACCACATCATCCCGGCGACCGCGGACATCCTGAAGTACCGCTCTAACATCGAGAAGCTCTCCGAGTTCACGCTCTCTCGCGTCGACGACACGTTCGCGCAGCGCTCGCTCGACGCCGACGGCGGCGTCCTCGTGGCCGGCGAGAACTACGGACAGGGCTCCTCGCGCGAGCACGCGGCCCTCTGTCCGATGTATCTCGGCATCGAGGCCGTGTTCGCACAGAGCTTCGCCCGCATCCACAAGGCGAACCTGTTCAACTTTGGTATCGTCCCGCTCGCTATCGACGCGGAGACGTACGAGAAGATCGACCAGGGCGACGACCTCGAAATCGTCGACGACGTGCCCGCGGGCGTCCGCTCCGGGCAGGAGGAGTTCACCGTGAGCGTCAACGGCGACTGGGAGTTCACGGCCGACCTCGACGCCTCCGAGCGCGAGCGTGACATCCTCGCGGCCGGCGGCAAGCTCTCGTGGGTCAAACGGCAGCACTCCGACGGCGGCTCCGGCGCAGCGCCGGCCGACGACTGAGCGCTCGCGATCCCGCGAGAGGCGGTCATCTCGGATATCCCTCTTCTCCGTTTTCCGCTGCTACCACTCTTCAGTCGTAGCGGTGTGGAACTGCAGAGCGCTGCCGTTGACGGTTTGTTTGATCGCGGGAAAATGGATCTCATTGCGGTACAGTAGATATTTATAAGTGAATGAGTGGTGTTGCCGTCGGCTGTTTATATAACGTTGCTGACGCGGTGAATCGCTGTGTTTCTGGCGTTGGTTGCTTATAAGTGATTGTTGCTGGCGCGGTGAACACTCACAAAGCCCCAGCCGCGAGGCGCGGAGCGCCTCTGGCAGCCGGCGGCAGAGCCGCCGGCGACTGCCCCTTTGAGTCCCCCTCCCCGCACAGCACCACCGGAAGACGATCGCCTCGCTCCGCTCGGCGCTGCGACTTCCGTACTCCCGCTCGCTCTACTCGCGGGACCGCACCCGCACCTCACGCCTCCCCAACCTCGCCGCGGGCGC